>JBGAIN010000002.1:0-164173 GCA_044225505.1 Limisphaerales bacterium
CTCCCACCTGGTTTAGCGTCAGATTCAGGACCGTCGCAGGTTGCGCCAAGGTCAAAAACGGATTGAGAGGATCCCCGACCACGCCACTGCTCAAGGTGACGGTCAGATTGCTCACGACAATTCGGCCTTCCCGTAGGACGAGACTGTCAACCGCTCCTTGCCATTGCGGAAAATTGGGAAAAGTGACGGTCACTCCCCGGAATTCGACCCCGTTCTGGGCCAGGACGGACGTGGTGCTGGTGATAATGACGACCGGAGAAAGGTCGATCCGCAGATTGCTTAAGGTGATGGAATCCAATTGGACCGTCGTCTCGAGCGAAAAGCCAGGCGCCGCACTGATCCGGCGACCCGTGACGATCAAACTGAAATCGAAGCGGGCACTGCTTCCATTCGCGCCGAGCTCGACAGAATTGCGCAGCGTCAGCACGCTGCGGCCGTCCGCAGCCGTTTCGAAGTCCCCGGTGCTGCTAAAAGTCCCGCCTGCGCCGTTGCCGCTGGTGACCGTAAACGTTCCATCAATCTCATGATCGGCGCCGACGATATTCTGCAATTCTCCGTTCGCAATCGCACCCAGGCGCACTTGCCCGCTCAAGGTTCGCCCCGCCGCTTGCAACCCGGTGAGAGTCAGTTCCACTTGGCCGAGCGAATCAACGGCGAATTGCCCCTGACGCAACGAGGCCACGCGCAAACCGAAGCTCACCGTTCCGCCAGTGGCGACATTGGCTCCGCCGATTTTAAGCGTGGTGGTAAAGGTCCGATTCCAAAGCGACAGATCGACCACCGCGTCCGTCACCAGCACAAAACTGTCAAAATTCTTCGGGTCCGGAAATCGCACGCGCATGCGGGTGATTTCTGCGGGAATGATTCCCGCCAGTCCCAGCTTCTTGTTGTAGCCTGCCGGGAAAACGACGTCCGCTTCGGAGAGTTCGACCGAACCGTCGTGGTTTAAGGCCAGGCGAGTCAAGGTGACGGAAGGGCTACCGGCCGGATCGGCGATGACGTTCAACCGGCCCGCGAGGTTCGTGAAAGCGAGGAGATCGTCCCCCGGGGCGGCTTTGGGATTGAACGTGAGGCGGGGATTGGCCGCGGTTACGTCGAGCACTCCAGCCACGCTGCCCTGGAAATTGGGAGCGTTAACCGTCAGTCGACCGGTGCCGAAATCCCATGTGCCCGTGGCTCCCCCATCCAGAGTGAAGCTGGTCTGCGCGGGGGCGTCGGGAAGCACTTGAAGATTCGGGCTTGAAAATTGAACGCTGCCCGAGAGGGCCAAGGTCGGTCGAAGAATGGCATCGAGCGCCAGGCTGAACGTGCCGCTCGCCACATGGAGAACTCGAGGCGATGTCCCGGCGGAGAACGCCCCTGTGGTGGCCGCTTTGGTGAGCGAAAAGCCGTTCTTACGCACGATTGCCTGATCCAGCGTGCGCAGTTGAGGATCAAGGTCCGGCAGCACGGCCAACGACATTTCCAAATTCCGCAACCGCGCCATCTCGTTGGAATTGGGATCGATGATCACGCGCAATGCCGGGCCCAGCGCGTCACCGCTCGCCGTCAGGGTTACAACATCCGGTAAAACCAAGGAGGCCGCGTTTGCTTCGAAGACGAAACGGCCGACGGAACTGCTGGTGGTGTCGAGATCCAGCCGTCCAAGAATCGATTGTGCGGTGATCACGCCGTCAACTGCGACGGTCTCCAAGTTCGGGAATATGGCTGCGGAATCGGCCGTAATCGTCAAGTCACCGCTAACTTGGACGCTACTCGGAGAAATGGTGATCCGAAGATTGGCAGTCAGCACCGGATTCTTGATCTCGAACAAGTCCGGCAATCCAGGAATGAGGGGCGCCTCTTTAATGACAAAAGTGCCGTTGAGTCGAGTGCCAGCAGTGGCTGTCTGCCGCAAACTAACGCCGCCGGTCAGCGCTTTATTGCCACTCTCCACGTGGACGAGAGCAGCCCCCCCGCCCACCGCGCGAAAATCATACGAGTAAGTGCCTTTAAGGGCTTCGGGAAGGTAGGCCGTCCCCGTGCTTCCGCCGGTATATTGACTCCCTGGAATCTCCGCCAACGCGCCAGTTTGAGTCGTGAAGCCAACGCGCCGCCCTAGCGGGTCGGTGATGAACCCCTCAACGCCCGCCAAGGTCACGTTGAGCAACCGCTGCGGTGCAGCGGCCGCGAATGCCGCAAAATTAGCTGAAGTCGCGGCGTAGCCGAACTGCTGGAAAGCGGTGGTGAGGAAATCCACGTTGCCCAAGATCGAATCATGTCCGAGCTGGCCCAAACTGGCGATGACCCGACTTGTATTTTGGAAGGCGCCATCCAGGAAATGGAGCAATTGCGAGCCGCCCAGGAAGAAGGGCTCGAGCATCCCTCGCAAACCGGAAACTCCGTCGCCTCCCGCGGGAGTGACGACTGGGCGGACGGCAATTCCCGAGGCCGTCGTGGTGGCATCAAAATCGAACAAACCTCGAGTCCGAGTCCCGCCGTTATTGCCGGCCACGAAGGTGCTAAACCCAGCCCCTCCGCTGGTGAAGATCACCGCTGAAGCGCTCGTGGGTCTGACGGTTGAACTCGCCACCAGCGTCGGGGCGGGCGCTTGCGCTGGCGTTGTCGCAGTCAGGCGAAGCGCCTCGGCCGCTCGCGTCGAACGGGTTTCGGCGAGGATCGGAAAAGTCGCCGTGGTGGGAGCGGTGGGGAAATTGACGTAGATACTCGGGATCGTTTTCGTGAAAGAGATTTTGCCTCTGTAGAGCAGTTTGTTGTGGTCCAGGGCTCTCTTCCAATAGTCGTAGATGAACGCCTCCAACTGCGGCCTGGTAGAGAACTGCGGCAGAGTCGGATTATTGAGGGAGAGGCGGAGCGACTCCAACTGATTTTCGGAGAGGTTCGACTGGCCGCCCACGGTCATCAGGTTCGGTCCAAACAAGCCATTGATGGCTGAATTCCTTCGCTCGTCTGTCGTGCGCACCCGCCTGGTCTGCGGATCGATCGTGAGCGTGTCATACTCGTCCAACAGTCCCAGGTTGTGGCCGAATTCGTGAGCGAGCGTGCTGCCAAACCGCTTCCCAAGCGCACGAATCTTTTCCTCGCGCGCCGCGGCGGTGTCGCTACTCGGGACGAACTCGGGCCGGTCCGCCAGGTCACTGAGATTGTCGACCCAAAGGGTGATGCTGCTCTCGCGAAACGGATTGATGACCAGGTCCATCCGATAGGCCAGAGAGGCCGCAGAAAGGAATTCGCGCGGGGCAAAGTTTTGGCGACCGAAGAACGGTGTGTCGTAGGGAATCGTCTGAACCAGGAGCGACTCGAAAGTGCCTGAGGCAAAGTTCAGCCTCGCGTGGGCCAGCGTGCTCGTATCGGGATTGGCATCGAGTCGATTAAACAGGAACGAGACGTCGCCGCCCGCGGTGTCGATCGTCTTGATCTGCATTTCCGGAAACGCCCCGGTATTAGCCACGACGCGGAACGTGGCATTCAACTCTTGCAGCAGTGACTCGAACAACAAAGTCACATTGGCGTCAAGGACTGGAGACGCCGTTCCGCTCGGAAAGAGCAGGCGGCGAAATGCTTGCAGGCCGGCATCGGTGAAGCTGGCTTGGCTCAAGGCGATCTTAAGCAGTAAATCGGCGATCTGGGCTTTAAATGATTCACGCGAAACCGTGAGCACGTGAGCCGATGTCGCCGTCCCGAATATCTTCGTCTCTTCTCGCCCCGTGCCAGGTCCAAAGTCGTTGAGCGCGCGCCCAGTCGCTTCATTCTTAAACACCAAAAACGCACCCGATGACTCGATCCGCTTGGCGGGATCGACCGTGGGAGCGATATAGCTGAGCTCCTGGGTTCGGTCGTCGAACTTGAATGTTTCCGGCGGTCCCACACTATCACGGACGCTGACGCTGACTCCCCGGGGTACGCTCAGGCGGATCGATCGGTCTTGATTCTCCAGCGTCGCACCGAAGCGGATGGTGTTGTCTTGGAAGCTGTCATCGCCCGCGTCCACGAGGAAGAACAAGCGGAAGTTCTTTGTCAGCAGCGCCGGCTTGGGTCCGGTCGACGTTTCGTAAGAAGTGATCACGGCATCCAGCAATTGCACCGGAGGCTCGTTTGGCGCGATGTTCTTCATGTAGGTCGGGAACAGGACCGACTCAAATTCCATTTCCAGTTTCCCAGGCGAGCCGTTGCTCGCGGCAGGAACGATCAGTGTTTTGGACTGATTATTCTCAAGAAACGTCCCATAAATGGCCTGTTCATTCTGATTGAAGAACCCGCTGCCATCCACCGTCTTGCTAACTCCGTTAACCTTGATTCCCGTTAACCGCAGGAAGTGATTGGCAGCGATGCGGAACCCAACGGTCCGATCCACGTTGGACGTGTTGGTGACGATCAGCGTGTTTTTGTCAATTCCTACAACTGCGGGAACGAAACTCAGCGGCGGCAAAGGCTGAATCGGCGTGGGATCGAACTCGGTGACAAAGTTTTCCGTGACCGAATTGGGGAGTTCATCCGGCGTCGACTGATTGGTCGGCAACTGCTCTGGATCCGACTCAAAAAAGAAGACCGAGCCGTCTCCCGCGTCGCCGCTCGAGTCCGTGAACTGCAAGGCGGACGGATCGGTTTTGTCCAATTGGACGTTGTCGAGGAGGACAGAGAACACACGAGCCCGCTGGCTGCGGCTCAGCTCCTGGCCGGAAACGCGGGTAAATGTAATCGTGACGACTTTGCCCTGGGCTGCCTCGGGAATGGCAATAACGCGTTTGGAGAAAGCAGTGTCGAGCGACGATGGCGGAACGATGTCGACCTCGTCCAGCACGCGAGGATTGGCCTCACCTTCTATCTGCAAGGTGATTCGCAAGGCGGCATCGTCGTCCACCGCCGGGTTGGAGGAGTCGGACGGAGGAACGACAAAGGAATCGTAGGAAAGGAATCGCGCATCGGGCGGCAGATACATCCGATTGTGCGTGATCGAGTCCTCATAGCCCAAGTTGTAGGCCATGTTGACTAACCCCTCGTCGAGGGCCTTGGCGAACCGCGCCGCCGCGCCTGTCGCGGCATCGCCCAAGCTCAGCCCGATTTCAGCCAGGACTTGGTTGGTCCAGCCCAGGAACGCGGTATAACGACCCGCCAAAGTCACTTCGGAAAAGATCCGGTTGACGTCATCGGTAAAATCGAGTTTCCCACCCGGACCAAAGATGCCGAATTGTTTGCCCAGGTCCAGAATCTCGGCGGCGAACGCATTCTCCTTCCCGGGGTTCAGGAAAAACGCGAGGTTTTCCCCTTGAAATCGACCGCCCGAGCCACCGTGGAATGACCAGCCCGGAACCTCGCGCCAGGACGGATTTAAAAACTCGAAGAGCGGCTGGAGCAAATCGGATTGGCCGGCCTCGCGCCCCATCTGGTCCAGGAAATCGAAAAACCGATCGGCGTCTCCGCTCCCTGATTGCAGGGCCCCGGAACTACGGGTGAGCCAGTCGACCAGGAACGCGGCTTTCTCTGTCTTGGAGCTGAGCTTCAGCTCGCCCAGGAGAGTGCTCAAGATGGGAGTTTTGGTCAGCAATGTCTCGACCAGGTCACCTAAGCGCCCATCCGCTATCGCCGGGTTCAAGATCAAAAGTGGATAAGGAAACCGACCGAAGGTGGGGACGAGGCTTTGATCGAAATCGCCATTGAAGATGCTAGCGAGCTGACTGGCTGCCGCCGAAGGACGGCGGGCCGCGGCAGCCGCGTCTTCGGGCCGGTCATCGAGTCCTCCACCCAGTTTAGAGTAAGCCCATCCCGAGAGGATGCCTTCCTGGGTTTGAGTCAGATCCACCGTGTCTCCGGTCGCACCTGCTGAATACCAGAGCTGATCGTTCGTCACCGGCACGAGCTTGGCGTTGCGCGTGACAGTTCCGTCCGGGGCCACTGTTTCCTCGAAATAAACCTGGCGCAATCCGGCCTCGTCATATCGCCAGATCGGGCTGGTGCCGCCCGGGTAATTGGCGAAAAAGTCCGTAGCGTTCAGCTGAACGGTGCCGGCATACCATGATTTGACGCGAAGGTGCGGTCCTCCAATGCCTAGGGCTGCCGGCCCCAGTTCAAAAATCGGCGTGTCGGCCATGAACCCGGGTCGGCCATTCAACTCAATATCAATGTCCGCGACGGGAGGTGACGCGGGATTCTTCGGGTCTGTCCCAATCGGGCGGCCGTCCGGCGTAAAACTCTGGAAAAGATTACCATGATTGCCAGGGTCCGTCCCCCCGGCGGACTCCCAGTAAGTATCGGCAAAGGTGACGTTGTCCCAGACGGTCACTGCCGGCTCGTGAAAGTTGCCATAGGGAACTACCACCGCCCCGGCCAGAGTATTGAGCAGCGATGCCCCTGCCACCGCCCCTTGGATTGTGGTCCCTAACGGCCCGAGCGGCAGCGTCGCCAACGACGAGGCCAAGCTTAAGGCATTGAGAATATCCTGCAGCGGAACATTCAAATTTGGCTGCTCGAAATCGTGTGTATCCAAGAGTGTGACCTGGAGGTCAGACCCGTTGACCGCCTTGGAACCGACTCGATCCGGAAAATAGACGCCTAAGCGCCGAGCGATCTCACTAGTCACGACGGTGCCACGGCTAAAACCGATTAAATGCAGATCGGATCCGAACAACTTTCCGGAAAGGTCCTGGTCCAACTGCACCAGTCCCGCAAAGATGGCATCCGCGGCGGCGCCCGAGAAACCCCGATCGCCGATGCTTGAATCCGTCACCCAATCGGAGAGGAGCACGAGTGGACGGCCGAGGAAGCCCAGAATACGGCTGAGCGAAGCGGGGGCAGTGGCAAAAACGAATTCACCCGACCGCTTCCCGCGGCTCAACTCATGCCAGGAACCGGTGTCCGGTTCATATTGCAGCACGAGCCCGTTGTTGCTACCCGCAATCATGTGCGCCAACTCCTGGAAATCTGTCGGCACGGCCGTGTCCACGTAAGGCAGTTGGAAGCCATGCGTGATCAAGGTCACAGCGCTGAATTCGCTCCCCGTGGCCACGACATCGGGCGTTTGGAAGGTACCAAAATCGCCGATGGCCGGTAGCCCTAGCAGATCCGCAAGGTCCGAGCTCAGGACCGCTTGCACTCCCCAATGATAGGTTTGGCTTGCGGTCAGGCGCAGGTCGAGCAACCGCTGGTCACCAGGCTCGAGCACGAAACGAGTCGGAGCTGTTCCGGAGGAATCGGGCGTGAGAGTCAGCGTCAGAATACGATGGGGATTTGGGTCTCTCAGATCCGCGCTCAACTGGTCCTCGCTGAATAACCGCGCCGGGTCCGGAAAGAGCCCGTCCGTAGGGCCGCCCACACTCACAAACAAATGGACCGCCGAGATCTTCCCAGGCCCCAAGCTGCTCCCTTGGTAACGCCACTCAAACGCGGGCAATGTCAGCCCGGAAACAACTTGTCCTTGCGCTGGAGTCACGAGGTCCAGTTCAGGATAGACGCCGTTCGGATCGTTCAGGATCGCTTCAATGCCGCCCAGCGCGCGAAAGCCCTCCATGTAACTTCGGCCGAAAACGTCCGGGTCAGCCGCGCCTTGCCGGAGAAACTTGTCTCGACCGAGATCCTTGCCTGAGCGCGTCACTTTCGCTTGGGGATCGGAGCCAAACGCATTGAAGGCCAAGCGCAAGATCGTTCGCACTTCCTGGTAAGCAGTGGAAGCCAGATCCCACGCCCCACGGGCCACATCGATGGCTCCAGCCACCGCTGCCGCCGCGTTCACGGCAAAGGCCGTTCCCACCGCGGGCAAGGAAGCTAGAGCCGCCGCGCCGGCGCCGAGGAGGACCGCGCCTAATCCCGCGCCCAGCCGGGCAGCATTCTCCAAAGTCAAAGAATCCTGGACTGCCTTCAACAATGAAGCTCCCGCCCCATGCGCGATGACGTCGATGCTCCGGACAATGCGACCCGGTTGACGCCGGATTGCCGCCTCCATGTCCAGAAGCGTCCGAACGACATAATCGGTGCCGAACTCGAACTTCGAGTTGTCGACGGGTCGAATGACCTTCTTGAGATCAGGCTGATCGCCCAGGCCAGGGAAGAGCGGCAAGCGCCAATCGTAATTCGCCACGAATAGGTCCTTGCCCAATTCGTAACCCGCCGACACCAGCGAGGCGATTAGCGCGTTATACGGCCCCGCCACCGCCGCGGCCTTGGAAAGCGAAAGTTTCGCCGCTTCCAATCCGATTTTAAGCAGGTTCTGCGGAGTGGTGATATCGAAGGTGGACACTCCGATATCGGGGATGATGAGGATCGGACGCCGGGTCGGCTTCACATAGAGCAGAGCCTGATCGGTTCGAACTTCACTTTGTCTGGAAGCCTGATTCTCGACTAATCGTTCCGTCTCTACCCAAATCGCCAACTCGCCCTTCGCGTTCAAGCCTTGGGACAGCACCAGGTTCGAAATGCCACCGATCAATCCGGGAAGTTGATCCCCCGTGCGAACGACCAACTGCGGCTCGCGCCCATTCGTCACGGAGTCACCGCTCGCATTGATCGACTCCGAAATCGTGAACACGGCCTTCCCGCCATCTCGACTCTTGATTACCAGGGCGACGGTCAACGTGCGCACCCCATTCTTGGTGGCAGTCATCGCGATAACCGGCCTTGTCTCGGTATCGATCGCGAGAGTTTCATCGCCTGCAAAACCTGCCACCGGACTCAGCTCAAGGAGCTTGCGTCCCGGCCCCGAAGCCACACTCGCAAACAGCGTTAAAGGCCCAGGTCCTGTCGCCGTTATTCGCTGCCCAAAGAAGGTAATGACGCTGCCATCCGGGATGGCGCCGATCGTCGAGAGAAGCCGGTTGAAACCATCCGGGCCGGCAATGAGGTCCGCGAGTGCGGGCTGGATGCTTCCCCCCGGGACAATGGCGATCGCCCGCCCTGAAACCCCACTAAACTGGTTCGAAAGCACAACGACCCGCCCCCCGTTCAACGCTACCGGCTGCAGCAGGTCGGTTGCGCTGCCGAGAAGCGAACCATCATCATCCAGGAGTGAGTTGGACCGGATTACAAATCGGCCCGAAGTTCCCTGGCCCGTCCCCACATAGAATACCGAGCCGTCCGCGCTCGTGGAAAAGACATCGAGAATCGAGGTGAGCTTAACATCAGGGTTGATCACGCCTGAATTGGACGGAGTAAACTCGTCCACGCCGACCTTGGCCAGGGTTTCAAACGTCCCTGGCTGGCCCACTGGATATCGACGAAGTTCCGCAACACCGCCCACCATCGCGACGACGATGACTCTTCCAGTATTGTCGATCGAGACGGACTCTCCAAACGTCGCGTTGCTGCCCAACTGAACCAAGCTTCCCGCGGTGTTAAGCGCGAAAAGCGCGCCCCCCGTGGAAAAAGCGACCACTCCAGCATCGTTAATAGCGGAGCCCGGTAAAATCCGGGCGATATTTCCAGTCTGGGTCGAGCCAGCCAAAGTGACCGTGTAGCTGCTGTTGGTGCCTCCCGCCACGAACGTGTCCAATGCGTCCGGCTTGGGAGTCCCGGGATTGCTGAGCTGATTTTGGAGCCTAGCGGCGACCTGGCTTACAGTTGCGGGTTCGGCAGCTCCCGAAACAGTCAGATCATTGATCAAGATCGTGAACGTCTGAGCCGCTTTTTCAAATTGAACTTTCAGCAACTCCGTCTCGACCGGCGGAAACTGTTCCAAGTCTGGGAACGATACCTGGACTTTCCGCATTTCGGCGACGGTCTGAACAGCCGCCCCATTCGGATCGAATTGGAACATGACTTCGTTCGCCGAACTCGACAAGGCCGAGCCAACGCCCATATCGACATGGATCGCGTTAAAACTGAATGCCCCGTTGAACGCCAGCGTCCCAGTCAGAAACAGGGTTGTCCCACTGAACAATGGACTGGCGGACCTGGGAAACAGCGCCGCTTGGATCGCCTGCACATCCAGGTGGCCGCTGACCGTAAACGACGGCACGAAGCTGACATCCAAGTTTAGTCCGAGAACAACGCCGCGCGCTCCGAGGATCACGGGGTTTCCAAAGTCGAAATTGAAATCAGGCCCTCCGAAACGGAGTCCTTCCAACGCAAAGCCGTTTCTCCGAAGCGCGATAGATTCCACTGACAACGTCGGCAAGCTCGGCATCCGCGGCACCTTCGCGATCACGCTGTCAAAACGAGCGAGTTCCGCAAAGGCGGAAGTCTCAGTCGGATCAAGCACAATTCTCCCGCCACTCGAGTCCAGCGTCAGCAAGTCGGTCACCGACAAGTGAGCCGTCGCAAAACTCAGTTCCGTTCGGCCAGATCCGATGTCCAAACGTCCTTCCAACGTTTGTGCGCGCGCTTCAAAAACCCCGGCGAGAGTAGCCGCTGGGAACAGGACCAAGTCCGACGCCGTGACCATTGCGGTGCCGCCGACGACCGGGTAATCCAGCACGAACAAGAGCGATAAATTCAGCTCCACTCGCACATCGTGCACCTGGGCTGCGGTCAGCGACTCGGTTCTAAAGTCTAAATTTGTGCCAGGCCCACCCGTTACCAGGCCGCGCAACGAAAAACCACCGGCGGTAATCTTAAGTTCCTCCACCGTCGCGGTCGGAAGTTCCGGAAAGACGGTGATCTTAGCGCTGACATTTCGGATCGTCCCCAGAGTCGTGTCGAACGCGATCTCCTTCGCGCGCGGAACCGTTAAGGTCACAGCCGGAGAGGTGACAGCCCCGACCGAATCCCGAGTGGCGGTGGCGTTGAGACTAATCGCTGGTCCGAAATCCATGGCCGCACTGTCAGCCCGAACCGTGGTTGCGCCCGTGATAAAATCGACACTTCCAGAGACGCCAGTAAGGATGGCGCCGCCATCCAACGCGGCCGTGCGCAGGTTAGGGAAAAGGGCGGCAGAAGCAGCTGTGAAGCCGGTCTGCAAATGGGCTTCGGCAGCGCCGGCGCCGAGCTGGAGGCTAGCCAACAACTGGGCGGTGCCATCCCGAAATTCCACCAATGCCGGGCTCCCCCCGAGGGCGACATTCAATGCCCCTGGCAACGGGACCGTCACGGAAAAGCCAGTGCGCCCGAGCGCCAGCGTGTTGACAGTGACGGCGGGCAGATTGGCAATGGAATCTTGCGTCAAGGCCAGGCCGCGCGCCTCGCCCGAGAAGGGAGCATTTCCTGCTGGGCTGGATCCCAAAGTCAGAGTGACCGCATTGCTCGCGGAGGCACGCAGCGTGACCCCCTCTGCAAAACTTAGCGTTAACCCACTGGCAGAGAGCGTCAACGTCCCATCCACCAGATTGAAGCTTCCCGAGGGTGCCGCCACGGTTGCCGAAAACCCTGAAAGATTCGCAGTCGGAAACAGAGTTGCCGAAGACGCAGACAACTGCACCGTGCCTCCCGTCAACGCTACATTGGTGGGCACGCCAGAAACCAAAGTTTGGCGGAACGTGAGATTGAAGATGAGGTTGGCCCCGGCCAGATCAAGCACATCGATCGTTTCCGTCACCGGCACCGTTCCCGTGATCGTCAAGCTGGTCTGGGTCAGGAATACCTGTGGCAATGCGGTGAGGTGCAGGTCGGGGAAGCCAAAGAACTCGAAGATTGGATTTCGGACCTCAGCAATGCTCCCGTTGGCCAGTGGCTGGCTCAGCACTCCAATCTCGGTCGCGGCCAATCGGAAGAGATTGGGCACCTCCAGATGGACTTCGGTCGGCGCCTCCCGCGAGAGCACCTCGGCAAACAACCGCCCATTCCCTGTGCTCACGCGCAATACGCCCTGAGCCAGGCTTGGAATGATCAGGTCGGCAAAGGTGCCGGTGAAACTACTCGCCGTTCCGAACTGAAACGAGCTGGCTAGCCCTAAGATCTCCGGGACATTCAGCCGAAACTCCAGCGCCCCCGCGAGCACACCGGCCCGGCTCACCTTCAACTGGCCCACCAGCGAGAGGTTATCTCCCACTTCCACAACTAGTTTTCCAGTGGCTCGCTGCGAATAGTCTCCGGTCACCGCAAGGGTGCTGCCCGGGCCGATTTGAATCGTCCCGTCGTTGGCTAGAGCTCCCGTCAGCGTCAGCAAACCTGTCCCGTTCACTTTGAGATTCCCACCTGTACTCACGCTCCGCAGTTCCACCAACTTCGCGAACTGGCCGGTCGCGGAGATGGATAATTTCGCGGCGAGATCAGTCACGGATTGGCGAACCAACGTGAACGTCCCGCCCGAGATCTCAATGCTGCCGCCTTCCAACCGCGTGGTATTGGCCGCGATGTTCGTTAACTGCGCTACGCTCAGCTCCCCGCCTGCCACAACCAAATTCCCGTCGTTTCTCACGGAAAACCGGTCATTGAATGCAGTTACCGTTCCGCCGGATTTACGCAGGGTCCCAGTCGACGTATTGGATAACTGGCCGGAACCAGAAGCCGTGAAGTCGATGCCTCCCGTAATATCTATGAGGCCACTGTTTACAATACGGAGAGTCGCCCCTAAGGGGACATCCACGACACCTTCAGTGGCTGTGATGGCCCCCCGATTATCGAGGCTGAGGCTACCTTGAAAACGGCTGCGCCCGAGAGCCAAAAGCCCGCCTTCGGAAACGGCGACGATCCCGGCGCCGTCAAAAGTCATGTCCCGCCACTGGGCAGTTTTCAACTCCAACCTCGCTCCCGAACCCAACGTCATGCTGCCCCCGGACGCATCCAGGCTATCGGTCGTGAGCGTGCCCAGAATCTCCCCGAACCCAGCGGACAGAATCAGCTGCCCCATCGCGCCGCCTGAGATGGACCACCGTCCCGCAGATGTACCAAGCTCAAAGCGCGATACGTTCAAGCCACCTCGGAACGTCACCACTGCCGCACCGACAATGATCTGCCCCGCCACGTTTACGGTTGTGGTAGCTGCAAATGAGTGATTCCCAGCCGCGAATCGGATCGTCGTTCCCGCCGCCGCTTTAAGAGATCCAGAGTGCTTGGAGCCGCCTCGGCTTGTCTGTCCGGTGACGCTGGAACGAAGAAGCAGTTCGCCGGCCGCCACGTCGATGGTGCCGTCATTTGTCACCTCCAACCCAGCGTCCAGCCGCAACACCCCTGCCCCGGCACTTTTGCGAAGCGTTCCTCCCGCTCGAATGACCAAGGTCCCAGTGGGCAAGTCCGAGCCGAGCGTGAGGTCCGCCTGGATGTCCATCAGTCCCAAGACGTCAATTCGCCCAGTCGCGCCGTCGGCAAACAGAATCGCCCCGGCTCCCGAAACCACCATCGTGCCGCGATTCTCCAAGATAAATGCGTCGCGGATCTCTTTCTGATTGGTCCCGTCAAAGGAGAGTTTGCCAGCCGCGTTCACGACGAGCTTACCAAGCCCGAACAGCCCTCCTCCTTTGATCGTGCCCTCCGTGACCGTTATCGTTCCAGCTCCGCCGAGGAAGCCGGCGGCTACCGTCAACTTGGCAATACTGGTCGTCCCCGAAAAGGTGGCACGCCCTGCTTGCAAGGTTAGAGCGCCGATCGTGGCTGTGGCAGTCAACACCTCCCCGCCCGTGCCATCCACGGTCACGTTGCTCACGTTGAGCGAGGTCGCCGTGACGCGCGCGTTCGTGACGGCTAAAGTCCCGGCGCCAGTCGCCAGCGCGCCAAATTCGTGTCCACCCGCGAACAACCGGAGAATCGCGCCGGCAGCTAGCTGAATGCTCCCGGTATAGCGATTGGCATTCGCGGTGGTCAGGGCATCCCGACCTCCTCCTCGGACCTCCAGTTCACCGCTAACTACGTCCAAACGCCCCTCATTCGTTAAACGGACGTTTGAGGCCAGGAGCGACTTGGCGCCCGCTGAGGTGACCTGCACGGTGCCGCCCGCGCGGTTACGAAAAAAGCTTCCTGTTTGTCCCTGGTCCAGGCCAATGGCAGCGGCACCGTTAAGTTCCCACTTGCCAATGTTGTCAATCGAAGCGGCGTCGCGCAGCGCAACGGCGGTGCTATTGACGGTCGTCGTACCACGATTCTCAAAGACGCGCGTACCTCGCAGTGTAAAGTCCGAGCCATCGAAAAGGGCCACCCCGCCCTGATTGACGATGAACCGACCGGCGCCGTCAAAAGTCCCGCCTGTCAGAGTCGCGCGGGTTGCGGCCAGGTCGCCTGTGCCTGTCACGGTGGCTGCCCCGGCCATAACCAGGTTCTCCACGCTCGAATTCCCCACGAGCTCCAGCACAGCCCCATCCAACTTGAGCGTCCCCGTCGCCGTGAGCGCCGCAACCCGGGCGCTGAAACCTTTTGGCAGCGTCACAGTCGCATTCTTAATGACGACCGTCTGCGTCACCTCGGGCAAGACCTTGGCATCCCAGTTGAGAGGGTCATTCCAGAAGAAATGATCTCCAGCGCCGGTCCATGTGATCGACGTTGGAGTGACCGATGCCAGACTCAGCTTGCCGAAGCGCGCAGCTTCGACAGCACCGGGCAAGGTGGAAGTGTCGCTCAAGTCGGCAGGATTAGACTCCGTCTGCTCCCTCTCCAGAGCCGATTCCTGAGGGTCAGCGGTTGGATCCGTCTGCTTTGCTTCGAGCTGCGGAGTTGCGTTGGAATCGGCCGTTCTTTCGACATTCGCAGCTCTTTGGGAAAGCTCCGCCGCCGCCGCTTCGCCTCCGGGGTCCGTAAGGGCAATACTTTCCTCCACCATTCCGGCGAAGGCGTCGGACTCCATCGTGCCCGAGTATTGAATCGCCTCCGAGGGGCTACTTGGTACCGCTTTTGCAAATTCAGGAACCGTGTCCACGAAACCAGCCATTGAGGCGAAAGGAGTCTGAAGTACCAAACCCTCAGCGGAAAGCAGGATTCGCTGTTCGAGTTGCTCAAGCCGAAAACGTTGTCCGGACTTGCTTTGCATTCAGGCCTTAGGGAACGACCGTCCGGAAACTGGCACACGCTCAAGCGGCTTGTCAACGGAATTGCAGGTTCTTGTCCGAACGCTTCTGGTTGCAGGCGGTGAAGTCTGATTCCGGTCTCTCCTTCAGCGATCGTCGACGTCATACGGCCGCTGAATACCAAGGCTCAGCGGGCATTCGAGTCTTGGCGCCAAAGAGCCGGGCGGACCCAAACTCCCTCTACCCGAATCAAGATTCTCGTCCACCTCATTCCGCACGAGGAGGCAGAGATTCTAGCCAAAACAAGCTGGACTTGAATCACTTGGATTGCCTTGCGGGTCCCAGAGAAGCAGCTTCGAGCAGTCTTACTTAGCGAGCACTCAAGATCCTTAACTGCTCAGGCCGAACCGCGACGGTCGGACGGAAGCGGTCGCTCTTCATATACTGAAGGAGACTATGACGAAATTGGCGCACCACCAGCTCGTTTGGAGAATCACTCATGAGATCGATACTACAGACGAACAAGCGTCCCGAGCCGACTTTCGCTTCGAACGCCAAGGCCAATTTGCGCGCCGTTACCCAGTCATCGATGACTTGCACGGTCGGCTGCAGTTTTGCAGAAAACCCATCCAGAATCATAGGATTCGCTCGGTGGATGAGGTACCACCACTGCCAATTGGTATGAGAGTCCGTCGGAAACTCCGCGAAGAGCGGGTGTTTTGGGTTGCAGAGAATGCCGAGGGTGTGCGGCGGCTGGCGCCGAGTCCAGGCCGTATTCCAAAAGATACTGGAGAACCCGAGCTCGACTTTGCCAAGTTTGGGGTCCGGTGCCACGTTCCCGGGTGGGAGCAGCCAAAGCACCTTGCCGCCGCTGGCCAATTGCGCATTGGCTTCTGGAGTAAGCTCACGAACGACGGTGATGTCACTGGCAGGGACGACCGGTAAATGCGAGGGATAGATCCATATATCCCAATCGTTTTCGGCTATGGCCGAGTCTGGTTTCCCTTCGCCTGGGCGCGCAGGGTGGTAACCGAGGAGGCCGCGTGACGATAGTTTGACCTTGAATTTATAGCGCGCGGGCGCAGGCAATCGGCTTAGGTCCGGTCGCCACTCTTGGAGAGGTCCGCTTTGCCCAAGCGGCAGATTCAAAGCAGTACTCTGCCCTTCCAAATACGTGGTCCCATCATCCGCAACGAGCTTGTAGCCTAAAGAGATGTTCCGCAACGGCTCTGGCCCGTAGTGAGCCACTTCAACCCGGAACGACGGAGTTTCCTCGGGAGTAAAAACTCGCTTGGACAGCCGGGCTAACGGCACGGTCGGACCGGAGAACCGATGAAACTCCTCGGCGGTCACGTAGCCTTTCTCCTCCCAAAACGGATCGAGTACTCCGACCAAAGCGGTCCCCTGGCCAGGGAAATCGTGGAGATCCAGCAACTGAAACCCGCCCATCCCCGGGGTGCGCAACGCCGACTCGATCTCTTCCTTGTAACAGAGCGCTTGCAGCTTGCCCGATGCGTGGAGAAAGGGCCGGGCAAGAGCAGCCATTCCGTGCGCTTCCAAAGTGTCACGAAAGATCTCGAAATTCTTGGGCTTTAAATAGCCGGTGTATTTCTTCATTTCGTCGAAGTTGGGATAAACGCACCACTCGCCAATCTCATGGCTAATGACGGGGACAGTCCGTGCTGTCACGTAATCGCGATAATCCGTCAGGGTCTCCGGCGCCGCTGCGTTAATGCGGGACTTCAATCCCCCACCCCACGATTGGATGCGCGGATCTGGCGTGACGTGGAATTCGTTCTCCGGCAATTGCGGCCACCCGGCACCCGCACTGTAGAGTCGTCGCGGATCGGCGTTCCGGAAATGCGTTACCCACCGGCTCAAATAGTCCTTGTGATGATCGCCTCCTGGCTCGTTGCCATAGAGCAGCATGACGAACGATGGATGGTTGCCGTAAGCACGCAGGATGCGCTCTGTTTCGTCGTAGATCCAACGATCGACTGGTTTGCCGTCGCCCAGGGTGGTGGAGGCGTTGGCCCACGACGCGCACTCCACATGGTAGTAAAACCCAATCTCATCCGCCGCGGCAAACGCTGCCTCGGGCGGGCACCAGGAATGAAACCGGAGATTGTTTAGTCCATGGGCTTTCGCAATCCGCACAATGCGACGCCAGGATTCTATCTCGGTCGGCGGATGCCCTGTCTTGGGAAAGATGCAGCACTCCAGCGTCCCACGAATAAACGTCAACTGACTGTTGATGGTGAATTGAGTGCCGCGCGCGCGGAAATCGCGAAAACCGAATCGCAGCGCGCGCGCGTGTTTGCCGCCGTGTGGCGATTCAAGGGTTACTGCAAGCAGGTAGAGCTGAGGACGGAACTCATCCCAGAGTCGCGGGTCGCGGAGCGTAAGATCGCACGCAAAGGAAGTGAGGATGTTGGTTGTGATCGTGACTGGGCATAGGCTTTCGCCTTGGCTCGAAGACCGAGTCGCACTCTGGCCGTGATCTTGAGCGGGATCGGACGTTGTCGGGGTCGCCACCAAGCTTAAAGTCGCTTCACTCGCTCGCCCTGTAAGATTCCGAATCTGTCCACGGACGGTTACCTGGCCGCTCGCGGCGTTCGGGTAAATCTGCAGATCCTCGATGGCGACGAGAGGTCGCGATTCCAGTTCGACCCGCCCAACGATTCCGTTCCAATTTCCTTGGGTATGGTCTGAGACACTGTGGGAATCGCGTCCCACATCCAGGACCAGGCGATTATCCACACGAACGGTCAGAGAATGACGGCCCGGAGTAACCAAGCCGAGATGATACTCATGCGCCGTCGACAAGCTTAGGTTGGTCCCGACACTTTGCCCATCCAGCCAAACGCGCGTTTCCCAGTGCGGACGCTCTAGAATCAGCCGGACCGACTCGTTCGACCAACTCTTGGGAACTTCAATCTCGCGTTGATACCAGGCAGGGCCAGCGTAGTAAGTCTGCGGTTGCAGCCAGAATGGGACTTTAATGTGGCCAGCCTTCCGATAGAGAGCGAACTCAGGCGCGGTGAAAAAGGAACGGTCAACGACTGTGCCGATCCAGGGCGTGTTCGTAGTGATAGACTCTCCCACTCCTTGACCCGGAAGCGAGCCAGGCAACTTGATATGGCCGCTCAGACG
Organism: Limisphaerales bacterium; assembly: GCA_044225505.1. Taxonomy (GTDB): domain Bacteria; phylum Verrucomicrobiota; class Verrucomicrobiia; order Limisphaerales; family SIBE01; genus JAXMHN01. The sequence continues at coordinate 17,949 of JBGAIN010000002.1, forward strand.
GTTTTGAAACCAAGCCTCCTGAAGACCCGCGTCCTGCGGATCCAGAGCGAAGCGCCAAGTTCCGGAAAGTGAGATCGTCGATCCGCTCGTTGGGAGAGCGACAATGGCGAGGAGGATAAGCCGAGCCAACAACACAGATCCTCTAGCCGATGTGGAAAACATGATCTGATAGTAATGGGATATCACCAAAAGAAAATGGAATAGTTCAATCAACGTGCAGACTGCAGATTGGATAGGAGGGCGGATCGGCCGTTCGAGGAATAAATGCTCAGGTCTTCGTGAGCCCAACGTCGCGGCTTTGCCACACGAGTGCCGCAGCACCCGGACGAACTCCCGCAAGAAACTTGAAAGATTCGCTGGTAAACGACCGTAACCCCTATAGGAGCTAGTCGTGAGGGCTTCTCTGGCGTCAGCGAAACATCACCCCTGAACCGAGAAGCAGACTGGCCGTAGCTGCTGAGTGAACCGTCAAAAGGAGTCTAACATGAGCGCAAAAAAAGCCGCGAATGTCATCGTCAAGAAGAAGGTCACACCAACGCTTCCCAAGATTGTCTATGCGAATGCGTCCCCGAAGTCTGTGGGAGGTGTCTCGCTGTTCGAGGGGCAAGGACAAATCAACGCCCAGACCGTGGCGAATTTCACATCGGAACGCGACGTCATCGCCCGCGCAGTCAGCCGCTTGCGCGAGGCGGGATTCGAGATTTTGCAGGTCTCTCCATTAACGATCAATATTGCCGCTCCGGCGTCCACTTACGAACGGGCTTTTAATACTAAGATTGTGGCCGAGGAACGTCCGGCGATTAAAGAAGAAGCCAAATCGGATACCGCGACATTTCTCGATTGCCCCGATACCGATCTTCCTGGGTTGATCTCTACCGCTGGGACGTCGCTGAGCGACGTCATCGAAGGGGTGGCGATCGAAGAGCCTCGCTATTTCATGGCACCATCGATGTTCCCACCGCTGAAGAGTTATTGGCACTTCGATGTACCTGCGGGCATCTCATTGGGTTGCAATGCGGATCGAGCGCATCGAGGCGGAATCACCGGCAAGGGCATCAAGGTTGCCATGGTGGACAGCGGATGGTTCAAACACCCGTTCTTTGTCAACCGAGGTTACCGCGCGGCACCTGTCGTGCTCGGACCTGCGGCAGCCAATCCGCTCGCTGACGAAAGCGGTCACGGCACCGGAGAATCCGCCAATATCTTCTCCGTCGCCCCCGATGTCGAATTGCTGCCGGTCAAAATCAACTTCGTCAACTCGGCGGGTGCGTTCAATGCCGCGGTTGGCCTGGGGCCTCATATCATTACCTGTAGTTGGGGAAGCGATACCGGTACCAGCACCGTCTTGAGTGCCGCAGATCAGGTTCTCTCCGCAGCGATCGCCGCAGCTGTCGCCGCGGGCATCACCGTCATTTTCTCCGCAGGAAACGGCCATGTCGGATTTCCTGGGCAACACCCTGACGTGATCTCCGCAGGCGGAGTTTACATGGACAAAGACGAATCGCTGCGCGCTTCCAACTATGCGAGCGGATTTATGAGTGTCATCTTTCCGAATCGGCGCGTTCCAGATGTCTCGGGGCTGGTGGGTCTGAAGCCGAGGGCCATGTCGATCATGCTCCCATTGCAGCCTTCGGACGATATCGACACAGGTAATGCCAGCGGGACGCATCCGAATGGCGACGAAACCGCCAATAACGACGGTTGGGCCGCGTTCAGCGGCACATCGGCTGCGGCTCCACAACTCGCCGGAGCAGCCGCTCTTGTCAAGCAGGCGTGTCCAAAGCTCACGCCCGCGCAGATCAAATCGATCCTGATCAAAAGCGCTCGCGATGTGACGGCCGGCACATGCAATGGAACGGCACTGAATCCCGGGGGCAATGCCGCGGGAGTTGGGCCCGACCTCGCTACCGGAGCTGGGCTCGTCGATGCACATAAAGCGGTGCTGATGGCCAAGGTGCAATGTCTTGGCCCGATCACGCCGATTACGATCCAACCTGTCCAACCCGTGCAGCCAATTACGCCCATCCAACCGATTCAGCCGGTGCAACCGATCGTGCCGATTCAACCGGTGCAGCCCATCCAACCAATCCGACCGATCTCGCCTGTCATTTTGCCGCCTCCAGGCGGAGGTGTAGAGATGGAGACCGCGAAGGCGATGGAAACCACCAGCGTTCCCCAGTCTACCGGCACGCTCTCGCAGGAAGACGTCTCCGCACTGCAAGAGTTAATCGGGAAATCGGAATTTGAGATCGAATAACTTCAAGGGGGACCCAAATGGGCCGTCGGCGTTCTGGACCCACAACGCAAAGACGCCGACGGCCTTATCCCCTTCCCCAGTCGACGCCATGAAACGAGTCCTCCTCCTCAGCATGCCATTCGGAGCGCTGGAACGGCCAGCACTGGGCCTTAGCCTCCTCAAGCCGAGCATTGAAGACCTCGGCGCGCGATGTGACGTGCGATATCTCTCATTCGCCTTCGCTGACCTAATCGGCGCCGAAGAGTATCTTTGGATCGGCTCGACCTTGCCGTACATCGCATTTGCAGGGGACTGGACCTTTGCGGAAGCTCTCTACGGACCTCGGCCGGAAGAAGACGAGCGGTATGTCGACGAGGTGCTCCGGACCTTATGGCGCTTAAATCAGCCCGGCATCGACCGCATTTTACGGGCACGGGCGCTGGTTCCTCAGTTCTTGGAATATTGCCTTGCGACCATTCGATGGCAGGACTACGCCATTGTTGGGTTCAGTTCGACATTCGAACAAAACCTGGCGTCACTCGCGCTCGCTCGTGAAATCAAAAGGGCTCACCCGCGGATCCAGATCGTCTTCGGCGGTGCGAATTGGGAAGGTGAAATGGGACTGGAACTCCATCGCCAATTCGAGTTCGTCGATTTCGTCTGCTCGGGCGAGGCGGATCAGAGTTTTCCGAAACTGGTCGACGGCCTGCTGAATTCCCCAGAGGGACAAATGGCTCCAAAGCTGCCGCCGGGCGTTATCTATCGCGAATCTGGCGTGACCCAGTCTACAGGGCAAAGCTTGCCGATTCGAAACCTGGATGCGCTCCCGATTCCAGACTTCAGTGAGTACTTTCAAGCGTGGACGGAAAGCAGCGCGGCTTTGATCATGCCGCCGACGGTGCTCGTCGAGACCTCGCGTGGCTGCTGGTGGGGTGACAAATCTCATTGCACATTTTGCGGGTTAAACGGCGCGTCCATGACCTATCGCAGCAAGACCACTCCCCGTGCTTTGCGAGAGTTTCGTTGGCTCGCGGACCGGTGGCAAACCGACCGCATCGAGGTCGTCGACAACATTTTGGACATGCGCTATTTCAAAGACTTTTTCCCCGCTCTGGCTGAGGAGGAGAGAAGTTGGGAAATCTTTTATGAAGTCAAAGCCAACCTGACAAAGGGACAACTCGCACAATTGCGTGCCGCCGGGGTCACGCGTATTCAACCGGGGATTGAGAGCCTCAGTGATCATATTCTCAAGTTGATGCGCAAGGGGACGACGGCGTTGCGGAATGTGCAGCTCTTAAAATGGTGCAAAGAGTATGGAATCGGCGTCGACTGGAATGTTCTCTATGGTTTTCCGGGCGAAACTGAGGAGGACTATTCGACCATGTTGGAACTGCTGAAAGCCATCGATTTTCTCCAACCGCCCGTGGCCTGCGGTCCGATCCGTCTGGACCGATTTTCCCCATACTTCTCCTCGCCAGGCACATTTCAACTTTCGAACCTGCGCCCCATGGCGCCTTACCGCTATCTCTACCCATTCGAGCCAGCCAGCTTGATGAAGATCGCGTATCACTTTGATTTCGATTACCCTTCCGGTGTGAACCCCCGCCAATACGCCGCGAATGTCATTGAATGCGTGGAAAACTGGCGGAACCATCCCGAACCCGGATTGCTTTCCTCTGTGCCGCGATCCGACGGTGGGTTGCTGCTGCGCGATACCCGTAATCGATCAATCCAAGAAGTGGTCCTCTCCGGGGCCGAACAGGCCGCTTACCTCTATTGCGATGAGACTCGCTCGTTGGAAAGTGTCCGCCAACAACTTCAGCACGATTTCCCTGACCGGTCCACGGACGGTTTGGAAGCGTTCCTGAATTCGCTCGTAGCCAATCGCTTCATGGTGACAGATGGCCGCAATTACCTCAGTCTGGCCATACGCACTCGCCCTGTGGATCCAGGTTGGAACCCGCTCTTGGAGAGCAATCGCCTGCTTGGAGTCGGGGATTGGACCTTGGCTCCGGCAGCCGCCGCCCAGGGCTGCAGCGCGTAGAGGCCTGCAAATCGATACCATGAATTCTGAACAAATCATTTCCAGCCAAATACTCCTCCGCTCAAAGACCGGCGCCGCCCCTGATTCACAAACGCGCATCACCGCTGCGAATCTCGAAGAGTGGACGCCGTCAGCAGAGGCCCAGGAGACAATCCGCGCTCGACTCCGAGCATACGGCTTTGACGTTGGCCCAATCGTCGGCAACGGTTTGGCCATCACGGGATCCGCGCGGCTATTTGAGACAGTTTTTAAAGTGACATTGGAGCAAACTCCGACTCACGGTATTCAATTCAAAGAAGGTGCCCGCTCTGTTTACGAGCTGCCCACCAACAATATCCCCGGTGAACTTCGGAAGTTTGTCGCGGCTGTTACGTTTACCCCGCCGCCAAACTTCGGACCCGGCAAGTTCTCCGGCTGAAATTAGCGGCAACAAGACCCGTTCCTTATGGTCACGGTCCAAGCCAGTCGTCCACCGCTCGAGGCCGTCCCGATCACGCTGCGCGACTCACTACTCATGAGAAAGGGCGGGTATGAACTGCTTCGAAACCTCCCTGGTGCCGAGACACGATCCAGGCTCCTTGATGAAGCCTCGCGCCAACTCCCCGCAGCCAAAGCAAGCGAGGTCACCGCTCCGGATCACGAGGAATTTCGCGGTGGTCGTCCCGCGCGCCGCTTTTTGAGCGCAGGGGGTGGATTGGTTCAGACAGCGTTCTATCACGACCCGACGTTTATTGGTTTCCTGGAGAAGCTGTGCAACGGACCGGTCCGGCCGACGGGCAATGCCGGAACGTATACCTACTACGCGCGACCGGATGACCACCTCGATCTTCACCGAGACATTCTCACTTGTGACCTCGCTGTGGTGACCTGCCTCCTGGACAAGCACAATCCGGCCAGCCGCGGAGGGCTGAGCGTTCTTTATCCAACCCGACAAGCGGAACGGCTCTCGGCCATCAGGACGAATCCTGGCTTCGGAGCGATCGAGATTCGGATGGGCGCAGGGCAAACGCTCGTGATGCTTGGAGGCCTCGTGCCACACGCGATCACACCGATTGAAGCGGGAGAACTTCGCATCGTTTCGTTACTTTGTTACCGCGTCTTAAGCTGAGTCGCCTCAAGGCATCGCGCGGGGCGGCCGCGCGTCTCGCGAGGGAAACCAGGAACGGATGCTGTGGTCAGCAACAGCTGGCCTTGTCCAAAACCGCAGTTCTGACCCGATGCACTCGGAAAACGCGCCGACGGGTCAGAGTCTACCAGAGGAAACTCTTGGCGTCTCTGCGTCCTTAGCGTGCGCCACCGATCCAAGTCCGATCTGGAGCTGGTACCGTCAAAAGAGCGATCTCCCGCCAAGCCGTGGAGTTGACGAAGAGTGCCGCTGGGCAGGAGCTCGCGCACGCTGCTTGCACCATCCTAAAAGCACAGCGTTTACCGCTTCAGTTCTCCTCGGCCAATCCGCTCAGCCAGTGCTGCTTCAAAATTGGACCGCACTTCCTCAAGGTCGGCCGTCCCTAACCTCCAACACCGGATTCCTTACACTCAAAAAGCAACTGCGAAAATCGTGTCCCGAAGAACCGCCGCACAATCGCGGACGCCTCACTCATTTTAATCGCATTCGTTTTCACTGGGACTTCTCAAGACGATAAAACCGGGACTTCTTTGCTATTTCGATGACGGCGTGAAATTGATTGTTGAGTAAGTTTACCACATTCGTCGAAGCGATCCACAAAGGCGAAGAGAGCGTATCAGCCTCCTTTAAACTAAACCCTTTGAATATGCCGGGCCAGGTGAGTTCGATCTTCCCCGCCACGCGTAGGAGGTTGAAAGAAGGACCTGCATCCGCAAGTGGATTTCGATACACCGCCACGAAGCCGTTGCCCAGGGCAGAGACCATGTCCGGCAGACCATCGTGATCCACATCGGCGGCTAGCATTTGCTCGCCACGCTTGCCACCCTTAACCGCGGATAGAGCGAGCTCAAAAGTCCCGTCCCCTTTTCCCCGAAAGCCAAGCATGCGGCTCGAGCCTTCCGAGACAGCGAGGTCAGGTTTGCCGTCCAGGTCAACGTCCGCCACGACGACCCCGCTTATGAGATTCTCGGTCAAGCCGAGTGCCTCGGGCACAGCGAATGTTCCGTCTCCGTTCCCAAGGAAAATCTCAACGTCCCAACCGAATTGTTGAAGTGCAATCGCGAAGTCCAGCTTGCCGTCGCCGTTGAAGTCCGCCCTCGCAATGGAATTTGGAGCGACATTGGTACGCAAAGTCTGCGGCGGTCGAAACGTTCCATCTCCGTTGCCCAAGGCGACCTTCACTCCGCCGTCTAACGCACCGAATTTGCCTTGATAAATGACTACGATGTCTAGTTTGCCGTCACCGTTCATATCGCCTGACACAATTCCATTGGGCGTAAGGCCGATAGGCACCGACGGCTGTGCGCTCAAACCACCCTTGCCATCGCCCAGCAAAACAGCCACCTCGCCCGTAGCGGGGTTTGCCACCAGGAGATCGGGCGCTTTGTCGGCATTCACGAACGCCGGCGTGCAAAAGAAAGTGAAGAGGGCTTGATCCCCTGGCAGATTGATTTGGGTTGAGGACGTAAAAGTGCCATCGCCGTTACCGAGCGCGACGACGACGTGCGGCTTTTGCGCGACACCGTCCCCGTCCAGTGTGAAAACGAGGTCCTGCTTGTTGTCACCGTTCCAGTCCCCCGTAGCCACGCGCGACCCGGCGTGCCCCGGTATCGCCACTGGCGGGCCGAACCTGCCACCGCCGAGTCCTTTCAAGAGCACTGCTCCTCCATCGATATAACCGGAGCTGTTCGCGACGACGAGGTCAGGGACGCCGTCGCCAGTAAAGTCAGCGACCGCTGTGTCGGCGGCGCCGCCGGCCGCGTAGAGCTCCGGCGCCTGGAAAGTGCCATCGCCATTGCCAATCAACCGGGCGCCACCACCTTCGCCATTTGAAACCTCGACATCTAAGAACCGGTCGTGGTTGAGATCCGTTATCTCTATCTGGTCGGCCGGGCCATCGATTGGATAATGATGGGGCGGACGTAGCGCGCCATCCCCATTGCCTAAAAAAACGCTTACGACCTGACTTTGGGAACTGGCCACGACAATATCCGGTTTCGAGTCGCCGTTTAGATCGCCGACTCTTGCGACGTCCAGCTTCATGTCGGCACCGATTGGGAGCTTGACCGCTGGCGCGAAAGTGCCATCCCCTCGACCGAACAGGATCGAACCATTTGTAACGATATCATCATGGTCATCGACGTCCGGGTTGAGATCGACAACGTCCAGGGAATCCGCGGTTTGCGTCTGAATCACCGCGGGCGGTTGGAAAGTGCCATCGCCATTCCCAAGACGAAGCAGGAGTTGGTGCCCAGAAGTATAGGGTGTGTCCGCGATGACTAGGTCAAGTTTTCCGTCCTCATTGAAATCGCCGCTCCCAAGATCACGAGGCACTTTGCCCGCCGCGATCGAGATAGGCGCCTGGAAGGTGCCGTCGCCGTTCCCAAGCAAAAGTGAAACATCACCGCCCACGTAATCATTTCCGGTTAGCTTGCCGAGATTCACGGTGAGCAGGTCCACTTTCCCGTCCCCGTTCATGTCAGCCGTCCGAATCATCACAGGATTGATCCCGGCCGCAAACGTGACCGGCGCTAAGAAATTAATGCCGACCGCTCGTACGACTGTCACAGCGTTCTCTCCGTCCAACACGAGAACGAGATCCTTCTGACCGTCGCCATCAAGATCCCGAAACAGTACGTGGTTCACGGCATGATCGAAGGCAACAGTTGACGAAAGGATGGACTCTTGCAAAGCATCGTGCTCTGACGACACTCCGAGGCCGCGCAACTCGATTGACCTTTTCTGCGGAACAGCTTCGTTGGCCTTTTGACAAATGATCGAGAGGTCCTCGTCCGTTGTAATGATAAAGGTTTTTGGTTTCGGACTCTCTCTTGTGAGCGTCCAAGTGCTCACCACTCTGCCGTTGACGAAGCCTCCCGATCCAAAATCAACTCCGATCTTCCATCCATCACACTCGGGACCGTGAGTCTCGTCACTATCTTGGCGGTCGCAGCCGACGAATGTCCAGGCGATGACAAGAGAGCAGACGAACCATCGCAGTCGCATGCACCGCGTCTTGGTCCATTCCTGAATTCTTAAGTCGCAGCAAGATGGAAAGGTGCTTCTCATGGCGCGAAAGGATGGTCCGTTAGGGGATTTGTTCAAATGCGAAATCGATCGCTCACAACAATACAATGAATCGAGTGCGCGGTGCTTACCAGACGAGATAGCTGAGAGAGCCATCTTTTTGTGTCCTAACATCTCGAACTGACCCGTCAAAAGAGCAGCGTCAGCTTTCGGTCCGACACGACGGATAGCAATCTCGGGAAGACTTGAGTCGTACCATCTCGAACTGCCGAAGTCCTCGAGCTCCTGGGTCGCCGAAACAAGTCGTTTTGGTGATGATCTCGTGATAGTCCACCCATTCCCAGTCTCGCGGGCCCTCCTTCACCAGCGACGCATGAAGGTTATCGCTCCAAAACGTGTTCATCCACCCATTGCGCCGGTTGTAGGCCCGAGCGAACTCGTCGGCCGCGTTCCGCATCAAGCCGCTAATCCGGGGCCGTCCTCTCGACTCCGCTAGAGCTCGATTCAACAGCGGGGCTTACCAGCAACGTCTCTTGTGGAAGCCGACCGCTCGCGCCTTTTCGCCGAGCGAGTGGATCCCCTCCAGTTAAAGCGCTCGCTGCCTGAGAGAATTGTTACTGCCCGCAGCAGGGACGTGCGGCCATTGGACCTGCAAAACGTTCCGGTCGACAAAAATCAAGCTCTCCGACTTAAGAACTTTTGCCGCCACTCGTTGCGGGCGATCTTCCCTCGCGTGTTCGTCGGTAGCTGCGGGACAAACCACCAGGCTTTCGGCACCTGCCAAGCCGGCAGGAGATTGAGGAGATACTGGCGAAGCGACTCAGCCGCAATCGGAGATTCTGTCACTACGCAAGCAACGATCATTTCGTGCCGGTCGGTACTCGAACTGGGAGCTCCAAAGACCAGACATTCCCGCACGGAGGGATGGCCTCCAATCACCCGCTCGATGTTCTCCGGCACAACCTTGCGGCCGGCAACGTTGATTTGATCGGACTGCCGACCATCCAGATGAAGCCAACCGGACTCAAAGTGCGCCAAATCGGTTGTAGTAAAACAGCCAGCGCTTAAATTGGGCTCCGCCTCGGGCCAATAAGTGAGCCCGACCGCGGGACTGCGGACACAAAGGCATCCTTCGGAGTTGATGGAGGCAGACACGTTTTGCATAGGCTTGCCCACCCCAGTGGCATCGGTGCGAGGGACTGTTGAACTGTCGTAAGCAATCCCACCGCATTCCGTAGCGCCATAGAAGTTATGGATTTTAAGTCCAGCCTCGGCAAAAACCTCCCGCTCAAGCGCAATTGGTAATGGCGCACCCGCGGAGATGGCGAGGGAGACATTGGCAGGGATGGCTCTCGCTTCAAACCACGTTCTCCAGAGCGCGGGCACGGCGGGCAACGTCGCACGGGAAACAACCGCAGCTGCACGGCGGATACTTTCAGGCAGCGGCGATTCGGCCAGGACCAACGGAATGCCTTCCAGAAGCAGGGGCAAGATCAAATTGGAAAAACCGTAGGAATGAGTCAGTGAAATCACCCCCAGATTCGGCCAGTCTCGACGCAATCCCATCGTCGAGACGATCTGCCGCACGTCTGCCACCAGTTGACCCGCGGTGAAGACGACCATGCGCGGAAGACCGGTGCTGGCCGACGTCATTTTCACGTGGACACTACCAAGCGGTAGATCCCTGAACGCTGGCGTGTCATGGCCCGGCTCCGCGGCGAAGACCGGAGCTCCAGACCGCCACGCACGAAGCACCGAGAGCACAAAATCCGTGCCAGTCGCTCGGTTTAAAGGTTCGTCATGGCGGGAGGAAGAACGTTCCGCAACGGCTTGGAGTTTTTCAAAGGTCCAACGCTGCGACGTTGTGCAATCGATGACCGCCACCTCGTGGCGGCACTCCTGCACAACCTGCGTCCAACGGTCATAAAGCATGAGATCGACTTTCGTAGGCACACCTTCGCGTCGATGGTCTGTTGTGGATCCTGGTGCCGAATACGTTCAATGGCTCGGAAACACGGGAGAATTGGCTCGAAAGTTAAGCTTCAACCGTGAAACTTGACTTGGATGCACATAGCTCCAGCGCACAACGACTTTAGTCAGCGGCCCTCCGGCCGCGCAAGCCCGATGTCATGTTGGATCCGAGAAATCTCCCAGCGCTCGTGGCACTTCGCAAACCCTAGGTTGCGCCCTCGAGCTTGGAGCTGCTGGAGCGTCTGGATCGGGCGGAGCTTGGTCCTCGCCTGGACAGTCTCGCTGCTCCAAGCGGCAGAAGCTTTACCGCGACGCTTTATCTTCCCAGATGATACTTTCGCCTTCAACAACGAGCTGGAATGGGAATATCGACCCAATCCAACCAACGGCGAACTGGAGCCGACGCCGCGCGTTCCTCCACCCACATTTAGTCTTCGGTGTTTTACCATCGCCCGTTCTGCTCGCCAGTTCTACGAGAACGCCCGTTTCGCCCCAGAGGAACCGAAAGCAACTCCTGCCAGTTACCGATTCTGGATAAGGCGGGTTTTCCATAGCGATCCTCGCAAGAAGGGCGCCTTGGGAAACAAGGTCGTGATCCCAGGATACGCCAATCTGCGGGACTTCAGCGCCGATAACGCCGAGCTTCTGAAATCGGAAAGCGGAGGTGCTTGGCGCAGTTTTGTGCAGCGTGGCAACTGGCGCATGGTCTTTCCTTTCAGCCGATGCAATCAAGAGCGGACGGCCCAGCGGTTGGCGAGGAAGGTTCAGGAAGATCGGTTAGCCGTCCTTCATCTCGTTCGCCTTCCATCTTGGAAGTTGAACCACGCCATGCTCTTGACAGAGGTCGAGGTCAAGGCGAATCAGTTCGAGTTCACGGCCTACGATCCCAACCAATCCGATGCGCCAATCCGAGTGACCTATGACCGAGCGGCACGCCAATTCTATCTGCCGCGAACGATCTACTTTGCAGGGGGACGCGTAAACGTCTATGAGGTCTATTGGAGCTGTCTTTTTTAGACCTCCCCGCCTCGGTGAACCACGCTTTACGCTGCGGGGTAACCCGAGACAGCGAAGCTCGGTCGAGTCACTCGAGCCGTTCGCGCCCGGTATAGCCAGCGTTTAGGTCGTGCCAATACTCGATATCGTCTTCGTCTTTCTCCCAGCAAAGGAAAACTTCCTTGCCACCGATAAACGCTGGAAAATCGATAAGACCGCGATCCAAGTCTTTGATTTCGATTTGGCGTGATTGAAACTCGCCAACGAGGTCCTTGACCTCTGCCAGCAGCATCAACCAAGCACTGACGAGCTTCCCGCCGAGATCGCAACCTTTCTCGAGCGGATCGGCCATCTGACGGTCGTAAACCTTGAGTTGCTCCCGATTCTCAGAGAGTTGAGCGAGCCAAATGCGGATTTGCGGCAGAAGCGCCCGAGCTTCCTCGCGGGTGTAATGCTTGCTGTATTGCCAGGGCATGCTACGGCGTAGGGGCAGCCTGGAGTTTCTTCTGTATCTCTTCGTTAGGCTCGATCTTCAAAGCTTTGCCCCACGCGTCGCGGGCGCGATCAAGCTGTTGGAGAGCGGAGTAGATATCTCCCAGATGATCATAAAGGGTAGCGTCCGGCTCGTCAGAATGTTCAATCGCCTTGAGCAAGGGCGCGAGAGCCTCCGACGGCTTCTTAAGTTTAAAGAGGACCCAGGCCAAGCTATCGAGGAAGGCCGCATTATCAGGCTGAAGCGCAACGGCTTTTTGAATAAAAGTTCGGGCTTCATCCAATTTGATTCCGCGATCGGCCCACATATATCCCAGGTAATTCAACGCCTCAGCGTCGTCCGGCGCCAGCTTCAGACTCTCGCGAAAATACTTTTCCGCTTCATCCAGATGTCCGGCTCTTTCATGAACTGCCCCTAACTGGAAATAAAACAAGTGGTTAAGCCGGCTCGGCTCGGTCGCGCGCGCGATGGCTTCGGCGGAGGTCAGATACTTCAGCGCTTCCGCGTAGTTCTTCGCCGCGTTATACGCAACTCCCGTGTAAAACTCCATGGCAAAGCTGCGCTTAAACCGAGCGCGGGCCTTCTCCAGCAGAGCCAGGGCTTCTTGCGGTTGTTTCAAGGGACCCAACTTCAGTCCGGCCGCATCGTAGTAAACCTGTTCAAGATCCGGGTCGAGACGGAGCGCACGTTCGAAATTCTCCGATGCTTCCTTCCACTTCTTTTCGTCGGCAGCGATGGCGCCGAGTAAAACGTAGGCTTGAGGATTGGTCGGTTCACTCCGCGTGAGCGCTTCGAGCTGTTCGGAAGCTTTTCCCTTATCGCCGCTGCGCAGGTAAATCTCCGTTAACTTGCTGCGCAAGCTGGGAAGGTCCGGGTGTTCTTCTGCCAGACTCCGATAGAGCGGTTCCGCTTTCTTGAGTTCGCCCAAGCCGAAGTAAGTATCTGCCAGGCGCAAGATATGAATTGGATTGGTCGGATTGAGGTCGACGGCACGATCAAGAACCCCCTTCACACGCACTTTTATAGCCTCTTCCTGGCTCGTTTGGACATGTCCATAGCGCAGGTAAAGATCCGCCAGGTCGACCAAGAACCCTGGATCGTCAGTGGGCTGTTGGGCCGCGGAGTCGAGCACTTGCAACGCCTCGTTGGTCCGACTGCTCTGCAAATAGATTTGAGCCAGGTTCTGGTAAGCCCCGAGCGACAGTGGTAGTTTTTGAATAGCCGTTTTGTTCGAGGCGATCGCCAGATCGGGCTTTCCGACCTGAGCATACGCCAGCCCGAGCCAAGCGTAGATCGATCCAGACGCGTCTGGGACGGCTGTGGCCTTGCGCAAAAGATCAATCGCCAATTCCGGCTTTTGCGCGCGAATGCAGCGTCGCGCCGCTTCAATGACAACCGGTTCATAGCTTGGGTCGCTCTGCGCAGCGCGAACCATTTCTTCCAAAGCCAAGTCCGACTTGTCGTTGAGATCGTAACTCAGGCCCGTGGCGTAGTGGGCCATGGTCTGGATCAATTGTTCCGAATCGTCTTCTTTGGCGAGCTGCTGCGCGCGGGTCGAGTGCGACCGGGTCATGCACGCGCTTAGCAGAGCAACTCCCGCCGCGGCGACAAGGATGCCGAATCGGGAGCAGGGACGGGTCATAGCTCGAAAGCAATGAGAAAAGCGCAGCTGGAGAACCAAGCTGCGCTTCGAAGAAATTGACCTTGGGACGCGCGGAGCGACGCTTACTTCTGCCAGGTGCGTTTTTTGTGGCGATTCGCCCGGAGCTGCTTGCGTCGTTTGTGCTTATTAATCTTAGCTTTGCGTCGTTTTTTCAGTGATCCCATATAGTAAATGTCTGCGCGGCTTAGTATACCACTTTATTGAGCGGATACTCAATGATTCCTTCGGCTCCAGCGGCTTTCAACTGCGGAATCAGCTCTCGAACGACGTGTTCGTCGATGATCGTCTCTACCGCTACCCAACCCGCCAGACTCAAATTTGACACCGTTGGATTACGCAAGGCGGGCAAACTTTGCAATAACTTTGCCAAATTCTTTTGCTCAATGTTCATCTTGAGCCCCACTTTGGCTTCCGCTTCGAGCGCGCCTTTCAACAGCAAAGCCAGGGTTTCGATCTTCTCGCGCTTCCACGCGTCTTTCCAAGAGTCGTGGTTTGCGATCAACCGCGGGGTCGAGACAAGAAGGGTGTCGACAATGCGCAATTTATTGGCGCGCAACGAGGAACCAGTTTCGGTGAGCTCCACAATCGCATCCACCAACTCGTGCGCCTTGAACTCCGTCGCGCCCCAGGAGAACTCGACATCTGCTTTAACCCCATGCTGCTTTAAATAACGACTGGTCAGGTGCACCACTTCCGTGGCGATCCTCTTCCCTTCCAAGTCTTTGACCGATTTTACCGGAGAATCCTCCGGCACAGCCAGGACCCAACGCGCCGGTTGGCGCGTCGCTTTGCTAAATAAGAACTCGCCCACCTCGTGGACCTTCGAGCTATTCTCCTTGATCCAGTCATACCCCGTAATCCCACAATCCATATGGCCGTTCTCAACGTAACGGCTGATCTCCTGGGCTCGGATCAAACGGATTTCCAATTCCGGATCATCCACATACGGGATGTACGATCGGCTGCTAATCTGAATATTGTAGCCAGCTTTGGCCATTTTTTCCACGGTGGCTTCCTGCAGACTGCCTTTAGGCAGCGCAAACCGGACCGTGCGCTTTCGTTCGGATTTCATAGACATCAATTCCTAAGGTTGCCCGCTCGGAGCCGCAACCGTAGCAAAATAGAGAGCGCGTTTAGAAAGACAATGCAGAATACAAGGGTCCCTGGACTCAACGTCCTATCGAAAACCGTGAGGCTTGGCCGAACTCGGACGGTCGCGATCCTTGATCTTACTCATTTCGATCACAGTCCCCTGACGGGTCTATCGGCACTTCCGGTTCTCGACGACGCACCGAGTGGCCTTAGGTTCGCGATCAACCCCATGGGGGATCGTCCCGAAGTTACATGGCGTGGATCACGCAACGTCGACCTTGCACACGGACATGGCCGCTGGCCAACGCCCTGATGGCACGCGGATAAAGGACGTGTTCGGCCGTCTGAATGCGCGCGTGCAATGTCACGGGTGTGTCCTGGTCTTCCACTGGCACGGTCATCTGGGCAACGATTGGCCCCGTATCCACTCCTTGGTCCACGAGATGCACGGTGCATCCCGTGACCTTTACGCCATAATCCAAGGCTTGTTTCCAAGATTCCAGACCGGGAAAGGCCGGCAACAAGGCGGGATGAATGTTGACGACGCGGTGTTGAAAGCAGCGCAGAAACTCTCCCTTCAAGATCCGCATGAAACCAGCCAGGACGACCAAGTCCACCCCTGCTTCCTGCAAGGCGGAGATGTAGGCAATCTCTGCTGCCTCATCCAGTTTCGTCCGGAACTTGCCTGGCGGGATGTAGCGTGCGGGGATCGATCGATCTCGGGCATGCGCGAGAATGCCCGCGTTTTCCACGTCGCTAACGACAAGCGCGATCTTGATCCTGGACTCGGCCGCAAAGGCGTCCGCGATCGCGACAAAATTCGATCCTTTACCCGAGCCAAGAATTCCCAGGCGGAACTGTTTTGGTTGGTCCACGCGAGTTGTTTAGGACTGTGCCCAGGTGGAGACAAGCAGAAACACGGAGACATCGGTCGGCTGAAAAGGACAGATTTAGCAGCTCAACTGGATTCTCGCTGCTCAGAACGCGGACTGGGGCGTGATCCAGTCCAGTCTGTCACCTGATTCATCTTCGATCCCACCCATTCTTTTTCACGCCTCGAATTCGCAGTTGAATCTTATCGTTTTGACCTGCAACATTCATCCACATGGGTTCTCCTGCAGCTCCAGTTCCGGCCCGGCCACGCTTTACGTTGGTGGAGTGGTTGGTCATTCTTGTGGCCGTCATTGGTTTCGCGTTCGATACCTACGAACTGCTCATGCTGCCTCTCATCGCGGGGCCAGCTCTAGCGGAGATTCTCCAAGTCCCTCCTAATAATCCGATCGTAACGCAATGGGTCGGGAACATGCTCTGGATTACCGCGCTTTGCGGGGGTGTTTTTGGGTTGCTAGGGGGATGGCTCACCGACCGGTTTGGACGCAAGCGAATCCTGGCAGCGAGCATCTTGCTGTACTCGTTGTCGCCCGTGTTTGCCGCGTTCAGCACCACGCTCGGTTGGTTCCTGTTCTTCCGGTGCACCACTTTCGTCGGCGTATGCGTGGAGTTTGTGGCAGCGATTACGTGGCTGGCCGAACTTTTCCCGGATAAACGCACTAAAGAACTGGCCCTCGGGTTCACCCAAGCATTCGCTTCGGTGGGCGGACTGCTCGTCACCGGCGCGAACTATTTCAGCGTGCAATACGCCAAGATGCTGCCGGCCTTCCCTTTGCCGGAACCGTTTGATCCGCATGCATCGTGGCGATACACTCTGATGACAGGGTTAATCCCTGCCATCCCGATTGCCCTGATGTTGCCGTTCGTTCCGGAATCGCCCGTTTGGGTGCAACGGCGCAAAGCCGGATCCCTGCGCCGTCCCAGTATTCTTGAGCTTTTCTCTCCGCAACTCCGGCGTGTGACACTGGTTACGGCCGGGCTCTCCGCATGCGCCTACGGAGCAGCGTTTGGCGCGTTACAGATGACCCCAACCCGAATCGTTCCCGGCCTGGCCGAGTTATCCGATCAACGACGGGCTCTCAAACCGTTGCGCGACGAAGCGACGGAACTTAACAAACAGTTGGATGCCATCCTGACCGAATTCAATACGGCTTGCCAACAGGTGCCAGGCTTGCGAGAGGTTTCCGGAAAACGGGCTAAAGTGCGGGTTGGCATGCGAAGCACCCGGCGCGCGCTCGAAGGTCGCTCCGCTAATGTCAACACGAACGGACTTCAACTCCAACTCACCACCCTGACCAACCAACTGACCCAGTTGGATCAGGAACTCAATACGTTGACGGAGGGGAAACCCGACGCCAAACGTGTCCTCATGCAACGCGAAAGGATCTTGGGTCAATTAGGGGCGAACCGAGAAAAACAAGATCCCTTCGATACAGCCATTAAAGCCAGGGGAAACACCGTCCAGTTCTATCAAGAGACGGGCGGATTGGCCGGACGAATTGCCCTCGCACTCCTGGTGGCCGCGGCCATCCCGCGCCGGCTGTTGCTACGCCTCTTCCAGGTCCCCGGATTATTGGTTGTTCCTGTCACTTACCTCTATTTGTTTCGTGACCAGCCCGACTTATTCAAATGGGGAATTGCCGCTGCCGGATTCCTGACCGTGGCGCAATTCAGCTATTTTGGAGAGTACCTGCCGAAAGTCTTCCCGGTCCATTTGCGCGGGACAGGAGGCGGGTTCGCGACCAATGTGGGAGGTCGGATGCTCGGCACCTCTGCTGCCTTCCTGACCGCCAACGTCGTGGCGCCGATGTTTGGAGGAACAACCTTTGAACAAGTGGCGAGCGCCGCCGCCGTCGTCGGCACCGCTGTCTTTGTCTTGGGCTTCGCCTTGAGCTTCCTTCTGCCTGAGCCAAAAGCAGATGCCTTGTCCGAATAAAGGGCGAATGAGCCTCGGTCCGGTAAACGGATTACCCCCGGGTGAGGCGGACCAGGACGTAGGCAATCGTTCCAGCCACGGGAATGGTCAACACCCAAGCCCAGACCATTCGCTCGACGACTGACCATTTCACCGCTTGCAGTCGCTTGGCAGCTCCCACGCCCATGATGGCAGCAGAAATGTTGTGCGTCGTTGACACGGGAATTCCCAGATGAGTCGCGGTCAAAATCACGGCCGCGGAGGTCGTCTCCGCCGCAAAGCCATTGATAGGTTGAAGCTTGACCATCCGATGACCCAAAGTCCGGATAATCCGCCACCCCCCTGCCGCCGTGCCAGCCGCCATGGTCAAGGCGCACGTCACTTTGATCCAAACCGCAATTTCCAATTCCTTACCCTTGACTGGTTCGGGCGTGTGCAAGAAAGAAAGCCAAGCCGGGAGCTGGTCGAGATTGCCCGCTTTGGTCGCCGCCACAAGGGCCAAGGCGATAATGCCCATGGTTTTCTGTGCGTCGTTCGTCCCGTGCATAAAACCCATTCCAGCCGCGCTCACCATCTGAAGTTTGCCGAACACGGAGTTGATCAATTGCGGGCGCAACCGGTGCAGGAGCAGGTAAAGCCCAGCCATCACGAGAAAACCTATAATCAAACCGCAAAGCGGCGACGTGACCATCGGGACCACCACCTTCCATAACAGTCCTTTGCCATTATACCAATGATCCGCCGCGGGCTGAGCCCAAATGATCACTTTCCAGTTGTCCTCCGCCGCAGCCAGTGCAGCGCCACAGAGCCCGCCGATCAAAGCGTGACTGGAGCTCGACGGAATCCCGAAATACCAAGTGATCAGATTCCAGACAATTCCGCCACACAACGCACAGATGACGATGCCGTTCGTCAAAGTAAAGATTTTGGTATCGACCAGACCGGAGGCAATGGTTTTGGCCACGGCAGTTCCCCAGAGTGCGCCAACAAGATTGGTGACGGCCGCCAGGAAAACCGCCTGGCGAGGCGTTAGCACCTTGGTCGACACTACCGTCGCAATGGAGTTGGCGGTATCGTGGAAGCCATTGATGTATTCAAAGGCCAACGCAATCAGGATGACACATAAGATAAGGGTCATAAACTTACCGCACCGCGGGCAGAATCCGGGTTCTCAATGACGGTTTGGTGACGCTATTGTTACAAATGCGTGACAACCCCCCGGGCAGCCCCCGTCCGCCGCCCCTGAACTCCGCCTCGCGAAATGGCGTCCAGAAGGCGCGCGCCGCGCCGTTTTTGAAAAGGGCTTGACGATCTGTGACACTTGTCACATAAAGGATGTGTTACACACGTCACACACTTGTCAAAATGACCCCTTCATTTCGTATTACCGAGGCTGAGTGGGAGGTGATGAATGTCGTCTGGGAGCGCGCGCCCGTGGCCGCTGCGACCATTGTTGAGGTCCTGGTTGGACAGAAAGGATGGACCTTAGCCACCGTCCGGACGCTTCTGCGGCGCTTGGTGAATAAAGGCGCGCTCGAACAGCAACTAGACGGCAAGCGCTACCTCTACACGGCACGAGTCTCGATGGAAGCATGCGTTCGGAAAGAGAGCGATACGTTTTGGGATCGCGTCTTGGGAAGAGCGCCGTCGGAAACCATCGTGCACCTCGTCCGGAAAGCGAATCTCACCGCGAAGGATATCCAGGAACTCCGCCGCATCTTAAAGGAGAAAGAGAGGAACCCATGAACTTCGGATCAAACTCTTTCCCGGAGTGGTTGACGGGATTATTGCTGACTTCCGGGCATGCGTCCGTGTTGATTGGCTTGGTCCTTCTGGTCCAGACGGTATTTGGAAAATGGCTCACGCCCGCCTGGCGATTTAATCTTTGGCTGCTCGTCGTAGCGCGGCTGCTCATGCCAGTCGTGCCGAGCAGCCGGTGGAGCGTCTTCAATGTTCTTTCGCCATCGGATGCTGTTTCTTACGGAACCCGCACCGGCTCTACTGCCCCGGCATTTCTGCCCCGTAACAGCGTCGCCCCGCCCGCCGCGAAGGCGCTGGGCAACGAAAGTCGGGCTGCAACAGCGGCGCTGCCAAGCACGGTTCCCTCAGCGCCCGTGAATCTTCCGGCAAAACCGATTGGGATGGCGTCCCCATTGTCGGAGACTCCCGTTCAGCGTCAGGGACGATCTTGGAGTTGGCGCGACGGGATCACTTTTATCTGGGGGGCAGGTGCGTTGATTTTGGTTACTCGCCTGCTTTGGACCAACCTGCGGTTCACACGGCGCCTTGCACAGGAATTGCCCATGGTGTCGGGTTCTGCCATCGACCTCTTGCGCGAGTGCCAGAAAACGCTGGGGATAGCTCGCGATGTTTGCTTGATCGAAACGGCAGAGATCGACGCTCCAGCGGTCTGTGGTTTCTGGCGGAAACGCCTCCTCTTGCCTGCAGGCATTCTAGCTCGATTGACTCGAGACGAGCTGCGTTGCGTTTTTCTCCATGAATTGGCGCACATTCGTCGACGAGATATCGAACTCAGCTGGCTCGTTTCGGCGCTGCAGGCGCTGCATTGGTTTAATCCGGCCCTTTGGTGGGGATTTGCCCGGATGCGCGCGGACCGGGAGAGCGCCTGCGACACCCTGGCGTTGGGGCACCTGGAACCGAAAGACCGTGTGACCTATGGAGAAGCGATCATCAAAGTCATTGAGGAACTGGCTCGTCCGGTGATCGCGCCTGGCTTGCTGGGATTATCCGAAGATCGAATGCAGATCCAGCGACGACTGGAAAAGATCCTGAGTTATCGAAAACCGAGTTCGTGGTCAGCGCTGGCATCTTTGTTGATAGTTGCCCTGGCGTTGCTCGGCTTGACCGATGCCAAACCGACGATCCTTGGGGCGCCTCCAGGACCTCTTGCAGGTCCGCAGGCGCTTCGGCAAAAGGCCGTTAATCTGCGCATCGTTGATACCAATGGCATCGGGATTGCCGGAGCGACAGTAAGCTGCCAAGGCTTTGACTGGAGCGGGACGAGTGATTTAGAAGGGCGAGTCACCTGGCTCGACGCCGGCCGGAGTTATTCCTATCGCGTCGACAAAGAAGGCTATCGCATGATGCTGCTTCCGCCCATCTCTCCGAATCGATTCGAACGCCTCGTAACACTCGAACGCGCGCTCGTGATTCGCGGCCAAGTGTTGGATGCTGCCACGGGGCGGCCAATTCCCAGTTTCAAAGTCTATCCTGGCCACCTGGTCATGGCGGCCGTTCCGCCCGGCTTGGAGGACGCCTCGGCGATACGCGGGACCGACGGAGCGTTCCGCTATTCCTTCTCCATGCCGTTTGAACCATCGGCGGATAGCGTTCTTTACGTCGAAGCCGCAGGCTACGCCCCTGCTATCTCCAAGCCCTTAGCATCGGGCGACAATGGCCAAGAACTGCGTTTTCTATTGCGCAAAAGTGAGCCTGTCCCCGGGAGAGTGGAAGCGCCAGATGGCCTGCCTGCCAGAGAAGCTACCGTCGAACTTTGGAGCGGCCAGCTCAATCTCACGGAAATCCCCGTGCGGCACCGGACTCAGACGGCGGCGGATGGGACGTTTGCCATTATTCCAGCGGTGTCTGGTGGGCTATTTGTGCATCACGCGTCGGGCTACGCTGAATTGACCTGGGCACAATTCAAATCTCAGCCGGTCATCCGGCTGCAGCGGTGGGGACGCGTGCAAGGGCTATGGTCCAAACCGGTTCCTGCGGTCAGCGGCCTCTTGCTCGAGGGGATCAATTGGACCGATGCCATCTACACATTCCGTCCGCATTGGATCAACGATCTTGCGAAAGTCGATCGATCGGGAGAGTTCACGTTTAGAGATCTCGTTCCCCCGGGCGAATATCGACTGGGCGAGGTGATGGATCTCAATATCCGTCAGCCAGGTGGCGGCACAAGTCGGATGCTTTTACAGAACGTCCGTGCCACGTTGCGCGTAGAGCCAGGCCAAACTTCCGTTGTGGAAATCGCGGCCGGCCGGCCGGTGGTTGGGCGCCTCGACTTGGGCGACGAGACCAATGAACTCCACCAGCCTGTCATCACCTTGCATTCCGAAATGCAAACTCCCAAGCTTTCTGACCCTCCGCCCAACCCGGGATTGTCTCCTGAAGAAAAGCTTCGCCTCCTGCAAGATCAACGGAGCCGCCTCGAGACGTTCTGGCTGTCCGACGCCGGGAAAGCACTGCGTCGGTCCGAACGAATCTATCGAGTGATTGTCCCGGAGGATAACGCTTTCCGCTTTGATCATGTCGAACCGGGAACTTACCGCCTGTTCTTGAACCCAGGAAAGTCTGGCGAAGGAGAGCGGGACGTCGGCCGGGATGTTGTGATTCCTCAAGGGGACCCAGACAAGCCCGTGGATCTGGGGACGTTGCGAGCCAACGGCGTTACGCCAGCGCAAACCGCTCCCGACGCAAGCGACCAGGAACCTGAAAAAGCCGTGGCGATCGTCCACCGCCCCGAACCAATGGCCGTGCTCCCTAATACCAATCAATTCCTGAGGATCGTCGGGACGGTCGTGGATGCCCAGTCGGGTAAGCCGATTCGAACCTTCAGATTTATCCCAGGAAGAGCGTGGGGGCAGCTGCCTGGCGGTGCAGTCCAATGGGATTGGACGAAGGGAAAAGCCTCGGACGACGGCGTCTTTGATTTGCGTTGGGATAGTGCGCCGGAGGGGATGCCCGCGAACGCCGTGCCTTGGACTTTCATCGTGGAAGCGAATGGTTATTTGCCCGGGGAGACTCCGCGGCTCGTGGCGGGCCGCCATGAATTACAAATTCGGCTGCAAAAGGGAGACTCGGTCACGGGCGTCGCGGTGACGCCGTCAGGCGAGCCAGTGTCTGGCGCGGAGGTCATTATCGATGGTCTTGGCTACGCGGAGCTGGACCGACGCAAACTGGAGAAAGTAGATCTAGGCAAATTCGATAGGGCGTATACTCGAACGGACGCGCAAGGCCGGTTCACGTTGCCAGCAATCTTCCCCAACCCACAAATTCTGGGAGTGCACACGCTCGGATGCGGTCGAGTGACGGGTCAGGAGCTAGCCACGTTGAAAAAGCTTGTGCTCCAGCCGTGGGGACGTGTCGAAGGCACTTTAAGAATCGGAAATCGCTTAGGCACGAACATGCCTGTCTCGATCGGCGCCGCCTTCTCTCCTTTTGCGGGCGTCAACTACTATTCGGACACATTCAATGTCACGACAGACGAACAGGGGCGATTTGTGTTCACGGATGTCCCCGCCGGTAAAATGCGTCTCATGCGCTGGGCGCCGTCGCGCGGAACCCGGTCTGGCACTCACCAAACTGAGGTCGATGTCCTCCCAGGGGAGATCACGCCAGTTGTCTACGGCGGTAACGGGGCATCCATTGTCGGCAAGGTCGTTTTGCAGAGTACTGGCCAACCCTTCGATTGGACCCGGACAACACAGGTGCTAGAAACCGCGCGACCAGGTCCGTCGATTATCGGTGTCAATTCTGGAACACAACCGCATCGGCTTTACGTCCCCGATTGGCTCGACGATGGTCACTTTCGGATCGACGACGTTGCGCCAGACCAATACGTCCTGCGCCTGAAATACGTAGTCGAGTCTGTCACCGACTCGTCAGGTCAACCGTTGGGAAAGGGGCTCGCGTCGAAACAGATTGACGTCTCAGTTCCTCAAGCCGGGTCGAAGACGCAGCCGTTAGACTTAGGAACTATCATTTTACCTGACGCCCCGGTCAGCGGCTCGCGTCCATAGTCGTTTGAACGGGTTGATTGCGGATTCGTGCGCACTGCAGTGCGAAGAGGGGAGATCCTGTAGAATCCTTCGAGACGGCCTCAAGCCCTGCACTTCAAAACCAGGGTTTCCCTCAATTGACATTTTGAGGAGTCCACCGGAGCGTTAGACGGAGGTTTATTCCATATGCAAGCTCTTCTCGTGACGATCTTTTTGGCCGCTGCTGGAGCGGGTCTAATCGCGCAAAACGTGCCTTCGCAACCGGCCAGCGGCAGCCCAGCAACGTCCGGTGGCGGCGCGACGATCAGCGCGTTGACCGGTCAGGTGATTCCATCCCCGGCGAACTCCAGCCAGACTGCGACGAACTCACCCACGCGAGTCTTGCCAAACCCAGCGGCGGCCGCGGCGCAGGCCAATACGCACGCCTTCGTCACTAACCGTTCCAGGATTACGCCGGCGCAAATGCAGAATATCAACCGCCTTGTGGTGGACCTCAATGCACTGAGTTTGCCTTCAAAAGACACGGTCGAACAGATGCGCGGCCTCCGTCAGACCCTTACGGCCGCGGCTAGCTCGAACGCGCGACCGACCGACGCATCATTGTCGCAACTGGGCTCGGCCCTGGCCGCTGTGGTGCCGTCGTTAAATCTGACCGCCCCGCAACGGCGCCAACTCGCGATTGATATCAATCTGGCGCTCAATAGCGGCAGCCTGACCGCTGAAGAAGCCCGCCGCGTGGTCGCGGATGCTCAAGGGCTCCTGCACGGGAGTGCAGTTAAGAATCCAGACGGGGTCGGGCATCTGATGGATAGCATGGCTGCCATCGTTGCGGAACTGCGCAACAATTCCGGTTCTCAAACCGGCGCCATCCCAGCGGAAACGCCAGCCTCCATCGGCCAGCCTGCGGAATCCCAAACTGGGCAAGGGGCTGGTGCATCCACCCCCACAACGGGGAACGCCCCAATCAGCCGGTAAACCTGTCAGGTCCCCGGGCGCGGAGTGAGGCTCGCGATGGCAGCCTGCTGTATCTGTTGCGGATCGTCCGAAGCCGTGACAGTGACGTTCAGATCGCGGAGCAAACCATCATGGAGCCCGTAAATCCAGCCGTGCACCGAAAGCAGTTGTCCTCGCTCCCACGCGTCACGCGCGATGGTGGTTTGGCAGACATTGATCACCTGCTCGATCACGTTCAATTCGCAGAGGCGATCCGACGCTTGCGGGTCAGGTCCGAGCGAGCCGAGCACTTTCTCGTATTTCAAACGGACATCCTGGACGTGCCGCAGCCAGTTATCGCTCAACCCCAGGCGATCCCGCCGTAGAGCCGCTTGCACGCCGCTGCATCCGTAATGGCCGCATACAATAATGTGACTGACCCGCAGGATGTCGACCGCGAACTGCATGACGGAAAGACAGTTTAAGTCTGTGTGTACCACAAGGTTAGCCACATTTCGATGCACAAACAGCTCCCCAGGCAAGAGGCCCACAATTTGATTGGCCGGGACGCGGCTATCGGAACATCCAATCCACAGGTATTGAGGAAACTGCTGTTTTGAGAGCTTGACGAAAAAGTCCGGGTCATTCTGGCGGATGCCCGCAGACCAAGCTCGGTTACTATCGAAGAGGTGCGCGAGGTTATTCATAGCGTTGGGAGGACAAGCCGAGCGCTGATAATCGTTTCAATATCCGGTTCATGGTTTCAGGGATCCGAATTGACCTAAAGGCCGCTCGGAGCCTGGTTGCCCCGTCGTCGCCGAGGTGATCGTTGTCGGAAAAGCGGTGTAGGGCCACCGCACTCCAAAACCTGGCGGCGTTCTGTTGCTTAGTCATTGCGCAACAGCGTCTTGGAGTGCTCCAGCCTCCGGGCGCTTTGCGCGGCCAACGCCGGTCCGAAAGGCTCTTAACTTGGCCGGAGAGATCAGGCTGCATCTTGATGACCCTTTTTAATTGTAACTTCCTTGTTCCGCAGGAAACCACGCTTGGTATTACGCCTCGAATAATCCATCGCGTCCTCTCGATTCCTCCCCTCCTGCGGGTTAAAACCCGCGCTCCCATAAGATCCGACGAAGTTGGACGATAGTCGTCTTTGCTTCGAGCTCCTCAATACTACCGAATGACAATTCGGAGGTCATGACGGTTAACTGGCGGCCGAGAATGCCTGACAGAGCGGCGCCAGCGCAAGCTCGCAGTCCCGGTTAATAAAAATCCGGGTCTCCGTGGCGGAGTTGATGCCCAGGGGGAACGTTGGTGACAATCTGTCACCAGGATCTATATAAGATTGGTCATGAATATCTTACATACCCCACGCGACTCTCACCTCAGCCAATTGGGCGGGATTTGTCGCACATCTTATCCGCAAATTGCGGACATTGCTGCGCGCGCGGGAGTGAATCTGGACCGACGCAAAGGTTTTGACGCGAGAAAACGTACGAAGGCCGCGACGAGCGACTGGCGTGGTGAACGAAAGGACCGTGGTTGTGGGCGGAACGCTGGCGGACGTGGGCCGGGCTCGAAAACGGTCGCTACGGTAATCATTCGCTTATAACAGGGAAATAACTCGGAGATAACAGGGATATAACACGGGTTTGATCCCTGTTATTTCCCTGTTTGTTCCATGTAAAACCCCTGTTAAAAAGCTATAGAGACCGCCGCGGCTGCTTCGCAGCCGCCTGCCTCATGTCCTCCCTTCGTTCGTCAGCTGCTCCGAACGCGCTCGCAACGGTCGATTCGCACGTTCGAGTCGCAAGCACTTTTCCGCTTTGCACGGTTTGCCTTCCGTCGTTAACGTTATGCGATGCGAAATATCTTGGTGACCGGCGGCGCCGGCTTCATCGGTTCGAATCTGACTCTCGCGTTGCAGGAGCGCTACCCTGACGCTCGCATCGTGGTGGTGGATGACTTTCGGTCTGGCGACTTTCGAAATCTGCGCGGGTTCCGTGGGGAAATGGTAGCCTGAGATGTTTCGCGACTCGATTGGGAGAATCAGTTTCGGGATATGACCTTCGATGCCATCTTCCACGAGGCATCAATCACGGACACAACGGTGCACGATCAGTTTTTGCAGGTGCATGACAACGTGGAAGGATTTCGGCGGCTGCTACGATTTGCCCAGCCGGCACATACGCCAATTGTCTATGCATCCTCCGCCGCGACTTACGGCACGGACGGTGGTTTAATGAAGGAGGAGCAAATTCCGGCACCGGCCAACGTTTACGCCTTTTCCAAAGTGGAGTTGGATAATCTGGCCCGCCTTTACAGCCGCTCGAATCCCGCCTGGCGAATCGTCGGGGTCCGTTACTTCAACGTTTACGGTCCCAACGAAGCGCACAAAAAGGCGGCCGCGAGCATGATCTACCAACTTTACCTCCAAATGAAGCAAGGCCGGCGCCCGCGTGTTTTCCGGGCAGGCGAACAAAAGCGCGACTTTGTTTACGTGAAAGATGTGGTCAGCATGACGATGGCGGCACTCAGTGCCCCGCGGAGCGCCGTTTATAATTGTGGTTCGGGACAGCCCTACTCCTTTAACGAGGTCATTGCGGCGTTAAATGCCAACCTCAAAACGGCGCTGGAACCAGAATACTTTGAAAATCCCTATCCCTTTTACCAACCGCACACGGAAGCGGACCTGACTTTAAGCCGGAACGAGTTAAAGTACACTCCGCGCTTTGCGCCCGGCGCGGGCATCGCCGATTACGTGGCTTGTCTGGAAGGACGCAGTCCGTCAGCAATTGTTTGATTTTATGTCGGAATCTAATTCTACAGACGGATCCGGTCCTCGATCGGGTCTTATACGCAAGCTTGGGATTGTCGGGGTCGTGCTCCTGGTTTTGGTGGGAGTGCTCTACTTCGTCGTGACGAGCGGTGCCTTCTTTAAGAGCTTCATTTTGCCGCGTGTTGGGAAGGCAGCCAATGCGGAGATCACGGTGGCGGATGCCTCGATCAGCCCCTTCTCCCAGGTGGTGTTGGACAAGGTCAAAGTGCAGACGGCGGGCCAGGAACCGCTCCTCACCGCGGATCAGGTTCGGGTCCGCTACAACTTGATGTCGATCCTGCGCGGGAATTATGTCGTGGAGGAGTTAACCGTCGCGGCGCCCGTGCTCCAGGTCATCCAAGAGGCCAACGGAACGAGCAATCTCGATCCGATTACCAAAGGGGAGTCGAAGACAGCTGGAGCCAAAAAGACGGATGAACCGCTTCGGCTCTCGATCCGCAACGTCTCGATCAAGAACGGGTTGGTCCGTCTCACCGAGAAGCTCCAAGACGGCACGGTGCAATCCACGGAAGTAAGTCCCTTAAACCTGGCTCTGGACCGCCTCGAGAACGGCGGGCAAGGCAAGGTCAATTTATCGTCCAATGTGAAGACGGAGCGACGGCCGCCCGCTGGGCCCGGACGCACGAATGACGTGATGGAGAGCAAGGTCAACGGCGAATTCACTTTCCAGCTCGATAAGAATCTGGTTCCTCAAGCCCTCACGGGAAACGGGTCGCTCGGATTTGGGACGGTGCAGGGGGTTTATGCGGACTTTGCAGGTTTGGCGGCGAATTTACAGGCCGATGTGACGCCGACCGAGGTGCGGATGTTAGCCATGAAGTTCCAACGTAACGGCCAGGAACTTGGCCGAGTGGAAGCGAGCGGTCCACTCGACATGGCCAAGGCGGAAGGCCGGCTCAAGCTTCAAGTGCAATCGGTTGACCGGCAAGTGCTCAATCTCATTGGAGCGAGTCATGGCTGGGATTTTGGAAACTCGACTTTGAACGCCACGAACTTCGTCGATATCTCCCACCAAGGCGACATGGTCGGAGCGAAAGGCGTGATTGCCGGCCGGCAGATGAGTGTTCGCCAGGGCAAGAACACCACGCCACCGGTGGACTTGGATGTGGATTACGAAGTCACGGTCAATCGCAAGGAACAGGTGGCGGTCATTCGCAGACTATCGATTTTAGGTCAACAACAGGGCAAAGATCTGCTCCGGGCTTCCTTGGATCGACCGATGAATCTGACGTGGGCGCCGACCGCGCGCGGCTTTGCCGAATCGACACTGCAACTGGCGGTTAACCAGCTAAAACTCGATGATTGGCGTTCCGTCCTGGGAACAAACAGCCCGTCGGGCCGGCTTGACCTTCAGATGACTCTCCTCGCGAAGGAAGACGGGAAAAAACTCGAAGCCAAAGGAACCCTTGGGATTCAAGACTTGACCACGCAAGTGGGGACCAACCGCATCGAAAAGGCGGGGCTGACGGTGAGTATTGACGGAGATGTGTCGGACTTTCGCACTTTGACGCTCAAGAACTACACGATGGAAATGCAGCGCGACAAGGTCTCGATGATCAAATCGAGTGGCTCGGCGCATTACGATCGTGCGGTCGAAGACCTCACCCTACAAGCCTCGACGGAAGTGGTCCTGGCACCGTTGTTGAAGCAATTTCCACAACCCGACATTCAAGCGGCCAACGGCACCGTGCGGCTGAACTCCGCCCTGACGCAAAAGAAAGCGAAATACTCGGTGACGGGGAACCTGACATTGCTCGATTTCACCGGCCGCTATGGCAAATACGCTTTTCAGGACTATCAAACAGCCATGGACTACAACCTGGATTACGACCCGAGCCAGGTGCAGATTCACAATGCTTCCTTGGCGTTTCGCAAAGGCTACAGCTCCGGCGGAACTTTGGCGTTGCAGGGTGACTACAACATGGAGAAGAAATCCGCGCATCTCAGCTTCCGCGCCGTTGACCTCAACGAAAACGCCCTGGGACCTATTTTGGCGCCGGCGGGAGACGCCAAACAGTTGATTTCAGTCTCGCTCAATGGCAATGGTACCGCAGCCTATGACCCCAGCGGCGACGCGTCAGTCAAAGCCGATGTCAGCCTGACCAACTGGGTGGTGGCGACGGCCGCCAACCGAACTTCACCAAAACTAGGGGCGCGAGTGGTCATGGACGGATCCATGCGTCAGAGTGTGGTGGACGTCCGCCAATTTGACCTGCGCTTGGCCCCCACTGCCCGGGCGATCAATGAATTGCAGGTCAAAGCCCACTTGGACATGGGCAAGACCAATCCCAGCCCGAGCCAATTGACAGTCCAGGCCGATTCGTTGGACATCACCCCTTACTACGAGATCTTCGCAGGATCATCCGCAGAAAAGCCAACGACCTCCAACAAGCCAAGCCCCGCGCCGCAGCCTGCGCCCCCTACCGGACAGACGGCCGGTTCCACGCCCGCCAAGCTGCCGGTCGATCCATTGACCGCGGAGATCAAAGTGGGTCGTTTGTATTTTCGAGATCTGGCCATCACAAATTTTCAAACGTCCGCGCAGGTCAGCCGCGGGGAAGTCACCGTGAAGCCCGTCGCCATGTCGTTAAACGGAGCCCCATTCAGCGCCAGCGCCGTCGTGAACATGAACGTGCCTGGCTATAGCTATGATATCGCGTTTAAAGGGGATCGATTACCGGTGGGGCCGTTGGTCAGCAGCTTCACCACCAATGCCCCTGGGCAGTACAAGGGTGATTTGACCACGGCCGCAGACCTCAAAGGCGTTGGATTCACCGGCTCCAGTTTGCAGAAAAGCTTGAGCGGAAACTTCTCCTTGAACTGGACCAACCTCAACTACGAGATCGTTGGCCGCAAAGTGAAACGGTTGCTCGACCCTATCGCCCTGGTGCTCCGCGTTCCGGAGTTGACCTTGACTCCGTTGAACGCGATCGATGCCAAAGTCGGGATGGGCAAAGGGCAAGTGAACGTCGAGCAGTTCATTGTCCAGAGCCAGGCTTTCTATGCGGACAGTCGCGGATCCGTTCCCATTGCGGAGATTCTGACGAATTCACCGCTCAACTTGCCGGTCAACCTCGCTTTGCGACGCTCGCTCGCAGAAAAGGCTAACTTGCTCCCGGCCAACACGCCCACCAATGCGTTGTACGCACAGCTTCCTAGCTTCGTCACGCTCGCAGGAACTTTGGGCGACCCCAAGACCGAGATCAACAAACTGGTGATTGGCGGGTTGCTCGCCCGCTCGATTGGCGGGATCGCGCCCGTGGGAGATAAGGCAGGATC
Source organism: Limisphaerales bacterium (assembly GCA_044225505.1). Classification (GTDB taxonomy): domain Bacteria; phylum Verrucomicrobiota; class Verrucomicrobiia; order Limisphaerales; family SIBE01; genus JAXMHN01. The sequence goes on from JBGAIN010000002.1 coordinate 48,198, forward strand.
GTTGCTCCAAGGCGTGGGCGGGTTGCTCACCGGTCAGACATCGGCAGCCCGAACAAATGCACCCACGGCAACGAATGCCAGCCCTGCTGCCAATATCGTCCAGGACATCAGCTCGCTATTAAACCAACCAAAGAAAGGCCGCACCGCCACCAACGCTCCGGCCGCAAGCGCCCCAACCAGCGGCGGTCAACCGGCCAAGGTAAACGCCAACGACTTGCTCAAAGTGCTTCCTGAAAAGAAGTAACGGATCCGTGGCATGTGAGGCCGTTCGAGACGCCAAGCGCGTGCCAGTGTGATTTAGCGCGCGCGGCTTGGGGGTTCGGGCGCCAGTGGGACGTCGACTCCATAGGCGGCCGGCAGATAACGCCGGGTTTCTGCCACGATGACTTTGTTCAGCACGAGCAACGAGATCAGGTTGGGGATCGCCATGAGCCCATTCGTGATATCCGCAAAGTTCCACACCGCTTTGAGCGAGGTTACCGAACCAACCAGGACGGCCAGCACCCAGAGACATCGATACGGCAGCACCGCGCGCGTGCCGAACAAATATTCCACCGCCTTTTCGCCGTAGTAAGACCATCCTAGGATCGTGCTGAACACAAAGGTCAAGAGCCCCACCGTTAGGATCAACGGGCCAATCACCGGAAAGTCCCCAAAGGCGGCTTTCGTCAACGACGCGCCGTTCAATCCCTGGGTCCATTCGCCGGAGTTAACCACCACCAGTCCAGTCATGGCACAAACCACCACCGTGTCCCAAAATGTTCCACTGCTCGACACCAACGCCTGGCGAACGGGATCACGGCTTTGGGCGGCGGCGGCAACGATCGGAGCGCTCCCCAGGCCACTCTCGTTAGAAAACAGTCCGCGGGCCACTCCGTAGCGGATGGAGTCACGGATACCCGCCCCCAAGAACCCGCCGACCGCCGCCTGCCCGTGAAAGGCGCTCTGCAAGATCAGTTGCAGTGTGTCGCCTAGCGTCGAAATCTTCATCCATAAGATCACAACGCAGCCAAACACATAGAAAAGCGCCATGAACGGCACAAGAAACTCGCACCACCGCGCAATGGACTTGATCCCTCCCAGGATGACCGCGGCCGTAAGCGCTGCCATAAGGACGCCCGTGATCCAGAGCGGGACGTGGAACGATTCGTAAACCAAAGCCGCCACGGAATTGGCCTGGACGGCATTGCCAATGCCGAACGCCGAGATCGCGGTGAGGGCGGCAAAAACGGTGCCGAGCCAACGGCACTTCATGCCCCGCTCCAGCACGTACATCGGGCCACCGGCCATCTGACCGTTGGCATTCGTCACCCGGTATTTCACGGACAAGAGCGCTTCGGCAAACTTGGTCGCGATCCCGAAAACGCCGGTGAGCCACATCCAAAACACCGCCCCTGGCCCACCTGCCGCCACGGCGGTCGCGACGCCGACAATGTTCCCAGTGCCGATCGTCGCCGCCAACGCCGTCATTAACGCGCCAAAATGGCTGATGTCCCCTGCCCCTTCGCTGCGGCGTTGAAATGAGATCCGGATCGCCTGGAGGAGGTGGCGCTGAATCCCAAGGCGGAACGTCAAAAACAAGTGCGTTCCCACCAGCAGGATGAGAAGTGGCGGCCCCCAAATGAAATCACTGATCTGTCCCTAGGCCTTGTCAATGCTATCCATGGCGTGATAGCGTTAAAGATTTCGGGTCGCGACGGTGCGAACGGCAGTGGCATGGGAATGGCCTTGGTCGCCTGGATCCCCCAGGCATGAAGGCGCCGTCAGAAGGACTGGGAACGTCGTTAGCTCGACCACCAAAGCGCGGGTAGCTTGCGGACCGGTCGGCAGGGTGTCAAGACTGGCCACAGACCGTGTCGCGACTTTGGGTGTGATTAAGGACCGCGGCTGTGTTGTCAGACCAGCCGCAGACGTTTTGCCTTTTCAAGAGTTCTTCGAACAGCACGAGGTGTTTCCTCGGATGGGTGGCCGCTGCGGCTAGTCTCGTCGGACTCGCCATAGCCGCGCCCCGTGGAAGATGCTGAAGCTGACCTCAACCACTTCTAATCAAGCCTGCCTGCTTTATCGTAATACCCGGTCGATCTAGTTTCTTAGCGGTTGACCGCATCCAACATCGCCACGACGTTGGCGGGCGGAACGTCCGACATGATATTGTGGACCTGCTGAAAAACGTAGCCTCCCCCCGGACGCCAGATATCCATGAGAGTCCGCACGTGGTCTTGTACTTGCCCAGGGCTCCCGTGGATCAGCACGTCGCGCGTGTCGCACCCACCTCCCCAAAAAGTCAGCTTTTCGCCGAAGTCCTTTTTTAACCCGAGCGGGTCCATGCCGCGGCATGTGATCTGAACCGGATTGATGGCGTCGAGTCCCGCTGCCATTAGACCAGGCAGGAGCTCGCGGACGCCTCCACAGCAATGCAGCATAATTTTAAGGTGCGGCCCAAGCTCTCGAGTCCGTTTCCAGAGCATCGCTTCTCGAGGCTGGAAATACTCCTGGTACATCTTCGGCGAAATCTGCGGACCGGTCTGCATCCCCAAATCGTCGCCGAAAAGAATGACATCCACGTACGGTCCAACCGCAGTAATAAACCGTTCGAGGTTTTGCAGGTGCAGTTCCAGGACCCGATCCAGGAACTGGTGCGCTCGCTTTGGCTCTCCGGCCAAGAGCATGAAGAAATTGTCGTTTCGATAAAGAAATTGCCCCATCTCCAGCAGATTCCCGCCAAAGAGCGCCAAGATGGCTTTGTCTGTCTCCTGACGAAGGCGTTTGGCACCGGCAGCGAGCGTGTTGAGTCCATTGGGCCCGCCCGTGATCGGACCGGGAACGGCCGCGACCGCGGTCCACATCGACTCTTCCTGCGCTTCGGAAAGCCGCGCGAGATCGTCCTGGTCGGCAAATGGCCAGTGGGTCTGCTCGAAATAAATGACGTCCTCAGGCATCTGCGCAAGGACCCGTTTCGACTGTTTGGATCGCAACACCCAGCGGCCTTGATTACGCTCGGGCTTGGCCCAAACTGGCATCAAGCAAGGCGTGCCATCGGGGAGTTCCCAGTCGGTCCACCACTGTTCTTCCTGAGCGAACGCCCGCCCCAGCTCAATGGTATCCACCTTAAATCTAGCCAAAAGATCATCATCCACGACGGCCAACTGCTGAATCGGGTCGTAAATGCGGATAGGCTTTTCGGGCAGATCCAAGAATTTGCGCAATCGAGCATAGGCCATTCCCATGATTCCAGAGGATCTGTGTCCCGAGAGATCGATCGGAATGCGATCGGGTTCGACGTGGTTGAGGGCAGATCGGACGCGTTCGCGGCTGGTCATAGAGTCTGTGTTGCGCTGTCCCGAGATCCGGGTCAATAGCAAAGCGATCATCGGTCCGCTTTGACACGGATCAACATCCCGCCAATCTGCCCGCGTCACACTCGCCAGTGGCACGGACCGGATGACCGCCCTGTGAAGCCATCCGGGCCTTCTTTAACGATTCCAAAGTTCGTTGACCTCGATCAATCGTTTTCCCCTGGACCGCGTTACGTTAGAACGGAGGCAAGTTCGGCCGGACGCGACCCTCGCTAGGGCCGCAAAGGGCCTTGCTTGCCCGACTGCTCATGGACGAACTTGGCTTGATGCGTTGGTTTTCCGAGCTAACCGGTGAAACGGATAGTGCCGCACGCTGCACGATAATGTATCTGGATTTGCTCGAACACGATTATTTCCCTCGATGCGACGGGACCGCCCCAACGGAAGCTGGAGATAGTCCGGCCGACGTCGGTGAACTCATCGCGCGCGAGCCGTCCATCTACCCCATGGTGCACGTCCGGTCGACCGTTTAAGCAACGCCAGGCGTGGCCACGGGTCGGAGATAATTGTTCAACAGATCCGCGGTAATTGCTCACCACTCAGCAAGTGGAGAATCCGCTCCGCACCGACCGCGTTCTTGACCGAAACCAAGCCCGGGTGACCGCTCGACACCTTGCCAATGAAGCAGGCACCCTGGCTGACGGCAAAGTTTTGCAGTACGGAAAGGGCACACGCTCGTTGCTCCGCCGGAACGAACGCGATGAATCGCCCCTCATTGGCGACGTAGAGGGGGTCCAATCCCAGAATCTCGCAAGCTCCTTGCACCTGTTCTTGAACAGGAACCTCAGATTCCTCGATCTCCATTTGGAGGCCCGCGGCGCTAGCCAGTTCGTTCAGTGCACTCGCTAACCCGCCGCGCGTCAGATCCCGTAAACAGTGGATGTCGACCCCAGCCTCTAGCATAGCCAAGACCGGGGCCGCTAGCGGAGCACAATCGCTCTCTATCGTTGTCTCAAACTCAAGCCCTTCGCGGAGGGACAGAATCGCCACACCGTGCCGGCCGACATCTCCGCTCACCAGGATCGAGTCGCCGGGTTTCACACGGCTAGGCGCGATCGGCGCGACCGACTCGATTTGCCCGATCCCTGCGGTTGAAATGAAGATGCCGTCCCCTTTCCCTTTATCGACCACCTTGGTGTCACCCGTGACCAGCATGACGCCGGCGATCGCCGCTGCGGATTTCATCGAACGCACGACGCGCGCCAGCGTCTCTATGGCCAACCCTTCCTCCAGAATGAATCCAACGCTCAGCCAAAGCGGGCGCGCACCGCACATCGCCAGGTCGTTAATCGTGCCATTGACCGCCAATGTGCCAATATCTCCGCCCGGAAAAAACAACGGCCGTACTACGTAGGAATCGGCCGTAAACGCCAGCTTGCCTCCCGCCCAATCGAGAATCGCACCATCATGCCGCTGGCGCAGCGCGGGGTTGTCAAATTCAGGGTAAATGATTGTCTCCAGAAGTTGTTGCATCAACCGGCCCCCGCCACCGTGTGCGAGCAGGATCTTCGGATAATCCGAGATGGGCACGGGGCACTGCAATGAAGGTGTCGTATCCACAAATTTCAAAGGTTGGATGACGGTTGGCCACGGAGGGTCCGGGACTGTCCGCGGTAACGATAATAAGCGGCGCAGGCCCCCTCCGATGAAACCATGGTCGCGCCCAAGGGGTGTTCGGGCGTGCACGGGCCGCCAAATGCCGGGCATTCCCCAGGCCTTTTTAGCCCCTGCAGAATGAGTCCGCTGATACACTCGGGCGATTCTTCCGCGTGCACATCAACGACGTTGAAGCGAGTTTCGGCGTCGTAGGCCCGAAAAGTGTCCTGCAACATCAATCCACTGTCCCTAATCTCGCCGAGGCCACGCCACTTTCGCGTGGTAACTCGGAATACCTGCTGCATCAATTTTTGAGCGGCGACATTCCCTTCCTGGCGCACCGACCGGGAGTATTGGTTCTCAACAACGAACCGGCCTGCTTCGAGTTGTCGAAGGCACATCCAGACTCCCTGCAGCAGATCGACTGGCTCAAACCCCGTCACGACAATGGGAACGCGGTATTGTTCCGCCACTGGTAAATACTCGTGATACCCCATGACGGCACACACATGTCCGGCTGCCAGAAACCCTTGCACGCGGCACTGGGGCGACGACAATAACGCCTTCATTGCCGGCGGCACCAGGACTTGCGAGACCAAGACGGAAAAGTTCTTCAAACCTTCCTGAAACGCTTGGACGATGGCCAAGGCGTTGGCCGGAGCGGTAGTTTCAAACCCGACGGCAAAGAAGACGACTTCTTTGCCAGGCTCATCGCGGGCGATCTTGACGGCATCCAACGGCGAATACACGACCCGGACATCACCGCCATTGGCTTTCACGGTCAAAAGATCGTGAGTACTGCCTGGGACGCGGAGCATGTCCCCAAAAGAACAGAACACAACGCCTGGTTTCGACGCGATCCGGATCGCCTTATCGATCGTTTCCAGGGGAGTCACACACACGGGGCATCCTGGACCATGGACCAACGTAATCCCGGACGGCAGAAGCGTATCGATGCCATAGCGGACAATCGAATGGGTTTGTCCTCCGCAAACCTCCATGATCGTCCAAGGGCGAGTTATCCCGTTCGCTATCGCCTGCGCGAGGCGCTTGACGGCTTCGCCGTCGCGGAATTCATGAAGATACCTCATGGTTGCCTGGAGGTGCGGCGGACGTCCGACTCAACGCGGACCGTTCGATCTCGGCCAACTCGTCGATTTCCCGGAGATACTCGAAAACCTTTTTTGCCTCTGCTTCATCGACGGTCGAAATGGCCAGCCCGACATGCACCAAGACGAAATCGCCGACTTTGGCTTCGGGCACGCAAGCGAGATTTACCTCTTTGACAACGCCGCCAAAGCTGACGCGACCCGCGCGCCGCAACGGATCTTCCCCTTGCACGCTCAGAATTTGCCCTGGAATTGCAAGACACATACTTATTTTTTTCGCTGCGAGTTCAACTGCGCCCGCAAACCCGGTTCAGGAGAATGAGGCGCCTCCGAGAGCGAGTTGCACAAGCGTAATCCGGCCATGATTTGACCCAAGGCAATGCCACCGTCGTTTGGCGGCACCAAACGATGCCAAAAAGGTTGGAAGCCTTCCCGCTCCAGACAAACAATAGCACGTTCTGTAAGGCATCTATTCTGGAAGCAACCGCCGGTCAAAACGACCTGAGGCCGGCCCGCAAGTTTTGCGACCTGGACGATTCCATGAGCCAAGCTGTTGTGAATTTTGATCGATATGACGCTAGGTGGCAATTTGTTTTACATGTCAGCCAACACGCCCTGGAGGAGAGGTTCCCAATCAAGGATGAGCGGTGGATTCAATGCATTTGAGCCCTCGACCGGCGACGACGCCAGGGCCGCGCGCGGACGGGGAGACGGCATTGGATACGCTTCCTCGCTCGTGGCCCGCTCCGCTAAGAACTCGAGTTCCATAGCCGCTTGGCCTTCAAACTCGCAACGCTGCCTGACGTTTAGAAGGCTGGCCAAGGCGTCGAAAAGACGACCGACACTTGACGTTGGCGGCGCATTCACTCCTTTCCGGAGCATCTCGCGCAAGACCTTTGCTTCCGGCGCGGAGAAACTTCGCAGCGACGCTTGGCCTTGTCTTTCGGGTAACGCATCCCCGAACACTTCGTAAAGCAGCCCTAACGCGGAACGCCTTGGTTCGCGGGCCGCTCGATCCCCGCCAGGCAAACGAAACGGACGCCAATGCGCAAACCGAACGCACCCGGTTAAGGTCGGAACCAAAAACTCGCCTCCCCAAATGGTCGCGTCCCGACCGTAGCCCGTGCCATCCCAGGACACGCCCAGAACATCATCGTTCAGACTGTGTTCCGCCATACAAGCAAACAGGTGTGCCTCATGGTGCTGGACGTGCATGATGGGAAGACCGCTCGATTCGGCGTATTGCGTGGCAACGTAGTCCGGGTGCAAATCAGCGGCAATCGCACCGGGTTTAGATTGGTAGAACGCTTTAAAATCCTCAATGACACGGGTAAACGCCACGTATGCCTGGGGCGTTTCGAGGTCTCCAATATGCTGACTCAAGAAAACGTTCCGACCTCGCCTTAGGGCGACACAGCTCTTGAGGTGCGCCCCGACCGCGAGTAAGTCCGGCGCCGACGGCGACGCCACCGATGTCGGCAACGAGACAGGCAAAGGCGCAAATCCTCTCGCCCGGCGGAGCACCATCTCCCGGCCTCCCATCACGCGAACAACCGAATCGTCGACATGCCGAAGGATGGGCCGATTGTGGACGAGAAAAGCATCCGCGATCCCTGCCAACCTACCCACCGCCTCGTTCTCGTCGGTGCAGATCGGTTCGTCTGACAGGTTTCCGCTCGTTGCCACGATGGGTTGTCCGAGGGCGCGCAAAAGCAAATGCTGCAACGGCATCGCAGGGAGCATAACGCCGAGATAGGGATTATTGGGTGCGACCTCGGGCGAGATCCAGTCCGTTGCTTCGCTTGGCTCCCCGAGGCGCCGTAACAGGACAATAGGCGCTTGGGGTGATCGCAGCAGTTGTTCTTCCAATGCGCTTATTCGGCATACGCGCCGAGCGTCCGCGATCGAAGCTAACATGAGCGCAAAGGGCTTCGCTTGGCGTCGCTTGGCCTGACGGAGGCGCGTGACCGTATCGCTCTGAGAAGCGATCGCCATCAGGTGAAATCCGCCTAACCCCTTCGCTGCGACGATGCCCCCGCGGCGCAAACGATCGACCGCACCGCGCCACGCCTCCGCGCCGGACTGCAACACCTCACCATTCGCTCCCCACAACGCGACTTGCGGACCGCACACCGGACATGCATTGGGCTGTGCGTGAAATCGCCGATCCGCTGGGTTTTCATACTCCTCACGACACGCCGGACACAACGTAAAGGTGTCCATCGAGGTGTTTGGCCGGTCATAAGGAAGGCGCCGCAGGATGGTAAAGCGCGGACCGCAATGAGTGCAATTGGTGAACGGATACTCAAACCTGCGATTGTTCGGGTCAAAGACTTCACGAAGACACTCTTCGCAGGTCGCAATATCCGGAAGAACCAGCGTCTCGGGTGGCGCATCGAAAACACTCGTCCGAATCTCAAAGCCTTTGAGTCCTGCGGGCGCCAGCCAGTCCGTTTGAACACTTTGAAGGCAACTGAGCGGTGGTGCGTTGTGCACGAGGGAATCGATGAACACCTCCACCTGTGCGCGCGGGCCCTCGGCCTCAATGAGCACCCCGGTGGGGGCGTTTGCCACCCAGCCCTGCACGCCAAGCCGCTTCGCCAATCGGTAGACAAATGGACGAAAACCAACCCCCTGCACCATTCCACCAACGGTGATGTGCGCTCGGCCGGTAAGTTCGTTCGGCGTCACGGCTTCGTCCATTGGACCAAGGCCACCCCGGGCGCTTCCAATGTGAAATCGAAATCCTCCGAAAGACTCGAACGCCTCTCACGAATCACCGGCGTGAGCGAATGCTTTGCGTCGACCAACGACACTTGGAACTGGCAAGGTCCAGTCCACGGACATGGCTTCAATTGCAGACGAAATCGCGCGGTGCTCCCCGCAAAGTGACTCACCAATAAAGCAGCGCGGTTTCCCGAAGCATTGACCCCGGCAAGGACTGCGACCTCATCTGGAATCGATCCCGCCACGGGGACGCGAATAGGTGTCTCCAACATCCCCCGAAACGCTTTGAACGCATAGAAGCTTGCCTTGGGTACTCCTGCAAATGAGAACAAGCCAAATCCCTGCACATCGCCTGTGTAGAAATTGGCAGCGTCAATCGAACCGTCTTGCAGGAGGATAAGGCCACAAGCAGCGAAGGCCGCACCTTTGGGTCCGGCCATGGCTTCATACCATGCTTCGCGACGAACTCCTTGCCCTTCGCGTGTCAGCGGGCCCCAGTCGTCATTGGGAAGGTAGTTCCACTCGTTCAAATGACTCTCCGTTCCCTGAAAACCGCTAGCATCGAGCAAGTGCCGCACCGCCAGCGCACGCTTGGGCAAATCCCACGGACGACTCGTGTAGCGGTGCCAGGAGAAGAAATCCAAAGGAACCTGATGTTCTCTACAATAGGTCAAGAACCGCTCGACAAACGGCGAGGGTTGAAACGAGTCGCCAACAAATTCGCCACTTCCACCGACCGCTGGACCTCCAACTTTGAGCTCTGGGAAAGTTTTCTTAATGGCTTTAGCTGCCGCCTCGTAAAGCTGGAAGTACTCCTCATCGCTGCCCGTCCACATCGCGGGCCGCACATCCGGCTCGTTCCAGATCTCCCAATACCGAATATTGTGTTTAAACCCCTGAGCCCACCCATGATTGTAATGTCGGATAATTCCTAAGCAAACGGCCGCCCATTGCTTCGGATCGGAGGGGGGATGGACGAAGTATTTCCGGGCGGTGTGTTCGATACTCTCGCCCAAACGGTAGACAATCTGCGAGGGCACGTTGGTGATGGCTCCGATATAATCGTCCGTTGGACCAAACCGATAGTTTTCCGGTCGTTCAGGGTCGTCGCGAAAGTCTGGGAAGACTGTATGAATATCCACGGCTTCGGCGTTTACCCAAGGCACATCGTGCAGACGGGTCAAGGGAATGGCCAACTGTTGGTGATACGCCGACATATCCACTGTCCCACGGTAGCAGAGCGGACCAAAATTCACTCCGTGCAAAGCCCGGATCGTTCCGTTGGTCTGCTGGAAATCCACGGTAAGCTCATGCGGCAACGGTGCAGGTTGAGGTTGGACAGTTTGGGGATACGTCCAGAGCATTAGGGCAACCCACCCGTGGTAACGACGGAGCATAAGCTCAATTGGGATCTCTCCGCGGGGCTTTGTCCAGTGGATTGTCAGATTTGGGCCCCGGCGCTTCATCCATCACCTGCGACGCCACGCGACCTTCCTGCAAACAGTTGACAGCAAGGCACGCTTATACCTAAGGTTCGCCCAATTTCCACGGATGTGAATCTATGAAAACGCGCCTTTTCCTCGCGTGCATTGTTTCGGTCGTCACTGGGCTTCTGACAGGTTGCAGCGATCGTCAAGAGCCCACGCCGGCAGCTTCCACGGCTCCCAAAGGCCCTCCAGCTGGCAACGTTACCATCGGCATGATGCCGAAACTGATCAACATCGATTATTTCGACGCCTGCAAACGCGGAGCCGCCAAGGCAGCGCAAGAGCTCTCGGTCACCCTGATCTATGATGGTCCAACCGAACCAAGCGGCTCGGAGCAGAACAAATTCTTTGATACTTGGATTCGCCAGGGGGTCCAGGCCATTTGCGTAGCGCCAAACCAGCCTAAGACCATTCGACGATTCGTCGAAAAAGCCCAAGCTCAGGGAATCAAGGTTCTGACTTGGGACAGCGATGCTCCCGAAAGCGGACGTGACCTTTTTGTGAACCAGGTTGACGAACAGGTTCTCGGCGAGACGCTCATCGACGATTTAGCGAAACAGATGGGCGAAGAAGGAGATTGGGCAATCGCTATCGCCAGTCTGGACGCCGCTAACCTGAACATTTGGCGACGGTTCGCCGAAGCCCGGGCGAAGGAAAAGTACCCGCGACTGAAGTTGGTCGCGACTGAAGTCACCAAAGAAGACGAGAATTTCGCGCGAGAGAAAGTTGAGACGCTTCTCAACGCCTACCCAACTCTGAAAGGAATTGTCGCGTTCGACTCAAACTCCGTCCCAGGCGCTTCTGAGGCCGTCAAACGCGCCGGAAAGATCGGAAAAGTGGCCATTGTCGGCAATTCGACTCCGGGAAAAATGCGCCCATACATTAAGGATGGGGTATTGCAATCGTTCTATTTGTGGGACCCGCGCGCTTTGGGAGCTCTTACGGTTCGATTGGCTAAAATCTTGGTCGATGGCAAGCCGTTAACCGACGGCATGGACGTTCCGGGTTTCGGCAAAATCACCGTGCGGCAAACGGATCCGAAAGTGGTGATCATGGCTCAACCCATTCGTTTCACGAAAGAAAACATTGATCAGTTCGATTTCGGCATTTAGACAAGATCACGAGGGTGAGGATAGGCTCCACATCCTCCGCCAGATGCAAAAGAATCTCCGCCTTTCCTGGCGGATACAATACGCCGCAGCCTATCAAGGGAACAATCCGCGCATGCGTTTGGCTTCCTGAACGCGACGGATTCCAAGCGTCAGTGCGGCTTGTCGCATCGTCAGCGACTGCTTGCGGCTTAAGTTCAAGGTCTGCATGTAAGAGGTCTCCAGGATTCGAAAGAGCTTGTCGACCACCTCGGTCTCCGTCCAAAAGAAGCTCTGGAGATCTTGAACCCACTCGAAATACGAAACGATAACGCCCCCTGCATTGCACAAGATGTCCGGCACCACGAAGATACTCTCTCGCTGCGCTATGATAGCGTCCGCCTCAGGGGTCGTTGGACCATTCGCCGCCTCAGCGAGGATTCGACATTGAATACTCGCAGCATTCTTCTCGGTGATCTGCCTTTCTAGAGCGGCCGGGACCAAAACGTCGCACGGGAGCAGCAGCAACTGATCATTTGAAACCGGATCGGCTTCGGTAAATCCGGTAACCTTTCCGTGCTCCGCAACGTACTTCTCGACCTTTCTAAGGTCCAAACCTTTGGCGTTATAGATCCCTCCCGTAACATCGCTCACGGCCAGTATCTTCGCGCCATATTTCGCCAAGGAATAGGCTGTGACGGAACCGACGTTTCCGAACCCTTGCACCACCACCGTCGCGCGCCCCATATCCAGCCCAATCGTGTCCATAGCGCGGTTAATCAAATATCCCACTCCGCGCCCGGTCGCTTCGCGGCGTCCCAATGAGCCACCCAGAACCACGGGTTTTCCGGTAACGATACTGGGGACGCTATGCCCCGCATGGACCGAATAGGTGTCCATCATCCAAGCCATGATCTGTTCGTTCGTTCCGAGGTCGGGAGCCATGACGTCAACTTGGGGCCCGATGAACGGGATCATCTCTTGGGTATAGCGGCGCGTAAGCCGCTCCAATTCGCCGACGGTCAGAGTCCTTGGGTCACACGCAATGCCACCTTTGGCACCGCCGTACGGGAGACCAGCCAGAGCGCACTTCCAACTCATCCACATCGCTAAGGCAGCCACTTCGCCGAGTGTGACGTCAGGATGATAACGCAGTCCGCCTTTACTGGGGCCCAAGGTCAAGTGATGCTGAACTCGATAGCCAGCAAAGACCTGCGCCGTCCCGTCTTCGCGAAGTACCGGCAATGCGACCGTCAAAGATCGTTTCGGATACTTCAGACGTCCCCTTTCCAGCTCGGGGATTTGCAGTTGATCAGCCACGGCATCGAACTGCTGGCATGCCATGCGGAAGGTCGGATGGTCGTAGATGTCCACGGCGAAAACCTAGCCCAAGCTAGCTTTTCAGGGAATCCTTTTGCGAGTCCCGGGCTTCTCTCTTTCCACTTACGGGGTCGATCGGTAGATTCACCAGGGATGACAGAGAGCCTCGTAATCAACGAAATTTACTTGAGCCTCCAAGGCGAGAGCACTTTCGCCGGACTGCCATGTATCTTTGTTCGCCTTACCGGTTGCGATTTGCGCTGCTCCTACTGCGATACCGCTTACGCATTCAAGGAAGGCCACCGGCAGACTCTGGAGTTCATCGAAAACGAGGTGAATCGACTCGCGATCCCCTATTCCACCGGCGCCACCCTCAGTCCGAGACTGCCACTCGTGGAACTAACTGGTGGCGAGCCACTCCTACAACATAACGCTCCCGCCTTAATGGCACGCCTCTGCGAGCGCGGATGGACGGTCCTGCTCGAAACGAGCGGCGCCCATGATATCGGTCGTGTGGACGCTCGCGTCCATCGAATCGTCGACCTGAAATGCCCAAGCTCCGGTGAAACCTCCCGGATTGTCTGGGCGAACCTCCCTCAGTTACGGCCTTCGGACGAGATCAAGTTCGTCATCGCCACCGAGGAGGATTATCAATGGGCAAAAGGCGTCGTTGAAACTCATGGGTTGGCGAAGACTTGCCCCATACTCTTCTCCTGGGCCGCCCCATTAACGGCCGATCAACGAGATCCGTCTCTGAAAGCCTTTCCGCGCGGAATGCTCCCCTTATCCAGACGTGAATTGGTCGAACGGATCGTCGCCGATGCGCTACCCGTTCGCTTTCAAGTCCAAATGCACAAGGTCATTTGGGCGCCTGACGAAAGAAGCGTCTAGAACTCGTCCGAAAGATCCTGACAATCGCAGGGTCGAAGCTTACTGATTAGCCGTGCGTTGCACGTCTCAGCATGTTCTGAAACTGCTTCAACGTTTTGAATCGCGAAACGTTACGTTCATCGAGCCTGACGGTTCCTGGCCAATTGTTTGGCATCGTGCCAAGGGTTGCCGAGTCTGGGATGGCAACGGCAAGAGTTACCTGGACCTGACAGCAGCTTTTGGTGTGGCGGCTGCAGGTCATGCCAATCCCAGCGTCGTCCGCGCGGCCCAGCGGCAGCTCACGCAACTAGTCCACGCCATGGGCGACGTTCATCCCCACGCCCTCAAAGCTGAATTGGCTCGAGAATTAAGCCGCATAACCTTCGAACGCTGGGCTCGCATCGCCCGGGACGCCGCAACCGCCCCGTCAACGGGCACGGCTCGTAACGCACCCGACACACATGGCAAACTAATCTTCTGCAACTCCGGCTTTGAAGCTGTCGAAGCAGCTCTCAAGACGGCACTGCTCTACACAGGACGGGCAGGAGTAATCGCTTTCCAAGGAGCCTATCACGGTCTGGGTTACGGAACTCTAAATGTGACTCATCGTGAGCATTTCCGGCACCCTTTCACGTCGCAACTCCGCGAAATTACTGACTTCGTCGAATTTCCGGAGTCCACCAACGCCGTCGAAAAAGTCGAGAAAACCATCCGAAACCTGCTACACCGTAAGAAAATCGGCGCGATTCTGGTTGAACCCATTCAGGCTCGCGGTGGAATCCGCGTGCCTCCCAACGAGTTCCTTCCGATGTTGCGTGCGGTCTCCGAAACGACGGGAGCACTCCTGATCCTCGATGAGATCTACACAGGTTTCGGACGGACGGGAGCTTGGTTTGCCTGCGAACATTCCCGGGTCATTCCCGATCTGATTTGTCTGGGCAAGGCCATGACCGGGGGTTTTCCATTGTCCGCTTGTATTGGACGAGCGGAGTTAATGGATGTCGCTTGGCCTTCATCGAGTGGCGAAGCTATCCACACCAGCACCTTCCTGGGCCATCCAGTGGGCTGTGCCATGGCGCTGGCCCAGATTAAGGAAATCCATCGGTTGCGACTCCCGGAACGTGCTGCCACGCTGGGTCGTAAGTTGGTAACCGAGCTCCTGGGGATAAGAAAACGCTCCGATCTTCAATGGACAGTCCGAGGGCTTGGCCTCCTGGTGGGCATCGAATTCCGCGAACGGAACGAGAGGCCAGCGTCGACGCGAGTCTCGTGCTGGATGAAAGAGCTCCTTGCTCGTGGTTATATCGTTTTACCGGAGGGAGAAGCGGGCAATGTCCTGTCTTTTACTCCGCCGTTGACGATCACAGAAAAGCAACTGAACCGCGTCGTCACCGTCCTCGAGAATCTCCTTGAACTGTCCTGAAGTCAGACGAAGGGCTACCATAGCCCGTGCATCCCTTGACTTTACTCTGTTAATGCAGGCTTCTCACGAAGGGACCGATGCCGAAGCTCATTTCGCAACAAAATGAGATAATAACCCGGCTTCTTTTGGCTGATATGCGATGAAATATGGCGAAAATCCAAGCGCGAAAGAAACTGCGCCGTCTCCCGATGGACGGTATCGTCCCTCCGATGCTGCCAAGGCGATGCAGCCTCGGCGCTGGGCTGCGGGCGATCATTAATCATTTGCATAACGGGTCCTGAATGAGCAAATTCCAGTCCAGAGCAGCGAGTGTCGAGGAAATTCTTAACAAATCCCTGTCGCACGCCGCTGTCAGGGTTGATAAAAACCTCCCGAAAATAGACGGCCATCTCTTCTCCTGCCGGGCTCATCGTCTTGCAGGCGCCCTTGGATCAAATGAATCTGACTGAAATCAGGCGAACACTCGCCGCCGAGAAGATCCAGCTGACAAAGTCGCTCGGTCAGAACTTTCTACATGACGGGCATCAACTGGAAAAGATCGTTCGCGCCGGTGAGATTTCCCGGAGCGACAAGATTCTAGAAATTGGGCCCGGCTTGGGGGCCTTGACCCAATTGCTGGTGCGTGCATCGCGGCAAGTCGTTTGCCTGGAAAAGGACAAACGTCTCGTGGACTATTTAAGCAGTCGCTTTGCCAACGAGCCCGGCTTGACCTTGATCCACGTAGATGCGCTTCGCTACCTGCAGGACAAACCCCAAGACTGGGCCGATTGGAAGGTGATTTCGAACCTTCCCTATTCCGTCGGTTCCCCCATCTTGGTGGAGCTTGCTCGAACCCCCAGAGCGCCAGCACTCGCGGTCGTAACACTTCAATGGGAGGTCGCCCGTCGAATTGGGGCTAAAGCTGGCGAAAGCGATTACGGAATTCTTACGCTGCTCATCCAAGTTCGATATCAAGTCCGGGAGACTTTCAAGATTCCTCCTTCCTGTTTCTTTCCTGTCCCGGATGTGGATTCCGCTTGTCTCACTCTTGTCCGCCGGCCCAGCCCGTTGGTTCAGCCCGCGCAGATGCGAGCTTATGAAAAGCTCGTCAAGCGAGGTTTTTCACAGCGCCGCAAAATGATGTTCAAGCTTTTGAAGGCAGACTGGCCAGTGCCTCAGATTCAGGAAGCGTTTGCCCGGGTCGGTATCCCCGAACAAATCCGTGCCGAAGCCGTCACTCTGAATCAATTTGTCGAGTTAACCCAATACCTAGCGCCGCTTACCCCACCTTCATGAACACCGAAGAACTCTTTGATGTTGTCGATGACCACGACCATGTTATCGATTGCCGTCCCCGTCGCACAGTTCATGAGCTGGGCTTGAAACATCGTGCAGTTCACGTCCTCGTCTACAATCAGTCCCGGAAGTTGTTTCTCCAGAAACGCTCCCTGGCAAAAGACTGTTTTCCTGGCGCTTGGGATTCCTCCGCGTCCGGTCACCTCTCGCCGGGTGAAACGTACGATGCTTGTGCGGTTCGTGAAGTTGAAGAAGAACTAGGTTTGCGCTTGCCTGAGATCCCAAAGCGGCTGTTCAAGATCGACGCTTGTCCGGAAACAGGGCAGGAGTTTGTCTGGGTGTACCAGGCCCACGCAGAAGGGCCTTTTCATCTGCATCCCGAAGAGATCGAAACAGGGGATTGGTTCGATGCTGAAGCCATCACTGCCTGGATCAAAGAGCGCCCAAGCGAATTTGCGAGCGGCTTTGTCCTGATCTGGCAACATCTTCTGGCCAGCGACACCGGTCGCGGCCATCTCAAGGACTAGGTCGATTCCAGACTTTCACCGTTCCTTCGGGCGTCATGTGCGCAACCAAAGGGATGGTATCGGTTTGGAAACAATAATCCACATCGGCTCTCAGGTCTGGGTTTGCCAAGAGACGGCGGCCATTCCGCGCCAAACAGGCAGCCCCACGCAAGTCCGACTTCGCATCCAGATAGATTTGTCGCGCAACGGCCGCTGAGTCAGCAATCTCTTCGGATTCGTATTGCGTCCAGACCTCATGGCAGACCGCTCCGGCCGCCAGCGTATCTTCGTAGGCCGCTTGTTCGTACGTGCCTGCCCCCACCAATAGTAGATTGGGTGGGGCCATCGATTTCAGGAGCCGAACCAGGGCCCCGATACCCAGAAAAGTCCCAATCAGGACGTTTTGGGCTCCAGCACACGCCCGTAACGCGCGCGTGCCGTTCGTCGTCGTCAAAACCAACGTTCTGCCCCGCACCGCGTTCGGTGTGAACTCTCGAGGCGAATTCCCGAAATGAAAATCACGTCCACCAGGCTTCGAACTAAGGATGCGCAATCCACCTCGCTCTCCCGCCAGAAGGGAAGATGGGTCTCCGCGGTGCAATTCCAGGGCTTCTTCCACTTCAACCACCGGAAGAATGCGAACCGCACCGTGATGCAGAGCGGTCAGAATCGTGCTCGTCGCCCGTAGGATGTCAAAGACCACGCAAACCGTTCCGCGAAGATCACGCTGGGGCAGAGTTTGAAATTCTGCGGGGGAGAATAAGACTTCCAAGGTTCGCATCATAATCGGTCATGATCTGGGTTGCAGCTCGGGGCTTGGCAGCGGGTTGGACGTTGCCCGTTTTCGCATGCGCACATAATGGAACAGGTACTGTTGCGCGTAGCCCGCAAAAGGGCCGAAGTGGGTTTGCGCGAATCGTTCGAGCTGCTTTGGGTGTTTGCGCTTATTTGGAAAGTACAGGTCCTTGAGAGCACGGCTCACCCAAACATCCACTGGAAACGCATCTTGAAACCCATAGGCAAACAACAGCACACAATTGGCAATTTTAGGCCCGACACCCCGCAGCTTGGTGAGTTCGTTCTTCGCTTCTTCCCATCGACGAATGCGCAGGGCGTTCAGATCAAGCGTGCGCCCCGCCACGGCCATAGCGGCCGCTCGCAAGTGGGGAGCACGGAAACCCATTTTGCATTCCCGGAGTTCTGACTCAGGCACCTGAGCCAGAGTTTCAGCACTTGGGAACGAATAGGCCGGACGTCGGCCGGGGGGAACGGCAACGGACTGACCAAACCGTTCGCAAAGCGTCCGAACGATCTGCTGGATTTGAACGATCTGTTTCGTCGAGGAGAGAATAAACGACGCCAAACACTCCCAGGGATCCTGCCGGAGAAGCCTTAATCCACGACATGACTGCACAGCCAAACGCATCGGCTCGTCATCGGGAAACTGTCGAATCACGGCAGTCAAATCCACATTCAGCTGCAGATAATCGGTGAGCCAAATCCAGCTGGCTGGAGCCGACAGAGTCTCCGCGGCAATGCCGCCCGGCTTGGAAGTTAACCTCACCCACCTGTCTTGTACAACGCCTTCCCATCCCTCCTCAAGCGGCTCCCATCGGAACGCTTGCCCGGAGCTCAGCGTCTGGCCCAAATCGTAGAACGGAACGCTAAAGGAGACACACCGGCCCCCGCCGTCCGGCTCAACGGAGGTCCCGACAAGCGAAGAGGCGCACCTTATGGTAGACACGGTCTTTATAGAGAATTTCGCGCGTCCCAAGATCTGTCACTGAGGCAAATTCCTGCTGCAGTTGAGGGGGCGACGATTCCTCCCGGTCTACAGGCGCAACATAGATAGCGTTCTGGCCTTTTCTTCCCGAGTAGCCTGGCCAGAAGTAAAATTGGTTCTTGGGAAGCGGTGTCGATAAGTAGTAAACCAGAGGCTCAACTGGAACTCCAGCCTTGGCCTCTGGTATGTAAAAGCTCAAAAGCGAAGTCGTTCCATAGTGCGCGGCAATAATGAAAGCGGGCTTGCCTTCCGCTTCCAGCTCAATCCTGGCCTGATTTACCGTTCTTGCCATTTCCTTCCAGCCAAGCACACGACGTAATGGGTCCATCTGCAGCGGCAACTGTTTTCCCACCAGCTTGCCAATCAGCCTCGTATCATGCATCGGCACGATCACAACCCACCCCAAGATCAGAGCAGCCATCCACACATAGCGCAAGAACTGAGATCCCTGGCGCCAACGTTCCTCCCAAAAGATAATCATGAGGCCGAACAACGGTAGGACCGACGGCGCGATCCAGTTCGGCTGCACTCGAGCTCGGAACGCGAAGAGGAAATAAAACACGAACAACGGCGCTCCCATACAGAACAAGTACACCGGAAGCGCTTCCCGTCTCGGTTTCTTCCAAATGACCACCGCCGCCCAAACCAGGCCTGCAAACAGAATCGGATTCAATAAGGCGGTCTCGGCCAACACAAAATCCCAAACGAAACGGAGAGTTGGTTCCCACCCGCGGTCCAATCCCCCGCGGTTAGCAAGGTGAGTGATGGTGATCCAGTGATTCTGGGCATTCCAAAGCACGACCGGCACGAGGCCCAGTGCGGAAATGAAGATGGCCAAATAAAATCCGGGCCGGCGAAGCTGGCCTCTCGCAGACGGCCAGAGCAGAAAGAAAGCGAGCCAGCACACCCATTGGAAAAGTGCGATATATTTGCTCAGAAAGCCAAGTGCTGTCCAAATTCCGACCCACACCCAGGAGGCCGTCGAATTTTTTTGCACCGCATTCCAGCCGCAAACCACGGCAGCGAACCAAAACAGCACGGACAAAGAATCGATGGTGAGCAGGGTCGCTCCGACCATCAAAATCGGCACCGCCGTTGCGGCGAGGACGGAGAGACAGGCGACCCGCCCGTTGGCTTCGCGAGCCAGGAATCGAGTCATGAGGAAGCTGGCCGCAGCGGCCAAGACAGGGGAAAAGAAGCGGATCCCAAACACGGTGTCCCCCCAAAGCTGAGTTCCTAGAAACTGCGTGTAGGCAATGAGAGGAGGCTTGCTATAGTACGACAGAGCTAAATGTTTAGACCAAAGCCATTGATACGCTTCGTCTTCGCTCAACTCAATCTTGCCCGCGGCCAGATAAGCCAAGTGGCCCAGAAGAATCCCGCCAATCAACACATAAGCTAACCTCAGCCAGTGCCGATCCAAGGCTGCTGGACTCCGATCCACCGACATCAAACGTGAAACCTCCGGGACCAGCAATCTGTCGCTCTTATCTAAACAGGACTGATCTAACGTGGGACAACGCAGCGATGACACTCCAGCATGCCAGATCGGGAACCATCGTGCGCCAGCAAGTCGCCAAATTGAATCAGCCGTCCAAAGAATTGCGACAGCGTAGCCGACTCCCAACAGGCTGCCCGCAATCACATCGCTCGGATAATGCACGCCCAGATAAACACGTGAAAATCCCTCAATCAGCGCCAGCGGGAGCATGAGCCATAGGCTCCGCCGATAGTAGTTAGCTGCCACCACCATGGCCGCGAACCAATTGGCAGCATGACCGGAAGGCATGCTCGGATTGTCACTCCGGCCAACCAACAAGTGCATGTCCGTTAACGCAATGAAGGGCCTCGGACGATTGATCCATTTCTTAATGGAATTGACGATGATTGGATCTCCAATCACGAAAGTGAGAAAGAGGAAAAAGACGAGCAATCGACCCCGGACGCCACCGCGCCAAATCACCCAAACCCCAAGCAGAGCGAGAAGTGGAACAAACAACGCATTCGAGTTGAAGAACGGCAGAACGAAATCCAAAAGCCGGTTCTTCAGGCCGTGATTTATCCATCGGAACAACGCGACATCCAGAGTGTTGAGGCTGTCCATGCGATGTCAGGCGAATGGGCGATGGATGTTGCTCCCGGACCGCAGACCGGCAACGGCCGTCTCACCGGCGTCAATAGACGATCAGCGAGCGGACTGGGAGCCCCTTCAACCGATCCCGTCCATTGAGAAACCCAAGCTCAATCAAAAAGGTTACTTCAACGATCTCTGCGCCGAGCCTTTTTAGAAGGGCCGCCGCTGCCGAGGCTGTGCCGCCCGTCGCTAACAGATCGTCGATCAGGATCACCCGACTTCCAGGCCGGACGGCGTCCGTGTGAATCGCGACCGTACTGGTCCCGTATTCGAGATCATAGCTCTGTTCGTAGGTTTGAAATGGCAGTTTGCCCTTCTTACGAACTGGAACAAAACCAGCCTGGAGCTTGAGCGCGGCAGCGCTGGCAAAAATAAAGCCTCGAGCATCAATTCCTACTACCGCATCGACCGATCCAGGAGCCACGTTCGCCGTTAAGAGTTCAATGCTGGCAGCGAACAAGCGGGCATCCGCTAATACCGGTGTAATGTCTTTAAATTGAATCCCGGGCTTTGGAAAATCCGGGATGTTTCGGACGGCCGCCGCAAGCTGGGCGGCAGTAACTGTAGTTTTAGTCATCGTGCGCCAGAGACCGAAGCGAAAGGCAGCTATTTTTGGACTGCTTCTAGCTTTTCGATCATTTTGCGCAGTTTGTTTAGGGCAATATTCTGTATTTGGCGAACTCTTTCGCGAGTCACTCCGAACTTCTCGCCGACTTCCTCCAGCGTCTTCTCCGATCCCCCGTCCAGTCCGAAACGATAACGCAAGATCGTTGCTTCGCGCGGATCAAGCGTTTTGATCATTTCGTGCAGCATCTTGTTTACGGTCTTCTCCTCGAGCTGTTCGTACGGGGTGTCCGCATTCTCATCCTGCACGACTTCAGCAAAATTGTTGGAGTCGTCGTCGCCGATCGGTGCATCTAGCGACGCCGGACGAATCGCCGCCGTCCGCAACTGCGCCACGCGGGCCGCCGAGATTCCAAGCTCCTCGCCCAATTCTTCATCCGTCGGTTCTCGACCGAACTCCTCCTGCAACTTCATCGCCGTCCGTCGCATTTTGGAGATCTTGTCCACCAGATGGACGGGCAAGCGGATGGTCTTGCTCTGATTCGCTAGCGCCCGCTTGATAGATTGCTTAATCCACCAAGAACCGTAGGTAGAAAGCTTGCCGCCTTTGGCCGGATCGAACCGCTCGACGGCTTTCATCAGCCCGATATTGCCCTCGTTGATTAAATCCAGCAGCGGGAGTCCTAATCCCTCATAGTCGTGCGCGATTTTGACGACCAAGCGCAGATTCGCCTTGATCATTTGTTCGCGTGCCTTTTTGTCACTCTTCTTAATGCGCGCGGCAAGGTCGATCTCTTCTTGCGGCGTCAGCAGCTTCACCTGACCAATCTCGCGCAGATACAATTTGATCGCTGTGTCCGCGTCATAAGACGATCGTTCCTTCAAATTCGACAATCCCAAATCTGCGTCGCGAGGTACGCTGGCAGGTTCTGCCTCGTTGGGAGCGCCAGATCCGCTTTTTCCATTGCCGTTGGCATGGCCCAAAGTCGCGAGCACCGCCACGGGTTCTGGAATAACCCCCGGTTCTGCGACAGGGTCAATCTCTAAGGCCGCTTTCGGACGAATTCCGCGGGAAGCAAAAGAGAGTTTGCTCGGGGCGGAGGGCATCTCGCTTGGCCTTGGGATCCGCGGCTTGGAGATTACTTTAGCCGGTTTGGTTTTTGTGGGCATACCTTCTGGTGAAACTTCTACTCAATTTAATTCGATTCAGCCGCAGGCCACGGGCACCTCTGCTGGCGCCGTCGGCCTCCCCCTTTCCCGTTCCAGGGTTTAATCTCGCTCACTGCTCCGCGCAATCATGACAAAGTGCAGCAAGTCAAACAGGGCCGCGACCAGAGCCGCGACGTATGTCAGGGCCGCGGCATTGAGCACCTTGCTCACCGCACGTCCCTCGTCGTGCCCCACCAACCCCAAGCGTACGAGCTGTTCTTTCGCGCGCCGACTTGCGTCAAATTCAACCGGCAATGTGATCAATTGAAACACCGAGATCACTGAGAAAGCAATGATCGCAGGCCACACTAATTTCGTCAGGTGCAAGAACATTCCCAACATCAATATCCAGAAGACCGCTTGGCTCGCGAAACTCGTGATCGGAACCAGCATCATCCGAAGGTTTAACGGCGCATAAGCCGCTTTGTGTTGGAGAGCATGGCCAGCTTCGTGAGCCGCTACTCCTACGGCCGCTATAGATCGCCCGTGAAAATTGTCCGACGACAAAAACAACGCCCGTTTTGTTGGGTCGTAATGGTCTGACAGTTGACCAGCTACCTCTTCAATCGGAACCGATCCGAGTCCAGCAGCGTCCAGAATCTCTCGCGCTGCTTCCGACCCGGAAATCCCAGAAGCATTTGGCACTTGGATGTACTTTCCGTAGGTAGAATGCAATTTAAACTGGGCGTAGAGCCCCAGGAGCATTCCCGGCAGAAAGAACCACCAGTATTGATCAAATATGAGAACAGCAATCATATCAATTTACCCTGACCAACGGTCCCACTCCAATTCACGACTACCAAACGACGATTTAGGTTACGGAGCTCACCGGCTTCTTTTGACAGTTCCCTAAAGCGAAATGGGTGCCAGCCACTCTGTTGGACAAACGCCTGGCTTTCCTGCTCAATCCGAAACCAGGTGCGCCAAAGAGGCTCACTTGTCCCGCGCCGTAGCGCTATTCTGACACTGCGGTGTAGTTTAAACGGTCTTTCGCAGGACGGCTATCTGAGCTTTTTATGGGTGAAAATACCGAGAATAGTACCAGGGCACACCTGATTGGATTTGCACACGCGCGGGCAACGCCAAGATCAATGGAGCACCGTCGGCGAAAGAAAATACATGCGCCCTGCTTCCAATCGAGGCAGTTGGAAACCAAGATCCACTTTGAGCGAACTCCCCTCACTGCTTCCAAACATGCTGAATAGACTCCCAAGAGCAAACGGTTCCTGATATCGGATGAGATTCGCATCGGCAATCTGCCCCAACTTCCGAGCGCGCCTGACGGCTGCGTCGAAATTTCCGAGTTCATCGACGAATCCCAGATCAAACGCCTGCTTTCCTGTCAGAACTCGCCCATCCGCGAACTGTTTCCAGTTATCCGCCAACGGCTTTCCCTGCCCCGAGTTTTCCTTCTGCGAGCGTGATCGACCTTCCTCGACGACAGATACGAATTTGGCATACGTCTCATCGATCATCGCTTGGATC
Source organism: Limisphaerales bacterium (assembly GCA_044225505.1). Classification (GTDB taxonomy): domain Bacteria; phylum Verrucomicrobiota; class Verrucomicrobiia; order Limisphaerales; family SIBE01; genus JAXMHN01. The sequence continues at coordinate 72,130 of JBGAIN010000002.1, forward strand.
ATCTTCTGCTCTTCCGGCTCAATTTCCTCCAATTTCTTGGACCCGCGTAACATGTCCTTGAACCGACCGCTCTTATAAACCTGTGGGTAAACGCCTACCTTGTCGAGCAGACCGCGGTAGTTGAAAGTGCTCATAATCACACCGATGCTGCCCGTCATCGTCAATTCGTTGGCCACAATCCATTGGCAAGGAGCAGAGACGTAATATCCGCCCGACGCCCCCAACCCGCCCATCGCGGCGATGACAGGTTTTCCGGATTTATCCTGAAAATCGAGTAACGCTCGAGAAATGTCATCGGACGCCATAACTTCACCACCGGGCGAATCCACCTTGAGCAGCACGGCTTTCACAGCAGCGTCCCGCGCAGCCATCCGCAACTGATCCTCGATCAAATCAACCATGTTTCGGCTGCGTCGCCCGACGCCCATACTCGTGATAATTCCTTCAACGTCGATAATGGCAATTTTATGATCAGAACCGTTATTCTCGACGGTCACCTCTTCGAGCCAACGCCCGCTTTCCCGCCCTCCCTTCGCTCCAAACGACCAGCCAGCAGTATTCCGCAGCACCTCGGTAAACACCACCAATCCGAGGAGCAAACCTAGGATCATGGCCACCACCATCCAACCGCGACCTCCGCCCCGCTTGCGGCGGACAGGCGATGGCGGCGCAATCACCGGTGGCGGCAAGTTTCGGATTGGCGGCTCATTTTCCATGAAATCGAAGCTATCCCACCCCTCTGCACCCGGCAAGTGGTATCCCGCCCGGGACCCAGACTGAGGAGCGAATCCAAGGGCACCTCAAGCCTGCGTGGCCGTCAGACTTAGGGAAACTCCAGCGCCCTTAGCTATGAAGCCAACGTCGAGCTTTCATCTCGAAGCGAGGCAGAACTTCCGTCGCAGACTCTACCACAATCCGGAGCGCGAAGGTCGCGTGCAACCGGGCGGCGACGGTTTCGAGCAGCGCTGGCACATCGTGGCAGTCTCGAGTTGGCTCAACCACCACCTTCAACTCCGTAAAATGTTGGTGCTTAGACACTTTTACTTGATACTCACTCACCTCAGGAATGCCCCTGATGACCTCCTCAACAGCACTCGGGTAAACATTGACGCCTCTCACAATAATCATATCGTCCACTCTCCCTAAAATCCCGCCCTCCAGCGCGAGTTCATAAGTTCCGCAGCGGCACGGGGTTTCCAACGAACCCTCGCCTTTTCGGACCAGATCGCCGGTCCGATATCGGATCAGGGGAGATCCCACTCGCCCGAAGTTCGTCAAGATGAGCTCACCCGTTTCTCCTGGCGCGACTGGCTGATCAGTCTTGGGGTCGAGCACCTCGGCAAAGAATGCCTCATCCATCACATGTAATCGCCCGGGCTGCACTGGGCACTGGTAAGTGACTGGCCCCGTTTCAGTCATACCATGATGATCAAACACCTCGGCCCCAGGCCATAACACCTCGAGCTGACTTCGGGTGGCAAGAATACTTCCTCCAGCTTCTCCAGCGACAATAATGCGCCGGAGCTGCCCTGAAGACAAATCGGCCTTTTCTTCGTTCGCGACGGACGCCAGCCGCAACGCATAAGTCGGAGTGCAACAAAGAACCGTCGCGTGCGCACTCAAGATCATTTGAACCCTTGCCGAACTACTCATTCCGCCTGCCGGAAGGCACATCGCTCCCAATTTCGCTCCCGCTTCAAACGCCAGCCAAAACCCGAGATACGGCCCGAAAGAGAAGGCGAAAACAATTCGGTCTTGATCGGTCAGCCCGGCGGCCCGAAAAATGTCCAGCCACCGGTCCACCATCCAGTTCCACGTTTCTGGGGTATCCAGCCAGCGCAATGGGCGCCCAGTCGTTCCGCTTGTTTGGTGATATCGGGTGTAATGATCGAGAGGATACGTAAGGTTTGTGCCAAAGGGTGGATGACTCTGTTGATCCCGAACGAGCTCTGCCTTGGTCGTGAAGGGTAATCGCGAGATGTCTTCGCTCGACTGAATGGTCGGAGCCACCGAGCCGAGCTTGGCGGTATAAAACGGGTTGGCTGGGAGGATATGCCCCAACAGTTGCCGAAACTGCTCGAGCTGTCGGGACTGGAGCGCCGATCGCGTTGGGTGCGCACGTTCCGACATTCCGCCTAGTGCGTCCTGGGCAAGAAGCCCTGGGCTTGGGTCAAGCTGGGCTTAGCGGCCGGTGGATTTGGTTTATAATAGGTCACGAGGCAGCCACCGAGGGCGGCAAGCAAAATCCCAAGAAAGAATTGGGGTTTTAAGGTTGCAAATCCTCCCGCAGGTGGGTGCAGCCACAAGGCATAGAGCGCATTGACGACCGGAGCGCCCGCGAAGACGATCGACATTACGACCGCTGGAGTTCCCTTGGCTCCAAACGCCAATAAAACGCCGAACGCGCCTATTGCCCCCACAATGCCAGCCACCAGAGACCAACCCATGCCACGCGCTGGGTAACTCCAAGACGCCCCCTTGGCAATGAGCAAACCGAGCGGGGCGAGCACCGCGGTCAAGAAATAAGCAATCCCAACAAACAAGAAAGCCTTGTATCGGCCGTTGACAGGGTCACCCATCGCCATTTGCCCAGTGTGTAAAAATACTCCATAAACTCCCCACGACGCAACGGTCAGCAAGGAAAACAGAAGCCACGCCACTCCGGGCTGATTTGTATTCTCGGCCATAAACAAGTTTTCGGGCGCAGACGGTCCAAACCGTCCTTATGGAACTGCGCGCGCACTCCCGGTCTCGGCAGTCTTCGATCGACAATCGATTCGAAGCACTGGTTGTCCTACGCGAACAAAGTCGAGTCACTGGTCCGGGCGCGTGCCCTTCATTAATGTCACCGGTCTAACGTATTTTCAATCGTGCCGCAAGCTCCACCCAAAGTTTCTTGACGCGCCGATGGGTCAATCGAGCGCTTTATAGAACGCGACCGCTAGGTCATCGGCTGAGACAGCAACTCTGCTGGCGCAACCTCAATGAGTGCTGCCATCTCCTCCGGGATCGCGACCGCAGACATTTTTCCATCCGCTTGTTGCGCCACACAAACCGCTGTCACCAAGCCGCGGGCAACCTCCTCCCCTGAGTTCCGAGACAAATTCCGAAAGCGAAAAGAAAACGTTAACGCCTTAGGTTTCTTTTCCTGCACCAGGAGGTGGACTTCGACCATGTCCTCGAATCGCAGCGGCCGTTTGAAATCACACTCGGCATGAACGCGCGGAAAGCCGATGGGCGGAACCCGGTCTTTTAACACCACAGAGAATCCGAGAGAGCGGTAAAAGGCATGCTCCGCGGTCTCCATGAATCGAAAAAAATTCGAGTAATGCATGATGCCGGCCATGTCGGTTTCGGAAAACTCGACTCGGCGGGTGATTTTGAATTCGTACGGCATGACGACTTATCGAGCTGCGTACAACGCGGCTGCAGCGGGCCTACCGCTTGACGTCGGCTTCCGAAGGCCTTCAAACAGACCGAGACATTCTTGCGCCATACGATCGATGCGGAACTGGCTCAGCGCAGCAGCCCGGGCTGCCTGGCGCATCGTTTGCAGCCGATCAGCATCGAGCAGAAGCGCCTCGATCTCCTCCGCCAGCGCCTTCGGAGCGTCTGGTTCGCAGATAACCCCTGCCCGGGAAATCTCGACTAGTTCCGGAAACGCCGCGTGCCGAGGCTGAACCACGGGCACCCCTGAGGCCCATGCCTCCGCCAGGTACAGGCCAAACGCTTCGCCGTACAAGGCTGGCACTGAGAACACCGATAGCGAACGGTAAAAATGCTGCTTTTGCTCCCGCGTCAGATTCGGGCAAAACTCAACCTCCGAAAGCAGCCCGTGCTGTTGCAGCTTGTTCCGCAGTCCACTCACGAACTGGGTCTCATCGACGGGACTTAGCCCCCCGCCAACGCGCAGCCGCAATCCGGGAATTCTTTGGCGCTGTTTCAGCTCAATGAACGCGTCGATAACGGTGTGCAGCCCTTTCTCTTTGCACATCCGCGCGAAGTAGCCCAGCACCGGCGGATTGGGAAGAGCCTCTGCCGGCTCGTATCCATCGAGATGAATGCCTCCGTAGACCACGCGCGGTGCCCCGGGCCGGAGTCGAAGGCGTTCAGCCATGAGATCACTGTAATACCGGCTTGGCGCCAGGAAACAGTCTACGGCTGCGGCATGTTTTTGCGAAAGCTTCCAGGCCTCCGTTTGAAAGGGTTCTGGAAGCGAATCCAGGAAAGCGTGTTCCCCCCCGAGTAAGCAGAACACCGGCACGCCCAAATCCCGTTTCAGGCGGGTCGCCATCCCCACTAGCAAGGCATCCGAAAGGCAAATAACGTCCGGTTGAAACTCGGATTTTAGCCAGTGCACCAACTCGTTTAATTCTCGAGTTTGGCGTCCGTCTTCGCCTTCCAACATCGAGACGGTTAGCGCCCCCACATCCGACGCGCGCGTTTTTGCCGCTGATCCCGCGGCCCACCAGAGCAATTTTGGTGAATTCAGAAGCCGGTGCGCCCAGGAAGGGAGTTTGCCGAACCAGGATGACTTCTGTTGCAGAAAAACGTTGATGCCGCCAAAGAACATAGGCGCGCCCGCGCTCTGATCTGCCTGATCGAGAGTCATGGGAAGGTACATGGGGAGCATGACCGCGTCGTGGCCAAGGCGGCGCCACTCCATCACCAAGGCGTTGTCGCGGAAACACCCACCGCAGTACATGCCTCCAGCTCCGGGAGTTATCTGGACGATGCGCATCCGAGCTAGAAGTATGCGTTCCCCTTTCCAAGCTGTCAAAATGGAAGCTGCGCAATTCCGCGCTTTGCAGTTCAGCCAAAACCCTTCATACTTATGGGCATGGCAAACGTTCCAGTTCTGCAGGTCGATGTGCCCGGTTTGCGGAAGGTAAAAAGCGGTAAAGTCCGCGAAATCTTCGACTTGGGTCACGCGTTGCTCTTTGTAGCAACAGATCGAATTTCGGCATTTGATTGCATCATGCCCAACGGCATTCCTCGCAAAGGGGAAGTGTTGACTCAGATATCTCACTTTTGGTTCGACCACACCGCCTCATTCGTACCGAACCATCGTTTGGCGCTGCCGCAGGATCCACTTCCCGTCGCTTTGCAGGCCTTTGAAGCGCAGCTCCGGGGCCGTAGTATGGTGGTCAAGAAAGCCGCGCCTCTTGCCATCGAATGCGTCGTGCGCGGTTACCTCGCAGGTTCCGGCTGGAAAGAGTATCGCCAAAGCCGGACGGTCTGCGGGATCCCGTTGCCCTCCGGGCTGACCGAATCCGCGGAATTGCCCGAACCGATTTTCACCCCGGCAACCAAGGCTGAAACTGGCCACGATCTCAACATCAGTTTCGAGGAAGCGGCGCAAATCGTCGGGATGGACGTCGCGAAACGCGTCCGGGATCTGAGTCTCCAGATTTACACGACCGCTCGGGAATACGCCCGGAAACGCGGAATTATCATTGCCGATACCAAGTTCGAGTTTGGCATGTTTGACAATCAGTTGATCCTCATCGACGAGGTCTTAACTCCAGATTCCTCTCGCTTCTGGCCCGTGGACCAATACACTCCTGGCAAAGGCCAGCCCAGTTTCGACAAGCAGTTCGTCCGCGATTACCTCGAGACCTTGGATTGGGATAAATCTCCGCCCGCTCCCGCACTGCCAGCGGAGATTGTCGCTAAAACTCAAGCCAAATACCTCGACGCTTATAAACGTCTCACTGGGCGCGACCTTTAAGCCGCAGTGCGAAGGCCCGGATGGAAGAGCTGGTCGAGGATTTCCTGCAGTTCCTGCGGCACGAGCGTGGCCAATCGGACCACACCGAGATGGCCTACGCCAGTGCTTTAAGACGATTTGTGGCCTGGGCCAAAGGCAAGGGGCTGACCCAATGGACCGAGGTCGAATTGTCTCATCTCACGGGTTACCTGCTGGCCGAACAGCAACGCGGCCTGATGAATGAGCCGAAGGAATCCACACGCCGCTTGAGCCCGAGCAGCCTTTACCTCGAAATCGCAGCCCTGCGCGCTTTCTTTCGCTATGGCGAAAATGAAAAACTATTGCCCCTCAATCTCGCCGCGCACCTTTCCTTGCCAAAGCGGTGGAAGCGCCTGCCCAAAGCGCTCACCGACTCGGAAATCGATCAGCTCTTGACTCCGCTGTCACCGGCGTCGCCAGCCAACCTGTGCAACCAGGCGATCCTCGAACTCGCTTATGCCTCCGGGCTTCGCCTTTCTGAATTGTGCCATGTCCGACTGGAGCAATTGCACCTGGACGCCGGTTTCGTCACGGTCGTGGGTAAAGGAAATAAAGAACGTGTCGTCCCGTTGGGAAAACCTGCCACCGCCGCCTTGCAGCGTTATCTCGAAGCAGGCCGGCCGAAGCTGGTCACGGCCCGTTCCACCGGCGCAGTATTCCTGACTGGCTGGGGAACTCCCTTCTCGGCTTCGTCGATGTGGCGGCGGATCAAAGCATGCGTTCGCTACTCCGGCATCGAACGCAATGTGACGCCCCACATGCTGCGTCACAGTTTCGCCACCCATCTATTGGAACATGGGGCGGACCTTCGCGTCATTCAGGAATTGCTCGGACACGCCAGCATCAGCACCACAGAAATTTATACGCATGTGGCCAACGCCAAGTTGATCGAAGTTCACAAGCGATTTCATCCACGCGCATGACCGAATCCACCACGCCTCACTCGCAGAGTGCCCACCAGACTCCCACCGAATTAGCCTGGTATGTCGCCCACACGCGCCCACGCCGGGAAAAGAAGCTCGCGGAGTACTGTGAGCGGGAGGGCGTCTCGGTTACCTTGCCGGTCTATCGCAGTGTCAAAAAGTACCGGGGCAAAACGGTCGTCTTCGAAAAACCGTTGTTTCCCAATTACGTCTTCCTCCGCCTCCTGCAGCCACAGCGCCAGACAGTTTATCAAAGCGATCACGTGGCCAATTTGCTGGAGGTTGTCGACCAGCAATTGTTCGAAGAGCAACTCGGCGATATTCTTCGTGCGCTGGATACCGAGCTGGAGATCTTTCTCGCCCCTCAAATCGCGGCTGGCTCTCGGGTCAAAATCAAGTCGGGACCTCTGCGCGGCGTCGAGGGGATCGTCGAACAACGGTCCGGGATGACGCTGGTGCAGTTGCGCCTGGATTTCATCAGCCAGGCCGCCGCCGTGAAAGTCGAAGCGTCCGAGCTCGAACTAATCTGACCGGAGGGCCGGAGGGGGGCCGAGTGAACTCTCGCTTGACAGAGGTCTGTTTCACCCGAAGATTCGTTCGGCTTGGGAAGGACCTTCTCAACCTGTCGGAAGGGTCTGAGGGATTGGTGCCCTCGGAGGCAAACGGATGGTCGGGCCGCCATCTGATTAATAACCGTGCTTTGCCGCTGTGCTTTCGCCCCAGTCCCATGGGATCGCCCGTGACTTCCCGAACTGACTAGGATCGCACCTCGGTCACATTTATCCGTCAACCCAGCCCGTGCAAAACTCTGTTTTCCCCTGGTGGGCCGCCGTGCCTGTCGACCCGCATCCGATCACCATTATTCCATTCGCGGTCATGCTTCTGGCGATCGCCCTGATGCCTTTCATCCATTTGCATTGGTGGGAGCGGCATTTTCCCAAAGTGTCGATCGCACTGGGGAGTATCACCGCTGGCTACTACCTTTTTGCGCTGGGAAACGGCAGCCGTTTACTGCACGTGGCGCATGAATACATTAGCTTCATCGCCTTGATCGGAAGTCTCTTTATTGTCGCTGGCGGCATTCATATCGACGTCAAAGGAGAAGCCAAACCCTGGGTCAACTGCGTGTTCCTGCTGGCGGGCGCGGTGCTCGCCAATTTGATCGGCACCACCGGCGCTTCCATGCTCCTCATTAGACCTTGGATACGGATGAACAAATACCGCATTACGGCATTCCACATCGTCTTCTTCATCTTCATCGTCAGCAATGTCGGAGGCTGTTTAACACCAATCGGCGATCCCCCGCTCTTTCTCGGATACATCAAAGGCGTGCCATTTTGGTGGGTGCTGACCCATTGTTGGCAGGCCTGGGCTATCGCCGTGAGCGGGTTGCTCATCATCTTCTACTTTGTTGACCGCCACAATTTCCTCCGGGCTCCCAAGCCGGTGCGCGACGCGGAGACCGCGCGTGAACTTTGGAAGGTCCAGGGATGGCGCAATTTGCTCTTTTTGGGTGTCATCCTTGCTGCCGTCTTTGTGAAACGTCCCGTCGGCCTGAGCGAAGGATTGATGGCCGCGGCCGCGCTCGGATCATGGTTCTTCACGCCAAAGGCAATTCACCAGGCGAACAACTTCGATTTCCATCCGATTCGGGAAGTTGCCTGGCTGTTCATCGGCATATTCGCTACCATGGTTCCCGCCCTCGATTACCTCGAACTCCACGCCGAGCAACTGCATCTCAATTCGGAAATGAAGCTCTACTGGCTGACCGGCCTGCTCTCGGGCGCGCTCGATAATGCTCCGACTTACTTGACGTTTCTGGCCGCCGCCATGGGCCGACAGGGGCTCACCCTGAATCAGCCAGCCGACATGCTCGAGTTCGTCACTCACCACGATCACGAATTGATTGCCATCTCCCTGGGCGCCGTCTTTTTTGGAGCCCTGACCTACATTGGCAATGGACCAAACTTCATGGTTCGATCCATTGCGGTGCGGGCGCGGGTGAAAACCCCGGATTTCTTCGGTTACCTGCTGAAATATTCCGTTCCTATTCTCTTGCCGCTTCTTGGCCTAATCTCGATACTGTTTTTCTCTCCCTGGAGGGTGTTTTGAATGGAAGAACAGATTTTGAAATTACTCGGGCGGAAGGATTATACGCCTTCGAACGTTCCGCAACTGCTGCAGCGGCTGCGCCTGACGCCCCAACGCCAAACTGAGCTCCAGGACCTGTTGCGTGCGCTGGAAGCACGCGGGCAGATCCTCCGCACCAAGAACAATCGCTACATCAAAACCCGGGAAGCGGGCTTGGTCTCCGGAACTATCCGCATCAACCGGCAAGGCAAAGGCTTCCTTCAGCCGGAAGACCCTGCTGTCCAAGAGATCACCGTCCCAGAAAGCCAAACGTCCACCGCCTTGCATGGCGATCGCGTTCTGGTCCGCCCAGATGTGGGGGGACCCGCGGATCGCCGTCCAGGGCAGCGCGAGCAGACCGGTGCGGTCGTGCGTATCCTCGAACGCAAACGCCAGCGGATCGTCGGCACGCTCCAGCAAAGCCGCCAGTTCCTCTACGTGATTCCAGACGACCCGCGCATCCCGCACGACGTTTACGTGCCGCCGCCCCGTGACGTCGGTCGCCCCGCTAACCTGGGTGACAAAGTCGTCGTCGAGTTGCGCGAATGGCAGTCCCGTCATACCAACCCGGAAGGCGAGATCGTCGAGGTTCTCGGAGCGCCCGATGCGGAAGGGGTGGATATGCTTTCCGTGCTGCGACAATATGACCTGCCCCTGAGTTTCCCGCGCGAAGTGCTGAATGAAGCCGACGCTCTCGCGCAGCGCTGGAGCGCTGTGACGGTCGATCCCCAAGAACTGGCCAAACGCGTTGATTGCCGCGGACACAATGTCGTGACGATCGATCCGGACGATGCCAAAGACTTTGACGACGCTATTTGTTTGCAAGCCATCTCGAGAGAACGCTGGAAACTCTGGGTCCACATTGCGGACGTCTCACATTACGTTCAGCCTGGCACTCTCTTGGATAAAGAAGCCGATCGCCGCGGCAACTCCACTTACCTGGTCGATCGCGTCATCCCGATGCTGCCGGAAGCGCTTAGCAACGAACTCTGCTCGCTCAAACCGGATGTGGAACGTCTCACTAAATGCGCCGAGTTCATCATCACGCGGGATGCCCATGTGCTCGAAACGAAATTCTATCCAGCTGTCATTCGCTCCAAACGCCGCTTTACCTACAAGGAAGCGTTCGAACGTCTCGGCAAACCGCCGCTAGACGCGATCGATCGGATGTTGCATGACGCTCACGAACTCGCCCAACGCCTGCGCCGAGCGCGGTTCCGGGGCGGCGCTCTCAATCTAGATTTTCCCGAAACCAAAATACGCCTCGATGCGCAAGGCAAAGTGGCGGCGCTCGAGAAGGTCGAGAACGACATCTCTCATCAGCTGATCGAGGAGTACATGCTCCTGGCCAACGAAGCGGTCGCAGCCCGTCTGATGAGCTTGCGCAAACCTGCCGTCTATCGCGTCCATGAACCCCCCAGCCCGCGCCGCTTGCTTGAGTTTCGCGAAGATGTCTTGAGCCATCACATCCCTTGCGGAAATCTCTCGCAACGAACGGAAGTGCAAAAGCTTCTGGAACGTCTCGATCGCCTGCCGATTGGTCCCGCCTTAAAGATCGGCTTTCTCCGATCTCTCATGCGCGCTCGTTACGCGGTGGAGCCGCTCGGCCACTATGGCTTGAACAAACCGAAGTATACTCATTTTACCTCGCCCATCCGCCGTTATGCCGACCTCGTCGTGCACCGCGCCCTTTTTGAACAGGCTCGGAGCTCACAAACCGCCTTACGCCGCGCCGCGGACCATATTTCGGACACGGAACGTAACTCGGATGACGCCGAGCGCGACAGCAAATCCGTCAAGATGTTCGCGTTCCTGCAGGCCCAACTTGAAACCACGCCGCGCCCTACTTACCCGGCGCTCGTCATCGACGTGCGCAACTTCGGCTTCTTTGTTGATGTTTCCCCACTCGGCATGAGCGGCCTGGTCCATCTTTCCTCCGTCGAAGACGACTTCTTCGTGTTCGATTCTGCCCGCACTCAATTGGTCGGACGCCGATCCCGCCGGATCATTAAAATGGGCGACAAGGTGATCGTGCAGGTCCAGAAAGTGGATCGGTTCAAGAAGCAGGTCGATTTCTGTTTGGCGTCGCTGCCGAAAGGTCAACCCAAGAAACCTTCCCACAAGCCGCAGCGCGGCCGACGGAGCCGCTGAATACTTCACGCAGCGTCGCCACCACAGAACCTGCGGCTGCAAGGAGTGCGCCGACTCAACGAAGCGGCACTGGCAAATCTTCTCGCGAGCGAAGATGCCCGGCGTCAGGTCCTGGTCTCGCGTCAACGCTACGCCGCCGGGCGCGCCGCTTATTATGAAGTCTTGCAACAGCAACAGCAGCTGTTTCCCGCCGAGAATCTCCTGGCCCAGACCGAGCTGAACCAATACCTGGCTGTCATCCAACTCTACCGCGCCCTGGCCGGCGGTTGGAATGCGCCGCTGTCACCGTAAGCCACGGGACGGCCTCGCAACGCAACTCCGCGATCCCGCCGGAAAGCCAGCAATGTCTTGTCCCAGTTCCGCCCACGCATCGAGATCTTTGACCCTCGGCATCCCGCCGCCTCAAGACCGCCACTGGAAACACGTATGGAATTTCAGTTGTTGCCCAGGTCGCGCTGTTCTACAACACGGAGACAGCCGGTGGTTGTTTGGTCCAATGACCCGAGTCTTTCCATCATTCAGGAGTAAACCATGCGAATCAGGATCTTCATTTTGAGCTTGGCCACGTTGATCACCACCGCCCATGCCGCCGACCGCCTCACCCCAAGGGAGATGATCTCCTGGAGCATCGTTTGCCCGGACACCGCCACGGATTCCGAGAAATACGCGGCGACGGAATTCCAGCGCCTGTTCGAAGAAATGACCGGCCAGCGGCTTCCCTTGGTCCGGGAAGTCGATCGCGACGTGCCCGCCGTGTTTATCGGCCCGGAGGCGGTCCTAAACTCGGGTCAACCGACTGACCGCCAGGCGCTCGGCGAGGAAACGCTGCGCATTCGCGTCGCCGCCACGGCGCTTTGCATCGATGGCGGCCGACCGCGGGGGACCCTTTACGGAGTCTACGAATTCTTCGAGGAATTCTGCGGGGCACGGTTTTTGACGTTCGATCACACTTACTTTCCCCGGGATGCCTCTCAACGAACGATTCCTCCGGGTGTTCGGACGGTGCGTCCCACGTTCGCCTTTCGCTGGTCGTACTATGGCGAAACGAGCCGCTACCCGGAATTCGCCGCCCGACTGCGCGTCAATACCGTCAGCGATGATCTCAAGCTCGGTGGGCGAACTGGGTATCGCCTGGTCAGCCACAACGTGGCTTCCCTTGTGCCACCGGCCAAATGGGGCCAAGCGCACCCGGAGTACTTCGCCCTTGTTCATGGGCAACGAAAGCTGGAGGAAGGGGGCGGCGGGCCGCAACTGTGCATGAGCAATCCCGAATTAGTGGGCGTGGTGGTGGAGGCCGTCTTGGAGGAGATCAAGAAAAACCCGACCGCCCGCAACATCAACATCGCGCAAATGGACAACGAGAGTTATTGCACGTGCCAACGTTGCGCCGAGGTCGATACGCAGGAAGAATCCCATGCCGGCGCCACGCTGTCGTTCGTCAATGCGGTCGCCGAAAAGGTTGAGAAAACGCATCCTGAAATCCTGCTGAGCACCTATGCTTACCAGTATACCCGCAAACCCCCTAAAACGATCAAGCCAAGGCACAATGTCCTGATCCAGTTGTGCAGCATTGAGTGCTGCGACTTTCACGCCATTGACGATCCGGCCTGTCCGTTGAATCGCGCTTTCTGCGCCGATATGGCCGATTGGCAGAAAATCGCCGAGAACATCTTGATCTGGCATTATAACACCAACTTTAAAGGTTACCTGTTGCCATTCCCGAACCTTCGCAGCATTGGCCGGAGCGTCGATTACTTTGCGAGGAACCATGGCCAAGGCGTGTTCATGCAAGCCGCAGGCAACGGCTTTTCCACCGAACTGAGCGACTTGCGCAATTACGTCATGGCGCGCTGTCTCTGGAAGCCAGGCCGCGATAGTTGGAAGGAAGCCGAGGAGTTCTGCCAACTGCACTACGCTGAATCCGCTGGCCCGATCCAGGACTACCTCAAGTGGTACCACGAACTCGTGGCCAGTTCGGGCGCCCATCCAAGTTGTTTCCCGACCGAACGCTCGTTGAGTATCACTCCCGAATCGGCCCAGCGCATCATGGGATACTTTCGCTCGGCTCTGGCGCTCGCCAAGTCCGACGAAGTCAAAACGCGCGTGGAGAAAGCGTCGCTGTGCGCGTATCGCGCCGCCGTTAGCGCTTCCAGCATGAAACTCATCTATCGGGACCAGAAGTGCTATCCCGACCTTCTCGATTTCGGCCCGGACTTGTTAGACCAGTATTCCGACCTTTGCCGCCGCTTTGAAGCGACGATGGATGACGAGATGACGTCCACGGAACGGTATGTCGCATCGATGCGATCGCTCCACGCCGGTCTTAAAGCCATCGCGCTGGAGAATGACTTTTGGCGGCTGGTTGTGGTTCCAGAGAGCAATGCCAAGATTGTGGAAATGACCTATAAACCGACCGGACGCAACGTCTGTCGGGCGCAGCGCGGCTTTAACCGTTTCCGGCACGAAGAATGGGTCAAGGGAGGCGAAGGTCCGCGATCAGACAACATTCTCGCTTTCGACGCGTTCACTCAACCCAAGGAAGTGCGGCTCCGCTTGACCCAAAAAGACGGCAGCCAGATGGAACGTTCCGTGGCTCTGGTCGGGGACGTCGTGCGATTCGAGACGAAATTGACGGCAGGGACGCCCCGCTCTTTCGAAGTGCAGGTCCACCCGGAATACGACACCGCCTCGATCTCGAGCGATCCCAACACGCTGGGCATCTATGTGAAAAGCCCAGATTGGATTCAAGTCAACCGCGGGGATACGGCCGCTCCAAACCCGGACCGGCAACGCGCCCTGGTGCGCGATGGGGTCGCTGGAGGTGCGTATGCCTTTTTTAATCGGGAAGCGAAGTTTGGCATCGAGCAGCGGTTTGTTCCGGAACAATTCACCGCGCTCGGTCTTTTCTGGGACCCGTCCCGTCAGCAGATCAATCTGGAGATGACGTCGAAAGCCCGAGCACTGGAACGTAGGCAAACGGCTAGCTACGCCTATGAGGTCCGCTGTCTTCAAAAGGCCCCGACCCAAGAGGAATAATTCAGATCAAGGCGCACCGGTTCCCCAACCCGCCCCGACGCCATCGTTGCGCCCCGAACGGTCCACCGGCCATCTCACCCGGGAAAAGCGGTGGAGAATGGAGTCACTCGTCGTGGCGACACCAGAGCTCGGTGAATTCGGAAATGATCGGATCGCGGAATTTATTCTAATGCCATTCGGTAATTCTATTCAGTCCCGGAAGGGACAGAATGAGAGAAGCCCGGTCGCTTTAGCGCCGGGTGCTCAAGTGAGAGGGCCCAAGCCCCGGAGGGGCGGCTGAGTGCGGCGAGAAAGGGCGTTTGGGTTCTACGACCTTGTGATCCGCTTAATCTTCGGTTCTTCCGTTCAATGCCACGTCCTCGGCCGTCCCGTCGGGACTTGGAATCGCGCCCATTCGACCTCGGCGTTAAAACGCCGAACTATTCTCGAGTTGCCCCATCCGGGGCGCCAGGAGGCAATTACCGAATGGCATTAGAATTTATTCCGCCCGAAGCCCCGCCTGGCGGACCGCGCCTGGAATCATCCGCAGCGCGCCCTCCGCGCGTCCGTTCCTGCACTGCAATCTTCCAGATTGTTCACAAGCTGCGATTAAATTTTCATGCGGCTTCATGCGGCGAGACTCATCAATTTGTCCGTGTCGGCTTGGCGTGCGGCGGCTCATGGTATGGGTGAGTGGCGTCCCCAGCTGATTGCGTTCACCTTTCGTCATTTCGTCCAGATACTTCATCATTTGCAAGTGTTGTCTCGCGAACGTTCCAATCCGATCGGGCTAGAACGGCATCCGATCACTGGTCGAGAATGGGATTCATTGATGGAGTTCATCCGACGTGACAGTCCGGATATTGATTTCACCTTCTGGGAGATCCTTTGCGGGAGAGGGATGTAGCTTTTCGACCGAACCTCCCAGACTGTCTGAGTTTTCATTCTGGGCGAGGTGGCTGTGTCCGAAGAATCAACCACAGTTCGGAGATGAATGTTAAGACAGCGAAGAATGCCCGCTATGCGCCTGGGGCTACGCACATCGGTGCGCTCTTAATTCGATGGTCTCCGCTCATCGTTCCTCCAAAGGCATCAATGGGGATTTCGCACCGAGAGCGTTCTCGACCTTGATCGTGATCGTGCTCTTACTCTCCTCCGTTCGGCCACCGTCATGGTGCGATGTCGGTCTGCCTCAGGAGCGGCTCTTAAACTATTCTTTCCCAAATCAGACAAAACCGCAAACGCGCGACTTAGCGACGCGGCCTGATTGCGAAACAATTGCAGATTAGATAGTTAGCAAATCGTCCACAAATGTGGACACGTCATAACGCTGCGGAGAATTGGACCCCACCCAAGGTATCGGAGCGGCGAACAGCGCACGATATCGATAAAATAGTGACATTCTTTAGTCGCTAGGATTTAGTTATTCCATCGGAGGGGTCAGACCCGAATATCGCATATTTGTGCGAAAGCTTCTCACGATTGATTGACAACTCGCGCACGCGCGCCGTTGCATGGTTTGCCGCGCTTCCACTTGCCTTTCCACCTCGCGGCGTCCATCCTCACTGTCCTTGAAAATCCTCCTGTCCCCAAAAATCACTTCATGCGATTGACTACGATTCATTTGGTCGATTCCCTCGATCTCATCACGGGGCAGAGCGATCAACAGAATAGGCGCCGACCAGAGCCGGACCAACCGGGGTCCAACGCCCGAGCAATCCCGGTGCAAGGCCGCTGGCTGACCGGCCTTGGACCGGCTTTGCAGCGGCCTTGCACCGGCCTTGCCTCAAATGACCCAGGGCGCGGCTGAGCAAGTGAACTGGGTGGACACGAATTCGAGTCCCAGGTCTGACCCGTCCCGTGGATAAGCCACGTCCCGACAGGTCGGGAGAACGAGCGAGGAACGCGGCGGTTTGTTTCGATAAGCCGGGGGTGGTAAAGCTTTATTGCGAGATCCACGATCATATGCGAGGGACCATCCTCGTCCTGGATACACCCTTCTTTACTCGCACCGGTACCAATGGCGTGTTCCGCCTGGAACGGTTGCCCGTTGGCCGCTACACGCTCAAGGCTTGGTTGGACGAAAAGACAGAGTGGAAACGCTCGGTGGAATTGCGCGAAGTGCTGCCAGGGGCGCTCTCGTCTGATTCAGCGACTGGGGATGCGCCCCGCGTGCAGGCCAGGCCGATAATAAGGCGGCGTGGCTACCCATTGTTTGGGGTCCGGCTTACAGCAGCGGCGCGGCGGTCTCCGGATCCGTGCAGCGGTTTGACTATGCGTTGGAATTGAAAAACGCGGCCGTCTCCGCCCGAACGCGACCTGAAATTTGGGCGCTTCGTCCAGCACGGGCGCTTACTTACAGCCGGCCGCTGAAGACGTCGCTACGTTTCCCGCGCAGGCCACCGCGGGAGATTTCTGGCAGACCACCGTAGCCTTGGATGCCTCTTACGCCTGGCGGCACTGGCAGATCTGGAGCGAATGGTTCGTAAGCCGTTTTGAAGTTCCGAATGTCGGCGACGCAGATTCCCTCGCCTACTTTATCGAGGCGCGATACAAGATCACTCCGCAACTGTTCGCGGCGCTGCGCTGGAACCAGCAGTTCTTTGGCGAGGTGCGGGATTTACCGGGGGCATTGACGCCGTGGGATCGGGATACCAGCCGCATCGATGCGGCGCTGGGGTTTCGCTTCAATCGCCATTGGCAAACGAAAGTGCAATACAGCTTTGCCCACAAGAATGGTTCCCCCCAGCAAGGGCAACAGTTAGTCGCGGCCCAACTGACGTTGAAATTCTAGTATAATCCAGCCCGGAGCTGGGGCAGGCCCAGGGGAGAGGAACGAAGGGGAATGCTGCCGCGTTGGGAGCCGATCTAAGAGGCGCTCTCTTCGCCACCGAAGAAACGATGGATGAAGAAAAGAATCAGGAAAACGCCAAAGAGCGCTTTGCCTATGCCATTGACAATGGCGTGGCTATGTCCGGTCAAGCCGACGACAAGCGAGACAATTGCCACAGCTAGAAATAGTTTACCCATATTCGATAGACAATAAGCCCAACGGTTACCGGAAGACTCTACTGGCTCCGGACACGGATGCAAGTTCTTGCGAGACCCAGAAAGCGCGGCGGACTCGTAGGGGGGTGCGAGCGGCTACTTTGAACGCAAAGCTGTGAGTTCGGCTTGAGTCATCTCCGCGATCAGCTGCTCGAAACTCGTTTCTGGTTCCCAGTTAAGCAACCGCTTGGCCTTCTCAGGGTTACCCACCAAACGCCTTGGTTCAACCGGGCGAAACAGGCTCCGGTCTTGCCGCACGTACTCTTTCCAATCCAGTTTCACCGTCGCAAAGGCCTGTTCCACGACCGCTTGCACCGAATGAACGCGTCCCGTCGCAAAAACGAAGTCTTCGGGTTGGATGTGCTGCAGCGCCAGCCACATGCCTCGGACGTAATCCCGCGCATGCCCCCAATCCCGTTCTCCGGTGAGATCGCCCAGCACGAGTTCTTTTTGGAGCCCCAGATGAATGGCAGCCGCACCGCGGCAAATCTTCCTCGTAACAAACTGCAGTCCCCGCCGAGGGGACTCGTGGTTAAAGAGAATGCCATTGCACGCAAAAATGCCATGGCTCTGCCGGTAAACGCGCACGATATGCGTGGCGAACTCTTTGCCGCAACCGTACGGGCTCGTGGGTGCGGTGGGCGTGGTCTCAGTCTGCGGCGCTTCTATGGGTGTGCCAAAGATCTCGCTCGAGGAAGCGTGAAAGAACTTTGGGGCAGGCTTCATGTCGCGAAGGATCTCGAGCAAGCGCAGAGTCAGCAGACCCGTGAGTTCGGCCGTCGTTTCCGGAATCGTAAAGCTCTCCCCCACATGGGTCTGCCCTGCTAAATGGTAGAATTCGTTTGGCGCTACCTCCAGGATCGTCCGACGCAACGTTGTCGGATCGGTCAAATCCGCACCGTGCAGAAACAGGCGTTTGCCATAGATCGACGGATCGGCGCAGAGTTTTTCGAGAAAGGAACGGTCCGACCGGGAAGTCCGGCGGACGATGCCGTGGACTTCATAGCCTTGATCAAGAAGCCATTCGGCCAGGTAAGAGCCATCCTGGCCGGTGATCCCGGTGATAAGCGCGCGCGACATGAAATGGCAGTAAGGACGCCGCTGGCGGACTCGCCCTTAAGTTAAGAAGTAACGCGTGACTTGCCTTCGCGATGTTCTTTGAGGAGTTGAATATCCGCGTCGACCATAAGCCGGATCAGGTCGGCGAACTTCGTCTTCGGCTCCCAGCCAAGCTTTCGTTTGGCCTTGCTGTAATCGCCAATGAGCAAATCGACTTCGGTCGGGCGGTGATAGCGCGGATCGTTCTCCACGTATTTCTGCCAGTCTAACCCGGCGTGGCTGAATGCCACTTCTAGACACTCGCGAATAGAATGGGTTTCGTTCGTGGCGATGACGTAATCATCCGGCTGCTCCTGCTGCAGCATCAGCCACATCGCTTCCACATATTCCTTGGCGTACCCCCAGTCCCGTTTGGCATCCAGATTGCCCAAGAACAACTTCTGTTGCAGGCCAGCTCGAATGTGCGCGACGGCTCGAGTGATCTTTCGCGTGACGAACGTTTCCCCACGCCGAGGGGATTCATGATTGAAGAGAATGCCGTTGCTCGCGTGTAATCCGTACGCTTCACGATAATTGACCGTGATCCAGTATGAGAAGACTTTCGCACAGGCATAGGGGCTGCGCGGATAGAACGGGGTTTCTTCCGTCTGCGGCACGGCCTGAACTTTGCCGTACATTTCACTGGATGAAGCTTGGTAAAAACGCGGGCGGATTCCGGACTCGCGAATCGCTTCTAGCAGCCGAACGGTGCCGACCCCGGTGATATCGCTGCTGTATTCGGGCGTGTCAAAGCTAACGCGGACATGACTTTGGGCAGCCAAGTTATAGATTTCTTCCGGTTGAATCTGACCAATTAACCGAGCCAGCGCGCTGGCATCGCTCAAGTCACCATAATGGAGCGTTAGCTTGGTGCGAGCGCCGTGGGGGTCCGAATAGATTGGGTCCAACCGGCCGGTATTAAACGTGCTAGCCCGGCGAATAATGCCGTGCACTTCGTAGCCTTTGGTCAGCAACAATTCCGCGAGATAAGATCCGTCTTGGCCTGTGATTCCGGTGATCAGAGCTTTTTTGCCCATAAGCAGGCTGGAGCGTGCCCGCTACCGCGCTAGCTGGCAAGAACTTGTTGACGGACGGGCGGCTGGTATAGAATTGCGGTAAATGGGCTAAGCGCTGCGGCTGTCCTGTCAGAACCGCCCGAGACGGCGCCTCGGAGCGCCAGTTTTCATTGCTAGACAAGATTACCAGGCGGACTACCAGGCTTACAGGCGGGCGATCCGATCTCCCCCCCCCTGCATAGCAGTTCCTTGGCAGCCGATCTGCCTCTTCAAGAAAGTCTCGAAGCCTGAAACGTTTACGCGTGTCGAGTGGCCCGGACTTTATTCCGCACTGAAGCTAAATTCGCGTTCAACCCGGTTGTCCCGGTTGTATACGATTACCCGGGCACCAGGGCCAACTTTAGCAAGCCGCTTCGCCATCAGAATCGCCTCGGACTGCGATCGTCGGACGATATGCGGTCGGCGAAATCCATCGCGTAAGACCTGCCAGGATTCGTCGTTTCGTCGTAGGACGTAATAGATTCTTCTCTCCAACATGGCCTCAGCCCTTCCTTACTATAGAAGCATAACTTCCTGGAAATGGCTATCAGGGGGGTCCGCGAAACAAAGCTCAGGGTTTTATGGCGGCAATGCCTCTGACTAAGGAACCGCCGACTCTGGCTCAAGCCACGCCTCAAAGACTGGAACGTAGACTGTCAAAAAAGCTTTTCCCCGTGGTCACGCTCACAGGCTGACGCGATTTCTCATTCACCGATTCTAAGAATTCTCCTGGAAGTTCCGCGAGAAACGGAGAGGGATGACAGTGGATCATGTCGCCATACTTTTTGCGACCGAAGCAATAGCTGATGAAGAGCGTTTGCATTGCCCGAGTCATCGCCACGTAAAAGAGTCGCCGTTCCTCGTCCAACGTCCCTTCGACCTTGGAGCGGGAATGTGGCAACAGCCCATCTTCCAGACCGACGATGTAAACGTGAGGGAATTCCAGACCTTTACAGCTGTGCATGGTGATCAAAGTCACGGTTTCGTCTTTCCGTTCCTTCTCTTCGGCCCGGTCTTCGTCCAAGGTGAGATCTTCGAGAAAATCCTGGAGACGTTGTGCAGCGGCACCTCCCGTTGCTTCGGTGCCAGTCAGGGTCGCGATTAAGTCGCGCAAGTTCCGAATCCGCGCCTCCGCGGTCTCGGGGTTCTTTTCCGAACGGCGTAAATCATCCAGATAACCGACTTCCGCCAAGAACTGCTCGGCCCAAACAGAAAGGCAAAGAGGCTCCGGCGTGGATAACGGCGCTCGGATGCGGTTGACGAGTTCAATGAAACTCTCGATGCGCTCCCGAGCCGCGGTAGCGAAACTGATCTGAACGGAGGGATTTGCCATGGCTTCATAGACGGAGCATTTCCGCTCCTGGCTGGCCGCCAGCAACCGTTCCATCGTGACATCGCTCAACCCGCGGGACGGCACATTCACGACACGAAGCAAACTGACATCATCCTTGGGATTTAGGAAAAGCTTCAGGTAAGCAATGAAGTCTTTCACTTCGCGCCGATCGAAGAAGCTTTGGCCGCCGATCAAGTGATAGCGCACGCCCGCCTGGCGCAATGCCGTTTCCAGCGGCCGGGCCTGTAAATTGGTGCGAAATAGAATCGCCTGCGCAGACCAGGGAACCCGCTCGATCTGGCGCCGATACTCGATCTGCTCGACCACCGCGCGCGCTTCAGCTTCGTCATCAGGGAAGGTTTGGAGCAGAATTTTACTGCCGTTCCCTTTGTCGGACCAAAGCTGCTTGGGACGCCGGCGCACGTTGTTCTTGATCAGCGCATTTGCCGCCGCGAGGATCGTGTTCGTGGACCGGTAATTCTGCTCAAGCTTGACGATTTTGACTTCTGGAAAGTGCTTTTCTAAGTCCAATAGATTGGCAATCTCCGCACCGCGCCAGCCATAGATGCTCTGGTCGTCGTCGCCGACCACGCAAAGATTGCGATGCGCCTGA
Source organism: Limisphaerales bacterium (assembly GCA_044225505.1). GTDB lineage: Bacteria > Verrucomicrobiota > Verrucomicrobiia > Limisphaerales > SIBE01 > JAXMHN01. The sequence continues at coordinate 93,245 of JBGAIN010000002.1, forward strand.
GTGAGAAGATAAACGAGTTTGAACTGGGCCGCGTTGGTGTCTTGATACTCATCAACCATGACGTAGCGATAGCGAGCGCGGCACGCTTCCAACGTGTCCGCGTGCTCCTCAAATAGCCGGAGAGTCAACAAGAGGAGGTCATCGAAATCGACGGCGTTGCACGCGCGAAGCGTCGATTCATAACGAGAACGCAAATGCTCCGCCATAGCCACTGAACTGGGATCTTCCCAGCCACGGCCGTTCGAACCCGCGTTCTTGAATCGGCTGAGCAGCGACAACATCACTTTCGGATCGGTCTTTTCGCCTTTGGCGGAAATATGGCTGAGCACCTTCTTGATCGCGCTCAGTTGCTCACTTTCACTGTAAATGACGAAGTTCCGCTTGTAGCCGAGCTTTTCAATGTGCTGACGCAGAATTCGGACGCAAAGCGAATGGAAGGTGCAAATGGTCGGCCGTTCGCGGGCCGGTTCAGCCGCCTTGGTCCGAACACGTGGCAGCAACGACACCACACGTTGCTGCATCTCGCGCGCCGCCTTGTTCGTGAATGTGACCGCCAGAATATTTCCCGGCGACACCCCTTTCTCCACCAAATACGCGATTCGGTGCGTGATGACCCGCGTCTTCCCTGTGCCCGCTCCCGCCAAAATCAAGACCGGACCTTCGGTCGTTTGCACCGCTTGGCGCTGCTCGGGATTCACTGAACTGAGGTTCACCATGCGGCGGCGGAGTGTAGAGCCCCACCGACCCAACGCAAGCAGAACTCGGCGATTGAAATCGGCAACGAATGCTATTGGACCCAGGGGTCACCCGGCACCGTTCGACCCCGATCGTCTCCCTGGCAAAAACTCAAGAGGAAGACTCCGGTGCTAACGAGGAGCCATTCCCATTTGAGTCTGGGGTTTCCCCCGTCATCTTCCGCAGATCTTCGGCCAGGAACTGCGTCACATCCCGGAATTTAGTGACGTTTTCCGGATTCAGATCCATCAGAAGCCGGTGCGCGTCCAAACAGGTTTGGGAGAGCTCCTGGCGGCTAGGCGAAGCTGTCGGAGCAGTGACCATCGTTGCCGGTGCTGGGCCGTCGCATTGCAGCGTCTCAAACAGATCAGAAATTCCCAGGTTATCCAAAAGATCCGAGACGCGCTGATTTGGATTGAGTAGCTTTAATCGGGATGCGACAGGAGCCGCCGTGGCTGGACTGATGGCAGACTCGGATGTGACCGGATCTGAAAGGCGAATTGCGGTGCCAGCCAGGACGCCCAGGAACGTGCTATCCATCGTCACGCATTCGCTCAGGTCCAGCAGGAAATTGTGAAATCCGCGGTGGCGCAACTCGCCGACCAAGCGTTTGAAACTCACGCTTGTCGTAAAGTTGGCGCGACCCACGACCTTCACGACGGCCGAATGGTCGGAGACGGCCACAAGAAGGGATGGCATCGTATTTGTCATCGATCGTCCTTTTCCCGCGCAGCAGGCTTACCATTCCGCGCCCCGGGGGGCGCAGCAGCTCCAGCTGCCCGCATTAAGTTACCCGCGCTGCTTCATTACGGCTAATGATTTTTGCGAAGGTCTGCTGCAACACGGACGCGGGGTCCAAACTCCGAAAAACGAGTGCTTGGTTGCACTCCAAAAGCAAATCCATCGCTCGAGTCAGCTCTTCCAGGGCATACTGTTTGGCATGCGCCAACGCCTTAAACAATACATATGGATTCATAGCCAGTGGATTAAACCGACGGTCTTCGGGCAGCGCCTCGGCCGGCACGCGTTCGAGCTGGCTCTTGAAGCGATTGTAATCTCCGTCTGCGCTCACCCATCCTTCTCGGATCATTTCCTTAAGAAAGATCATCGTCCTCACTTTGCTAATAATCCCGTAAAGCACACCAATCTCTGACTTTTGACTATCACGCTTCATTTCCCAAAGTTCTTCATCCAGGATCCGCAAAAACCGGGTCAAGTTCCGCTCTCCCAGAGCGTCTCCCAGCGCAAAGGCGCGACTCTGTTTATTCCGCGTGGCAATCGTGTCAACGTCGGCCATCTCAATGCGCGCTCGGTCGCCGACATAAGTGACGATCTTTTCCGTCTCACTGTGTAACTGCCGAGAGTTGGGTCCGACGCACGCCACCAATTTGGAAAGCGCCTCTGGGGAAATCTCCTTCTTCAGCTTCTTGACTTCCTTCCGGACCATCTCCTCGGCGGCGCCCGCCCAATCACGATCATCCACAGACCAACCCGCGAAGGTCTCGACCGCGCCAATCTTCTCCAGTGTTTTGTAGAAAGTTTTGCGTTTGTCGACCTTGCCCGCGCTGATCAAAAGCCGCACCCCTTGCCATGAGAAAGCCTTCAGCTCCTGCGCTAAAGCGCCAAGGTTTTCCGTAACTGCCTGCGTGCTCGCGGTTCGCTCATCACCCAAGAAGCTGCAGTTTTGGAACCAAACGACCTTGCCACTGCCGAAAAACGGGAGCGTTTGGAGGGCTTCCCGGAGTCTTGCCAACGCTTGGAGAGCGTCACCGCTATGAGTCACGCTCGCGTCGATGACCTCGTGATCCAAGCCAGGCCATTCGGTGCACCAAGCGTCATAAAGCGCCCGAGCCCGATGTTTGACGGCGAACTCATCCTCGCCACACACCAGCACGACGGACTTGGCAGGGTCGGAAGACGGGGAGGGCATACCGCTGGAATCACTCGGGCGAGGCGGGTCTCACCAATCCGCACCGGCAGCCGCGCGGAACTACTTTATCCCGGACCGATCGGTTAGAGAGGCGAACATTCATGTCCTCGCAACGCTTGGCAAAATTCAGAATCTGTCCACTAAAATCCGCGCTTTCGTAAGGCTCCAGTCCGCAAGGAATCGCTTGGGATCGTGACCTTCGCCATCTCTCAAAGAGCTCCTAGGTTGACTCCGACTCGCCGCCGTTCTCGTTGATGCGGTTTAGGATCTCGGTCATATCCTCGACTTCTTCGAAAAGGGAAGCTGAGACATAAATCGGCCGCTTTTGCGCCGTCGCCAAAGCCAGGCAGTCACTCGGTCGGGCATCAATCTCGACAATCTTGCGCCCGAGCTCATTCTGCTGTTGAAGGATGAGTCTCGCAAAATAGGTGGAATTCTTGAGTTCGGTAATCACCACGCGCTCCACGGAGATACTGAACCCCTTGAAAATATTTGCGATCAGATCATGCGTCAGCGGACGTTCTTTGGGAGTATCCCGGAGGAACATGCCAATGATTGCCCCCATATTATGTTCCACCTGAATGACAAACACCTTGTCATCATTGCCGACAAATATCGCGCAACCGCTGTTCGCCGGCAGGATTCCGCGAATTGAAATCGGCACCACATCTCTGTTCATGGAAACACTTTAAGTGTCGAGCGCCAAAAAACAAGTCAATCGCAGCCCCTTCCAGCGGCGGCTAGAGCGACATTTCACCGTTGTCTTCGCGGCCGCCTCCCCTCTAGACTCTTGGCCGTGAACCTTGAGGAAAAAGTCCTCTCCCTGCCAGGCCTGGCCGAGTGGCGACAGCGCTTCCGTTCCACAGGTCAACGCTTGGTAGTCACGAACGGGTGTTTTGATCTGCTGCACCTCGGGCACGTCAGTTACCTCCAATCCGCTCGCGCTTATGGCGACGCCCTCCTTGTAGGAGTTAATGGCGATCAGTCCGTTCGCGAGCTCAAAGGCAACGCCCGCCCAATCAACTCCGAAACGGATCGAGCGCGGGTTCTCGCTGCCCTCCAAGCGGTCAGTGCCGTCTGCATCTTTCCCGAAAAGACAGCGACACGCTTTCTTTCCGAGGCGCAGCCCGACATTTATGTTAAAGGCGGAGATTACACTCTAAGTTCTCTCAACCAGGAAGAGCGTCACGCCGTGGAGTCTCACGGCGGAACCATCCGCATCATTCCGTTCGTTCCTGGCAAATCGACCAGCGCTCTGCTGGAGAAGATCTCTCGGCTTTAACCCTCCGTGCGGATCGTGGCGGCTGCATTTTTGTCCATGGCAGGGGTTGACGAACGGGAATCCATCTTCGATTAGTCGCCAAGTCCAGGAGAATTTCATGAAGACCACCGAACTTGATCAAACGATCCGGTCCAAGATGGAACGTGCGGGCGTCCGCCCTCCGACGATTCACGCTAACTGCCCGGCCTCGAGCAATTCGCGGGGCAGGCTTCGGAAGCACAGTTGCAGCGCTTGGTGGTCATCAAACTTAACGGGGGTCTCGGCACGGGCATGGGGCTCGATCAGCCCAAGTCACTCATCCGCGTCAAAGGCGAGGACACCTTTCTGGATTTTATCGCACGCCAGGTCAGCGCGCTTCGGGGGACACGTCGCCAGCCGGCGTTTTATTTGATGAACAGTTTCGTCACTCAAGAAGCGTCCCTGACTTACCTACGCAAATATCCCGATCTGGCCGACGCGACTGGCTCGCTCGACTTCTTGCAGAGCATGGTCCCCAAGATCGATGCGAAGACGTACGAACCTGTCTCCTGGCCTTCCCAACCGGATCTTGAGTGGTGCCCGCCGGGTCACGGTGACCTTTACCCCGCATTACACGGTTGCGGGCTCCTGGAACGTCTCGTGCAATCGGGTGTCATTTACGCCTTCGTGTCGAACTCGGACAATTTAGGTGCAACCGTAGACTTGACTTTATTAAAGCACTTTGCCGACTCGGGTTGGTCTTTCCTGATGGAAGTGGCTGAACGGACTGCGGCCGACCGCAAGGGGGGACATCTCGCCCGCAACCGAGCAAACGGCCGATTACTTCTCCGAGAGTCGGCCCAATGCCCCAAAGCAGATGAAGCCCAATTTCAGGATATCTCACGCCATCGCTACTTTAACACCAACAACCTCTGGATCCGTTTGGATCATTTGCAGCAGGCGCTCCTTCAAAACCAGGGCAGCTTACCCCTGCCCTTGATCACAAATGCCAAATCCGTGGATCCAAAGAACCCCGAATCGCCTCAGACACTACAGTTGGAATCCGCGATGGGCGCGGCGATCGAATGTTTTGCACGGACCGGGGCCGTCGTAGTGCCACGCACCCGATTCTCTCCGGTAAAATCCACGGCGGATCTTCTGGCGCTCCGCTCCGATGCCTACTCGGTCACGCCAGATTCGCGCCTGGTCTTGGATCCTGCGCGACAAGGCCAGCCCCCCTTGATCGATCTGGACCCGCGCTATTATAAAGTCCTGGAGTCGTTCGATGCACTTTTCCCCGCGGGCCCCCCGTCGCTCCTGAAATGCCACTCGCTAAAGATCAGTGGTCCAGTCCGGTTTTCAGCTCAAGTCCGATGCGAAGGAACGGTGGAGCTGGTTACGTCGTCGGCCGACCCACGGCAACTCCCGGCGGGATTGTATGCCAACCAGAGGAGCGATCTGTAAGACTGTCCAAGGCGACCTGTCGAGTCGGCAAAAAGGCGATCCCTAGGGACTTGAGCGCGCGCTAAACCTCGTTCTGAACCCGAGATTTTTCAGACGCACTTTCAGCGAATGGTCAAACGATGGGGACCGTCCGCTGCTCTTCCCAGCGTCTTCCCAAAGTCAGCAACGACTTAGCGCTGAGCTGCTTCTCGGCCATTGGAAAAACAATTCGCTCTTCCTTGTCGAAATGTTTGCGAGAAAGCACGACCGCTTTTAGCAGACATCGCCGTGCCTCAGGAACTTGCTTCAGGGAGCGGACCCGCGCCAGATCTTCCTCGATCTCGTCGTGCTCGTCGTGGAAATTCTCGGCCTGGCCCATCTGCGAAATAGCCGCTTCTAAAGGTGCGATCAGCAAGTGATCTTCCACTTGCGAATGGGTGCGTAGCATCGTCTCCAGGAGCGAGGATAAAACGCGAACTTCCGCCAAACTCTTAGCGCGGGGAACCGCTCGCTCGACGTAGTCGAATAGATTGTGGAAAACCACGTGCTCCGCGAGTAACGCTTCGGTAATCTTCATAAACGCAGTGACAGCGCCGAGCATGCCTGCAAAAAGCCCGTCCCGCAACGCAATAGCAGCACGCCTTCGTGACGACCGGCACGTCACACTTTCCATCCCCCACGCACTCGCTGACTCACCAGGCTATCCGCCTTGGGATCATCGATAAAGCGCTGCGTCTGCCGGTCAAAGTGCAAGACCCGCCGCGTTTGGACACCAATCTTAGCCAAATTCACCAAAGTACACGACCGATGCCCGTTCAGTTCGTTCAGAGCAAACTTCTGTCGAGTTTTAACCGCTTTCAAAAAATCGGTCACTGGCACTTCGGGTTCAGGCAGTCGCGCTACCTTTGCTTCAAAGTCCGGAATATCCGACTCAAATCCGCGAAAGATCTTCCCTGCAGGACCGGACAAAAAAGCGGCGCTGCGATCTTTGTTTTGGCCATCCAACACGATGTCACACCCGTCCGCGTACCTGAGCCAGATCCGTCTCCAGGTCCCAACCGCGTCCGTGTCCTGCGGCGGAGCGTCCGCTTCAATCTCGACTGGGCTTTCGTTATCTTTTCCCAGGATGTACTGCACAGGATCCAAATAATGCTGTCCCATATCGCCTAATCCTCCTCCGTCATAGTCCCAATAGCCCCGAAAGGTCGTATGGACCCGGTGCGGATGGTACGGTTTGAAGGGCGCCGGCCCTAACCACAGGTTGTAGTCCAACTCGGGAGGGACAGGTTGGGGCGTCAGATCCGTTCGCCCTACCCAACGGAACTTCCAATCAAATCCCGTAGAAGCGTTAAGCGTAACTTTGATCGGCCAGCCGAGCAGCCCATGCTGCACCGCCTTTTTCAAGGGTCGAACACAAGTTCCCATCCCATAAAAGGGACCTTCAAATCGAAACCAAGTGTTGAGTCGGAAGATCCGGTTGTGTCGGGCCACAGCGGCCACAACCTTTTCGCCTTCACTGATCGTCCGAGTCATAGGCTTCTCGCACCAGATATCTTTTCCGGCGGCAGCCGCGGCGCACGCAAGGATGGCGTGCCAGTGCGGAGGAGTCGCGATGTGCACGATGTCAATCTCCTTCCGCGCGAGCAGCTCGCGAAAGTCTTTGTATCCCTTTACGTCCGCACCGCCAAGGCGCACCCCGTCGTTCAAATGACGCTCGTCCACGTCACAGACCGCGAGCAGCTTCGCTTTCGTGTTTAACGAAGAGACATGCCCACGCCCCATACCTCCAATCCCGATGACCGCGCGGGTGGGAGTTTCGCTAGGGGTGAGATGTCCGGAGCCTCCCAAGAGATACCTAGGCACAAGTTGAATTCCAGCCAGGGCGGCAAACGATCCAGCAATAAATTGGCGGCGTGTAAAAATCTTTCTCTTCATTCGCGACAATAGAGCCCGAGGCAAAGTCATACCTGACACCCGAGTCTCGAGAATGAATTGGCAATTCCCGATCGCTCACCAGGCAGCCTCCCTTACCGAGCACTATCACTTTGCCCGAAGACCTTTTCAGGTCAAGCAGCCGCACGAAGCGACTGGGCAAACAAGGAAGTTCCGAGGTGCATATCTATTGGCCAGGGGTTGCCAAAGATAAAGCTTCGGACGCACGATCGGCGTCCAAGCTGAGGACTCGGACGCCGACAAGAAGCTCACTCGCCCGCTTAACGAGCAAACGCAGCGCGGTTAACTCAACGACCAGCCTTCGCGATATTCCCGGCGCAAGAATTGGTTGGCTTCGTCGCAGTTCGGAAATCGGAATGTTTCGGAATCCCAGAGCAGTTTCCGTCGGGTCAATTCTTTACGCAATTGGACGCGCAACGCCACATTCCCCAGCAAAACCGTCTCCGCCAAAGGTCCGGCCCAGTCAAAGTTGGACCCTCCAGGCTGACCGCCTTTGCAGGCTTCAATCCATTCTTTGTAATGTCCAATCGAGCGCGGAATGGTTTTAGGCACCTCCGCTAGCGCTTGGCGCGTATTTTCGGGAATGATCTTGTTGCCGAGGATTTTGCCATTGTCCCCCACGAGAAGGCGGCCATTGTCTCCCATCAATTGATCATCTTCCAACTCGCCTGGCCGCGGGGGCCGAAGACCGCCGTCGTACCAGGTGAGCTTGACTGGAGGCATGTTCCCTCGGGCGGGAAATTGATAGGTTACCATCGACCCTTGAGGGTAAGTCTCTTCATTGACCCGGGTGGAACTGGCCTGAATGCTCAAGGGCGGTCCGAGCTTGAGCGCGCGAAACACCGGATCAAACGCATGGCATCCAATGTCTCCCAAAGCACCCGTCCCGAAATCCCACCAGCCACGCCAGCGAAAAGGCAAGTAAGCGGAATGATACGGCCGGAAGGGCGCTGGGCCCAGCCAGAGGTCCCAATCCAACGTTGGCGGGACAGGCATGGCTTCCTTGGGCCGCGCCACGCCCTGGGCCCAGTACTCGTTGAAAAGTCCGTTCGACGGGCGATCCGTCCAGATGTGCGCCTCGCGAATCGGCCCGACCACTCCGGCCCAAACCAACTCGCACAACCGACGTGTTTCTTCGGAAGCTTGCCCCTGATTGCCCATTTGGGTCGCCACCTTATGCTCTCGGGCCGCCTTCGCCAGTTGTCGAGCCTCCCACACCGAATGGGTTAAGGGCTTCTCACAATACACGTGCTTGCCCAACTTGATCGCGGCCATGGAAGCAAAGGCGTGCAAATGATCTGGAGTTCCGACCACCACAGCATCGATGCCCTTTTCCTCGTCCAACATCTTCCGAAAATCTTTATGTTGGCTCGCTTTCGGATACTTCTTGAAAATCCCGGCCGCATGCGACCAGTCCACGTCGCAGAGCGCAACGATATTCTCGCTTTCCATTTGCCCTAAGTCCGCGCCCCCCTGTCCTCCAATACCAATCCCGGCGATATTCAAGCGTTCGCTGGGAGCCGTCACCCCGTTGAGCCCGAGAACCGATCCTGGCACCACCTGAAACGCGGCGGCAGCGAGGGCGGTTCGGGTCAGGAATTGACGGCGCGATAGACTTGTCGGAGGTGTGGGAGTTGGATTCATGGGAAGTTCAAAGCTCGTGGGTCATCGTCAAGATATGCTGAATCTTACATCATGGGCCTGCAAGGTTCGATTTCAGCTTCGACGACTATCGCGCGCATTGATTCAGGTCAACGGGCCTGGTGATGTGTCCGCGCGTCGTCTCTCGTTGAGAAACGCCCCCGGGATGCACCCTGCCCCTAACGCTGGGCCATCCATCGTTGGTGACGAAGTCGCTCGCTGCGCAAGATCAGTTCGATCCGCCGGGCGTCCCGGTCGGCAAAAAGCAAATGCTCCGGCAAGGGTTCACCGCACACGCCACAGAGTCGGTGCCGCCTGGAATAGACGATGGATCGACAGCAAGGACAGTGGCCCGGAGGCTGTTTTGTCGGGCTCTCGCGGGTCCATCCCGGAGCGCGCAACAGCGGAATACGTTCCGATACCGCGGCATCCAAGTGCACATCCCATTCAGTGTTGAAACGTGTTCCACTCATAATCGTCCTCTCCCCCGTTTAACGCACGAGAAGGCCGGAAGGTTTCATTACATTTCTGTAACAGAGCCGCGTTTGCGCCGGGTTTGTGCGGTGGACTTTGGAGGGCTTTTGACGTTGAGCGCTTCGTCCCGGCGCACTGCAATGGCGCGGCTCAAAACTCAGATTTTATGCCACAATTTCGGCGCCGTCGAGAGCGGCACCTCGATGGCGACTCCCGATGTGACTGGGTGCTGGCTTTGATCAAAGCTCTGTTTCCACAGGACAGTTATAGCCGCCTCCTCCAACGCGTCGACACCGGTGTCACTCCAGTCGCCTCACTCAGCGGCCAATGCGTGGCGACCAGACGCCCTCGGCCTTCTAGGTGCTTTGGGAATTCCCGCGCCCCCCGTCCTCAAGCCGGCGCGCCTTGCCTTTTCTGATCCCGCCGCGCCCGTCGGCACGCAACGTTTCTGTCGGGCGCGTTTCATCCCGGCATGATAATCGAATCATCTGCGTTTGAAGACGCATCACTCTGGCCGTTTGCGCCCAAGCCGTCATTCCTGACTTCGACCTACCCACGGGATGCCGTGAGAGATTGGTTGCAATCCCAGTAAGCTTGCTAAAACCTTCAGGCTGACCCACAGCTCTTCTGGCGATTGGGTGCCTCGGCTTTTTCGCAGGCTGGGCTGGCTGCGGAGGGAAGCCTGAGGCCAGTCGCCCTCGCGTCGCCCTCATCATGAAATCGTTGGCCAACGAGTTCTTCCTCACTATGGAAAATGGCGGGCGCGCCCACCAGAAAGCTCACGCGGATCAATACGAACTGCTGGCCAATGGTATCAAAGACGAGCTGGACGTCGCGCGCCAGATCGACATTGTCGAGGGGATGATCGGGCAAAAGGTGAACGCCATCGTCATCGCACCCGCGGACTCCAAGGCGCTCGTGGCCGTTTGCCAAAAGGCTGTCGCTGCTGGCATCCCAGTCGTTAACATTGATAACAAATTTGACGCCGCCGTCCTGGCGGATAAAAAAGTCCAGCTTCCCTTTGTCGGTCCGGATAACCGCAAGGGCGCGAAGCTCGTGGGTGAATATCTAGCGCGCCGCTTGAAACCCGGAGATCCCGTCGCAATTATCGAAGGAGCCCCAAACGCATTTAACGCTGTGCAGCGCAAACTTGGATTTGAAGATGCACTGAATGCCGCGGGCCTGAAAATCGTCAGTTCTCAATCTGGCTACTGGGAAACAGACAAAGCCAACGCGGTTGTTGGAGCTTTAATCACGGAGCACCCGGAATTGAAAGCGGTTCTGTGCTCAAATGACAGTATGGCCTTGGGCGCTGTCGCCGCGTTGCGCAGTGCTGGCAAGGCCGATCAGGTCCTCGTCGCTGGATACGACAATATTTCCGCCGTGCAGCAGTTGCTTAAGGAAGGCCGAATTCTAGCCACGGCGGATCAGCACGCAGATCAACTCGCCGCCTTCGGTATTGAGTATGCGCTGGAAATGCTCCAAAAGGGAGTCACGCCAACGGACCGAGAAACGCCCGTTGATTTGATCACTGCAGAAACCGTCGCCAACAATGCGAATGCCAAATCCGCTCCAGCGGATGGAAGCCAAAAAAAGTAGAGGATTAGCCAAGTGATGGCGGGACAGCGTTTCCGGCCGGGCTAAGCTCCGTGGGGATGGGTATCGTGATGTTCTGGCGCGAACGGAGCAAAATGGCCCGCGCTGGTTGAACTGCCTGACGCGACCGCGCGAAAGCACAGGGCGCGTGCCCTAACCGGGAGCTGCTGCCGGCGCAGGGATCCGGAACAAAATGGCTCGATCAATAACGCCGGGCCAGATAGATAGAGATTGTAGTTTCGTGAGAGATCAGTAACTAGAAGCAATCCGACTCACCTAGAAGATATGAATCCATCAAACCAAAACTCCCGTTCCTCCAACAGAAAACCTGTCGCGGCGACAGTTCCTCCGGAAACCTCGCTCGCGGTGGCTGGCACCGTGGCCGCCGCCAACTTCCCCGCCATCCTGCATGGGCAGGAAAAGGCCGCGATTAACGCCGTGATCATCGGCGTCGGCGGTCGAGGGGCTGGAGCAGGCAAAGACTTTCTCGAAGCCTCCAAGATTGTCGGGATAGACGGAAAGATCGTCGCCGTAGCCGACATTTTCGCTGATCAAGCCAAACGTGCGAATCAGGAATTCGGCGTGGCGGAGGAGAAGTGTTTTAGCGGCTTTGATTCGTATCTCAAAGCGATCAATGAACCGGGCGTTAATTATGTGATTGTCGCAACGCCTCCTGGGTTTAAGCCGTCGCAGGTCAAAGCGGCCATCGACGCGGGCAAGAACGTCTTCACGGAAAAGCCAGTGGCAACGGACGGTCCCGGCTGCCAAGTGATGTATAAAGCCGGCGATCTCGCCAAGCAGAAAGGCCTGAAGATCGCCGCCGGCACGCAGCGCCGACATCAAGCCGGATACATCGAGACGATTAAACGTATCCAGGACGGCGCGATCGGCGACATCCTGATGCTGCGAGCGTATTGGGTCAACGGCGGCCCCATCTGGCATCGCGGAGAACGGGGCAACACCGACTTGGAACGTCAAATCCACAACTGGTATCACTACATCTGGCTGTCTGGAGATCATATCTGCGAACAACACGTCCACAACCTCGACGTTTGCAACTGGGTGATGGATGCGCACCCGGTCAAATGCTGGGGCCAAGGCTCCCGCCAGCAACTTGGCAATAAGTCTGGAGAAATCTGGGACAACTTCGATGTCGAGTATGATTACCCGAACGGCGTCAAGATGTTCAGCTATTGCGGGCAGATCAAGCGGAGCGGTTCGCCCGGTGTTGACGAGTTTGTCCACGGAACCAAAGGAACGGCCAAGCCGAGCGGCAGCATCAGTCCTCGCGATGGACAACGCTGGCGTTCGAACCTCAAGCTGGATAGCGGCAATCCCTACGTGCAAGAGCATGTCGACCTTATCCGCGCCATCCTCAAGAATTCCGATTTGAACGAAGCCAAGACCGTCACGGACAGCACGCTGACAGCCATCATGGGTCGCGAAGCGGCTTACAGCGGCGGTTGGGTCGAGTGGGATGACGTGCTGAATTCCAAGTTCCAATACGGCCCGGCAGACGTTTACGAAAACTCGGCCAAGATGTCGTTCGGAGATTTCCGAACCCTCAAACCGCCGATGCCGAGTTTGCACGATATTTTGAAGGACCCGCCGATGGTCCAAAAGGCCTGACCACGCTCCTCGTGGACTGAGCTGTAGATATTAGTATTCAGCCGCTGGCAGCCCCCAGTCTCTGGGCCGAGGTTGCCAGCGGCCTAGCGGCAGTCTACTATTGCCGCTTCTCAAAATGCTGGCCTCCGAAGCCAGCCCTGGCGGGTCCGAGACCGAACGCTGAGAGCGTGGTGACACTTTCGCAAAGCAAGTTCGCCTGAAACCTCAGTGAAACGCTCGATGACCCATGAAATGCCAAATCACCCGCCGCCACTTCGTTCGTCGCAACCTGAGTGCCGTCATCGCCAGCACTCTCTTTCCCGCCGTCGTTCCCGCAACCGTTTTCGGTAAAGAAGGAACCCCTGCGCCCGGGGATCGTATCGGTCTCGGCTGCATCGGCGTCGGCCCCCAAGGCCGCGGAGATATGGGCGCTTTTCTCGCCCAGAACGACACCCGCGTCCTCGCCGTTTGCGACGTGGCGAAAACCAACCTCGAGCTCGCTCGGCAACAAGTTAATCAGAAATACCAAAACGCGGATTGCGCCTCTTTCCACGATTACCGCGAACTCCTGCAACGCCAGGATATTGACGCCGTTTTGATCGCCACACCTGACCATTGGCATGTCCCCGTAGCACTTGCAGCCATTCGCGCAGGCAAAGATGTTTATCTCGAAAAACCCATGGGCTTATCCCTGGCCGAGGATCAACTCCTTCGGCGTACCGTGCAACAGCGACAGCGTGTCTTTCAGTTCGGCACCCAGCAACGTTCCAGCAAAGAATTCCGCCAAGCCTGCGAACTGGTCCGGAACGGCCGGATTGGAAAACTTCAATCCATTAATGTTTGGTGTTCCGCAAGCCGTCCAGGAGGCTCAACCCAGCCCGCCACTATCCCGGATGGCCTCGATTATGATCGTTGGCTGGGACCCGCGCCCGCAACTCCGTATACCGTCGGCAAGTGCTTTGATGTTTCTGTCCCCGGGGCCTGGAAGACCTGGTGGTTCAACTACGATTACGCGCTCGGGTTTATTGCCGGTTGGGGAGTGCATCCGCTCGACATTGCCTATTGGGGTCATCCGAAATTGATGGATGGCCCGCTGAGTATCGAAGGAACTGCGATCATTCCCACCGAGGGAGCGTGCAACACGGGCATTGCCTGGGATGTGCGGTTTAAGTCTAGCGACGGCGTGACGCTCCAGTACCGCGGAACTCGCAATAACTTCGACACCGTAAACCCCATGAACGACATGACGGCGTGGGAACAACGCTACGGGCAAATCCCCGATCACGGCACCGCGTTTGAAGGCACAGACGGGTGGGTCGTCGTTTATCGAGGCGGTGTTCGGACATCGCCCGCAAAACTCATTGAGGAACCGCTCGCATCGCCCACTGTGCGCCTCATCTCCAGCTCAAATCATGCGCGCAATTTCCTCGACGCAATCCGAAGCCGCGGCACCACTGTCTGCCCAATCGAAGACGCCGTTCAAGCAGATTTGCTTTGCCATCTCAGCGATATTGCGTCCCGGCTCGGTCGCAAGCTCACCTGGGACCCTGCCCAGGAGCGATTCGTCAACGACGAAGCCGCCAACCAAAAGCTCGGTCTCCGGCCATTGCGCAAAGGCTGGGAAGTCCTCTGAACAAAATTGTAAGCCTGAACCTTCTGCCAAAATCCTATGCACCATTCAGCCCCCCAATCGTCCATCCTAAACAAGAACGTTTCTCGCCGAACCTTCCTGCGAAACTCTTCGCTCGCAGCCGCGGGGGCGGCCACCGCCTCCGAACTGCCCTTCGTTCTCACAACTCATGCCACGCCAGACGATCCCATTCGCATCGGCCTGATCGGTTGTGGCGGTCGCGGAACCGGCGCGGTTTTGGACGCCCTGGGCGCTGCCACGAAAGTCATTTACCCCCAAGCAGGGTATCATACGGAAGATGTTGCCGAAGGTGCAGTGGTGGAACGAAAAGACATTCAAGTAGTCGCACTCTGCGACGTCTTCCCCGACCGGCTAAACACCTGCCGCCAACAACTCAAGAAGCTGGGGATACAAATCGCCGACGAGATGTGTTTCACAGGTTTCGACGGCTATCAAAAGCTTTTGGGCGTGCCCGAAATCAACTACGTGATCCAAGCGACTCCCCCTCATTTTCGCCCGCAGCACTTGCTTGCCGCAATTAAAGCGGGCAAGAACGTTTTCATTGAGAAACCAGCTGCGGTGGATGGACCGGGCGTTCGACTGATCCTCGAGGCTGGACAGTTGGCCAAACAGAAAAACCTGGGAATCGTCGCGGGAACCCAGCGCCGGCATCGCAAGAGCTACGTGGAAACGATCAAACGGCTGCAGGATGGAGCTATCGGAGAACTTCTGGTGGCGCGAGCTTACTGGAATGGCGGCGTCATTTGGGTTGTGGAGCGGCAGCCTGGCTGGAGCGATATGGAATGGCAGCTACGTAACTGGAATTACTTCACCTGGATTGGCGGCGATCACATCGTGGAGCAACATGTTCATAACCTCGATGTCATCAACTGGGCCTTGGGAGCACACCCTCTCAAAGCCTACGGCATGGGAGGGCGCCAAGCTCGTCAGCATCCGATTCACGGACATATTTACGATCACTTTGCCATTGAGTTCGAATACCCAAACGGCGTCCGCATGTTCAGTCAATGCCGTCAAATGCATGGGATTGAAGGACGTGTGGGAGAAGGTTTCGTGGGCACCAAGGGCACAGCCTGGCTATCCGACGGAAACAATCTCGTTCTTCCTAAAGGAGGGTCGACCTTCCGCACGCGCAGCTCCGACGACACAAACCCGTACCATCAGGAACACCAGGACCTCATCGCGAGCATTCGCGCCGGCCAACCCTTGAATGTCGCTCAGGCAGTCGCAGAAACCACGCTCACAGGGATCATGGGACGCGAAGCCGCTTATAGCGGTCAAACGATTGAATGGGACGACGCCCTGAACTCCAAGACCCGCCTCGGCCCGGAAACCTACGAACTCGGCCCTCTCCCCTTCCCGGCCGTCGCTCAACCCGGACAGTACAAGTTCGCGTAGAACGCAGACACGCCCGGGTTAAACGCCCGAAGAATCAGGCCGGAGCGCGACAATTGGCATTGAAGCCGGTCGCGCGATACGCTACCTGTTTCCCCTCGATGATCGAATAAAGTTCAGTGCCCTGATCGATCAGAGCGCTCAACGTCAGCCCGTCACCATGAACCCTTTGATCTCCTCCCTTCGCCAACTTTGGAAACACAATCCCCTGCTGGTTCTGTTCTTTGCCCTGGCCGCTTCCGCCGCCCCGCGTCCCATTGCGTTGACGAACATCACAGAGTTGCCGGACGGGCGCTTTGCATTCACTAGTTCCGGCCCGTCGAATCAGGTGTTCTCACTTGTGATGACGGGCGCAAGCGGACGATGGCGCACCATCGATTTCACCAATGCCACCTCGGGCGCCGCCCGTTTCGAGATTGTTCCCGAGCCTTCTTCAGCACGGTTCTACCGCATCCGAGCAACTGAACCGAAGGCCGTAGCCACGCCCACCAACTACCTTGGGTGGTCGAACAGTATTGTGCTACGCAATGCGACGTCGGAAGCCATCATTGTCCCGGATATTGGCCGAATTATGCAGTTCCGCATGCTGCTCCTCGAGAACGGGCCATTCTGGGAAAACTCTGTCCTGGCAGGGCGACAACCATCCGCGAACGCTTGGGAAACGACCGGCTCATTCGGCGGCGACAAAGCCTGGCCCGCTCCGCAATCCGTTTGGGGCTGGCCCCCTCCACGTGGGTTTGACTCCGAACGCTACGTCGGTTCGATCAAGAATCATAGCGTTCTCCTCACTGGCCCCGTTGACCCGACCTTCGGGATGATCGTGAACCGCAGCATCTCACTCCATCCGGATGAACCGCTCTTGCGTGTCTCCACAACGTTCGAGAAGGTTACAGGCTCCAATTCCATGACAGGCATCTGGGTCGTTACCCAAGTCAAGGAGGCGGAACAGATCGTTCTGCCGGTTCCCAAATCCTCGATCTTCGCCAAAGGCTACCTTCCGTTGGGCCCAATCCCGAAAAACCTTCGCATTACGAACGATCTAATCACCTTGAAACGCAGCACCGAGGCGAGCTGCAAGATCGGAAATGACGCCGGTTCCATCTTGTGGGTGGGAACGAATTGCCTGCTCCTGGTCGAATCTCCGCGTCTCCCGCAACTTCCCCAAGATCGCTACCCAGATGGAGGTTGCAGCGCCGAGGTGTATACCAATCCTAACCCTACCCCCTACATTGAACTGGAACTGCTCGCCCCTTTAACCCGTCTCAGCCAAGGTCAAAGCGCGCAATCGGTCTCGTTCTATTCGCTCTTTTTAAGGCAGATGGCCGACCCGGTGAGTGAATTCCGAAGCCTCGTTCCGCGCTAATCCGCTCCTCAGTTCGCCCCCTTACTCCGGCCCCGCGTCCGCGATTCGCCTCAGATAATCGAACGAGTAGATGCCGCTCGAATGACCGTCCGCCCATGCGGGCTGCACCGCATACCCGCCCACTGAATTCAACTTTCGCAGCTGGAACGCCGCCGGAGTCAACGTAACTTCAGGGCCTTTGTAAAGGTTCCCCATGATGTCCATCTCACCTTTGCATCCCGCGCAAGGACAATATCGACGCAGAGCTTTCAGCGTCACAAAACTCTCCGCTCCATCCTCCCATTTGATGGCCAATTCCTCACCGATCTGCTGCAAATCTACCGGTCGCATCCGTGCAGCATAAGCGCCGGGAGCAGATTCGCAAACCGGATCGAAGGTAAAGATAGGGTTGGCTAACTTTAATAGTTGACACTAAATACTCCTTGCTCCATCCTCTCTCCAGTGAATGCACCAGTTCATTCTCGCTTCGTTGCCATCTCCCTTTCTTCGTTCACTCTTTTGTCTGCACCAGCCGCTGCTGCTGCCCCGGAACCGCCACTGAAGGAATTGCCCGACAAGAGTGGCTACTCGCTCATTCATCCGACTCCCGAGGCGTTCATGCGTGAAATGACCACCGATCGTCCGGACAAGACGGAAAGCCCCTACACGGTCGACGCCGGACATTTCCAATTGGAAATGGATATCCTGAATTACAGTTACGACCGCTACAATGTAGAGCGTGCCGACGTGCGCAGCGAAGAGGTCGGCATCGGCGCCGTGAACCTCAAATTGGGAATTCTGAACCAGTGGGATTTACAGTGGATCTTACCGCTCTACACCGCGACGCGGTTTCACGATTTACGGACGAGTCAGGTGGAGAATCGGCGCGGTTTCGGCGACATGGTGTTGCGCAGCAAATTCAATTTATGGGGCAATGATTCTGGTTCGACGGCACTGGCGTTTATGCCAGCTCTAAAGCTGCCAACGAACACGGGCGAGACGGGGAACAACTCGGTGGAAGGCAGCCTCATCATCCCCTTTGGGTGCGAGTTGCCTTGGGGATGGGGACTCGGAGCAATGACCGAACTGGATTTCATTCGAAACGGTACCGGGAGCAATCATCACCTCGAGTTTATCAACACCGTTACGGTCGGTCGCACGATTTACGGCAAGCTGGGTGGCTATTTGGAATTCTTCAGCCTGGTGAGTACAGAGTCCGAGAGTGAATGGGAGGGAACGGTGGATATCGGATTCACCTACGGCCTGACGGAGAACATCCAGTTCGATGCCGGCGTCAACCTTGGAGTTACCCGGTCGGCAGACGACGTCAATCCGTTCCTCGGTTTGTCCGTTCGATTTTAAAATTTGGCCTATGAGTACAGAGAAGCTTGGAGGAATCCCGGCAGAGCAAGGATGGCGGCTAGCGTCTGAAACGCCGAGTCTGCAGGAAGTTCACCGATCGATTACCATCCCGCGCGGACTGGGATTTTGGCGCAAATTGCTGGCTTTTTCGGGACCTGGCTACCTTGTGGCGGTCGGTTACATGGATCCGGGTAACTGGGCCACCGATCTGGCCGGCGGTTCGGCGTTTGGTTACACCCTCCTCAGTGTCATTCTCCTTTCGAATCTGATGGCGATCTTGCTGCAGTCCCTCTGCGCGAAGTTGGGGATTGTGACCGGGCGCGATCTCGCGCAAGCCTGTCGGGATCACTATTCCCGTCCGACGGCCATGATTCTGTGGTTCCTGTGCGAGGTAGCCATTTGCGCATGCGACCTGGCCGAAGTGATCGGATCCGCGATCGCGTTGAATCTTTTATTTCACATTCCTTTGACTTGGGGCGTCTGCATTACCGCGCTGGACGTGCTTGCCGTCATGTATTTGCAGAATAAAGGGTTTCGCTACATCGAAGCTCTGGTCGTCACGCTTATTCTCACGATTGGCGGCTGTTTCCTGGCGGAGATCATCTTCTCCAAGCCTAGCGTGCGGGAGATCATGGGTGGGCTCGTGCCGAGCTTTGAGATCATCCGGAATCCGCAGATGCTCTACGTCGCCATCGGCATTCTCGGAGCGACGGTGATGCCGCACAACCTTTACCTGCACTCCTCGATCGTTCAAACCCGCAAGTACGAGCAGAATGCGCAAGGCAAGTCCGAGGCGATTGTCTTTGCCACGATCGATTCGACCGTTGCTCTCATGTTTGCCCTCTTTATTAATGCGGCAATCCTCATCGTCGCGGCGGCGACTTTCCATACGCGCGGCCAGCACGACGTGGCCGAGATTCAAGACGCATACAAACTGCTCACCCCAACTTTAGGCGCTTCGCTGGCGAGCGTCCTGTTTGGCGTTGCGCTCTTGGCTTCCGGCCAGAATTCGACTCTCACCGGAACGCTCGCCGGACAAATTGTGATGGAGGGATTCCTGCAGATCAGACTACGGCCGTGGTTGCGCCGGCTCTTGACCAGGCTTATCGCAATCGTCCCGGCGGTCATTACGACCATCATCTACGGGGAGAGTGGAACGGCCAAACTGCTGGTTTTTAGCCAAGTGGTCTTGAGTTTGCAGCTCTCGTTTGCGGTCATTCCGCTGGTGATATTCACTAGCAGCCGCCAGAAAATGGGAGAGTTCGTCAATCCGATTTGGGTCAAAGTGCTCGCTTGGACCACCGCCGCTATCATCGTTTCGCTCAACGTGAAATTCTTGCTGGATTTTACCGGCCTGACAGGATGGATTCATCGCCTAATCGCCTAAGTCACCATGTACCGCAAAATCCTGGTTGCACTGGAAAACAGTCGAGCGGACGACAGCTTGATTCCGCATGTTTCAGCGCTAGCGAAGCAACTGGCGTCGCAGTTACTTTTGTTGCACGTGGCGGACGGCTGGGCAGCCCGACATTTCGAGCATCTGAAGCTGGCGGAATCTGAAGAAATGCGGGACGACCGTCTCTACCTTGAATCCATTGCCGATCGTTTGCGCTCGGAAGGATTGGAGGTGTCCGCCCGTTTAGCGCTGGGCGATCCACCCGCGGAGATCCTCAAGACCGCTGAGCAGGAACAGTGCGACTTGATCGCCATGACTACCCATGGTCATCGGCTGCTGGGTGATCTGCTATTCGGAAGCACCATTCATGAGGTCCGACACCGGAGCTCCATTCCGATTCTTTTAGTGCGGGCAGTTAAGAAAGCATAGCTTCGGCGTAACCTGTCGGTGCACGGGAACTGTCGATCACTCCCCCGACAGGAACATTCCAGAAACCACGTGTGATTTCGACAAACGCCGGAAGGTCTAACCCCCGTCGATTCCATTCTAGGTCTTGAGCGATTGCTCGCTGTCTTCTCCGAGGTTGCAAAGGCCTCGGGAGATTTCCTCGAGTTGAGCTTGCCCCCGCACCGGCCTTGGTCCTTACAATTCGGCCATGCCCCCACGTCCACAACTCACAGTCGGGTCGGTTGAGATCCTGCGATTGGCTCTGGTGGATCATCGCGCGCGACGCATCTCAAGGGCGGCTGCAACGTTGGCAAGGCCCTCGGTCGTGTGCCTCGTCCTGCTGCTGGCCTGGGCCCGATTCACCTGCGCCTCGGATTTTGCCATCACGGACACGACGCCGCCACGAATCGAAATCACCGAGAGCGGCCTTCCCTTGCTGCAATCTCCGCCAGAAGGATTGTGGTCTGTGGCGACGCACTGGACAGATGGCTTCCCGAGCCACTGGGTGCACGCCAGTCCGGAAAAGGTGGAACGCTCTGGGACTTGGACAATTCTTTCCGGTAAAGCTGTCTTAGCAGGCGGAGTGCTCGAACTCCGAGATGCCTATCGAGTGGAAGACGGCCTAGTGCACGGGCTCCGCCGCTGGACTTGGACGGGCAAAGAAACGTTGCCCCGCTGCACGCTGGCAGTGAGGTGGATAGCGGCCGGAGCAGCACATGCGAAACCGATGCTTCCAGGGGTCCTCATCTACGGAAATCCAAACGGAGAGAAAACCGGCAATCACGCGGTCATTGTTCATCGGGGCGACGCAGGAGACAGGACTTTCGTGGAGGAACATCGCTTGTCAGCGCCTTGGGCTTCGATCGAATGGCAAGACGGAACGGTTTTTCGCGCCGCCGCCCTGCACACGGTTCCCTCGCCCGCTTTCGGGGCAAATCAAAACGATCAGTGGTGGACGTTAGGAATCACGTCACAGACCAATTCCACTGAACTCTCAGCGCTCTCGGGAGCAACCGCGGCGAATCACCGCAACAGCGTCGTGAAAGCGCTGCAAGAGAAGTTTCTCGAATACCCGGACACGTGGCTGAACCTTCCTCCGGGCGCAGTCGTCGAGAAGAGTTTTTACCTGGAAGTGACTCCGCAAGTCGCGCCGGGCAGCGGATTTCGCCCAGCGCTGCGCACGGCCATGCATTTATTCCCGTGCGGCTGGACGGACGATCTGCCGCGGTGCCACGACATCCTTCGAGAGAAGTACCAGTTTGCGCTCTCGCGCTTTCGTGACCGGGCGACGGACCCAGGATTCGAAATGTTCCCGGATTATGTGCCTGGGACACGTTACGTGATGGGTTGGTGCGGCCAAGCGGATGCAGCTGGATACGCCATGTTGGCCCTGGCCGGACGTCTTGGGGATCCAAAGATGCGGAGTTACGGAGAACGTTCGCTCAATCTGCTCGCTCAATCTCCGTTCAACACGAACGGCTTCCTCCTGGATTACAACGCCGACACGGGGCAGTGGGCGGCACAGGACCCAGTCTCGCAAGGACAGGCTATGGAGAGTTTCGCCCGGGCCGTTCGCGCGGGGCGTCAAAGCCAAGGCATCAACCCAGCACCTTGGGAAAAGTTTTTCAAACGCGCTTGTCAGGTCCATGCCGCGCGCATTCTAGATCCCACCTGGAAACCGGTGAACACAGCGGAAGCCTTTTTCATTTCTCCCCTGTGCAAGGGACATCAGCTGTTAGGAGACCCGGATTTCAAGCGTGCTGCCGTTAAAGCAGGCGAGTATTACGCCCAACGCCACCTTACGATGGGAGAGCCTTACTGGGGCGGCACTCTGGACGCCCGTTGTGAGGATAAGGAAGGGGCGTGGGCGGGTTTCCAAGCGTTCCTCGCGCTCTACGAATTGACCCACGAACCCAAGTACCTCGACTGGGCGACACACGCCCTGGACGTCATGCTCTCCTATACCGTTCTCTGGGATATCGATCTTCCCGCGGGCCGACTCCGAGATCTACGCTTGAAGACGCGCGGCTGGACCATTGTCTCAGCTCAAAACCAGCATCTTGACGTATTTGGCGTGGTGGCAACGCCCGAGATTTGGCGGATGGGCGACTATCTGCACCGCGACGACCTCAAACGGTTGGCCGCGGTCATGTTTCGTTCGTGTGGTCAACGGATCGATCCGTTTGGCAGCCAAGGCGAACAGATTCAGCACACGAACTTCGCCCAGCATGGGGACATGTCCAATGTCTTCCGGCTGCGCGGCGGTTACAGCGAAAGCTGGACCGTGTTCTGGATCACAGCGCATTTTCTCAACGCCGCTGCTGAGTTTGAATGGATGGGCGTGGATCTGGACGCCGTGGAGCAATCGATCGCGCAGGGGAAACGCCCTTAGCGTGGCCGCTGTGGCTCACGTCGCAGTAACATACCAGGACATCGGCAGGATCTCTTTCGCCGCGCGGGTTGGGGGCGCCGCAGTTCCCTTGTTGTTTCTGGTCAGTCCCGGAGGGACCCGGCGAGACTAGCCCGGTCGCTTTAGCGCCGGGGATGGCGGTAGAAGGAGACCCAAGCCCCGGAGGGGCGGCTGAACTCAGCCCCGAAATGTCGTTATTGGGACGCGATCCCCTGGGTTTCTCCTAAGCCAAGGTCCTTTCCCCTAAAGGCCCAGGCTCTGACTCGTGAGTCACCCATTCCGATTACCAACTCATTCCCTCGCTCCATTCTCCGAGTCGCCATCGTTTTTCTGCGCGGCTCGTGGCATGTTCAGCGCATGGGCCATCGTCTCCTCGCGAAGTCACCAGTCTCAGACTGGTTCTACAAGACTTTCAGGAAGCCGACACCGCCGCAAGCGGCGGCTTGGCCCAAGCTCTTGGCTCACGAGAATGTTCTCGTGGTGTCGCCGACCGGCACGGGCAAAACCCTGGCCGCTTTCCTGGTCGTCTTAAACGAACTGGCGCTCCTTCACGCCCGCCAAAGCCTGGGCAACACCATCTACGCGATTTATATCTCTCCCCTGCGGGCACTGAGCTATGACCTTGAGAAAAACTTGAACGAGCCGCTCCGACAGAGCTACGCGGGTGCCCCTCCTATTCGAGTCGGTTTGCGCACAGGGGACACCTCACCCGCTGAACGCCAGAAGCAGTTCACCAAACCCCCGCACATCCTCCTCACCACCCCGGAGAGTCTCTGCCTGCTTCTGACCCAGCGCAAGTGGTTACCCCTGCTCAGCACAGTGCGCTGGGTCATCGTTGATGAAATCCACGCGTTAGCGGAAAACAAGCGCGGCTCGCACCTGAGCTTGAGCTTGGAGCGGTTAGATAATCTCCGGGCCTCGAGCCCCGCCCAGGTGCCCAGCGAGCGAGAATCCACGGCGCGTATGGATTGTGTGCCAGGGGCACCGACCCAAAGCCCGATGCAGCGCATTGGGCTTTCCGCCACCGTGGCGCCGCTGGAGGAAGTGGCGCGGTTTCTCGTTGGAAAGGACCGCGCCTGTGCCATCGTCGACGCGACAAGCACAAAGAAGATCGATTTGCGCGTCTACTCTCCGCTCGGGAAGAACCCTTACCCCAGATCTGGATATACCGGCGCACGCTTGATTCGGGAACTGGCGCGACTCGTGACGCGCAATCGAACGACCCTGGTGTTTACCAATACCCGTTCCGGCGCTGAGGCGGCGAGCTATTGGCTACGCGAAGCATTGCCGCAATTGGCGGAGCAAATCGCCTGTCACCACGCTTCCTTGGATCGGGACGTTCGCCAGGAAGTCGAAGATCGGTTAAAGCGGGGGGAACTGCGCGCCGTGGTCTGTTCAACCAGCCTGGAGTTGGGAATCGATATCGGATCGATCGACCTGGTCGTGATGCTTTCAACCCCAAAGGGCGTGAGCCGCGCGTTGCAGCGGACCGGGCGATCCGGACACAACATAAAATCGGTCAGTCGCGGATTGCTCATGGCGACCAACCTGAACGACTTGGTCGAATGCTGCGCGACGGCCCTGCTCGCGCGAGCCAAACACTTGGATACAGTGCGTATTCCCACGGCGCCGCTTGACGTTTTGGCGCAGCATTTGGCGAGCATGGGCTGCGTTCAATCCTGGACCGTTCGCGACGCCTATCACCTCGTCACGCAGGCCTACCCCTACCAGGCTCTCACCGAGGCGGAGTTCGAAGCGGTTCTTGATTATTTGGCCGGCGGTGGCAAGTCGCTCCGGAAGCAGTACGAAAACATGTTCGGCAAAATCGTGCGGGATACCGAGACGTTTGAGACCAAGCCTGGCATGGTGCAACGTGACCTGCTGCAGAACATCGGCGTTATTCCGAACGAGGGAATGGTGCGCGTCTCAACCACCAAAGGCCGCGGCCTCGGCATGCTCGAAGAGAGTTTCATCCGCCAATTGCAAATTGGTGACATTTTCATCCTGGCCGGTCGCGCCGTTCGTTTTGAACGAATGAGCGTGATGGAGTGTTTTGTGAGCCTGGCGCAAGGCGCTACGCCGACGGTGCCGCGCTGGAATGCGAACAAGATGCCGCTCACGAACAAAGTCGCGGACGAAATCGTGGCGTTTCGGAGCGAATTGCAGCCATTTGAAAGCGGGAGAATGGGATGAGTCGTCGGCTGTAAACTGGATCGAACAACGCCTGAGCTGCGGCCAGGCCAATGCCCAAATCATCCATCGCATGTACACCGCGCAAGCTGCGCTTTCGGATATCCCGACGGCGGACTTTCTCCTGGTGGAGGAATACAGTCCGAGGGCAGAAGAGGTCGAGATCTTGCGCCGTCATGCCCAAGGCCAGGGCTATCAAACCAGCTCTCGTCCTCGGGGTTATTCGGGAGCGCGCCATTATTTCTTTCATTCGTTGGTGGGGCGCGCCGCTAACGAAGCGCTCTCTCGGGTCGTGGCTCTCCGGCTCGGGCGACTCAAAGCGGGCAAGAATGCCGTGGCTACCGCAGATGACTATGGCTTCGTCCTGAGTGTGGCAGCCGATCAACTCGTCGACGCATCGGATCTGCCCGGTCTGCTCACAACCGAACGTTTCGCCGATGATCTGCACGATTCGCTCTCCCGCTCGGAGTTGTTGAAATACCACTTTCGCAATGCGGCGCAGACCGGGATGATGGTGTACCGGAACTATTTTGGAGATCAGAAATCGCTGCGAAAGGTGCAGTGGTCGTCCGAGATCATCTTCAACGTGCTGCTGCAGTACGAACCCGATCATGTTTTGCTGCGCGAAGCCCGGCGTGACGCGGTTCACACCTACATCGATTTAGAGCGAGCCGAGGACTATCTGCGATATATCGAAAAGCGCGAGATGCGCTTGCAGCGCGTGCATTGTGCCACCTTTGTCGTTCGCGATGTTTGCCACCAAAATCAAAGAAGCATTGCTGGTTGAGGGACCCACGCGAGATGGAGCGGCTCTTCCACTCTTTGGTGGAGAAGATTGAGCAATCGACCCCGGGCACGCCGTAACATAAGCATCGTCCTCTCTGTATGCGCATCGGTTCGAAATCGGATCGAATCTGGTTGACGCCCGTCGTGCCATCTGGTTTGCGGGAAGAACAGGCACTAGCGGTCGCCGATCTGCATCTGGGATACGCCTGGGCGCGCCACGCGGGCCATCTCCCGCCACTTCCGCGCCGGATAGCCGCCGTTGCCGCACCTTCTTGCACTCTGCTCGGGTATCAGCCGCGCCAAATCGTTTTCTGGGTGATATCGTGCACAAAGCTTTGGATATCCCGAGCATCACGAGCGAACTGGATATCACTTTGCGTGCCGCTGCGTCGGTGCCAGATCCGCTTGGTCGCAGGCATGATCGTCATTTGGCCATAAGCTCTTAGCCAACCTGTGCTTCCTGGGAGTTGGAATCCCCGTGGCCTGTCGGCTCGCACCACCTGCGCCATGACCTTGAGCCAGGAACTGCCATTGTGGGCGGAGCCAACGTTCCAAAACGTCGCCGATTCACGGTCATCGGCCAGGCACCCAGCGGCCAGTGCGCTTATCCGGCTTCGCGAGCTCCAAGTGCCCTGTTTCCTGGTGGGTAAGCGCGTGATTGCTCCCGGCCTTCTCGGATTGGGCAGCAGGCGTGACGCCAGATCGAGGGCTTTATGTCCGAAACGGCGCGAAGCGAGGAATTCACTCGGGTAATCGCCATTGTCGCCGGAAAGCTCTCCCCGTTCTGGCCCGGACTTCAATTGTGCGCCCGCCGCGAATGCCACAACTCGGTTCTCAATCTCGTGACATGAAACCTCAGTGCGGATTCGGAAATGATTGATCGCGGGATTTATCCTATTCAGTCCCGGAAGGGACAGAATATCTGGTCGGCGTAATTCTATTCCAGTCCCGGAAGGGACAGGCGGCGAGAAAGGGCCCGGTCGCTTTATCTCCGGTTCTTCCAGTTCAATGCCAATCCCGCCGTCCCGTCGGGAGGAACTGACTCGGGTCACGGCGAGGGCGTTCCATCCGGGGCGCCAGGAGGCAATTACCGAATCAGCAATCGCCGGGAGAATTGCGCCTTCCGTAGCCCGCCCCTGTGCGTCCGTTCCTCAACCAGATTGTTCACAAGCTGCTGCGATTAATTTTCTGCGGCTTCATGCGGTTACTCATCAATTTGTCCGTGTCGGCGTGCGGCTAAAACGCCGAGCTTTTGTCACTTGCCAGCGATAAGTGGGGTCTGTAGGAGTCAGTCCGCCAGATACGTGATGTCCTGTGTTCGGCAAAGTCTCTCACGATTGTTTGGGCCGCCTGACACATCATCCGGCGGCGTAGCCAGCCGCGCCCATCGGGACGCGCGGCGATCCATTAGGCATCGTCGTTTCTCCGTAACCGCTGGGCGACGCGACCTTCCTGATCCCCTTGCGCCCGTCGCCTCAACTCCTTTGGATCCCACCCACGCCGCTTGAGTTCCTCCTCAAAGTTCGTGCGGCCTTTTCTTCCGCGCTCTCTCGCGCTTCCGCCTCTTGATGACGCCCCATCTTCCCGTCCATCCGGGCCAGCAACTCACGCCGAAAGTCCTCATCCCCAAATACCACCCCACGCCCCATCGAATCCCCTCGGGCTGGTCAGGCGTCGTCGCTCTTCGGTTTTTGCCCTTCAATTCACGCCGTCCCTGCCGCACTGTCTTTGGGTCGTGCATCTCCCCCAAAGCCGATCCACTCGCAGCCACTTCGGTCGCTGCCGCGAGATGCAAGATCCCGCATAGCTGCTCAGGGAGTATTGGCGCAGTGGCTCCTTCGCCTTCAAGATTTGGCCTGCGCTGGATTCAAATGCACGTAGTCACAAGCCGTTCTCAAGTAGCCGTGGCCGCCCGTCCACTGGCAACGCTTTATATATCGTCCGCTAAACAAGTGCCCCACCATCCGGTGCCGACGGTTAAAACCGCGAGGTGTAAGTTCCCAAAACCACTTCATGCCATCGACCAGGTTAGGTTCCGGCGTCTCCACCACCGCATGGAAGTGATTTCTTCATCGTTACGCATGCGCACCTGCCAGGCCAGTCTTTCGCACACTTCGCTGAGGTCTTCCAGGAACTTCCGGCGATCCTGGTCATCCACGAAAATTGTTCCCGTCGATTTCCTCTGACTCATCACGTGGTAAATCGCTCCCGGATATTGCACTCCTCAGCTTTCTCGCCATGCCATGAACCTGCCCTGCCTCACCTCAAGCGTCAAGATCTATATTGCATTCGGCGGGACTGACTGTGGGGTCGGCGTCAGTCCCGCAGATACGCATGTTCGGTGTTCGACAAGGGTTCCTCACGATTGTTTGAGCCCCGGACACATCCGGCGGCGTAGCCAGCCGCGCCCATCATCAAGGACGCGGCGATCCATTGCCAAGGTTTGCAGCTGCCCCCGACTTCGCTCACCACCTCCGCCAATCGCCATGCCGTGTCGCTAGATTCATCAACGCGTCGCGGGACCTGAACCTTCCGTTCCTGCACACCACAATTCGCTCCTTCTTCGACCTTGAGTGGAACTGGTAGATTGAAATCAGTCGGATCTACTGGTGACGGCCCTCGGCATTTTGCAGTGCCGGGCCTCGGCGCTTGCGGAATACCCTCGACGGGCGGCCGTGATATGTCGCACAGACCAGGAGCAAACTGCTCCGGGATTCGGTTGGGCCGTCGCGACGCGCGCGGGACCGGTGCCGCGGACCCTCGATCGCCAGCTTTGGCTCGATACGACGGTTCGCCATGGGAGGAGAACCGCGCAGCAAAGTAAGGTGCGGGAGGAATAGGTAAGCGATGACGAGGGCGATTACGATTAGGACCATGACGGGCGTACCACGATGGAAACGGTTGGTGAATCGGGAGATCAGGGGATTTCGGCTCGTCTGGACGGAAAAGCGCCATAGGTCTGGCGCACTCCAAGACGCTGGCGCGCAAGGACTAAGGTTTACTAAATTTCGTTTGCCGCACGGTGCAAAGGGGCGCCGGGTCTCTCGGCGCCCTTGGGGGTTCGGTCGTTCGCTGCGGCCCGTCTCTTTGTTAAGCCATCCCAGTTGATGCCTTCTGCAAGCTGACAACAATTTGTTGACGGAGTGTGTGACAAATCGGGCAATTGACGCTTAGTTTGGGAACGGACCGGCCCCAAACCGGGATCGGGTGGAGACAAAAAGTCACCAAATCACGGTCACGCACCGACGGTCGCATCCCTTGCGACCACATTTCCGCCTCGGCGCTCCGGCGTGGCGACGGACGTGTCCCGTCCGCAAATTGCGGACGACAGTCGGCGTGACCGATCCGAGGAATGGTCATGTTGGGAGG
Source organism: Limisphaerales bacterium (assembly GCA_044225505.1). Taxonomy (GTDB): domain Bacteria; phylum Verrucomicrobiota; class Verrucomicrobiia; order Limisphaerales; family SIBE01; genus JAXMHN01. The sequence continues at coordinate 122,213 of JBGAIN010000002.1, forward strand.
CATCAGCGGCTCTCGGGACAAAACGCCAACACCTCGGGCGCACTTCAAGATGCTGGCGCGCAGGCACTAAGCGCATTTCGAGACCGCCCCGGGCTGGTTTTCAGTCGGCTCCAACCGTTTTTCTACAGAATCGCCACCTGGGAACGTCGCGCCACTTCGATGGACGATTCCTCGAGATCGCAAAGTCGCCTAAGCGGGAGCGGTTGATCTCGCGTTGCTGCCCCACATTCCATTCTTGCCATTCGTCCGACTGCGCCTAAGCGCTCGCAAAAATTCCCAAACGCCTCCCTTAGCGCCTTACTCAGCGCTAGTTCCACTCGGATCAGCAATTGCTGATCGGGCGGTTTCTGGCCTCAGCTTGGTTGGGCGTTCCAGCTGGACCTGCAAAGACGAGCCGCCTCACCTCGGTCGGTCTGCTCCGACATAGCGCAGGCTCACTCAGGCGAGCAGCTTGTCCACGACTTCGCCATGGACGTCTGTCAGGCGGAAATCCCGGCCTTGGAATCTGTAAGTGAGCTTCGTGTGATCAAACCCGAGCAAGTGGAGCAACGTGGCGTTGAGATCGTGCACGTGCACCTTGTCCTTGGTCGCATTGAAGCCCAGGTCATCCGACTCGCCCAACGTCAGGCCTGGCTTGATCCCACCTCCCGCCAGCCACATGGTGAAACAGTTTGGATGATGATCCCGTCCGTCATCGCCGCCTTGGACCATGGGCGTGCGCCCGAATTCCCCACCCCAAACCACGAGCGTATCCTGCAACAGACCGCGCTGCTTCAAGTCTTTGACGAGAGCAGCGCAGGCCTGGTCTGTGGCCTTGCAATTCTTCTTCAGGTCTGCGACCAGGTTGCCATGCTGATCCCACGCTTCGTGGAAGAGCTCCACGAATCGCACCCCGCGTTCAATCAGTCGGCGCGCCAGCAAACAATTCAGAGCGAAAGAGGGTTTACCCGGTTCCGCGCCATACATCTCGAGGATGTGCTTCGGTTCTTTGGAAAGGTCCATCAACTCAGGAGCGCTCGTTTGCATGCGGTAAGCCATTTCAAATGAGTTGATCCGTGTCGCGATTTCGGGATCCCCCACGCTATCGAGATGCTTTTGGTTCAGGCGCCGGATCGTCTCGAACGTGTCCTGCTGGATCTTCTGATCAACCCCCTTCGGGTTGGACAAATAAAGAATAGGGTCGCCCTGACTGCGGAACATCACGCCGTTATAGACGGTCGGCAAGAAGCCTGAACCCCAATTGGACGCCCCGCCGCTTGGTCCTTTGCTTCCCGAACTGAAGACCACAAAACCAGGCAGCTCCTGCGTCTCCGATCCGAGACCGTACAACGTCCAAGCCCCGACACTGGGTCGTCCAAACTGTTGCGACCCGGTGTGCATGAAGATTTGCCCGGGCGCATGATTGAAAGCGTCCGTATGCATCGATTTGACGATGGCAATATCGTCGACGACTTGCCCCAGTTCGGGCAGCAGTTCAGAAAGTTCTGCCCCACACTTTCCGTGACGCGCGAACTTGAACTTCGGCCCCAATAGTTTCGACTGTGGATTGATGAACGCCGCCCGATACCCTTTGAGCAGTTCTTCCGGGGGCAAAGTCCCGCTGAATTTTTCCAACTCCGGTTTGCGGTCGAACAACTCTAAATGACTGGGCGCTCCGGCCATGAAAAGGTAAATGACCCGCTTGGCTTTCGGTGCGAAATGCGGGGCCTTCGGCGCAAGCGGATTGGTGCTGAGAGCGGCGTGGGATTTGTCCTGGAGCAAAGAGCGCAGCGCGATCGCGCCGAGTCCAACGCCGCATTCTTTGAGGAACCAGCGGCGCGACACCGCGGTCGGATGCGCGTGACGGAACAGTTCCGCCTGTAAGTTCGCTTGGCAATTCATGATCGTAGGTCGGATTAGGTTAGAAATGCGGGTTCGGCGCCAAGGCGCTCATTCCTTCGTGATCGTCTCGTCCAGGTTCAGCAAGACACGCGAAAGCACGGTGTAAGCCGCCAATTGAGTCGGCGTCGCGCCCGGTGGCAACGAGGCAGGCACGGCATTCTTGCCCGTCGCGAGCTCGGGCACACTCACCCACCCTTCCGCGAGGTGGGCTCTTTGACGTTCCAACAAGGAGAGCAGCTCTTGGAGCTCTGTTGGATCTGGCTTGCGCCCGAGGCACCGGCGGAACGCGTAAGTAACGCGTTCCTGGTCCGTCTTGCCGCCGAGCTGCAGGGTTCGGGCCGACAACGCTTGAGCACACTCCAGAAAGAGCGGTTCATTGAGCGACGTCAGGGCTTGCAATGGCGTATTCGACCGCAATCGGCGCACGCAGGAGAAATCTCCGTTGGGTGCATCGAACGTTTGCATGACCGGATAGGGCACCGATCGGAAGCGGAAGGTATAAAGGCCGCGCCGATATCTGCCCGATCCTGTCTCTTCATTCCAAACTTTCGGACCGTAACTCGCGGGCGGTTGAAAGAGAAAGCCCGGGGCGGGCGGCATGACGCTGGCGCCTCCGATCGTGTCATTGAGCAATCCGCTCGCCGCCAAAGCGATGTCGCGCACAATCTCCGCTTCCACCCGGAATCGTGGCCCGCGTGAGATGAGGCGATTGAAGGGATCGATCTCCAGGAGTTCCGGCGTCACGCGGGACGCCTGGCGGTAAGCGGCCGATTGCACGATGAGTCGGTGCAATGATTTCACGCTCCAGCCTCCTTCCATAAATTCCACCGCCAACCAGTCGAGCAGTTCAGGATGAGATGGTGCTGGGCTGCGTGTGCCAAAATCCTCTGGTGTCTCCACCAGACCCACGCCGAAATAAGTCTGCCAAACGCGATTCACGAGCACGCGCGCCGTGGTGGGTGACCGGCGATCGACCAGCCACTTGGCCAGGGTGAGTCGCGAATCATCCGCACCGGCTGGCAAGGAGTGCAGAAAAGCGGGCACACCCGCGCTCACTTCCGCCCCAGGTTTGAGCCAATCGCCGCGCTTAAACATATGCGTTGGGCGTTTCTCTTCCCCTGGGCCCGAACCTCGAAGAGCGAGGAGCGTCATGGTCGGCGCTCCCGACGGCCATGCCTGCCAGAGCGCCTCAATCTTGTCGTTGGCTTCTTTAAACTCTGGCGCCGTTGTCCGCCAGTAGCTGAACAAGACGTTCTTCTGCGCTTTTGTGCGCTGTTCCTTGGCTACCCCCAAGACCTGGCGCACCGCGGCCGGCAATGGATCCGCGACGGCATTGGTTGTGTCCGTGACGGACAATCGGAACCTGCCGAGATTGTGGTTTTGATTATCATCGGAGTTCCAGCCGCCGTGGGTTTGTTTGAGTTTGAAGGTGAGCACCACGCCATTGGTAAAGGCCAGCGGTTGCGCGGGCACAAAGACCGCTTTGCGCGCCTGATTACGGCGGCCAGGGCCAGCGTCGATCCCCCAGGCTGTGTCGTCTTTACCATCGATGGCATACGCCACTGGACCGTAAACCCGTTTCTTTCCGGACCGGTCGTCAAACTCCGGTTCCAATTCTTTCTCCGGATTGGCGTAATCCGCGGTCGCGCGTACGAATTTCACCTCGACTTTGTTGGTCCGGTTCGAGGCATCGACCGCCTCGACATTGAATTCGGACAGCGCGGACATGCCCCAGATCGAACGCCCCGGACCTTGGCAGGGCAAATCCGGATCGGTCATTTGCTCGAGGCGGAAAGCGCCAATCCGTTGCAGGTGGTTCGTTCCTTGAAAGATCGCCGTCCATTTGGTCGGCGCGTAGCTCGCGGCGCGAATGGACCCGTCCGAGTAATAGTAGAATCGTTCGCCGTTATCCCCGGCATTGCGACATTCCACCACGCTCCATGCGGGCTGGTCGTCGCGCACGCGCTGTTCCCACTGCTCGAGATGCTCTTCCCAATTCGGCGTCGTGTGGCGCAAGCCTTCTTCCAAGGCCTCGATCTGCCGCCGGAGGTCGGAGCGCGTTTGCAGCTCTTTCGGACTGTAAGCGATCAACGACGATTCGTGATCGTTGTTGAGATAGGCGAATAAGCGGTAGTACTCGGTCTGGGTCAACGGATCAAATTTGTGATTGTGGCATTGGGCGCATTGGATCGTTAGTCCCAGCACGGTTTTGCCAATGCAATCCATGCGGTCAAACATTCCGTCCATTCGAAACTGCTCCGGATCCACGCCTCCTTCCTCATTCCACATCGCGTTTCGCAAGAAGCCAGTGGCGACCAATTGATCCTGGGTAGGATTCGGGAGCAGATCGCCCGCCATCTGCTCGACAATGAATTGATCGTAGGGAAGGTCGCGATTCAACGCGTTGATCACCCAATCCCGGTACTTCCAAATCAAGCGCGGTTTATCTTTTTCAAACCCGTCAGAATCGGCATAGCGCGCCGCATCCAGCCAATGCCGCCCCCAGCGTTCGCCGTAATGTTCCGATCGCAGCAGACGTTCCACCTGCCGTTCATAGGCATCCGGGCTGTTATCCAGCAGAAACTGATCGATCTCCTCCGCCGTCGGCGGCAGTCCGATCAGATCCAAGCTCAAGCGCCGCAGGAGCGTGGTGCGATCCGCTTCCGGGGCCGGTTGCAATCCCGCTTGATTGAGGCGGGCCAAGACAAACTGATCCATGGGATTGCGCGCCCAGCGAGCGTCACCCACCTTGGGCGGATGCATGCGCTCGGGAGCGGTAAATGCCCAGTGCTTTTTTGACGTTACGCTCTTGTCACCAGCCTTGGCATCGCTCGCAACTTCAGCACCAGGAGCGTCCCAGGCCAGCCCCCGGTCAATCCAAGCGCGCAGCAGGCCGATCTCCGCGGGTGAGAGCGGCGGGCGTTTGTTCGGCATTCGCGCGAGGTCTGCGCGAGTCCCCGCAACCGCTTGCACCAGCAAACTCTCCGCGCTTTTCCCGGGGACCGCCGCGGGGCCGGAATCTCCGCCCCGCAATAGGGCGTCGCGACTGTCCAAGCGCAGCCCAGCTCGTTGCTTTTGCGGTCCGTGACACTCGAAACATTGCTGTTCGAGCAGAGGCTGGATCTCTTTGGCGAAATCGACTGAACGATCTGCCGCGGGCGGGATGGGAACGGGCTCAGCCCTGGCCGACACGCCAGAACTCACTCCGAGAATCACCGTAGCTAAGACGAAACGAACAGCCGGACGGCCGAAAGCTGCAAGGGACCTGGTAATGGCTTGCACGAGACCCAATTATCGCTGGCTTCTTCAGCGGCGTCCACAGTCAAATTTCGGTAGGGCGGCAAGGAACGGAACTTTGAGGCGACCTTCTTCGGATTGACCGACGTTTGCGGCACAAAGCTCCAGGGGGCTTGAGCACTCCAAGACGCTGGCGCGCAAAGGTTAAGCTGCTATGCTTCGCCAGATTTTGGAGTGTCGGTGGCCCTCCACCGCTTTTGTGGAGCGATCCCCTCGGACGCGGGGCAACTACAAGCTCTAAGGCCGACCGGCCGGATTAATGAACCGCGAGCCGTTCTCGTTGAGGAGACGTTCCACCGCTTTCCAGCGGAGCCGTTCTGGGTGGCCGTCCACAAACAAGTAGTTCGCCGTCTCCAAATGACGCCGTACCGCCACCTCCAACGGGAATCCGATCGCTGAATAATCCCCGTCCTCCGGATCGGCGAAATGGAAATGATCACTGTTGGCGTAACGGTCGGCGCATTCCGCCATAAATAATGTTGAGCTGGGTGCCGGAACGAAGGTTGTGCGCGTATAATTAAAGTTCACAGGAGCGTTTGTATCCGAGGGAAGCAGGAAATCGTTGATGGCATAACTATAAATCCTAGTTTTATGCGGATCTCGCGGGCAGCGCCACAGGTTGGTCCCGCCGGCATAAGGTTGGAGCGAGCCTACCCAGGATTGCCCCTGGTGCGCGGATCTCGGTAAGAAATCGTCATGGTCGTCCGCGTAAAGAATCGACGCGAGGCCAATCTGCTTGAGCTGACTTAAACAGGCAGTGGCCCAAGCCTGCTGTTTCGCTTTGGCCATGGCCGGAAGCAACAGACTAGCGAGAATCCCGATAATCGCGATCACCACCAACAATTCGATCAGTGTAAATCCGGTCGAAACGCGGGCCTGCCCCGCGCTCTGGGCTTCGGAGGGTCGCCTTAAAAGCGCCACGAAACACCTCCATGCACCCGGTAGGTCGGCACTAACTGCAGCCCATGACTGGCGATTTCAAGAGGGATGTCCACCCCTACGTTTGCCGTCAATCGCTCGGCCCACGTAAAGTTTAGGAGCGGGCCGAGCAACCACGCAGTTCGTCCGGTGAAATCGGATTTCTGCCCCAGCAGTTTGTCTCGAGCGCTCGACTCGTAATAGGCGCTCGCTTCCAAACTTAAAGTGACCTTATCGTTGACCACGAGATACTGCCCAGGTCCGCCCGAGACCATCAGTTCATCGCCAAAGCGGAATCCAGATTCCCCTTCCGTTCGGGCGTAATATTGAAATTGTAAATTCACAAAGCTTCTCTGCCAGCGCGCATTAAGTGTCGCGCCGGCAATTCCGTCGAACGACCCGGAACCTAGCGTCAAAGCATGCTCATGCAAGCCGCTAACCGCGTGCGCCAGGGGATCGTGAGGTGTGTTCGGCGGCAAAAGCGCTTCAAAGCGCCGGGCTTGGTCCACCTCGTCCCGGATCCGGTCGGCGTCGCCCGTGGGAAACTTCACGCCGCCCATCACATTCAGGCTGACTCCCCAATCCATCGATTTCTTTCGAAAAACTGTCGCCCGACCGACCAGCGCCAAATCTCCCAAACCCACCTCCTTTCCGCGCTCGACTCGAAATATCGTGGAGGTGTCCGAATAGCGGATTTCCGATCGCTCGAAATCGTGGTAAGCGACCGGAAGATTCAGGCTCACGCCGAAACGATCGCTGAAATTATAGGTCCCCACCAGGTGGGTAATCGATGTATTCAGGAAATCCTTCTGCGGCAGCGTGATCTCTTTACCATCCAATTGCACGGTCTGGTTGGCCGTAAACGACTCCGAGACACTCACGAGAAACCCGCTGCTAAAGCCACCGCGGGCGTCGGCCGAACTGTAAACCGCGCACAATTCACACGCCTGGACGCCGGCCAGAGACGCGACCCAAATCGCGATATACCCGACCGCACCGACCGCAATACGTCTCAGACAAATCATGGGGTCAGGAGAAGTCGATACGTCCGATGTGAAGCTTTAAGATCGTCAACGACGACGTAATGGTTTGGAAAGGGAAACGCCGGCACAGCAAATAAAGTCGTCCACGCGGCACAGCCCCCGGCTACCTTGGCACCTCCGCAGAGCTCATCCGCGAATTGCAGCGTGTACCCCCGCCCCGCTTCCGTGTCGAAATGAATCGTGACCTGCTGGCGATTGATCCGTTCGATATGGTCGATGCGCGGGCCTTCCGCTCCGCGGCCCCCCCAACCACCCAGCCACGTGATCCCAAGGCAAAGGCCTCCCCGCGCCACTGCGAGGACGAACCGCCGTTGGCCAGTCGATGGATAGGTCACACTCACGAACCTTCTGTGTGAGCCACTGCCGGACATTTTGTTCCCCGGATCCTCTTCAACCACTCACAAGGCTTTGCGCTTCAGCGATTCATCCTCTCCCGGACGGTCTTTCGCTGTTTTCAGCGGAATCAGATCCCGGACAAGGCAACCGTTTAAGTCTCTCGCCCGCATACCCTAGCCAAGACGGACATGCCGGAGGCATGAATGAGAATAGCTCGGACGCTTTAGCACTGAGACCCAGCGACCTATGACGATTCGCCCCGGAAGGGGCGGCCGATCCTCCGAAAACACGTTGCTTCTGGGATTCGGAGAGGTTCAACCGTCCCTGCGGGACTTTGAAATCTTCGCGCGGATTCCCGGCACTGGAAGTGCCGAGCTTATGCCACGACGTCCCTGCCGGGACGCCAAACGCCTGTCCCAGAACGGAGGGTACAGCTTCTGTTCAACCGAAAACAGCAAGGAGCCTCCCGGACCACTTTCCGCCAGGCAGCGAGAACCCCTCATGGACGAGAGCTATTTGCTCTCAGCCCAGTCGCTCCTCCCCACTCCTGGCCGACCCGCCGCGCGGAGCGCCTTGGAAAATCGCCGTGAGCTTAATGCGCGCTGGAAAAGTGACCTTCGTACCGCAGGGACCGACGCGAAATCACCCGGACATATTCTTGCGTCCCAGGAAACGTGATGCCCGCGACAAACGCCGCGCTATTGGTTTCGGCCGCCCCCTTGTTCCAACGCAGGACATTGCTCCGCCCCGCGTTATAATCGGCTAAAGCGTAAGAGATCGGGTCGTCCGTCCGGGCGTATCGGCGGAGCAGCTTAGCGAGATACCAGGTGCCCACCGTGAGATTCGTATCAGGGTCCAATAGCGTGCCGTCGAACGACTTACGTCCGGTCTCCGCTTGCGCCCATTCCTGGGCGACCAAGGAGCGGATCTGCATCAACCCGATTTCACCAACGCGTCCCCGGGCTTTAGCGTTGAATTTGCTTTCGCGCCAGACCAACGCCTTGACTAAGGCCGGATCGACTCCATAACGCTGAGCCGCGCGCAGGATCTGCAAATCGTAGCGATGCTCTTTCCGTTGCTCGAGCCACCAGTCGAAAAGGCCGCAACCGAGAAGGAGAACGATCAAGCCGCCAATTAGACGTCGCCTGAGCGCTGAACTGGAGCTGGGCACTGGCTGCTGCGGTTGATCCATTCCCGGGAGAGTTTAGGAATTCCACCAGTGCCTGGACAATCTCTTTTATTTTCGGGCGAAATCCGCTGGGTGATGATCAGTTTGACTAAATTACACAGGGACTCCAAGTGAAAGGAACGAGCATCCCCGCCGTCACGGATGGCTCGACAAGTCATGTTCATTCCATGTTGAACTATGGTTTCACTATCATTTCACTATGTTTGAACTATGGTTTTACTAGTAAATCTTAGTGTAACCATAGAATAATCTTAATCATATCTCCATTAAAATTGGTCAGATGGGGCTGTCAGGCGGATGCAACGCGCCATGGTCCGTTGCACGAGAAACGAGTCAACGCACGAGACGAACGGACGGTTCCGCCGAAATGTCGCACAGCATGACCACAAATTGTTCCCGAACTGTGAGACATTTCCCACCCCATGACGAAGGACACGCTCTTCATCGCACCGCACAGTTTCACGGCGTCCTTCCAGGACTTGCTTCCGCTTATCCCTCGCGCGCCGCGTCCGAGTTCGGATGCAGCCCGAGCTGCTTCAACTTCTCCCGGAGCGTAAAGCGCGACAATCCCAACCAACGTGCTGCCTTGGCTTGATTCCATTCGGCCCGAGTAATCGCCTGGGTCAAGATTTCACGCTCGGCTTCGCTGAGCATGCGAGCGTGGGCATCCAACAACTCGCCTTTTTGAGCGCGGGCCAGCAAGTCGGCGGCGACCACAGCAAAGGAATTCCCTGGAGCACTGGTTTCGGCCGTGCGGGCTGCCAAGGTCCGTTGGACCGCTTCCGCGTCGATGGAGAGCCCGCGGGCGCCGAGGAGCAGGCGGCGGGTGATGTTCTCGAGTTCGCGGACGTTGCCTGGCCAAGCATCCGCCTGCATCATGGCGAGGGCATCCGACGTGACGGCTGGGCTTTCCACGTCGAAGTCCGCGGCGTACTTCCGCAAGAAATAATTGACCAGCACGGGAATATCGTCGCGCCGATCGCGTAGCGGCGGAAGTTGGATGCAGACGACGTTGAGGCGGTGGAACAGGTCTTCGCGAAACTTGCCGTCGCGAATCATCTGTTCCAGGTTCCGATGAGTGGCGGCGATCATGCGCACGTCCACGGAGATAACCTCGCCGCCCCCGACTCGCTGAAAGCTTTGCTGTTGAAGAACGCGCAGGAGTTTGACCTGCGTGTTGGGGGGCAAGTCGCCAATCTCGTCCAGGAAAAGAGTGCCTGTATGGGCTTGTTCGAAGCGGCCGATCCGTCGCTGTTCAGCGCCTGTGAAAGCGCCGCGTTCGTGTCCAAACAACTCGCTTTCCAACAGGTTTTCCGGGATCGCAGCGCAATTGATGGCGATAAAAGGGGCTTTGGAGCGCTGGCTATGATGATAAATGGCGCGGGCGATGAGCTCTTTGCCAGTCCCCGTCTCGCCCCGGATAAGGACGGTCAAGGGTTTGGCCGCGACCCGTCCGATTTCCTTGCAAACGTCCTGCATCGCGCGGCTGGTTCCAATGAGAGCCGCGGCGGGGTTGCCAGGCCCGTCGGGCAGAGAGACCCGCTCCCGCATGAGGCGGCTGGCTTCGACCGCGCGGTGGAGAACCGAAATGAGCCCAGGCATTTCAAATGGCTTCTGCAAATAATCGTAAGCGCCGTATTTGGTGGCCTCGATCGCCATCTCAATTGTTCCGTGGGCCGTCATGAGCACGACCGGGAGGCGTGGTTGTGTCGCATGCAGTTGTTTTACAAGCTCCAGTCCGCCTAACCCTGGCAAGCGGAGATCGGTCAACACGGCGTCGAATTCATCCGGGTTTGCCCGGCGCAATCCCTCGTCGCCCCGATGGCAAAGAGTGACTTTGAAGCCGTCACCTTCCAAAACGTCGCAGAGATTGGTGGCGAGACTGACATCGTCCTCGATCAATAGGATGTGCGGGGCGGAAGGCATAGAACATCAGATTACGCAGGTCTCGCGAGAGATCGCGGCGTTCCCCGCGCCGCCCATGGAAGTGCGGTCGCGAGCCAAAGCAGGGAGTTCTTCGGCGTGCGGGAAAAGCGTCGAGACGAGCCTTGATAGGTTTCAGGAATAGCTCGTGGCACCAGGGCTCGCACGGTTTCCAGTCTGTGGATCTTCTTTGGGTAAAACAACGCTGAAGGTGGTGCCCTGTCCGGGAGGGGACTGATACTCCAGGCGGCCCCCATTCTTTTCCACCAAACGGGCAGCAATAGACAATCCTAACCCGGTGCCTGTTTCTTTGGTCGAAAAGAAAGGGTCGAAGAGTCGTTTCTCGATCTCGGGCGGAATTCCCATGCCTGTGTCGCTGACATCCAGCGCCACGGCGTCCGCTTCTTGGTCCCGCAGCGTGGTCCGCAGGAGGCGAGCTCGCAACGTCACGGTCCCAGGTCCGTCAATGGCATCCGTGGCGTTGCGGACGAGATTGACCAGCACTTGCTTCAAATGGTCACGATCCGCTCGGACGCAGATGGAGGGATTCGCCTCAACGACGAGATGAACGCTTTGGTTTTCCAGAGAATTCGACATCAGGTCGTGGATCTCCGCGAAGAGATCGTCCACGTCGAGCGTATGCAATCGAGGATCGGCAGGGCGGGCAAAATTGAGAGCGTCTTGCACAATCCGTTCCAGGCGGGAGATTTCAGCGTTGATAATCTCCGTATCCTTGCGGGCGGCGGGAACCGTGCCGAGGTGTTTCTCCAAAGTGTAAAGTCGGGCTTTGAGAGAGGTAAGCGGGTTGCGGATTTCATGAGCGATTCCTGCGGTCAGAGTCCCGAGCACAGCCAGTTTCTCTTGTCTTTCGAGCAGGCGCTCGGCTTGGAGTCTCGCGCTCTCCAAACGCTGCCGTTCGGCAATTTCGGTTCTCAGCGCTGCGGTGCGTTGCTCAACCGTCTCTTCGAGCCGCTCGTTGGCGCCGCGGAGCAGAGCCGTGGCCAGGGTCAATCGGTGATACGCCTCCAGGAAAGCGGTCAGGAAATAAACCGCCACAAAGAAGACGAGGAGCAACATCAAGGCATTCCAGAAAGCGATCGCGGGACTCATCGGCGCGAACGGCGAGGTTAAATCGGTCACCAAAATCAAGGCGATGCACCAAATCGACAAGGCCATCCCGGCCTTGCGTCCCGCAATCCAAGAACCCCAGCAGATAGGAACAAGGTAGAATGCGGTGACTTCCAGTTCGAATCGCGTGGCGTAATCGCAGACACCGACCAACCCTGCGACGAGGAACGCCACAAGGACGGCCCAAGGCCGGGGCACTTGAGCTAACGCCGCCAGCCAACCAATCCGGGGGATATCCACCTTAAGGCCAAGGTTTTCTTGGCCGGAGCCCGAGACTCCCTGGCGAGGCGACTCGATCATCGAAGCGACCTTATAGCCGACCACATCGCCGAGACAAGCGCAGCGACAAAGAAGTGTCCGCCACGCCCCAGAGAAATTAACGAGACCAGCGCCTGAGCTGGTCAGTCGCTTATCGCCCGCCTGGCCAGGGATTTATCTCCACCGCAATCTCGGTCGAACGTTCTCAGCATTGCCCTCCACGGAAATGTGGGTGAGCGAGGATTGGCATAACAGCTGCCACGCGTCCTCGAGTACCCACCGTGCAGAAGAGAATTCTAATCGCGGACGACGACGGTCTCGTGCGTGGCAGTTTGGCCGCGGTCCTGGAGTCGGAAGGCTTTGCCATTGACGAAGCGTCGGATGGCATGCAAGCGGTCTCGCTGGCGGTCGAGAAGCTCCCGGATCTCATTTTGCTCGACCTGAACATGCCAAGAATGGATGGATGGGCTGCCTTCCGCACTCTCGATCGTGTGGGTCTGCCAATCCCGGTCATCGTGATCACAGCGCGACCGCACCAATATCAGGAAGCAGTCCGGCTGGGTGTGGACGCTTTCATGGAGAAGCCGTTACATATTCCGCGGCTCGTGCAAGCCGTCCAGCAGCTCACGAGCGCGAATGGAACGGGTAATGGACGGCACAACGCGGGGTTTGTCACGCATTTGCTGGTTGGCACCTGAGTGGAAGCGGCGGCGGCCAAAGTTGGACGAAAGAACCGAGGTGATCAATCACTTACCTCTGAGAGATAAAGCCTTTTCCTTTCCGAACTGGAATTCGTCGTGACCCGCGCGCAACTCCTTGGGAATTCGCTTTTCTTGGAGCCGGTACGGGACCTGCCTGTCGATTCATGGAACCGCCTAGCGATGCGGTCCAGGATGGAAGTTCTGCTTGGCACAAGCATCTCATAGCGTTGAAGCAACGGATCAGCCTTTCGAAGACGCCGTCGTTGGGCAGGCCGTCCGCCAGGATTACCAGATCACTGACGGGGTCTACCGGCATTTTCTGGATGCGTTTGACGATCGCAATCCCCTGCATGTGGAGGATGCGTTTGCCAGACACCGCGGCTTCGAGAGCAAGGTCATGCACGGGACAATCTTGAACGGATTCGTTTCGCATTTCATTGGCATGTGTTTTCCCGGGCGTCGGAGTCTTTTGCATTCGGTGGCGATGGAATACAAATCCCCCTGTTACCTCGGTGACATGCTCACGCTCGAAGCGAACGTCACGCAGAAGGTGGAAGCGTTGCGCATCATTCTCCTGACAATCGTCATTCGGAATGTCACACAAAGCCGCACCGCGGCCAAAGCCAAAGTGCAAGTGGGTTTCACGGGATGAAAGGCGTGCTTGTCACCGGCGGAAGCGGCGGAATCGGAGCTGCCCTGGTGCGCCAGCTACGGACGGCCGGGCAGCCAGTCGTCTTCACCTTCCGAAGTCACGCGGACAAAGCCAAGCAATTGGGGGAGGAGACCGGCGCTGTCGCGGTCCCCTACAACGCGGATGACGGAGCGAGTCGAAAGGCGCTGGGCGATGCGATAAGGCAAGGAGAACTTAACGGGCTCGTTAATCTGGCGGCCAATCCGCTGCGACGACAATCGTTCTTCAAGCTCGACCCGGAAGCCCTGTGTGAGGCCATGCAACTCGACTTGATTGGCCCTGTTCAGCTGGCGCAAGCATTCGCCGCACGCTGCCGTGAGTTAAAGAAACCCGGCGCCATCGTGAACGTGTTGACGAGCGTCACGCTGGGGCTTCCGCCAGAAAAAATGTTGGGGTACGTGATGTCAAAACACGCGTTGCTCGGGGCCACGCGCGCCCTGGCGGTTGAACTCGGACCTTATGGAATCCGAGTGAACGCGGTCTCCCCTTCGATGACGCGGACGAACTACCTGGCGGATCTTCCGGAACGTTTTATTCAGATGACGGAAGAGGACTTGCCCATGCAACGTCTCGCCCTCCCCGAGGAAGTGGCCGCCAGTATTGCGTTCCTTCTGTCTGCTCAAGCCGGATACATTCAAGGGGTTAATTTGCCTGTGGCAGGAGGTGTTGCTTGTTAAAGAATACACGCGAATCCCTGGACTACTTCCGGCTCTTGAAACGAGCCAAACGGTTGGAACCAGGTCGAGGCGAATCGCTGAAACTCGCGGTGCTGGGCGATGTCTCGACGCAGCATTTGCTACCTCTCCTCCGAGTTCTTTTCGCGGATAACGGATATGCCGTCGAGATCTACGAAGCCGGTTACGACACCGTACAACTGGAGGCGTACGACCCGGCGTCCGGACTTTATGCTTTTGGCGCCCAAGCCATCGTTATTCTGCAGTCCACATGGAAGCTGAAGGAGATCTTTTACAGCGGCAGCGTGGACCGACCAGCTTTCAGCCGGACGAAAGCGGAAGAGATCGAGAACACGTGGAAAGCCATCCAGTCGCGCGTCCAAGTCCCAATCTTGCAGAGCAACTTTGTGACGCCGTACGAGCGGCCATTCGGCAATTTCGACCACAAGGTGCCCTCCACCTTGAGTCAGACGGTGTTGGAACTTAACCGCGAGATAAGTCAACGCGCTCGCCGGTACCCGAGTGTTTTCATCCATGATCTCGATCACTTGGCAGGATGGGTCGGACGTCGCTCGTTCCTGGACGAGAAACTCTGGGCGATGGCCAAGGCGCTGTGCGCGCTCGAATTTCTGCCTGATGTAGCGCAAAACATCGTCGACATTGTCCTGGCCAGCCGCGGTCGGGCCGTGAAATGCGTGGTTCTTGATTTGGACAACACCCTGTGGGGTGGTGTGATTGGGGATGATGGGCTGGAAGGGATTGGCTTGGGCGACCTGGATGATGGCGGGTTCTTTCGTTCGTTCCAGCTCTACCTCAGAGAACTCGGGCGCCGAGGCATTATCTTGGCCGTTTGCAGCAAGAACGATGAGGCGGTCGCGCGCCGAGTTTTCCGAGAGCACCCTGGCATGGTCCTCAAAGAGGAGGACATCGCAGTGTTCGTGGCGAACTGGGAAGACAAGGCGTCCAACCTCCAAGGCATTCGACAGAAGCTCAACATCGGTTTCGACACCATGGTGTTTGTCGACGATAATTCGTTTGAGAGAAACCTGGTTCGACAGCTCATTCCTGAGATCATCGTGCCGGAAATGCCGGAAGACCCGGCGCTTTACGTCCGCACTCTCGCTTCGCTCAATCTCTTTGAGACCGCGTCCCACTCCACCCTGGACGAGCAACGGACAGCGCTTTACCAGGAACAGCAAAAGCGCGAGGTGGAAGCGAAGAAATATGGGAGCCTGCACGATTACCTCTCCTCCCTCCAAACGACGGCACTGCTCAGCCGGTTTCAGCCAGAGCTGCTTGGGCGCATCGCCCAACTCATCCAGCGAAGCAATCAATTCAATTTGACGACACGCCGCTACTCGGAGGCCGAATGCGAAGCCCTCATGCGTGATTCCGAGAATTGTGTCCCCTTCGCCCTTTCGGTCCGGGACCGCTTTGGTGATTTCGGGTGGGTCAGTGTCGTGGTTCTGCGCAAGCAATCGCGCGTGTTGATCATCGATACCTTCCTGATGAGCTGCCGCGTTCTGCAACGTGGCGTCGAACAGCACGCCATGAACAAGATCGTCGCTTACGCCCGCGCCGCCGGGTTCGAGCGCATTGTCGGCCACTATCTCCCCACCGCCAAGAATGGGATGGTTCGGGAGTTTTATGCGCAATTCGGTTTCGTGAGCGGATCGACTTCTGACGGCGGCGGCCAGGAATGGACGCTCGACCCTCACACTTACGTGCCCAAGAAACCCTTGATCGAAGAGCAATCTGGAAGTGCCCCCCTCACAGACTCCGAAGTATGACCCGAACTGAAATTCATCGACAGCTCACGGATATCTTCCGGGACGTGTTTGACAATCCCAGCTTGGAAATCACCGATGGGACCACGGCCAAAGATATCGAAGAATGGGATTCACTCAGTCATGTGAACCTGATCGTCGCGGCCGAGAAGGCCTTTAAAATGTCGTTTACGACCAAAGAGGTCAAAGCCTTGAGCAACGTGGGCGACTTTATCAGCCTGGTGGAGAGTCGCCGCAAATAAATGTCGTTCTTCTCGCCTAATTTCGGACCGTTCCTGATCCTTAGCCTGATCGTTTTCTACCTTGCGCCGTTAAGGTTTCGACCGTTGGTTCTGTTGGGCGCCTCCTTGGCCTTCTACGCCTGCAGCAGTCTGCCTCACTTGGGGATACTTCTTGGCATCTCCTTCCTGGTTTACCTGGCAGCCCTGCACATCGAGGGCATTCCTGCAGAGCAGCAAAAGTTCCGTTCGACAACGCTGACCCTTGCCATCCTTCTGCTGGTCCTGACGTTCTTCAAGAGCGCACCAAAGTTTATTGAGCAGGTCCCCGAAGCCTGGAACGGCGGCGCCGTCGACCTCACCGCGCTCCTTCTCGCGCCTTTAGGATTGTCCTACTACCTTTTCAAGCTGCTCGGATATCTGTTGGATGTTTACTGGGAAAAGCTGCCGGCACAACGTAACTTCGCTTCCCTGCTCCTCTACGCTTCGTTTTTCCCGCAAATCGTGAGTGGCCCTATTCAGCGGGCGGGATCATTTCTGTCGCAACAAGGGACGCTGCCGGGCGCAAGCGCGGCTGATTTCGTGGTTGGACTGCGACGAATCCTGTTTGGCGTCTTTAAGAAGGTCGTGATTGCGGACGAACTGGGGATCGTGGTCGATAGGGTTTTCGCCACGCCCGCATCCTACTCGTCCTTGGAACTGCTCGCGGCCAGTTATTGTTTCGCGTTTCAGCTCTACGCGGATTTCTCGGGATTGACCGATATCGCACTGGGCATCGGAAAGCTGTTTGGGATCCATGGGCCGGAGAACTTTGATTTGCCTTACCTGGCACGCAACATACCGGAATTCTGGCGACGCTGGCACATGTCGTTAACCTCTTGGTTGCAGGATTACCTCTTCCTGCCGCTGCGGATGTCGCTCCGCCATTTCGGCAACGTCGGTTTAGGAACGGCGATTTTCGTCAACATGTTGGCAGTGGGGCTCTGGCACAGCCCGACTTGGACCTTCGCAGCGTTCGGAAGCCTGAATGGCGTCTACCTGGTTGTCTCGGCGTTCACGCTGAAACGCCGCAACGCCTTCTTTCAAAAGCATCCGCGGCTTCGCGCGGCACGGACCGTGGCGGGGCCGGTTTTGACGTTTCACCTGATGGTGTTCGCGTTCATCTTCGCTCGGGCGAGCAGTCTGACGGCCGCCGTAACCTACGTCCACCAACTCTTCTTCGGGTTTCTGGGACCGATTCCCGTCCTGCGGATGCACTGGGCCATTCCTGGGTTGACGCGCAACTCCCTTCTCCTTGCGGTCGCCAGCCTGGTCGCGTTGGAGACGATCGATGCGTTGGTCCGCACCCAACGTCTTACGCTTTGGCCCATCGCGAGCCTTCCTCGGACGCTTCGCTGGGCGCTTTATTACGGCATCCTCGCGCTCATCTTGTTCGAGTCCCACGCGACCAAGGGGTTTATTTATGCGAATTTCTAGCCTGGACGACCCGCGACGTTCCACGGCTCGGTTTCTGGGACAGCTGATCCTATTCTGCCTGCCAGTCGCGTGCGCCTGGCTGCTGCTGGAATGGTTCGCCGCTGGAATTCCGAACTCGTATTCCATTAAGCGGGACCAGTTACGCCAACACGCGAGCGAGGTCGACACGTTAATCCTCGGCCCATCCAACGGTTACTTCGGGATCGATCCGAAGGAACTCCCAGGCTCGGCGTATAATCTCGCCAACGTCGCGCAAAGCCTTTACTACGATGATCAACTCTTACTGAAAGTTCTTCCTTCGCTGCCCAAGCTCCGACGCGTCATTGTCACGCTCCACTACGTCTCCCTGTTCACCGATTTTCACGAAGTGGAGCGCGAGTATTGGTATCAGCAAGAATGGCGAATCCCCCCGCCCCATCCCCACGAGCGACTGGACGTCCGCATGTTCAGCCCCGTCGCGTTGCGGTCGCTCGAGTCGGTTGTCGCCGAATTATTCGCCGGCTATAAACGTTTCAAGCACGGTCAACCCTTCAATCGACGAGACGATCCCCAAATCGACGAACGCGGGTTCTATCTTCCGGAAGGCTGGGGTCCAAACTATCCTCGCCCGGATTTAAGCGAAAACGAAGGGCAGCGCAACGCCCAGATCCATCATCGCTTGATGCGACTCCGAACGGAACAGCCCAATCTGAGTTCCCTCGAGCATCTTTTGGGAACCCTTCAAGCCCATAGGATCGAAGCGATTTTGGTCCTCCCGCCGGTTTGGCGCACCTATGCGGACGCGATGAAACCAGTCTATCGGGACCGGCTCTTTGCTGAGTTGGATCGACTCAAGCAAGCGTATCATGCGGAGGTATTTTCATTCCTGACCGCGCCGGAGTTTGGTCCGGAAGATTTTATCGATGTCCAGCACTTGAATCCCAGCGGGGCCGCGCACTTCACCAAGGTGCTGAGCCGAGCGTTGGCCGATTCGAAGCGGCAAAGTCCGCCAGGATCGTTCTCGAGCTTGTCGCCCAATCCTTCGGCGCTTCCTGATTCCGTCAAACCCCGGGAATACACTGCGGCTCAGTCGCTTGGGTCGGCCCCCGCAGCGAAAGGCCGTTGAGCGCAAGCGACCCCCATAGAGTCCACCAAAATGATCGTCCGACGCCGTGATAGGGAACCCTTTCGAACCTTGGTGACGATTGTCACCAACCACAGCACCCTCCACAAGAATGACTTAGGCGAATGGAGGGTTCGGTGATCGCTCGGCGCGCTCAAGCCAAAGCTCGACCGAGACCCTGACAAAACGGTCAAGCCGCTTGCCAAGATGAAGACGTCGGCTAGTCTGTGGAAACCAGAACCCAGGAAATGACCATGATGAGCACTCAACCCCTTGCCTTTGGCATCCTTTTGTTAGGAACAGTTCTCTCCACGACAGCCCAGGATTGGGCTCGAGCTAAACTCGATGCCTCGCCGCGACACCATGAGTGGGTCAAGGTGAAGCAAGGGAACCGCGAGGTGGAAAGCTTCGTGGCCTACCCGGAAATCAAAGAGAAAGCGACGGCCGTCGTGGTGATTCACGAGAACAAGGGGTTGACCGATTGGGTGCGGACGGTGGCGGATCAACTCGCTGCCGCAGGCTACATTGCGATCGCACCGGACTTTTTATCGGGTGCTGGCCCCAAAGGAGGGAAGACAAGCGATTTTCCGAATCAAGACGCAGCCACGAAAGCCATCTATGCGCTGCCTGCAGATCAAGTGACGGCCGACCTTCGAGCGGTCACGGAGTACGTCCGCCAGTTGCCGGCAGCCAACGGCAAAGTGGCGGTCGCGGGGTTTTGCTGGGGTGGAAGCCAGAGCTTTCGCTTTGCCACCAATGCGAAGGAGCTTCAGGCAGCCTTTGTCTTTTACGGAACTGGGCCAGAGGAGCCTGCGGCCATGGAGCGGATTGCCTGTCCGGTTTACGGGTTTTACGGTGGCAACGACGCGCGGGTGAACGCCTCGATACCGAAATCTAAGGAGTTGATGCAAAAGGCAGGCAAATCCTATGAGCCGGAGACCTACGACGGAGCTGGCCATGGGTTTATGCGCGCGGGTGAAGAACCGAACGCGCAGGCGGCCAATCAACAGGCCCGAACGCGAGCTTGGCAACGGTGGCTGGACGCGCTGAAAAAGATTTAGGCCAAGCCCGACGCCGTCCTGGCGCGGTCCAAAACTTTGCCAGCAACTGCCTTGGCACGGGCCGCGCCGTCCCGCAGAACCTCGTGAACGTAATCCAGGTTCGCCGCCAACTCCGCCCGCCGCGTGCGCATGGGAGCAAAAAAGGTCCAATACTGTTCAAAGAGCGCCTTCTTCAGATCACCGTAGCCAAATCCGCCTGCGCGAAGTTTCTCTTCCGTGTCCACAGCCACCGCTGGCGGAGCCACCAACTTTAGCAGTTGGATGGCGAAGTTTTTCTCTGCATCAGGCTTGGGTTCGGCGGGCGACCGGCTGTCCATCACGATGCTCATGATCTTCTTCCGGATGGTCTTCTCATCTCCGAAAATATCGACGGTGTTGCCGTAGCTCTTGCTCATTTTCCGACCGTCGGTGCCAGGCACGACGGCGACTTCATCTCGGATTTGAGGTTCGGGGATAACAAAAATCTCGCCGTACTGTTCGTTAAATTTGATGGCAATATCCCGAGTGACCTCCACGTGCTGCTTTTGATCACGTCCCACCGGCACGAGATTGGAGTCGTAAATCAGGATATCGGCCGCCATCAGCACGGGGTAGGCGAACAGACCATGACTGGGAGAGATGCCGTTGGCGATTTTGTCTTTGTAGCTATGGCATCGTTCTAACAATCCCATCGGGGTTACCGTGCTGAGCAGCCAGGTAAGCTCCGTCACTTCTGGAACATCAGATTGGCGAAAGAACACCGTCCGTTTAGGATCCAGGCCACAGGCGAGGAAATCGAGCGCGACATCGAGAGTGTTCTGACGGCGTTGGGCCGGATCGAACAACGACGTCATGGAGTGATAATTTGCAATAAAGTAGTAAGCGTCGCCTCGTTCCTGGAGCTCGATGGCCGGCTTCATCATTCCGAAATAGTTTCCGAGATGGAGCGTTCCAGACGGCTGGATCCCTGACAAAATTCGCATGCACGGACGGTAACAGCTGAGCAAGACCCCTTCAAACGTTTTGCCGCTCTCGACAGCTGGAGCAAGTTGCTGCCGATGGGAGGGCTACGCGGCGCGCAATCGCTGCAAGGCCACTTGAATAGGCCGCTCCGCATTCAGATTTAGCTCCAGCCGCAAATACCCACCATCCTTGAGCAGATCGATGCCCGACAAGGCCGGGCAAAGCCGCACGTTGAACCCGCGCCAGTGACGCGCGTCGTGGAGCGCCATGCTCATGCGCCGGACGGAGTTTCCCAAGAAGTGAATCGCGGGCATGCCCGAGAGCAAGCGGCTCTTCCACAAAAAGAGGGAGGAATGTAAATGCCCGATAATCGTTAATTCGACTTGAGCCAATCGGGGTCGCAGCGCTTCCTCGCGCCACAGAAATGGCAAAGCGGTGGGATCATGACAAAACAGAATGACTCGACGATCGGAGGACAGAGCCTCGAAAGAGTCCTGAATTGAGCGCAGATGATGGAGACGAAGCTGCTGCCATTGCTCCCTCTCCGATGGAAGCGTCTCCGGTTCGTAGACCGGCAATGCCAACAACGACGAGGTAACGCCAATCAACCGGTAGCGCCCGATATCCCAAGTCCAAAACGGCTCAACCCCGAGGGTTGGCGTTAGTCGTGACCAACTTTGGATGCGCAATCCGCCTTGGTTCCCGAACAGACTCATTTTGCCCAATTCGTGGTCGCCCACGACGCAACGGAGGTGGCCTTGGTAACGCTCGCGAAGCTTGCCGAGGCAAAGACGAGCACTTTCAAGACAAGCATTATCGCCAAGGCCAACGAATGCGGAATCGCACGAGTAGTCTCCATTCGCGACCACGTAGTCCGCATCGCCAGCTTGCGCAATGAACTGGTCCAACAGGAGATTGTTGTCGAATGGATGCCGGCGCCAAACGTAATTCCGGTAAATCTTAACCAGCAACCGGAGCAGAGGGTTGCGAATAATCTCGAATTCTGGAGAACCGCGCTTCTGTTCTGTAGGCCCAGCGTAATGGATGTCACTAACAACGAGAATGGATTGCGTCGTCCGCACGCGGTTCGGCTAGCCGCCGCGGCAAGAATGGCCAGGGGCAGCCGCAAGCCCAAACGACCGGGAGACTCGCCCCCTCGCAAGATGCGACGGAAAAGGCCCGTTGGAAACAACCCTGAGCATCACTCGCTTAGCGTGTCATGATTTTCTCGGAAGCACCCAAGGGGAAGAGCGCACGAAATGTGGACCCTTCGTTAACGCGACTTTCCACACTCAGCTTGCCGCGATGCTCCATGATGATGCGCCGGGTGATCGCCAAGCCCAGCCCGGTCCCTTGGGGTTTAGTACTGAAAAACGGCTCGAACAAGCGGCTCAAATTTTCGGGTGGAATCCCGCTTCCGGTGTCCGTGACGGAAACTTGCAACCATTTTACGCGAGCGCCGCCTTCGACCTCCGTAAGCTCCGTGGAAACGCTGAGCTGCCCCTTCGGACTCATCGCCGCCAGGGCGTTCAAGAAAATGTTCAGGAACGCCTGCTCGAGCTGGTAATCATCGCCTTCGATGCGATCTGGACGAGCCGTGAATGAACGGCGCAACCGGATTTCTTTGGTTTCCAATTGAGGCTGAATCAAGCGCAGGGAATGATCCAGAATCCGATGCACACTCACGGGCGCAAAGGTGGGTTTCGCCGGGCCGGAAAACTTAAGCATCTGACTCACGATGGAATCGACTCGCCGCATTTCCCGACTGACCAAGCTGGCTAGTTCGGAGTCTTTATTCCGCTGAATCAAGTCCTCGACAAAGGTCGTGATGGCGACCAGGGCGTTCTTGATCTCGTGCGCCATACTGGCCGACAACGTTCCGATACTCGCCAAGCGGTCCAGGCGTTGCATGTTGAACGACAACTCGTGGATCGCTGTAAGATCGTTGATAATAAAAATCGCCGTCTCGACCTCTCCGTTTGCGTTGAGGGCAAGCGATGAGCTAACTCGACAAGCGAAATCCGTCCCTTCGCGGTCTCGCAGCACTAAGCCTCGTTGCGCTGAGCTCTTTTTCTCGGCGAGAATCTGCTGGAGCGTATCCTTAAGCGGAAGCGGCAGCGATTGATAAGGACTTCCCAGAACGGTGGAAGGCTCGATGCCAGTCAAGCGTTGAGCGTGCGGATCGAACACGACCACCAAGCCTGCGGCATTGGTGGCAATGACACCGTAGGAGACCGACTCGCGAAGAAGCTCAGCTCCGCCCGCAGCATCGGTCTCCTGGGATGATCCAACCTGGTTCATTGCTTTTTCGCACCCATCTGATGCCCCGATCTCGGGGTCCACCCTCTCCCCTTCACGCAAACAGAAATTTCATGAGCGTCACGGGCAACCTACCCAAGGTACATAGCGAAGATTGCCTGTATTCACAACGAAAAAGAGCTTTCCGTTCGGGATTGTCACAAACGTCTCGTTATTGTACAATATGCCTCAGATTAGGTCGTTACCATGCTGCCAGAAGCCTGAGTAGCAAGCACATAGTTCAGGATGAGCGTTCTCAATCGATTGGCATCCTGGAAGCTAGAGGCGTCCAGGTGTGAGGACCTGCTTGGAGCGTGTGACGATTGAGTCGCTAAGTGAACGCTTGGCGGGCACATTGTTTTGTCCAAGCACGAATGAAAGGTTGCCAGCGGTGCTCATTTGCCATGGCGCGGGCGACTTCAAAGAAAATTACTTCGAGTTAGCCGAGTTTCTGAGCGACCGTGGCATTGCCAGCCTGGCGCTAGACATGCATGGCCACGGCGAAAGCGGTGGCGAGCGCTTCCACGTGGGAATGCACGAATGGATCGCAGATGTCCGTGCTGGCATCGGCTTTCTTGCTACTCACGATCGTATTGACGGTCAACGGCTGGGTGCATTTGGATTGTCGTCGGGCGGCACCGCGATTCTGGAGGCGGCACTGGTAGAACCTCGGTTGCGTGCGTTGGTCGCCCTGGACGCAACGGTACGCACTTCGATGCCGTTTAGTTTTCTAGTCTTCTTGAAGATACTGTTGCTGATCGGGAAAATGAAAAAGCAGTTCACTCAATTGGATCTACGCGTGCCCTTGGCAAGAATGATGGGGGGAATACGACTGGTCTCGGATCCTCACGTCGAAAACCGCTTGCGCTCGGACCCCAAGACTCTGCAGGCTTTCATGGCATTTCCTTTTCCAGGAGCAGCAGATTCGTTTTTTGTTAATACCATTGAGCGCGTCGGCAAGGTGACCGCTCCGACGTTGGTGCTTTGGGGAGCAGAAGACGAACTAGACCCTCCAGAGACTGGCCGACTCTTGTATGAAGCTCTGAGTTGCCATAAGAAGCTGCGTATTGTCCCTGGAAACGGACATCTCGGTCACTTAGACCGCAACAAACAAGAGGTTTTCACGTCGACTTCCGATTGGATTCTCGAACACCTTCAATCGGAAGGAGCCTCCCGATGACTAGGGACAAGTACATTACTGGGGAAGCGGCGAAGGGTTTGAGCAGCGAGGAAAAGTGGCAATTGCTCTCTCCGTTCCTCAAGAATTACGGGACCCAATCCCTTGCTTACGCCACGCTGCAACAGGGAATGGAATACTTTATCCACGAGACAGGCTACATCGCTTACAACTCAGTGGTTCATCCCGTGTTAGCGCGCAAACCCCGACGCGTTTCGCTTTCCGATCCGATATGCGCCCCGGAAGATTATCAGAGAATTATTAAGGCCTTCCTCGCGGCCGATCCTTACGCATCGTTTGGCGTGATCTCCGAGCCGTGCGCAGAAGTGTTACGTGGAATTGGCTTCAAGGTGAATTGTCTGGGGTATGAACCCGAGATCCACATCCCCACCTACAACACCCAAGGAAATTGGAAGGAACTCGACCTCATCAAGCGAGCTCGCAATGAAGCTAAGAGAGAGGGGATTCTCATTCGAGAGGAGCCGATTGAGCGGCTCAGCAAGCCAGAACTTAACGAAATCTCCTCGCGATGGATTCAGAACAAGAAAGTCAACGACCGAGAAATTTGGATCTACGCACGCCGTCCCGTTTTTGAAACCGAACCGGATGTCCGCAAGTTCGTCGCTTTTGACAAAACCGGCTGCATTGCCGGATTTGCATTTTACGATCCAATGTACCGAGACGGCAAAGTTTTTGGCTATTCTTCCAATATCTCGAGATGCGACGAAGAGCGTTTTGGAAAACTTTCAACCGCCATCCACATGTGCGCGATTGAGCAGTTTCGGTCGGAAGGGAAGCAGGTCCTCAATCTGCTGCTTGCCCCTTTCAGTAAATTGGAAATCGGCAAATACAACGACGATTTGGGCGTCAAACTCTTCTTCCGAATTAGCGAAAGATTCGGCAACAACATTTATAACTTCAAGGGCCTTTCGTTCCATAAGTCGAAATACCGAGGTATCGAAAGGCCGCTGTATTTTGCCTCCAACAGGCTACTGCCAACCAACGACATTTACCTCGCGTTCCGGGCTGCCGATATCACCCGGAACTATTTCGCCGTCCTAGCCAAGCTCTTTGTCGGTTTCTGCTCCGCCGTATTCTCGAAAAACGACCGGGAAACCAAGCAAACGCGTCCAGTGCCTTCAAATCCATGAACCCCCCCATTTGGCGTGATCGACCTGAAAAGCGTCGATTCGGGATGTTACTCGCATCCATTCTATCCCTCTTGCCTTCGGTTATCTGCCACGGCCAGTCGGAATCCACGGCAACTGCGTCCTCTTCTCCTGGCTGGAGTGAACGTGTAAAGCAGTTGCTAATGAGAGACTACATGCTCGGCGACTGGGGAGGTGTGCGCTCCGACCTATCACGTCGTGGTGTTGATTTTGAGTTCTACTACGCCGGGATCGTTCCTTCAAACACCTCAGGAGGGCTCAAGCATGGCTCCGTTTACGAGGGGATTCTGATGCTCACACTCGACCTCGACTCGGAGAAACTCGTCGGCTACGAAGGAGGGCATTTTCATGCGGGGTCGCTATGGCTCCACAGCGGCCCAAGCTTTTCTAAAAACTATGTTGGAGACTTAAACGTCGTCAGTCTCCTGGATTTCAACGACAGTTTTCGGCTCTGGGAACTTTGGTACCAGCAGCAATTCTTTGATCACAGAATATCTCTCAAATTTGGGCAGATGGCGATCGATCGAGATTTTATTTTGCCAGAGCTTTACGGCACTCTCGGAACGATCAGTTTCCTCAATCAAACTTTCTTCTACCCGACGCTGGCATTCAACGTCTACGATGTCCCGGGCTTTCCGACGGGCTACCATGCGCTCGGTTCGACTCCCTACGGAACTCCAGGCGTCTTACTGCGATGGGATCCTAACCCGCACTTCTATACCCAGGCAGCTGTTTACGACGGAAATCCAGACAGGAGTTACTCTGGCACCCGAGTCAACTTGAACAATCAAGAAGGCGCGTTAGCCTATGCCGAAGCTGGGTATCGTTTGCATCCAGGCCCGAAGGCCCAGGGTTTGCCCGGCGTCTACAAAGTCGGCGCCTTTTTCCATACGGATGACTTCGCGGACGCGGGCGACAGCACAACCGAACTGATCGGCCAAGCGATCGGACTCCCGCCATCCCGTCCCAGGAATCATTCGGGCAATTACGGTGTTTACGCCCTCGCCGAACAAATGGTCTACCGCGAACCGGGCGATCCAGAAGCTCCACGCCAGGGACTCGTCTCTTTTCTTCGTGCAGCCGCAGCGCCCGGGGACCGGAACTTGACAGAGCTTGAGCTTGCCGGAGGCTTGGTCTACACTGGCCTGATTCCAACGCGCGAGTACGACACGTTGGGGATTGCCGCTTCCTATTTGCGCGCCAGCACGAAAATCCGTGACGCTGTCCGCGAAGCCAATGACACGTACGGAATCGGCTTGCCTCTCCCTGATTCAGAAACCGTTCTCGAAGTGAGCTACAAAGCTCAACTGGCCGCTTGGTGGACGCTGCAACCGAGCTTACAATGGGTAATTCATCCGGGTGCCCGGCTTTCCGGTGCTGCAATTCCCGATGCTTTGGTGTTCTCGATCCTGACCACGCTTCGCCTCTAATTAACGTTCACAAAAGGACCTCACCGGCCGCCGCAAAACGCATCACAAGGCTGAATTGAGTTTGTATGACGTCTTTGGAAGTTGTTGAGGCAAGGATCTGGACACCGTTGTTCAACCGATATGGACCATCTGACCAGTCAAGCCTGTAACGCTTCGTTTTCGATCTGCAACGGTGTCTCCCTGACCGCTCAGGTGGTGAAGCTCGGCCCATTGGCAGTCACCCTTGAAATCTTTCACCCCGAACTGGTCATTCAGAGCTCAGAAGTCCTCAACGAATTTGAGATCGTTCTCGCCGAACGCTCCATCTACAAAGGACGCGGCGTGTGTCTCGGTGTCGTGAATGTTGGTGCCCAGTGGACGTGCGAAGTCGAATTGGAGCATCCCGGGATTCCCCCCGATGCTTTCGGCACCTCTCGGCTCGAAGACCAAATCAATGGGTTCATGGGGGTGTGGCATGATTCTTACCGAATCCTCCCTGAATACAAGATCGCCGTCGCGGATCTGCGAACATTCCTGGATGATCTCCGCCTGTGGATGGAGCAAGTAGAGCTCACGATTCGTTCGATGCCGGCCGGCGATCGTTTCCAGCGAGAACAAGAAACACTCGAAAAAATCGGACGGCCAATCCTCCCGGTGATTGATAGATTCTTCGAAACTTTCGAGTCCCTTGTGCCAAAAATCGACCCTGAGCGGCGTCCGTACTATCAGGCCTATCTTAAGCGACATCTCCATCCCTTGGTCTTGTGCTCTCCTTTTGCCTATCGGACATTCGCCAAGCCAATGGGATATGCAGGAGATTATGAAATGGTGAACATGATCACACGCAATCCCTTTGAGGGTAGCAGCATGTTCGCAAAGCTCGTCAATTGCTGGTTCTTGGAACAGCCGCCAGCCGCTGCCCACCGCAATCGATTGCTTCATTTGAAAAGCGTTATCCTAAACGAGACCGCTCGGGTTAAAGCCTTGGGACGTGCTGCTCGCGTCTTGAATGTGGCTTGCGGCCCCGCGGTTGAGATTCTGCGTTTCATGACGGAACACGCGGCAGCTGATCATTGTCATTTCGATCTCTTGGATTTCAACGAAGAAACTCTCTCGCAAGCTCGTAAGGCAATGGAGGAATGCCGGCGGCGCTACAGCCGTTTGACGACGTTCCACTTTATTAATCAGCCGGTCCATCAACTCATCAAACAGTCTTCCAAGACCGTGGAACGGCCCGTCGAGAAGCAGTACGATCTCATCTACTGCGCTGGGCTTTTCGATTACCTGACAGATCCAGTCTGTCAAAGATTGACCTCGTTGCTTTACAGCTGGCTGACACCCGGTGGGTTGCTGACCCTAACCAATGTCCACCCTTCAAATCCGCTTCGCTACGGAATGGAGCATCTGTTGGACTGGCACCTCGTCTATCGAGACAAGACTCGGTTCTCCAATCTGAAGCCGATGCAGGTTAAAGCTGATGAAGTCCACGTCAGCTCAGAGATGACCGGGGTGAACCTCTTCTTCGACGTTCGACGCAATGGCTCTGTTTGAACAGCCGCTTCCGGACGATGCCGCGTTCCGAACGGCATGGTTCG
This sequence comes from Limisphaerales bacterium, assembly GCA_044225505.1. Lineage (GTDB taxonomy): Bacteria > Verrucomicrobiota > Verrucomicrobiia > Limisphaerales > SIBE01 > JAXMHN01. The sequence continues at coordinate 150,486 of JBGAIN010000002.1, forward strand.
CCCACGAGCAGCAAGAGCGGATCAATACCGGAAAGATCGCTGCTGCGTTGGTGGTTTTCTTAATGCCGGCCGGAGTGATCCTTGAGCTCTGCTACGGCCCGACCCATACGCATTTTGGATCCTTCCTACTTTCGCGTCTCCTCTGCTCTGGGTTGGCCGCTGGCATCTGGTTCTTGCTCAATACGGAGTTTGGACAACGGCACTATCGATATCTGGGCCTGCCGATTGCTTGGCTACCAGCTGCGTTCATTTGCTGGATGATCTATGTAACTGAAGGGGCCAAATCACCATACTATGCAGGGCTCAACTTGATCCTTCTGGCGGTAAGCGCGGTTGTGCATTGGAGCACTCGCGAATCCATTTTTGCCGTTGTCGGGGTCATGGGAATGTACGGTCTAAGCTGCTTCGGTGCGCGAGAAAGAGATGGTGAAATGGGCGGTTGGAGCTTTATTCTAAACCTCTATTTTATCACCCTGACCGGGATCATTGTTGTTGTTGGCAATTCCGTATTTAACCGGCTCCGCTTGCGAGAATTCGGCCTTCGCTACCAGCTTGACCAGAACCGCCAGAAGTTGGAGGAAAGTCATGAAAAGCTCGTCGAGTTAGATCGGGTGAAGAGCCGGTTCTTCGCCAATATCAGTCATGAATTACGCACGCCGCTCACCCTTCTCTTAGCTCCGCTGGAGAGTCTGATTCACCGCGCCGGACGGTCCATCAACGATCCGGGACACGAACTTCTGCTAACCATGCGCTCCAACGGCATGCGACTGCTGAAACTGATCAACGACCTGCTCGACTTAGTCAGGCTTGAATCCGGGCGCATGGAACTTCGCATGGAACCCCTCGAAATCAGCGAGTTCCTCAAAGGCCTGGCCAGCTCCGCTCGACAAGTAGCCAATGACAAGCGAATCCAGTTGGAGACAACCGTTGACCCTGCTCTCGGCACGGTCGCCGTTGATCGCGACAAGATGGAGAAGATCATCCTGAACCTGGTGTTCAACGCACTGAAGTTCACCCCGGCCGGCGGAAGAGTCTCAGTCCGCGCCGAAAAGGAAGCCGAAGAAATGATCTTGACTGTCAGCGATACAGGCATGGGGATCGCCGAAAAGAACCTGCCGTTCATCTTCGACAGATTCTGGCAAGCTGACACATCTTCAAAACGGAAATATCAAGGTGTCGGGATTGGCCTGGCCCTCGTGAAGGAATTGGTGGAATTGCATGGAGGCCAAGTCGCGGTGACCAGCGAAGAGGGAAAAGGCACGACGTTTACACTACGAATGCCTTACCGGCGCGCGGATGTGATAACGCCCTCTCCCGCGCAGCACCAGCCAGAGCCGCAAGCGGCAGAGTCTCCGGACACATCAGGCCAAGTCCGATCAGAAGAGTGGCTGGTCAATTTGTACCGACGCGCCGAACTGTTTCCCGCGCTTACACCGGTGCAGGAGAGCTTGCGCCCGGTGGAAACGTGGAGTAACAGCAAGCGGCCGAGATTGCTCATCGCGGACGACGAGCCCGACATGCTGCGCTTTCTGAAATCGCAGCTTGGGACCGAGTATCAGGTATTGGAAGCCGTCGATGGCCAGCAAGCCATTGAGAAAGCCTGCCAGTTTCTGCCGGATATGATCCTGCTGGACATGATGATGCCGGAGAAGGATGGGCTGCAGGCTTGTCAGGAATTGCGGGAGCGAACTCCCACTCAAAGTATCCCGATCGTGCTGCTCACCGCCCGTGCCGATGAAGAAACAAAACTGGCGGCGCTAAAAGCCGGGGCCAGTGATTTTCTGGCCAAACCATTTTCCACAACGGAATTGCATGTCCGAATCAAGAATCTCGTCGAAATGCACGAATACCAGCGCAAGCTCACCAAACAAAACCAAGTCCTGGAACGGACGATCGAACAGTTGAAAGACACGGAAAGTCAGCTAGTGGAAAGCGAAAAGATGCGATCGTTAGGCCAACTGAGCGCCGGCCTGATTCACGAGATCAACAATCCGCTTAATTTCGCCACGACCGGGCTCTATGCCTTGCGGGGTAAAGAACAGCATTTCTCGGAAACGGAACGTCCGGAGTACCTCGAAATCCTCGCGGACGTGGAAGACGGAGTGAAGCGAGTCAAGGATCTCGTCTCAAAGATGCGCGAATATTCGTATGCGGATAATAAGCATCTGGAAGAGGTCGAGGTGTCGCAAGTCGTGAATTCAGCATTGCGTTTCCTGAGCCATGAATGGAAGGATAAGGTGGATATCAAGCAGGACCTGGCCCCAGGCCAACGCATCTGCGCGAACAAAAACCGGATGACCCAGGTGCTGCTGAATTTGTTGCAGAACTCGGTGGACGCCCTGAGCCATAAGGCGTTTGACAACGAAAAACCGAGCATCTGGATTATCGGTCGGGTCGATGCGGAGCGGAGTATGTTGACCATTCGCGATAACGGAACTGGAATCGATCCGGAGCATATGGACAAAATTTTCGATCCGTTTTTTACGACCAAGGATGTGGGGCAAGGAATGGGGTTGGGCCTGAGCATCTGCTATCGTATTGTTCAAGACTCGGGAGGTCGTATTCACGTCAAAAGCGAAGTCGGAAAGTTTTGCGAGTTCCGCCTCGAATTCCCGGTGAAGAACCCTGTGACGGCTGCGGCCGCTTGAAAGGAACTGTATGCAAGATCTGCTGGACTACAAGAAATTCGCCGTCCTTTACGTCGACGACGAAGAAAAGTCGTTAAAGCTATTTGCGCGGGCCTTTTCAGGTTCCTTTCGCATCCTAACCGCTCCGAACGCCCAGGAAGGCCTCAAAATTCTTCAAGAACACCGCCACGACATCGGCGTCCTGATGTCGGACGAACGCATGCCCGGAGAAAAAGGGGTCTGGTTGCTCGATCACGCCCGACAGCTGGAACCTCGGATTGTCCGAATTCTGGCTACGGCCTACGCGGATATGGATGCCGCGATTGCCGCCGTGAACGCCGGAGCGATCTACCGTTACATCACCAAACCCTGGGATCCAGTGCAACTTGAACAAACGCTCAAGCGAAGCCTGGAGTTCTTCGTGGTACAGCGCGAACGCGATCAACTGCTTACAGAAAAGATGTCGATCTTGCACAATTTGATGATTGCGGATCGGATCGTTAGCCTTGGACTCTTGGCGGCTGGCTTGAGCCACCACATCCGAAACGCGCTAGTAGCCGTAAAAACGTTCCTGGACTTAGCTCCAGCCAAAATGCAGGAAGAAAAGAAAGAGCCGGACAAGCTTCGAAATCCCGAGTTTTGGAGAGACTATTACCGGAATGTCCAGGGGCAGATTGAGAAGATCAATCACTTGCTCAAGGAATTGGGATCTGCTTCCGAGGATCCATCGTTTCAGTTCAATGACACCGTGAATGTGCGCGAGATTGTCAATGAGGTCATTTCCAGTTTGGCGGAACCATTTTCACAGGCAGGCATTCGCGTAGAAAACAACATCCCAGACTCTCTCCCACCGCTCAAAGTCGACAAAGCTAGGTTTTCCCGGTTGTTCGAACTGCTGCTCCGCGATGAGCTGGCGAGTTTGGCCAAAGGAAATACCGTGACGTTTTCCGGAACTGTTCCCCGGCAGAACGGAGATGAGGCATCCGAAGTTACCATTCAGATCCACGATACCGGCCCTGGACTCCCGAAAGACGCGCTCCGTTTGTTGTTCGACCCCTTCGTTGTCCGTTCGGAGAGCCCGATGGAATACGGGATCAATCTCATGGCGTGCTATTTCATCGTACACTATCACGGCGGAAAAATCCTCGCGGAGAGCGAGCAAGGCCAAGGGACAACCTTTACTCTGCGCCTGCGCACCAACCCGATGGTCGCACCGCCCACCCAAGAGAGTCCCGAGTTCCTGCAACGCGCGCTGCTGAACCAGACCCTCTGGCAGAAGCTGGCCGCCTCTTAGTCAGAGAATCCCCCGCAGGTTCAAATATTCGGCCGGGTCGACTTGTCCGAAATTGCGGACAAGACGCGACGAAGTACGACCGGCCGGTCTTGTTCCCCGAACAGAATAGAGTTGTGTTCAGGGCTAAATGGCGTAAGAACATGATTCCAGAAGCGAGCGTAGCTCCTTTATCGCGAGTAAATGAAAACAATTCTGGTTTTAGCGCAACACCCGGGATTGCCCGACGGGGTGAGAACCGCGCTTAATCCGGCGGAGTACCGAGTCATTCATCGGTTAGGAGTTACGGAAGCTGAACCCCTCTTGCATCAGCGACTTGTCGATTTGTGTCTTGTCGACGTGGAAGGCGCGGAAATCCAGGCCACCTGGGCTGTTGAGAAACTGCGGCGACGCCTGCCAGCCTGCCCGATCTTCGCCTACACGAGTTCACCAAAGCCAGACTGGGAAGAAGAGGCATACCTTGCCGGCGTCCAGCATGTTCTGACCAAACCCGTTCGGCCCAGGCTGCTTATGTCGCTCTTGGAGCGGCTCTGGGCGCCAGCCCCCCGCACCTCGCCGACCGGAGCCGCCCGCCCGCAGTTCCGTGAGACGCAATCTGACCCGGAATTTAATCATCGCGAGTTCCAAGCTCTGGGGGTCCTCCGGAACTTGTCGGCAATTTTGACCCATTCACTCTGTGCCGAGGGCCTGCTAAAACAGTTCTTACTTCTCTTACGTGAAATCGTCGGTGTCAACCGAGTCTTAATTTTCCTCAGACGCCCTTCTGCTTCCTTTGGCGGAGTAAGTGGCGAAGAAGGCCGCTGCCTCCGAGCTGCGTGTGCGATCGGTCTGTCCTCCGGGCTATTGGAACATTTCGAGTTAACGACTGATTCAGGCATCGGAGCTCACCTGTTTCGTCAGGGGCGGGTTCTGCGACGAAACAGCGATACGGCTCAAAGTGATGTCGAAATTCAGAAGGAATTTGAGGTCATGGGGACCGAGGTTGCGGTGCCGATTCTCGATCGGGAGACGTTCATGGGGGTCGCCGCCTTGGACGGTCGAGTCACGGGAGAACCTCTGACAAATTCGGAGTTGGAGTTGATTTTCCACCTATTGGAAGAAGTTGGTTTGGCCGTCAAGAATATCTGGCTACACAATCAACTCTCCTCCAACCATGAAATGATGACGGACATTTTCCGTCAATTGAGCAGCGCTTGCATCGTCGTCAGCCGAGACTTGGCGATCCTGCACGCCAACAAAGCGGCCAAAGCGTTTCTGGCCCGTCCGGGGAGATCTCAAGGTGATTTTGAGTTTAGCGACCTACCCCAGGTTCTTGGAGCCAAGGTGTATCAAGTGCTTCAGACAGGCACTGCCATCACGACCTTCAAATACCAGCCGCCCGACAGCCCGAATTCCCTTTTCCACATCACAATTCTGCCGTTTCAAAAGCAGGATTCGGCTCTGCCCAGTTCGGCTCTTTTGGTCGCAGAGGATCACACGCGCTCGGACCAGCTGCAGAGGCTGGAAATTGAGACCTCTAACTTGCGACTGGTCCGGACTATGGCCGACCGGCTCGCTCACGAAATCGGGAATGCCCTGGTGCCCATTTCGACGCATCAGCAACTTCTGGCCCACAGTTATCAAGATCCGGATTTTCGGGCGTCGCTCAACGCCGCGCTGTCCGACGGCGTGAAGCGCATCTCACGCTTGACCAGCCAAATGCGGTTTCTAGCTCGAGATAGCATTGTGGCCAAGGAAGCGTTTCCGCTGGAACAACTTTTGGAGGAAGCGTACGAGGAAGCGAAGAAGCATCAACCGGTTCGCACCTCGCGCATGACTTACGAGAATGGGACAGAGCCAGTCATTCTTGCGGGAGATCGTTCCGCCCTCAAACACGCGCTCACGGAAGTTCTGATCAACGCCCTGCAGGCCAACCCTGCGGACGCCAAAATCGGCGTGCGAACGCGCTCCAACGGCAATGGCGGCGGAGAGAGCGATGTCAGCATTGAAGTCCAAGACAATGGCCCGGGATTTGCCGCCGATTTGGTTCAGCGTGCTTCGGAACCGTTCTTCACGACGAGGAACGTTGGTCTGGGACTTGGGTTGACAGTAAGCCGAAAGATCATCGAGACTCATCAAGGGCATCTTGATGTTGGAAACTCTCCTGAGAACCACTCGGGACTTGTGCGTATCTCACTGCCGTCGTCGACTCGGCAGTAGCACATTACGACTGAGACCTGGCCTAGCTTCGAGGCCAGGTGAAATATCCTTGTGAGGGTCAGGGTTTTAGCCTAAACTTCCCACTTTGAGTGCGCCATGCAAGGCGCAGCTTGTTGGTGAGGCCACGTCTTTCATTTCAGCTGGACGTCCGGACCGGTTCCAGTGGACCGGTGGAGATGCTTGCTTATTCTCAGTTTCCGTCAGCGGATCAGGAGCGCCCGATCGTGTAATCGTTATGACCCTGAACACGCCCCAAAACGCAAGCCTGGACGGAGCCCTACAGCCCCTGTCGCAGCCGGCAAAACAAACTCTGTTAATTGTCGATGATGAAGAAGGTCCTCGGCAATCCATTCGCATTGTTTTCAAAGAGGACTACCAGATCTTGATGGCCGATAACGGTCCAGCCGCGATTGCCCTTGCGAAGCAGCACTCCATTGACGCCGCCGTGTTGGATATTCGCATGGCAGGAATGTCCGGAATCGAAGTTCTAAATGCCCTCAAAAGCATCGATCCCACCACGGAAGTGGTCATGTTGACAGCATACGAAACATTGGAAACAGCGCGTCAGGCACTGCGCCTCGGAGCGTGTGACTATCTCAACAAACCGTTTGATATTGCCACTCTGAGGGAAGCGGTCCGGAATGCCATGGAACGCCGGTGTATTTCCCAGCAAATCCGAACCAATAACCTGCGTCTTCGAGAGTTGCAGGTGGAGATTCAGAATCAAAAAGTCCGTGAAGAACTCGCGCGGACGCGCGGCGAGATCTACGCCAGCATCATTCATGATATCAACGGACCACTGACAATTATCTCGGGCTTTATTGAAGTCATCAACCAGCGTATCGGTGACGCCACTCACCTGGAAGGCGACAAGCTCGATATTATCAAAGATCGACTCACACGCATTACCAAGCAGGTCACGAGCTGCATCCAAATCTCAAACCGCTATCTGAGTTTCCTGCGAGGCTGCGCCGAAGAAAGCACGCCGGTCAGCGTCAACCAAATCCTCAACGATCTGGGAGAACTGCTTCGCACCCACACGAGTTTGCAGAAGAATAGCCTGGTCATCCGCTCCCTGCCGGAAGATATGTCCGCGCAGATCAATGGTACAGACCTGATCCAAATCCTGCTCAATCTCGCCATCAACGCCTTCCAAAGCTCCGATCAAGCCCATCAAGTCGAGATTCGCAGTGAGAAAGTGGAAACGGCGTTGGACCTGACGCGCCTTCAAGACGGTCCCCAGGACGTCTTTGTCAATCGAGAGCAGTTTGTCAACGCGTCACCGTTGCTCGCATTCACAGTTGCGGACAGCGGTCCTGGAGTTCCGCCGGACGTATTATCTCGCATATTCGATCCGTACTTCACAACGAAACCCGTCGGCCAAGGTACCGGACTGGGGTTATCGATCGTGAAACGTCTCGTGGAACAAGCCGGTGGCGCAATCCACCTTCATACCGAAGTGGGCCGGGGCACGAGCTTCACGATCTACTTGCCCTGCCAGCCCGCGTCGTCTTCTTGATGGTAGTCCAGTTCGACGACGGAATCAGCTCGAACCGAGCCCTTGTTCTCCCAGGTGTTGCTCTCGTCAGGTTGCTAATGGACAAATGCCACGGCCCGTCATCCGAAGTGGCCCGGCTTGATCTCGATCAGCGATCAAACTCCGCATCCCAAGGCGCAGTCCTGTAATCGAATCCAATCTTCGGGCGCCCTCCAGCAGCAATGCCGTAGAAAAGGCGTCGGTTTCTGTTGCTGACGGTAACACCACCGCTGCCAACAGAGCAGACTGGGCAGGATAGCCTGTGCGAGGATCAAGAACATGCCCAAAAACTTTGCCCCCCCATTCGAACGACTTGCCATGAATCGCCGAAACTGACATGGCCTCGTCTTTCAGCTCCACCACCGCAGCGGGCAACTTGGCGGAATCGGCCCCGGCATCTGGCATTTCCGCACCGTGCATCGGAGGTGAATCGATCGCAACGCGCCAGGCGTCACAATCGGGTGGCACGCCGATCGCACAGACCGTGCTGGTCCCGCCATGAATCAGTCCACTGGTAATTCCGTCCTCGACCAGCGATTCACACGCCACCTCAAGAGCATATCCTTTTCCAATCGACCCCAAATCCAGCATCATGCCCGGACGTTCGAATTGGATGGTCAATTGTTTTTCGTCCAAGTGCACAAAACGCATCCCAACAAGTGCTCGAGCCTCATCGATCTGCGCTTTCGAAGGCACTTGTCCCGTTCCTCCCATGAATCCCCAACATCGCATCAAAGGAGCAACCGTAACATCGAAAGCTCCGGCCGTTTCGAGATGAATTCGACGAGCAAGCTGGAGCAGGGCAAAGAGTCGCGGTTCGACGCGTACCGCTCGTCTCGCAGCACGGGAATTGATCGAGCAGACCTCACTGGAAGGGAGATACAAGCTCAGTTGCGCGTGAAGGCGTTCAATCTCTTGAAACGCAGTATCTGCTGCAGCGCGCAAGCGCACCGCATCATCGCCGTGCAAAACCATCTCGAATCGGGTCGCCATGGCATTGCGCGCAGCTCTGATCATTTCCATAACCAGCGAAAAGGAAACGGGGTTTCGAGAGCAAAGCTCGCGAAACCCCGAGGAATCGACGGAATCAAACCCTTCAGGACAATTCCAACGTCCCGTAGGTTATCGGTGTGATTTCTTTCCCATCACCGCTCGTAATCTTACGCGTGTTCTCGTCAAACAAACAGACGGTCTTTAGACGGTCGGACATTTCGCCAAGCGAAATAACCGTTTGGACGCGAATGGCGAGATCGATGTTCGCATTGGGCTGCTTTCCACTCCGAATACAGTCGAACCAATTCTTATGATGCACCGGGATGCTCTCCGGTGGGAAAGCTTCGCTGGTTTCCGGATCGATCTCTTCGGTAAAAGGCCGCTCCGGTTTAAGTTGCACAAGATTCCCAGCCATCGTGAGAGTGGCTTTGTGTCCCCGAATCATCTCTTGAGTCCCCACTTCATTCACCGTGCTGCTAGTAATGTGCATCACCATCCCAGACGGGAACTCCGCGATGAGCTGAGCGATTTCGGGCGAATCCCGCAACCGCGTGTCTGGAGTCAGTTTATCCGTCTCCACTTTACGAGTGCCGATACAAGCAACGCGGACGGGGAATTGGGGATTGCCCGTGGCGAGCATGTAAGGATGTAGTTTGTGAGGGAACAGGTCGCTGAGCAAACCCGCGCAATATGGGTAATACTTGCGCCATCGAAAGTAGTCGTCAGGGTTAAACTCCTTCTTCTTCTTGATTTGTTGTCCCATCCACATCATCCAGTTCACATCTTCCGGAGTACACCAAGCTTGGATCTTATATTGGTTCCACTCACCCGCAGGGGTGTTCCGCATATAGGATCCCTGGCTCATGACAACCGGACCAATTTTGTCCGCTTTGATCCACTCGGCCGCTTTATGCCATTTCAAATCGGAGCAACCCTGCGACCCTACCTGGAACACTTTTCCCGTCTTCTTTACCGTGTCATAGACCTCAAACGCTTCTCCCAAATACCGACTCATGGGTTTTTCCACGTAAATATGTTTGCCCGCGTTCATTGCGTCTACCGACACGCGTGCATGCCAGTGATCGACCGTTGCGCAGACAATCGCATCAATGTCTTTTTGCTCCAGAAGCTTGTGATAATCATCCAGTGCTGGAGCCGAACCGCCTGCAGCTTGCTTGGCTTCGTCCAAACGATGTTTCGAAACATCGCAAACGCCACCCACAGCGATGTTGTTCGCCTGCGCATTCTGCAGCATCGGTTTGAGGTGCGAATTCAACCCTTGATTTCCGAGTCCGACAAAGCCGACGACAATCCGATCGTTCGCGCCAATGACGCGACCGGTCGACGGCGCCTGAGTCTGACCGTAGACCGGCGTTCTCAACAGACGGGTTGTCGCCGCTGCGGCCGCCACCGTTGCCGCCTTTTTGATAAAATCCCGGCGCGTGTTACGGCCGGCTTTTCCTACATTTTCATTGTCCATAAAGCAGTGCGTTTGGTCACTCTCTGCGAGGTGTTGGGGTCACGTTACTATTCTTTTTCTCTCGGTCAACCATGAACATTAGACCGAAAACCGGGACTTTTCTTCAATGATCGCCGCGTTTTCTCAGCGCTGTAAAGAATCAGCCTTCATTAGCACGCAACGTCAGTCAAAACCGATTCTATAAGTCAACGCTCAGTCGAATCTTGATCGCTCATACTGTCATGCGTAATTCCCGGAATGGACGGATCAATCAGATCAATGGTTTCCCCGTCAGACCGGTACTTCCCTGCCCTCCAGACGCGTCAACTGGAGGTTTCCTCGTTTCCGTAGACGAACGAATCCGCTCTAAATCCGATAAAGTCAGAGTCTACCAAGTTCCTTTCGACAAACTGCTTTCTTTTTCCGGACCCATTTCTAAAGTCAACGCATGATTCCGCGGTATTCGCGCGCTGCCATGCGCAACATCTGGACAGAAGAGAATAAACTGCGCCTCTGGCTCCAGATTGAGTTACTTGCGAGTGAAGCGCTGACCCGGGAAGGCGTCGTGCCTGCAGCGGACTTCGTGAAACTCAAGGCAGGGCTCGACGCTGCCAGCGCAGATACTACCACCCTCTCCGCCCGCGCCAAAGACCTGGAAAAAACCCTGAACCATGACGTCATTGCCTTCACGACGGCCGTGGCGGAGATAATCGGAGATCCGGCGAGCCGCTGGCTTCACTTTGGATTAACCAGCAGCGACATCATCGACACGGCGTTTGCGCTTCAGATATGCCAAAGTGCTGACCTGCTGCTCGAAGACGCCCGCCAACTTCGAGAGGTTATCGCGCGACGCGCTCGGGAATATCAGTTTACGCCGATGATCGGCAGGAGTCACGGAATTCACGCGGAACCGACGACCTTCGGCCTCAAACTCGCACTCATGCACGATGAGTTTGGTCGAACGGCAGATCGCTTTCAACGAGGACGCGAGATCGCGGCCGTAGGGAAACTTAGCGGAGCCGTTGGGACCAACGCTCACCTCTCTGTCGCGTTGGAAGATCATGTCTGCAGTCGACTGGGCCTGAAGCCGGCAACGATCGCCACTCAGGTGATTTCGCGAGATATCCACGCAGAATTCCAGACTATCCTGGCACTCGCAGGCGCAACCATCGAACGTTGGGCAGTTGAATTTCGCCACCTCCAACGGACAGAAGTGCTGGAAGCCGAGGAACCGTTCACGAAGGGGCAGAAGGGAAGCAGCGCAATGCCGCACAAACGAAATCCGATCACCTGGGAACGTTTAACAGGCTTGGCCCGCATCCTTCGTGGAAACGCGATGGCCGCATTGGAAAACGTCGCTTTGTGGCATGAACGCGACATCAGCCACAGCAGTGTTGAACGAATTATCTTCCCGGATTCCTGTACCTTACTCGATTACATGTTCTCTCTGCTGATCCGCTTGATGGATGGGCTCAACGTCTACCCTGAGAACATGAAGAAGAATCTGGGCCTCAGCCTCGGCATGTGGAACTCGCAGACCGTTCTGCTGGCGCTTATCCGAAAGGGCCTCTCGCGAGAAAGGGCTTACGAACTGGTCCAGCGCAATGCCATGCAGACTTGGAGCGTGAAGCATGCCGGACGCGACGATGCGGATTTCCTTCAGCAATTGTTGAGCGACCCTGATGTGGCTGAGGTCTTAAGCACGGCTGAACTTGAAAAACTCTGTGCGGTGGAGTTTCACACTAAAGAGGTGACCAATCGGTTCAAGAAACTGGGACTCTGACGAGCTAGCATTCTCTCACCCCGTGTCCGGTTTGGGCACCCGCCGACCCGTTGTCAACGAGACGCCTCATTCCTCTACGTTCCGCTGGGAGCCGACTAAGGCTCCGGTCGTGACGAATTCCCCGTTTTCCGGTTGAAGACAGTTCGGATCGCGGCGAAGTTTCATGTGGTTAAAGAGGAGGATGACTATGACGCAGCCGTTTCAACGAATGACAACTTTCGAGGCCCACAATCCCGAATCTGCAATCCTCTCCGAACGATTGTCCGCCGGTGAAATTAGCCGACGTGACTTCGTTCTCTCGGCGATTGGGGCGGTCTGGCATCGCTGTGTCCGCCATCGGCGTCGGGGGGCATCATATCGGCATCCCCAAAGAGGAAGCGGTCGGAATCCAAATCATACGCAGCGCAGTCGACCGTGGGATCAACTTTCTGGATAACTGCTGGGACTACCACAACGGGAACAGTGAAATTCGAATGGGCAAGGCACTGCGCGACGGTTACCGCGAACGAGTCTTCCTGATGACTAAAATCGATGGACGAACCAGAACCGCTGCGACCCAACAGATTGACCAGAGCCTGCAGCGTCTCCAAACTGATCGCATCGATCTCATGCAATTGCACGAAGTGATTCGCCTGGAAGATCCAGATCGTGCCTTCGCAGAGAGAGGGGCCATGGAAGCCCTACAGGAGGCCAAGAAGAATGGTAAGATTCGCTATATCGGCTTTACCGGACATAAAGACCCACTCGTGCACCTCCGGATGCTCGATCTGGCCAAGCAGCACGACTTTCAATTTGACGCCGTCCAGATGCCGCTGAACGTCATGGACGCACACTTCCGCAGTTTTCAGCATCAAGTGCTTCCAGTGTTGGTCGAGCAAGGGATCGGTGTCTTGGGCATGAAACCCATGGCGAGCGGACACATCCTAAAGTCGAAGACAGCCACGGCCGTTGAATGTCTTCATTACGCGTTGAGCTTGCCCACGTCGACTGTGATCACAGGGATGGATAGCATGCAGGTGCTCGACCAGGCGTTGGATGCGGTGCGGGAATTTCAGCCTCTCAGTCAGGAGAATGTTTCCGCGTTGTTGGCGCGGACCGCTGAAGCAGCCCAATTTGGAGAATTCGAACGTTTCAAAACCAACAACGAATTCGATGGCACGGCCCACCACCCGGAGTGGCTTGGTTAACGGATTATCCGTTGCAGGGGTTACCTGGACGAAAGTTCTGCCAAAACTGCAGGACGGACAGGGCTGCCAGACATCCAGGCGTGAGAGGAACCTGCTCTCGCGCAGGGCGGACAGAACTGCTGCGGTGTTTCCAGGCAAACTCCACCGGCAAAACTGTCGGGTATCGGGATTTCAACCAACTGCTCGCGAAGCTGCCGACGCACTCGAGTCAAACGCCAGGCGGTGGTCCAGAGAATCAACTCGGACCCGAGATAGGACAATAGCCTTTCAACGGCGCTGATCATGTTCATCGAAACTGCTCGACCGCTACCTTTTCCATACGAGCAACCTTAGCCTGGCTCTGACTTTGTGCTAATGAGGCGTGCTCTGAGATTGTTGTCAGCGTTTGTCTGACAAGCTCGACTTGCCGTTGGGGTCTGACGACGCTTCAATAGGCACATGCACCTGCTTTCACCGGGCTGGCGAATTCTGTCTGCCGCTCTCGCACTGACCCCTCAAGTCCTCGCGGCCGCCCAATTCCGCGCCGGGGCTTATGCAGTGGACGTTTCTCCCATTCAGTTCCCCGTGCGCGTCAACGCTATGTTTACGGAACGATCGGCAACCAATTTGAAC
>JBGAIN010000002.1:164182-175793 GCA_044225505.1 Limisphaerales bacterium
AATGTGAACGACACTTTGTATGCCAAATCCCTGGCGTTTGATGACGGTTCCGAGCGCATTGTGATGTGCGTCGTGGACTCGTGCATGGTTCCTCGGTCCCTCATCGATTCCGCCAAGGCCAAAGCCAGTGCCGCGACCGGACTTCCCGTCAATCACATGTTGGTTTCCTCCACCCACACTCACTCCGCCCCCTCCGCCATGGGGTGCCTCGGTAGCAGAGAAGATCCAAATTACGCAGCCCTTCTGCCGGAAAGGATTGCCAACTCGATCATCGGCGCGGTCCGCCGACTGGCCCCGGCACGCATCGCATGGGGGCAAACCAACGACTGGGAGCACACGTTCAACCGTCGTTGGATTCGCCGGCCAGATCGAATTCTGACCGATCCTTTTGGGCAACCAACCGTCCGAGCCAATATGCATCCTGGCCACCAGAGCCCGGACGTGGTCGGACCGAGCGGCCCGGTCGATCCACAATTGTCCGTGCTGGCAGTGCAGACCTTGGACGGCAGGCCATTAGCGCTTTTGGCGAACTATTCGATGCACTATTACGGATCGCCGCTACTTTCATCAGACTATTACGGCCGGTTCGCGAATTATGCGCGGCAACAACTGGGCGCAGACGACGCATTCGTCGCCATCATGTCGCAGGGGACCAGCGGAGACTTGATGTGGATGGACTACAGTGCACCGGCGCACGAGGTGGGGTATGACGCCTATGCGCGGCAGATTGCTCAACGAACAACCGCCCTAATCGCCACTCTTGCCTGGCAAGACACGGCTCCATTACATATGGCAGAGCAGTGCTTAGAACTTGGCTATCGGTTGCCAGATCAACGCAGGCTAGCTTGGGCCGAACAAGTGCGCGCGGTTCTCGGAGATAAACTGCCTCAAACTCAGCCCGAGATTTATGCTCTCGAAGCCATCGCTCTGCACGAGCAACAACGCACCCAAGTTTTGGTTCAAGCACTCGCGATTGGGAATGTTGGAATCGCAGCGATTCCCAACGAAGTATTCGCCATCACCGGTCTTAAGCTAAAACTGTGCAGCCCTCTCCCTGTCACATTTAGTATCGAATTAGCGAATGGCGCCGAAGGTTATATTCCTCCCCCAGAACAGCACATTCTCGGGGGTTATACGACGTGGCCCGCCCGCACGGCCGGACTGGAAGCAGGCGCCGAATCGCGCATCGTTGAAACGGCCTTATCCCTCCTTGAGAAAGTTTCAGGAAAACCACGCCAAGTTCCTGTGGCGCCGAGCGGTCCCTACGCGCTCGCGGTTCTAGAAGCAAAACCAATGGCGTATTGGCGACTCGAGGAACTGGCGCCGCCGATCGCGCACAACGCCGTGGCAAATAAATTCTATGGCGCTCTGGAAGGTCCGATGGCGTTCTACTTGCCCGGTGTCGATGGACGCCTTGGTTTTCAGCCAACGGAGCCTCTCGCGTTAAACGCCTTTTCTGGATCGCAGATCAACCGCTCTTTGCATCTGGCGGGAGGATTCATTACCGCCCAACTCCCGCTCCAGAGCTCTTTCTCGGTCGAATTCTGGATTTGGAACGGCTTGCCTTCCGACGCACGCCCGATCACCGGGATTCTCTTGGCTGAGCAACCCCAGGAGACGCCAGCGATGGGGCCCGTCGGTCTAGGCATCGGTGGCACAGCGCAGCTCGACAGTGCTGGTTGCCTGTTTATGGGGGACTTTGGCCGGACGGAAACTTGGCGCATTGGCACACGGCGGCTCGAACGGCAGTCCTGGCACCACGTTGTTTATGTCCGTCAACGAGAGGAATTGCGCGTTTACCTGGACGGAGACCCAAATGCCGATATCTCAACGCCAATGACTCTACCGGTTTTCGACGGGAATCGAAGTTTCTTCTTCGGAGGCTTCGAGCGAAACGGGTTTAATCTCGAAGGCAAACTCGACGAAATCTCCATTTACGGGCGCGCCCTCTCTTCGGGTGAAATATCGTCCCACTACGCGGCAGCCGCCCTACACCGGGCGCCGACCTCCAACGAACAGAAGTCAGACCAAGCTCCGAAACTTGACTCCAAACGCTAATCAAGCAGTCTGAGGCAATGAAGCCACACTTGTTGTCCTCTCGCCGAGCATTCTCCTGCTTCCGACTCGTTGAATTCCGTGGGAAGCTTCGCGTGTGGCTGGTCGCTACGGCAGTCCTAGGCAAACTCGTTAGCGCATCTCTTAGTGCCGCTCCCGCCACCCCGGTCAGTACAGAATCACTGCTCGACGATATGACGGGAATCGCTGGAATGGCTGAGTTCCCAAGCCCGGGCTACACCGCCAAGCAGTTTTCCTCCTACGACCGCAAGTCGAAGTCACCCAGTGAAGAGTGGTTTGCCAATGGCGACGCTGGGCAGTTCCTGCGAACAGAAACTCGTGGTCAACGCACTGAATACGTCCTGATGGACGCCGCGGGTCCCGGAGCGATCACACGGATCTGGTCCGCAAATCCTGAGGGAACCCTGCGTATCTACATCGATGAGTCCGTTACTCCAGCCTTGGAAGCTCCAATGTCCGAGCTGTTAGGTGGAAAATTTCCGGGCCTGCCTCGACCGATTGCGGGAGAATACAGCAAAGGTTGGAACCTCTATTTTCCCATTGCTTACACGAAACACTGCAAAGTGACGAGTGACCGCGGGGGATTTTACTATCACGTCAACTACCGCGCCTACGAGGCTGGGACAACTGTTCGATCGTTCACGATGTCACAGCTGAACAGTCTCAAGCCGAAAATTTCCACCCTAGAAACGCAGCTCGCTAACCCCCGAGGAAATGAAGAAAACCTTGGCGGCGAGAGCCAGGACTTCCAGATGGAAGTTGGTCCGGGCGAGTCGGTTCAAGAATCGTTCGAAGGATCCAAGGCTTTTACACGTGCCCTCGTCAAGGTTGCCAGTCCCAAGCTGGAGATGGCATTGAGAAGCATTATTGTTCGAATTACGTTTGATGGTGAACGCTGCATCGATGCTCCCTTAGGAGACCTCTTCGGAAGTGCTCCAGGGTTGAATGCCTTCAGCACATTGCCTCTAGGAATGACGAAAGACGGCGAGATGTACTGGCATTGGTTTATGCCGTTCAGGCGCTCAGCCGTTATCGAACTTCACAATTTTGGCTCAGAGAGCGCCACGCTCTCTGGCTCCATCGCGCTACGCGACTACGACTGGACGGAACGATCGATGCACTTCCACGCCAAATGGCGGACTGAATTTGACGTACCTACCCGCCCCATGCGCGATTGGAATTATCTTACTGCCAAAGGCCAGGGAGTATTTGCGGGCGTGAGCTTCAGCATCGACAATCCAGTTAAACAGTGGTGGGGCGAAGGGGACGAGAAAATCTATGTCGATGGTGAAAAATTCCCCAGCCACTTTGGCACCGGGACAGAAGATTACTTTGGATATGCGTGGTGCTGGCCTGCCACGTTTACTCATGCCTATCACTCTCAACCGCGGTGCGATGGCCCGGGCAACTATGGTCGAACGAGCGTCAATCGATTTCATATCCTCGATCGCATTCCGTTCAAAAGCGATTTCAAGTTTGATATGGAGCTTTGGCACTGGAATGAGACCTGCCGCGTAAATATGGCTGTCGTTGCTTATTGGTACGCGCGTCCCGGAGCAACAGACGCATTCCCAGCCATCGAAGCCCAAGACACCCGCCTGCGTCCGATCGCTGATTATGTTGTCCCAAAAGTTTCAGGCGCGTTAGAGGGTGAGGAACTGAAAATTACCCAGGTCAAGGGAAACGCTGAACCCCAGGATTGGGATGACACAAGCAACGGCCGACATCTCTGGTGGCATGCGGGAATGAACCCCGGAGATTCTCTAGTTCTCAGTTTCCCAGCCCCAAAAACCGGCCGCTACGAAGTATTCGGACGATTTTTAACGGCCAGAGATTATGGAATTCACCAGCTATCGATCAATGGAACTCCGGCGGGTTCGCCGCGCGATTTTTACAGCCCGGACGTCAAGCCAACCGACGAAATTAGTCTCGGGACTTTCGATCTCCGCGAAGGCCTAAACAGTCTCAACATCACGGTGGTTGGTGCTAACGAAAAAGCTCAGAAAGCCTACATGTTTGGTTTGGACTACTTACGACTTCGAGCCAAGTAGAACTCCCCGGGAAATCGGCTGGCGTTGCAGTTCTCAAAGCAACGCCAGCACCGGACGAGCCCCCCACAGTGGCGCCGTTATTTTCCAAAGACCTTTTCCACCTCGCCGACCTTCTTCTGGACTTTCCCAGCCACTTCGTCAGCTTTTCCTTCGCGTTCGAGTTCGCGATTCGCAGTCACAACGCCAGCCGCTCTCTTTAGCTTGCCTTTGATATTCCGCGCTGCGCCTTCAACTTGATCTTGGGTGCTTTGTCGTGCTTTCATGAAGGATCCTACTCAATTAAGGCACGCCGCGAAATCGAGCACCGCCCTGAAACTTGCCCGAGGGACGTCCCGATTGGGTCCGTGTGTCAGGCCAACGGGTCCGGATTAGTTTCCTTTCACAATCCAACCGACTTTGACTTCTTCCGCGCCAGCGTAGCTCGCTTTGCTGCGGTCATCCTGGACATTATCCAAAGTTACTTCCCCAGCGGCTTTTTCCTCTGTAAAAACCACCGTTCCTTTATCGTCTTTGATCTCAACAGCTTCAAAAAGCTTTAACTTGTCGCCCGCTTTAAATCCCTGCTTGCTGCCGAGCGAAACGATCACCGTGGTCTTGTTTACAACCGCCAAGACTTTTCCTGGTGTTTGCTTGAGAGCGCTGGAAACGGCCTGGATTTCACTTTGCTGCTTCTGCACGATTTGAGCTTTGCTCTGGCTTCTCCCGGAGGCCGGTAAATCGACGTTTCCGACATCCGCAATGATCGTATTTACGGCTTTCACGGTCGCCTTCCCCAATGCGCTGTTCATAAACTCATGGTTATCGAACCCAATGTTTCCTCCGCGCCCTCCAATATTGGCACCGATATCGAAACCGGCACCTTTTTGTGAAGCGACCGCTTGCCCGGTTTTGATCACCCGCCGGTTGAAAACGTCAACGATCCGCCAATCGATGCGAACGTCCGATGTGGTGAGTTTGACTCCGAGATTGCCGAGATTCCCAGGAACAAACCCGCCTAAGCCGACGCCTTTTTGATTGGATCCAAACCGCGTCACTTTACCGCGAAACATGAAATCGGCGCCGGACCACCCCCCTTTTTCGACTTTTTCCTGATCATTCACATATCCCGCCTCACCCAGCTTGATTTCATCGGCGAGTTCCTTTAGGGCGGTGGATTCCACCACTTGAAATTTGCCAATCCGGCCGAGCTCCGTAACGAGCATTTCCGCCAGCCCTTCACCCAGCGCTGGCTGCCACCCCATCACTTGAGTTGCATCTCCATCCAAGGGCGCAACAAAGATTGTTGGCACAGACTTTTGTCCGGTGTTCTGTGCTGTAAGACTAAAGGCGAAACCTAAACTGAAGAGAACTGCTGCCACTCTTTTCATAGTTCGAACATGCAAAAGCGTGAGAGACAGGTAAAGAATAAATGATCACCCTCGCACGAAAAGTGCGAGGGTGAAATCAAACCGAGACTAGCCAACCACTTGACGCTTACTGCGCTGGCGCGTTGGTGGCCGGAGAATTGGTGCTCGCCGGCGCGGATGACATCGAATCATCCGACTTACTGCAGCCCGCTAGAAAAACCAAGAGTGGAACCAGCATTAGGATTTTTTTCATGTTTTTATTCCTCGACCTATTGTGAGTCAAAGTCTAGCGGCGTCCGGTCGAACGTCAAGTGACGATCGCCCCGTTTCCTTCCCAAGCCTTTGCGAATACAGCAGCTGCATCGCCGGAGACTATCCTGGAGATCACTAAGCTACCCGGTTCGCTCTCCCAAAAAGCAGGCGCAAGCTGTTCATGACCACCAAAACGGTGCTTCCCTCATGTCCCACGACTCCGAGCGTTAGCGGAATATGGCCAGCCAAAGCGAAACACACCAGAAGGACGACCGTTCCCAGGGAAACCACCAAGTTTTGGCGAATGACGCGACGAGCCCGCTGGCTTAAACGGAAAGCCTCGAGAAAGTTCTCGAGTCGATCATGCATCAACACCACATCCGCCTGTTCCAAGGCCGCATCCGATCCGCGGGCACCCATTGCCACGCCGATATGCGCCGCAGCCAGGCTCGGCGCATCATTCACGCCATCACCCACCATCGCTACGCGGTCGCCGCCCTGGGTGAGCAACTGGATCGCTGCAACCTTATCCTCCGGCCTCAGCTCTGCTCGAACCTCGTCCAAGTCTAGCTGCCGCTTTAAAAATTCCGCGGACGCTCGTCGGTCACCGGTCAAGACGACTGTCCCCAGTCCAAGATTACGCAACCGTCCGACCACTTCGCGCGCTTGAGATCGAACGTCGTCGCGCAGGATGATTCTTCCAAGGAGATTCGTTCCCCCGAGCCAGATCTCCGAGCAACCCGTCTCAGCAGCAGCTACGCTTCCCGCAAGCGAATGAGGAAGAACCTGCGCTAACCAGTCTCTTTTACCGAGAGCAAAAGTTTCATCCCCGCGCCGCGCCCGTAGCCCTTGTCCTGTCACCGACTCAAATTGGTCGAGCGTGAGCGCTGAGAATTGATTCTGCTTGCCGTACCGAGTGACGGCCCGAGCTAGCGGGTGCATGGAAAGACGCTCCATTGAATAGGCCAACATAGCCACGTCAGCTTCGCGTCCAGGCGGAAAGCTTTCAATTCGCTCAACCCGAAGTTCCCCAGTGGTAAGGGTGCCCGTCTTGTCCAAGGCGACTTTAGTAATCGAAGCTAGTTTCTCTACGGCCGCTCCGCCACGAAAAAGAATGCCATGTCTTGCTCCCCAGGCGATGGCTGCCAAAACCGCTGACGGGATTGAGAGAACCAAAGCGCACGGAGAAGCCACCACCAACAAAGTCATGGTGCGATAGAAAGCGCTTTTCTGCCCACCGACCGCTTCGAAGGCTGGCAACTGAAATCCTATCCACCACACAAAAAACATGCAGCTTGAGAGCCCCAGAACCAAGTAGGTGTACCACGCTCCAAACCGGTCTGTGAATTGCTGGGATGGCGCTTTTTGGTGCTGAGCTTCTTTAATCAGCCGAATGATCTTCTGCAGCGAGCTTTCGCTCGCCGGACGAGTCACCGTCACTTCAACAACACCCCATAAATTCAGAGTCCCGGCCAAGACAGGGTCCCCGATCGCCTTATCCACGGGAATCGCTTCACCGGTCAGGTTCGATTCGTCACTCGCTGTCTGGCCCTTGGTGATTTCCCCGTCTACCGGGAACTGAGCATCAGGTCGGATGAGCAAACGCATCCCAGCTCGGAGATCTTCAACCGGCGTGTCATGCTCGAGCCCAGCAGCATCAAGCACAGTCGCGGATTTGGGAGCATCGCGAAATAATGCGCGAATCTCCCGTTGCGTTCGCCCCAACGCGTAGTGTTCCAACGCTCCGGAAAGGGAGAACAAAAATAAAAGCATCGCCCCTTCGCCCCAAGCACCGATGCTAGCGCTTCCCACCGCCACCGCCAGCATCAGGAAGTGCACATCAATCGCTCGTTGCCGCAGGCGTTCCCAAACCTCCTCCGACACAAACCACGCGCCCGCCAGGTAAGCGAGGAGATAAGCGCCCAGTGACCATCGATTGGCTCCAAGCGCATATCCTACAGTCCCAAAAACGCCGCAAAGCAACGCCGCCGCCAGTTGCGCTTTCCATTCGTCGAAATGCTCAGGTTCTTCAAAAAACGGAACTTCGCGCTGCACCACTTTCGGCCAAGGCACATCCTGCCAACGCCAAAACTTTGGAGCCGTCGGACACGTGACCCTCGCGATGGTCAAGGCTCCGCCATGCCGCTCGATCTGAATCTTCTTCTCCCCGACCGGATTGAGCGGCCTCCCGCACGATTGGCAATCTCCTGCCGCATTGGCCACACAACACAATGTCCCGGTGGCATCGCTTTCCGCCTCACGCACGGTGTCGGCAATTCTCTCGTTGAGATGAGAATTGGTCGTTCGACCGAGCGTCGCGACGGAAATCGCCTTACGTGAAACATCAATTGAAACGGCCTCCAAACCAGGTTCCTGACGAAGCGCGTCCGCCATGGATCTTGCCAAGCAGTGCGGCTCTTGGGGGGACGGACGGATTGGATCCGGTTCGGACATATGCTGGCGCCAATATCCCGTGTCGATACCGAGAAAACAAGAGGAACGTCTCGCCTCTGCAGAAACGAGGAGGGCGGGACGAAAGGGTAAGGGAAACCCTTATGGACAATACTTGTTTACGAGCGAACACGATTAGGTGTGCACCCAATTGTGAACATCGGGCGAACCGCCTAGTTTGCTGACGCCAGAGCAAATTAGGCGAAGAAGACGACAATATATGAATAATCATCACACGCTCATCGATGCCCTTGCCAAATCGAAAGTATATCAGGAATACGAGCGCGCCTTTAGCGAAGCGACCGGACTGCCTGTCAGCCTCCGGCCTGTCGAGTCCTGGCAACTTCCCCATCACGGCAAGCGCAATGAGAACCGCTTCTGTGCGATGATGGCCGAAAAGAGTCGTTCTTGCGCCAACTGTTTGCAAGTGCAGCAGAAACTGTCTGAAAACGCTACCCACGAAGCCTACACGACTATCTGCGACGCTGGCATGTCAGACACAGCCGTGCCGGTTCGATTAGGCGAAAAGCTCGTCGGATTTCTGCAGACTGGCCAGGTCTTTCGCAAAACACCTTCGCCCGCGCAATTTGACCGGACCGCCAAGATAATCTCCGAGTGGGGCGTGGACGCAGATGTTGCTAAGCTTCGTGATGCCTATTTTGAGACCCGAGTGTTGTCGCCAAAACAGTATGCTTCCTCGGTTCGTTTGCTCAGCATTTTTGCGGAGCACCTATCGATGGTGAGCAACCAAGTGGTTGTTCAACAACAAACTGCAGAACCTCCAGTAATTACCCGAGCAAAGCAATTTATTCTCGAGCATCAAGGGGAAGACCTGTCGTTGGGCCAGGTTGCCAAGGCGGTCAATACGAGCACGTTCTACTTCTGCAAGATGTTCAAGAAGGCGACGGGGGTGAATTTCACAGATTATCTGTCGCGTGTGCGAATCGAAAAAGCGAAGAACTTGCTGCTGAACCCCAATTTGCGAATCAGCGAAATTGCCTACGAAGTGGGATTCCAATCCTTGACCCATTTCAATCGAGTGTTTAAAAAGATCGTGGGCCAGTCGCCCACAGAGTATCGGGGTCATCTTCCGACCGCCTAATCGAGCGGCGAAAACGGCAAGGCAGTCGGTCCTTTTCCCGGTTAACTGAGCGGGGCCGCCTTAGAGTCACGTGACAAGGCTACGATGAGCGCCGTCGCCGCTTCAACGGACGGTTTAAATCTTCGAGGTTAGTTGAGACCAAGCACGGTTTGCCCCGGGTTTTAGGAGTCATCCCGGACAGGCGGAAGGCGGTCTTCGTTAATCGTTGGTGACGTTTGTCACCAATTTTCTAAGCTCTGTTTCACCAACCCTTTACGTCATTCTCAGAAGGCGTCTATAGGGCTAAGCAGGCCTCCCGGTCCCATCCCACGGGATATCCCAACGGTATCACTTGGCGTTCCTCGCGTTTCGCCCGAAACCGCTGGATTCGAGACCCGTCGATGAAGTAGCGGCTCTGTTGAACAGGAGATTCGAGATTGCGATCAACCCGGGTGCATGGGATGGTTCGGGCTCGTCAAACTCTTGTGGAGAACGGGAACTGAAGCGTTTAGGATGCGACTAATGACAGATTTCTCGCGCATGACCAAGGCTGAATTGATCGCTTGCCTGAAAGAGGCCGAAGTCAAAGCGACAAGTTCCCAAGCGACTTGCCCGATGGCCTCGACCTCTCCGACCGCGTTGAAGGACACAGAAGAGAGGATGCGTGCCATTCTCGAAACAGCGGTTGAGGGCATTATCACGATTGACGAACGTGGCCTGATCGAATCGCTGAACCCGGCCGCGGAACGAGTTTTCGGTTACAGCGCGCACGAGCTCGTTGGCCAGAACGTCAGCGTCCTAATGCCGCCACCATACCGGGAGGGGCACGACGGGTACATGGCCAACTACTTGCAGACTGGCCACGCCAAGATCATTGGGATCGGACGAGAGGTCGTCGGCCGAAGAAAGGATGGAACGGTTTTTCCGATGGACCTGGCCGTGAGCGAAGTTCGTTTGGCGAGCCGGCGACTTTTTACGGGCTTCGTGCGTGACATTTCCGAAAGGCGTCGCGCGGAGATTCGGCAGAAAGTGCATTATGCGACGGTGCGGAGCCTGGCGGAATCAAATTCACTAGGAGAAGCTGCGCCAAGGGTCATGGAAGGGATCTGCCAGATCATGGGCTGGGATTTCGCGGAATTTTGGGGAGTGGATCGTGAGGCCAGCGTCGTTCATCAAGTGCAATCCTGGCATCCGAAGTTGGAGGAATTTTCCGAATCTGGATTCCTGTCCGCCGGGCGATCGTTGAACCGAGGGGAAGGATTGCCAGGAAGGGTGTGGGCGACAAGCAAACCCGAATGGATTACGAGCTCTGCTTTGCTGGCGGAGGCGAGCCGACTTCCAGCTCAACTTCAGAGGGAACTTCATGGGGCGCTGGGCTTGCCAATCTTGCTTGGCACCGACGTTTTGGGCATTGTGATTTTCTTTAGTCGCGAGGCCATTGCGCCGGACAACGAGTCCCTTGCGTCGTTCACGGCGATTGGCAACCAGATCGGGCAGTTTATTGAAAGGAAACGGGCGGAAGCGAAGCTCGGAGAGCTTGCACGGACACTCGCGGAGAAGAACAAGGAACTCGAGACGATCGTCTACGTCGCATCGCACGATTTGCGGTCGCCGCTGGTCAATATTCAAGGGTTCAGTCGCGAGCTCTCGCGGGCCTGTGACATCGTGCGGGCGAAGTTGGCAGAAAGTCAGAGTCCAGAGTTGCGGACGCCCGAATTGGAGACACTCCTGAGCCAGGACATTCCCGAAGCAATCCAGTTTATTCTCGCGGGGGTTAAGAAAATCGATACCTTACTGGCGGGCTTTTTGAGGTTCTCACGTTTAGGCCGCGCTGCCATCAAGATTGACCGTATCGCGATGGCTTCCCTGATCACGAGCATCATCCAAACGATGGATTTTCAGATCAAACGCGCCGGGATCACAATCGAGGTTGATTGCCTGCCCGATTGCTTGGGCGACACCACTCAAATCAACCAAGTATTCTCGAACCTCCTCGATAACGCGATCAAGTACATAGACCCCGCTCGCCCTGGCAAGATTCAGGTGCGAGGCTGGACTGAGGGCGGCCGGGCGATCTTCGCCGTACGCGACAACGGCCGAGGTATCGCCCAGGAACACCAGTCCAAGATTTTCGAAATTTTCCACCGATTGGACCCCAGTGCGAGTGAGGGGGAAGGGTTAGGATTGACGATTGCCCAGAGGATCTTGGAAAGACAAGGGGGCCGGATTTGGGTCGAGTCGGCGCCTCAGCAAGGCAGTACGTTTTTTGTTTCATTGCCAACCTGAAGCTGCGTAACACACTAAGAACATGACGAAGGAAGTGGTAATCCTCATCGCTGAGGATGACGATGGAC
>JBGAIN010000153.1:0-20416 GCA_044225505.1 Limisphaerales bacterium
CGCTCTATAAAATGTCCATCGGCTCTGTAACGGCCGTACACCTTAGGACATTCAAAGCAAAGAATTACGCTAAAGCGATCGAAAGGTCATAAATCCCTGACTGAGCACCTGCGCTTGACCACAGCCAGTCTGCAGACTTGAAACCTCACGAATCATGTAAACTAGTTCGGAGTTCGATCGCGAGGGATCGTCAAAAGAAGATGTTGCAGGTCCGGCCGTAGTTAGGCGAGTAAATGGCCCATCAACGCTAGCTCCCCGATAGACATGTGCCATTGCTGATTCTCCGCCGCTCCAGGAAACCCGCGCTACCGTGCCCGCTTGGTCTACAACACTGGCGGCGGTGGGCCCTTTGATGATTAGCGGTCTCAAAGTAGGATCTCCCATCAGGGCCAAACAACGCGATCGATCATTAGCCCAGACCTGGCCGTTGACCATATTCACGAAGGCCATCCCGATCGGGTCGCCGAGCGCACAACCATCCAGCCGCCAACGACAATTCCTGACCCACATGGCGCCCAGCCCGTACTGATTCGCAGTCAAGACGGACCTTAGGAAATCTGATGGATACGGGTTTGCCGTATACTTGCCTCCGCAGGGTCAGCCCTTGAAATAGTATTTAAGCGGCGGTTTAAGTGGGCCGAAAGGTTGCGGGGGCTCAATGAGGGAAACTGATTGAATGAGACGGGCGGCGGGCATAGCCTGCAGCCATGGCGAGGTTGCTCCGCGTTCAATTTCCAGGGGCCATTTACCACGTTACCGTCCGTGGCAACGAACGGCGGCTGATGTTCCGTGATGATGGCGATCGAGCCCAGTTTTTGGCGAAGGTGGCCGAGTCGAAGGAACTCTATGGGGTGCGCCTTTTTCTGGTTTGTCTTATGCCCAATCACTTCCATCTGCTGCTCGAAACGCCCGGGGGCAATTTGAGCCAGTATATGGGAAGGATGATGACGGCTTACACGATCTGGTTCAACAAACGCCATCATCGAGCCGGTCATTTGACCCAAGGCCGCTTTGGGGCCCAGCTGGTTGAAGGCAATGAGTACTTTCTGAAACTGAGCCGCTACATCCACCTCAACCCGATCTGTGGCAAGCGGTGGAAAGGCGTGCCGCTGGAGCAGCGCCAGAACGAATTGAGAAGCTATGTCTGGAGCACCTACCGGAGCTACGCCGGACTGGAAGCCGAGTGGCCCTATGTCGATTATGGGCCTGTGCGCGCCTTGGTTGGAGAGGGGTGGCAGAGCGATTACGCCACTTACGTTGAGACGGGCATGGCCCGTGATGACGCAGAATTCGCGGCCCTTTACCGGCGGGCGCGTTTGAGCCTCGGATCCGGCAAGTTCACAGAACAAGTGCGCCAGGCGCACGAAGAGGTGGTGCGGAAAGCAGGGCGGGCCGAGGACGCAGCGCTGCGGCGAAGCAGGCGCTGGCGCACCGTGGAAGAGACGCTTGGCACGGTGGCGACTGTATTGGGAGTCGGAGAAGCGCACTTGCGGGAACGGCGGCGCGGATTGGTGGCCCGGGCGGCAGCGGCATGGGCCTTGGTCCGGTACGCCGGGTTAAGCCAGCGAGGCGCCGCGACGGTGTTGGGAGTGGGAACCGGGGCGGCTGTCAGCCACCAGATTGCCAAATGGCAGGAAATGATCGGCCAGGAACAGTCTTGGCGGGATCTCGCCGACGATCTGGACCTGAAACTGCAGAATGGCTAAATACTAATTCAAGGGCTGACCCTGCGGAGCTAAACGAAGCCGAACGGCCTGGGCCGCGGCAGAAATATGTCAATGTGCCTGCCTGACCCCGCACCGGCTTCACTCCACAAGAGAATGCAAACGACCAAGTGCGGGAATTGTCGAATGCGGAAATCCGGCCGCGATTCACGGAACGAGTCCCGGTCTAAAATCCTCTCTTGAATCGCTAACGCTGCAAGGTCCATGTTACCCGCCATGCGACGCAGAACGTTTCTCGTGAGGCTTGGCCGAGTTGGATTGGGTTCCTGCGTTCTTGCCCTTACGCCGAGACCTTCTCATGCCAAGAGCAAGATTCTCGTGGAGGATCTAAAAGTGGTAATCCCGAAGTTGATGGAGGAGTCGACTGTTCCTGGTCTTTCCATTGCTCTTCTGGACCAAGGAGAAATGCTAAGCTCCATGGGTTTCGGCGTTAGGGACAACACCACAAAAGATTTGGTCGATCAAGAAACGCTATTTGAAGCGGCGTCGGTGAGCAAGACCGTGTTTGCATATGCGGTCATGAAACTTTGTGAGACTGGGGTTCTCGATTTGGATAGGCCGTTAGTCAAATACGGCGCAAAGCCATTGCTGGAAGGGGATTCTCGGATGGAGCAGATCACGGCGAGACATGTCTTGTCTCATACGAGTGGGTTTCAGGACTTTCGTTCGCGCAAACAACCCCTGAAAATTCATTTCACGCCCGGAGAGAAGTTTCTCTATTCGGGTGAGGGTTATTATTATCTGCAATCGGCGATGACTCATCTGACGGGACAGGTTGAGGCAGGAGATTGCGCGAAATATGAAAGTGACTTTGAGGTCTGCGGGACCGATTTTGATCCGTATCTGAAGCGAACATTGCTGCAACCGTTCGGCATGAAGACCAGCGGTTACCTTTGGAGCGACATCTTGGCAAAACATTCCGCCAGCCCACACGACGTGGCAGGGAGGCCTTCCCCTAAGAAAAAGCCGAGATCACCGGACGTGGCGCGGTATGGGGCGTGCGGAGGCTTGCACACCACTGCGACCGAGTACGCGAAGTTTCTGATGGAGATTGTAAATCCTAAACCGAGCGACGCATTCCGCCTTACTGCGAAAAGTTTGCGTGAGATGGTGCGTCCGCAGATTAGGCTGCCGGAGTTGGAGAAGATCGACGGTGCGGATTCGTGGGCAATAGGCTGGGCTGTCCAAGAGCGCAAGACGGGGCCTGTCTTGGTGCATTCTGGCGGGCAAGCCGGATTCCAATCTCTAACCATGGTATCGCTCGAGCGCAAATCAGGTTTCATCGCCCTGACCAATAGCGACAACGGCTGGAAGATCTTTCACAATCCGGTTTTCAGCGAATTGATGAATCAAGTATTGGTGGGACCGGTCTGAGCGGCGGGTGGCGGAACATTCGTGGGGATCGACCGTTAAAGGTGCGGCCGGTGGGCTGAGTGAGAGCTGAGCGCGCAACGGCGAGGAGGCGGCCCACAGCGGCGGACTGCGAATCGGAAGCGCGCAAAAAGGCTTGCTGTCGCCGAGGGGTGGAGTTTTGGAGTCCTGTGTCCCAGAAACAAGCGGCCGTGGTTGAGAGGTTTGTCATTTCGTGAACGTTAAGGTTCGTGCTTGCGCTCAGTTATCGAGCCCATCGTTGGGCTGCAACGAAGTGATGGGGCGTGTTCGGGGGAGTCTTGTGTCCAGTCTCCTGAAGAGACGGAGCGCCTTGGGGGAAGACGGGCCAGAAACAGGCTCAAAAAGCGCCCGGGATTCATTGGATGCACGACTTAGAAAAAGCTCCTAAAACGTTCTTGGAGCGCGTTGGCGAGGGGTTATGGCTCGCATTGTGAACTCTCGAGATTGACGCGGCTTGAGCGCAGCATCAACGACGCGTCGAGGCGTGCGCTGAATCGAGGACGAGCAAGCGCTGCGGCCGATCTGGCGGAGTCAGCCGCGCGCTGTAACCGTCGGGCCTATTTGATCCAGTGCAGCTTTGCGCAGAAGATGTAATAAAGGACCGGCAATGCGACGAGCGTCAACGTTGTGGCAAAGAGGAGACCGAAGATATGAACGGCGGTGAGTGGGCGCCACAGTTCGCCGCCGGTTAAGTTGAGCGGGATCAATCCGCCGACCGTCGCAAGGACGGTCACGAGGACAGCGCGGAGGCGAACCAGGCCAGCTTGGACCAGGGCTTCTTTCAATTCCATGCCCTCGGCGCGCGCTTCTTCGATGAAGTCGGAGAGGACGATGATATGACTGACCACCACGCCGGCTAGGCTCATAATCCCGATGAAAGCCAGGAATCCGAGGGAGGCACCCGTGGCGGCCAATCCCATGAAGGCGCCAATGATCCCGAGCGGGACTGTCAGCATGACGACCATGGATTTGGTGACGGAATTGAATTGGATGATCATGGCCAGCGTGATCAACGCCAAGGAAATGGCCATTACCCGGCCGATCTCCTCTTTGCTTTTTCGCAGTTCCTTATCTTCACCGGCGTACTCGAGTTTGCAGCCAGGGGGAAGGGCCATTTTGCTGATCGCCGCGCGGGCGCGGGCCAGGACTTCGGACGGGAGTTCGCCGAAGCCGGAGAAAGACTTCACCGTCACGGACCGCATCTTGTTGAAATGTGCGATGGTCGCGTATTCGGGTTTCAGATTGACGCTGGCAAAGCTGTCGAGCGGGACGAGTTGATCGCGCATGGAACGGACGTAAAGCGTGCGGATCTTGTCCGCTTCGTTGCGTTCCTCAATGCGGAGACGGACTTTGACGGGCACCAAGTGGTCTCCTTCGCGCAGTTCGGTGACTTTAACGCCGGCGAACGCGGTTTGGGCGATGCGACCGATCTGGGAGTTTTGAATGCCCAAGGTGTTCGCACGTTCCTGGTCGATATCGATTTGGACGACGGGCATCCGCCGGCCCAGGTCGTCGTGCACTTTGTATCCGCCCGCGTCGCGGACCGCCTTGGCGACGTCATCCGCCGTGGCGCGCAAGCGATCGAGGTCTTCCCCGATCAGACGGACTTGAATGGGGGATTCGACTGGGGGACCTTGCTCCAACTGTTTGACCACACAACGAGCGCCCACAATCTCGCGATCGAGTTCCTGCCGCAATTGGACGATCAACGGAGGCACATCCTCATCGTGACGGGTGACGACGAGGACTTGGGCGAGGTACGGCGCATTCTCCTTGGGGGAGACGGTGATAAAGAACCGGGGAGCGGTGCCGCCAGCGAAGATGGCCGCGCTCTGAATGGCGTCGTGCTTCTTCAAGACTTCGGTGACTTGCTGGCAGACCCCTCGGGTTTGCAGCAAAGAGGCCGATTCGGGAAGTTCGATATCGATGAGCAGTTGATTGCGTTCGGCCGGCGGGAAGAATTGCGCTCCGAAAAATGCGGTTAAGCCGAAGCTGGCCACGAGCAGCCCGTAAGCGACGCCCACGGTGCGAAACGGTCGGGCCAGTGCGGCTTGCAGGAGCCGTTTGTAACGAGGCAGAGTCGCGATGAGCAACTTATCGACCGGTTTGAACAAGAAGAACGAGCGCATTTCTCCGCCCGTTTCCATGCCTTTCTGACCACGCAGTAGATAATAAGCGAGGAGCGGGATGAAGCTCATGGAGACGATCCGGGACGAGACTAAGGCCAGCGTGACAACAATCGGAAGGGCGAAGATGTAAGCGCCTTTATCACCGGGTAGCAGCGCCAGAGGAAGGAAGGCAACGATGTTAATGATCGTTCCGAAAAGAATGGCATGGCGCAAGCGGTAGGGTCCGAACCAAGCCGCAACGGAGCGCGGTTGGCCATGAGCGAGCTCACGGTTGATGGCGTCGGAAGCCACCACGGGATCATCGACCAGCATTCCCAGCGCGATAATGAGCGCGGCAATCGAGATCTGGTGGAGGGGGATGCCGAGCAGCGCCATGCCGCCGAACGTCATGGCGACCGTCAAGGGAATGGCGGTGGCCACCACGAGGGCGGAGCGCCAGTCCATGAGGAACAAGGCCACCAGAACGACCACCACGACCGCTTCCATAAAACAGCGCATGAAGTGATGGATCCGATGCGCGACGGAGGAGGGTTGATCGGACAGGGTCACGATTTCGATTCCTTCGGGCAGGCGCGGTTGGGCCTCCTGCAAAGCCCGGCGCACGGCCTCATTGAAGTCGCCGATGATATTTCCCTCTTTCATTTCGATGGCGAGGAGAACGGATCGCGCTTGCGCGAGTGAAGCAGGAGCGTGTTGACATTGCTCGGCGGGACATTCTCCGGTTGCATTCGGGTCCGCTTGGGTCGGAATTGCCGCACGCGGGTTTGAACCGATGCCAGTGGTCGAGAGAGGAGCTTTCGCGCACGGTTTCATTCCAGGAGCCGAAGGCTGGCGGTGCAGCACTTCCACATTATAGGAAATCGGATTCTCGTAGCCGCGACGCACTTCGAAGACATCGCGCAAGTAAGCTGGATTCCCATCCTTCGTCATTCCGACGATCGCACCGAGCATTTCATCTTCGTTTTGAAATTCGCCCGAGAGTTGGACCGGGAAATTCTGGCCCTCGGCGCGGAAGGTCCCCCCAGGAATGACGCTATTGCGGGAGGAAATGGCATTCATCACTTCGTCGCCGGTGATCTTGAATCCATTCAACCCGGCGACGGAGAAGAGGAGATCGACCTCTTCACTGACGTTGCCGATCTTGCGGACGCGGCCGACGCTGGAGATTTGTTTGACCTCGTTCTCGAGCGTTTCCGCGGCGCGTTCCAGTTCGCGATAGGAATAACGCGGCATGGCCGCAGCCCGCAGAGCGGGGAGAGGATCTTCGTTGCCGACCAAAATAATGGGCGGACCGAGGTCCGGGTGCGGCTCCGCCTCGGATCCAACGAGGGCGCGAGTGAATCGATCGACGAACTGTCGGATCTCAGCCCGATTCGCCTCCGTCTTGAATTCGGCGAGGATGAACGCTTTGCCATGGACCATTTTGATGTCATCGCCCAGCTTGGCCAAAGCGAGTGCGCTCTCGAACCGGTCGCTGATGGCTGCCCGGTAGGTCTCGGAGATTGTCGGAGGAAAGAAGGCCAGGGTCGCGGCGCGTCCCTCCGCACCAGTGGTCTCACGGACTTTGGCCAAACGCGCGCGGATGAGATTGGCGCGAGCGATTGTTTCGGCGTCACTGGCCGGAGGACTTGTCACGCTAAAGAGGAGGGTGACGGTATTGCCGAAGTCCGTATCAAGGTTCGGAGTGCCACAACCTTCGGGCAGCGTTACTTCTCGGAGCTTGGCCCGCAGCTTATCCCATTCTTGTTGGACGCGGGCTTCACTGTCCGGCCGTTGTTTCACCGTGATGACCGAAACGCCCGGCCGGGATTGCGAAGAGATTTCTTCGATCGATTCCAGCTCGTCGATCTTATCTTCCAGTTTCTTGGTAACGAGGTGCTCTAGTTTGAGCGCGCCCGCGCCGGAAAAGCGAGTCACAACCAGCGCGGTCCGGGACGGGATCTTGGCATCCTCCTGCTGGGGCAGGGAGCGATACGATGCCCAGCCCCAAATCAGAACGGCGATGAGGGCCATCCAAGCGACTTCCCGATGTTTAACGCAATACTCGGCCAAGCCGCCGTGCGACGCGCTTGGGTTGGCAGATTCGGTGTGTTGCATAAAATTCTCTCTCTTGACGTGCGGGCGTTGACAACCTGCTGCGTGTTTCTGTTTTGGAGGATTGTCGGTGATCTCGGCCAAAGGTCTGGATTGCGCCTCAGAGTTTCTCACCCTCGCGTGCGTCGACGAGCGCACCCTCGTAGAGGGTGCTCGCGCCCGCGGTGACGATCCGTTCCCCAGCTTTGAGACCTTCGGTGACAATGACAGAGCTGCGAACCAGGTCATCGGTGCGAACCGGGCGTTCATGCGCGCGGCCATCGCTGTCCACGACAAAAACGGCCAGTTGATTGGGATCGTGGCCGTGGCTGGCGCTGACCAGGGCAGACAACGGAATCACCGTGGAACCGCGGGGAAAGTGCGCCAGATCTTCGAATGCCACCGATGCGGTCATTCCCGATCGGAGAAGTCCTTCGGAATTGGGGACCTTGATAACGACACGAAAGAGGCGAGCCCCATCTTTGGCCGCGACACCGACTTCCGAGACTCGCCCGACGAACGTCTTGGATTCGAACGTTGTGACTTTGACCGGGAACTCACTGCCGACCCGGACGCGCGCGAGCAAACGATCGGGAATTCCCAGCTCGACCGACATCTGACGGAGGTCGGCGAGTTTGAGGATCGGTTTACCCACGCTTACGGTTTCACCATTATTCACCGAGCGGGAGACGATCGTGCCGTCGTAGGGAGCGCGCAGCGCCGAGTCCTTGAGTGCCTGCTCGGCCAGCGCGAGCGAAGCGTCCGAGGCGTGACGGGCAGCTACGGCTGCTTCATACTCCTGCTGAGAAACCGCGCCGATCTGACGCAGCTTTGTTTCGCGCTCGTGTTGCTGGCGGTCCATTTCGGCTTTGGCGGTGGACGATTTTAGGGAACTTACAAAGTCCTCCTGTTTGAGGCGGGCGAGCAGTTCTCCTTTTTTGACGGCGACTCCTTCCCCCCAATCCTGGGAATCACTTTCCCGTCCGACAAGTTCCAGGACGCCGCCCACTTTGAAGCTGAGGTCGGTTTCGACGTCGCCTTTGAGCATGGCGATGTACTCGGAGCGGGATTGAATCGGAGAGGATGCCAAACTCTCGGCAGCGACAACGCGGACGATGTTTTTCTGAGGTTGGGTTGGAGGATATTGTTGGCAGCCCGTGAGCATGGCGGAAACGAGGCTGCATGCGATGCGGATTAGTTTCATGAGATTTAATGTGGTTAAGTGTTTGGTGATGCGAACCGGAGGAGGGTTGGAGGTTGCGAGAAACTAGTTAGCAGCGATTGTGGGCATGCTCTGGGTGCGTTGCACGACCTCCGCGGCAATCTGGACGGCGGTCTGCTTCACATTCCGTTCCAGGTCCTTTCCGGCGATCACAAACCGAGCCGCGGCGCCGGCGGGTCCGAGGGCAATCATGGGGCCCGCCCCGGGGGCTTTGCCGCTGTCGGCTGCGGTTTGAAGTTGATAAAAGAGCTTGGGCGGGCCTTGAGAGAGATCCTTCACATCAACCAAGACCTGCAAGTCCGTCTTGCCCATGCCAAATCCGATCAGAGCCCGACGCAACTGGTTGCCCTGGTTGACTTCGGTGAAGACCCCTCGCACGAGCCACCCTTGCGCCGGCGCGACTTCCCCAGGCGCCAGCCGCCGCGCGTTGACGCCACCTTTACTCAACTCTTTCACCAACTTCGTGCTGAGGGTGTCGACCAACTTTCGCGCGAGCGTTTGCGGGTCTTTTGAAGATCCTGGCATGGGTGGAAGCATCTCCCCGAGCGGGCCGGGCAACTTTCCAGGCGCAGGCAACAAGCCTGGCTCGGACTGGATCCTGGCTGCGTCGAGATCGAAGTCGGCGACGTAAATCGTTACCGGACGAGCGACGGATGGAGCGGAGATCTCGCGCCGTTGCGCGATTTTGGCCGTTCCACAGCTGCACAGGAGCAAGCAGAGGAGAGTGGAGAGAATTGCGCGTGGGCCGCGCGAACGGAGATGCGGGGCTGGAGCTATGGCTGAGTTCATAGGGATTTCCTTTTGGACGAGATCAAGGTTGAGCCTCGTTCGGACTCTTTTTCAGGCGACCGAGCGAAGGCGGTTTCAGGTTATGGTTTTTCGGCCGCTTCGCTTTTTGCCGAAGCGGAAAGGGAAGATTCAGGCTGCCAGCCACCGCCGAGCGCTTTGTAGAGCTGGACGACGACCACGCGCTCGTTCAGTTGGGTGCGAGCGAGTGAATTTTCTGCCGGGAACAGCTGCTGCTGGGCGTCCAGGACTTCGAAGTACGCTGCCTTGCCGTCGGCGTAGCGTTGTGTCGCGAGTTGCACCGCCTGCTCATATGCGGCAACGGCTTTGATTTGTTCTTTTCGCACCGCGATGAGCTTTTCGCGAGTGATGAGGGCATCGGCCACTTCTTGCAGGGCGGTCAGCGCCGCTTGCTCATAGCGCAGACGCGCTTCCTCTGCCTTGGCTTTCGATTCCCGGTATTGACCTACGAGGGCTCCTCCTTGAAAGAGCGGACCGCTCACGGTGCTTGCGGCGGACCACGCATTCGCGCTCCCCGCGGTGAACGCGGAAAGCTCGGTGCTCACCTTGCCCAGAAATGTGGTCAAGCCCAGCTTGGGAAAGAATTCGGCTAGACTGACGCCGATTTGCGCGTTGGCGGAACGCAAGTTTTGCTCGGCCTGACGTATGTCTGGTCGGCGTTCGAGCAAGTCGCTTGGCAGTCCGGCTGGAACCTCGGGCGGGAGGATGGCGTCACTTAATTGGCCGCGATGTGGCACTGGTCCGGGGCTCTGCCCCAGGAGAATGCTCAGTTGATTTTCTTTTAGGACAATTTGCCGTTCGAGTTCAGGAACGTTGGCTGCTGCCGAAGCCAGAGCCGCCTCGGCCCGCGCCGTATCCAGTCGAGATGCTCCGCCCGCTTCAAACCGTTGATTAAAGATGCGTGTGCTGGTCTTGAAAGACTCTGTTGTCCGAACGGCGATCTCCCAGAGGCGTTCCAGTTCGAGCAGTTCAAAATAGGCTTGCGCGACTTCGGCCACCAACGCGAGCTGGAGCCCGCGGCGCGCTTCGACAGTCGCCAGATACGAGGCGCGCGCCGACTCGTTCAGTCGGCGGATTCGCCCCCAGAGATCGATCTCCCAAGAGGCGCCGAGCACGGCTGACACGGCATCCCCTGTCCTTGCCCCCGCCGGGTTTGGACTGCCGAGGAATTCGTTACGGCCGCGGCTCAGATCACCTTGATAACTCGCGTGCGGTAGAAACTGGGCGCGGGCCTGTTGGGCCACAGCGCGCGCCTGGTCCATGCGGGCAACGGCCATCCTTAAGTCGAAGTTGTTCGTTAGGGTGGTGCGAATCAACCCGTTGAGAGTTTCGTCGCGGTAAAGGTCCCACCACGCCAGGTCCGAGGGCGAGTTCGTGGTCGCTGTTGCTGGAGCGTTCCGAAAGTGAGCCGGTGCTTGGATCTCCGGCCGTTTGTAGTCTGGCCCCACCGCGCAACCCTGCGCCAGGAGCGCCAAGCTAGCGCCCAGAGCGAGTCGATTCCTGAACGAGGGCAACCGGCGATGCGATAGCTTTTCTTGCATGCGCGTTATCTTTAATGCGTCAACGTCATGGCCGAAATAGCCCGTCGGTATTAGCCGCTGCCAAGGCCGATCCGTCGCGCGGATGCGGGCCGTTTCGTCCAGGTTTCGGGTCGAGGATTGCATCGATGGAGCGAGATGAATTTATTTCGTGAGTGTGCTGGGATTCCGGGGGGCGCCGCTTATCGGCGCCGCGACCTGCCGCTGTGCGACGAGAGTCCACCCCCGCTCAATTGAGGACGGTTCGCTTGAAAACTCCGGGTGCGTTGTTCGCCTCTACTCCGCGCTTGGAAGTCTCCGTTTAGTCCCGCGGGAGGGCCAGAGGATTGAAAGGAAGCGGATTGAGAACCGGGCACTGTTCCTTGGGATGCCGAGCTTGGGCGCGAGGCGCCGCGGGTGCTGGTCGTGGAAGATCCCGACGTGCTCGCTCCGCTTTGCGGCCGTTGCATCTGGCTCCAACTGCCCTGGCCATCCGCCCGGTAGACCTGACCGTCTTTCGTCGCATAGACGTCGTTCCCGATATGGCCGACGGATCCCTGTTCCGTCTGAACTCCTCCGACGCTCGTGACATGCCCCGTATTGGGATTGTAGACCGCGGCGCGGCCAGCAGTGGCCGATTGGCCTGTGTAGGCGTTACCCACGGTCACCTGGCCGCCTACGGCTGCGGCGCCGGTGTTCGGATTATAGGCCGCGCCGCGTTGTCCGGAGGCGTAATTCCCGGTATAAACGTTTTCCACGGCACCGCGTTGTCCGACGGCGCGAGCCCCGGTGGTTGAGTTGTAGGCGCGGCCATACTCTGTGGCCCATCGATTCCCGGTCCACGCGTTGTAACCAGCGGCGCTGCGACTGGCAGTGCTCCACGCGCCCGATTGACCATAGACAGTGCCGGAGGTGCCGGCCCATCCGTACGGGCCCCAAGCGGTGACTCCGCCGTAAGCGTTATAGGCAGAACCGTAACAGGCGTAGCCATAAGGCCCCCAATAGGGTGCCACCGGACAAGCGCTCCAATAGCTGTAACTGGCGCCCCACGCCCAGCCCGCGGCAAACCCGTAAGCCCAGCCAGCCCATGGAGTCCAGGTGGGGCTGGCGCAGTACCCGTAAGTCACCGGGGCCGCGATATAAACGGTGCCGATCCACGGGGTATACCTGTAACCGGTCCCGTAAACGACAACGCCATCCACGCTGACAATCGTGCCTGAATATCCCCCGGTATAACTGACCCACACAAAGGCATCGTTGTGACTGGTAACACGCACATAAGTGACGTAGTGCAGAGGAGAACTCGGTGGGATCGAGTAGATGACTGCTGGCACAGCTGTCGCTATGTCCCAAGGCCCGGAAAGCGAGCTCGCTTTGAACCAAACCCCTCCCTGGCAGGCGTAGAACGTCGTCGCGTCCACTTTGATGATGGGCGTGGCACTATTGACGACGTAATAGAGCGAGGTGCGATCGATCGGCTTCAGTTGCGGTGTGCCATCGTACTGCAACGGAGCGATCTGCGTCTTCTGACGATCGACTTTTGCGGTTTGCGGAACGGAGTTGGCAATGACGGCTTCCTGGGCCTGGCGAGTGCCAGGCACGGACGCTTTGACGTTCTCTTTTGGGCTGGAATCGGGAATGTTCGCGAAGTCCTGGGGGAGGCCAGTGCCCGGGACGTACTCCCACGGGCCTTGAAGCGACGCGGAACGAAACCAGCGCCCTGAGATCAAGATGTAGTTCTTGAGATCCTTGAGATGTTTGAAAACGTTGCCCGCGGTGTTGGACACGTAAAGCAGGCCAGTGTCCTTGATCTCGATCCATTGCGGCTCACCGGCAAAGACGATCAACTCGGTCGGAGTCGTCGTCACAATCAATCGGGGCAACGCCGATTTTTGCAGCGACGGCATTTTCTTGGTTTCAGGGTCTGGTTGGCCGGAGAGCAGATCGACCGCTCTCATCTCGACCGCTTTCTTTTCCACCGCTCTCAGATCGTGCGGCAGGATGGTGGCGGCTTTCCACGGTCCTTCGAGCGATGGCGCCGTGACATAGCCATCAAAGAGATGGAGAAAGAATTGTCCGGAGGGCTCTTTTACCAGAAGCGCACGCGTGTTGAGGACGCGTTGCAAGCTCGAGTTGGCTTGGGCTTGGTAGACAGGCGGTCCCTCCAGAGCAACCAAAAGAGCGGGGACTTGGGATACTAACAAGGTCGGCGGATCGTTCTGCAGTGGTTGGCCTTGCGCGCTCTGCTGTTGCTGCAATGCTGCCAAATTCGCTTCCAAGCGATCCAAGGCGATGGTTCCCACTTGTTGAGGTGCTCCGCTGCGCAACAGCTCCAGGTAGGCAGCTTTTTTCTCCGGCGCGGCCGGAAAGCGCGCATCGGTCAACTGCACCTCGCGCAGTTGGACAACCCGCTGTGCTTTGTCGACGTCAGTAGCGGCATTCACGGAGATGACGCCGAAGATCGGCTGCGCGGCCCCCTCCGGCTGCAGCGCAACCGCGGCGTGAGCGTTCAGAACCTGGCCGTCCCACGCGTCGAGCTGAGGCTGATAAACGGTGTTGGTAATCCCGGCAATAACAGCGACGCGCGGCCAGCCAGGATCGTTCAAGGTTTCTGCGAATGAGACGGCCGAGGTCGCCACGCTGAGCAGCATAAAGATCCAGAGCTTGCGCCAGCAGGGGTTCAATCGGCATTGGGGAGGTTCGTGGTTGAAGGATGTTTCTTGCATAGGCGCTATAGGTAACTCACCTGGCGCAGCGGCCAATAGCGCTTCGGCATTAGGCGGCATCCGCCTGCCGCTTTCCCGAGGGCGGGAGCATTGTAGTCCGGAAGTGCTATTTAACGGGGGGAATTCCCGTCGTATGAATGAACCGTATGAAACAAGAACTTCTGCTATCGCGCGGAACGGCTTCGGGAGAAGCTTTTGAACCTTGGGCCTGGGAACCTGTCCACACGCGGCTGTCCCTGGTCTCCGTAACCGGCCGGAAACCCGTCCAGCAACTGGCAATGGCCTATCGTGTCCCGGAGGAGGAGAGTCGAGATCTGGTTGGTTTTCCCTTCGCGATAAGCGCGTTTCTCTTTGGGCTCAGCGGGATGATCACGATGGCCTGCGGCGTCACCGGGGACGGTGTCTGGTTGACAGGCCTGGGCTTTCTGGTGGCGTTCGCGGGCGCAGGGATGTACGGCTGGAGTCTCCAATGGGAGCGCCGTTAACGGCCGAAACGGTTTCGTCGCGCCCGCAATTCGGATAAATGCCAACTTTAGAAATGACTCCAACCAAGACGTTCGCAATCGAACACCGCGGCTGCAAACTTGTCGGCGATGTCCGCGGTCAAGGCCGGCCGCTCGTTTGCATTCAAGGCACGGGTGTGCATGGAGATGGCTGGCTACCACAAGTGCGAGACCTGGCTAACCAGTACCAATGCCTCACCTTCGACAACCGGGGTATGGCGCGCAGCGTGCCGGTCGGAAATCCCCTCTCGGTCGAGCTCATGGCGGAAGACGTTACGGCCCTAATGGACGCTCTGGGCTGGAATTCGGCCCATGTGGTCGGGCATTCGCTTGGCGGCTTGATCGCGCTGCAACTGGCGCTGAGCCATCGCCAGCGTGTGCAAAGTCTCGCACTCCTCTGCACCTTTGCCAACGGCGCGGACGCGACGCGCCTCTCGCTCTGGATGCTCTGGACAGGATTGCGCACGCGAGTGGGAACACGGCGCCAGCGACGCCATGCGTTCTTGAAACTGGTGACCGAACCGTCGGCTTACGAACGGATTGACAAGGACGCGCTGGCGCTCTCTTTAGCACCTCTCTTCGGTCATGACCTAGCGGATCATCCCTCCATCGAGATGCAGCAACTCGCGGCGATGCGGCGCTGCAATCTCACATCCCGCCTCGGCGAGTTAGACGGACTTCCGGTTTTGGTCGCCAGCGCGAGGCACGATCGCATCGCGCGGCCTGAATATGGCCGCGCGTTGGCCTCGGGCATTCCAGGGGCCAGCTTCGTCGAACTTGCCAATGCCGCCCATGGCGTCCCAGTCCTGCAGCCGGAGACGATCAACACCTTGGTGCGGGACCATCTTAATCGTGCAACTCAACAACACTCAAATTTATGAACGCAGTTCGGATCGTTATTGTCGGTGGCGGGTTTGCCGGGGTAAAATGCGCCCAGACCTTGCGACGCGGGCTATCTCGCTCGCAAGCGGAGATCGTGCTCTTCAACGCGGAGAATCACCTCGTCTTCACGCCTTTGTTGGCCGATGTGATTGGCGCCTCGGTCAATCCCTTGGATGTGATCGTCCCCTTGCGGCAACTCCTGCAGGGCATCTCCTGCCGCACGGAAGAGATTGTGGGTTTTGACACCGCGGCTCGCGCGGTGGAATACCGGACGTCGGACGGGCACGCGTGTCGTCTGGTATATGATCATCTAGTGCTAGCTTGCGGCAACGTGGCGAACCTCCATGCGGTTCCGGGCATGGCCGACCATGCATTCGCCCTCAAGAACATCGGCGACGCGATCGCACTGCGCTCACATATCATGGAGCAGATGGAGAAAGCGGAAACTTGCGATGATCCAGTGCGACGGCAGTGGCACCTTTCGTTCGCCATCGTGGGTGCTGGCTTTAGTGGCGTGGAGGCAGCGGGGGAGATCAATGACCTGGTTCGTTCCAGCGCGTGTTACTTCCAGAACTTCAAGGCCAACGACGTGACCGTCTCGCTGATTCATTCGCGTGATCAAATCCTGCCAGAAATCAGTCCGGGATTGCGTGACTTCGCGCAACGACGCATGGAACAGGCCGGCGTCACGATGAAACTCAACGTGCGCGTGGAAGCCGCCACGGCGGAAGGCGTGGTGCTCGCGTCCGGCGAGTTTCTCCGCGCGGGAACGATTGTTTGCACCGTCGGAAGTTCCCCGTCACCGATCTTGGAACGGCTGCCGTGGGCGAAGGAGAAAGGGCGCATAAGAACGAACCCGGACATGACTGTCTGCGGGGTGGAGAACGTCTGGG
Source organism: Limisphaerales bacterium (assembly GCA_044225505.1). Lineage (GTDB taxonomy): Bacteria > Verrucomicrobiota > Verrucomicrobiia > Limisphaerales > SIBE01 > JAXMHN01. Next base: position 15,869 of record JBGAIN010000153.1, read on the forward strand.
CCACGGGGGATTGCGCGGAGATCGTGAATGCCCATGACGGCCGACCCTCGCCTCCGACAGGTCAGTTTGCCGAGCGTCAAGGCCGGCAGTGCGCGCGCAATGTGCTCCGAGCCCTTCGGGGCGAGGCCACGTTGCCGTTCCGTTTCAAACCGATCGGCCAGCTCTGCTCGATTGGCGGACATTCCGCGGTGGCGGAGTTCTCTGGAATCCAGATGTCCGGACTGATGGCCTGGCTTCTCTGGCGAGGAGTCTATCTTTTCAAGCTGCCCGCCTGGGTGCGTCGCTTGCAGGTTGGACTCGATTGGGCCTGGCTCTTCCTCTTTCCGCGGGATCTGGCTCACTTGCGCGTTCGCCAGTCCGATCGCGTGTCGCGCGCCCACTACCAAAACGGGGACATCATCCTCCGGGAAGGAGAGACTAGTGCCAAGTTGTTCGTGGTGGAGTCGGGTGAAGCCGATCTGGTTCGCTTGGGGCGGCCAGGCCAGGCGGAACAGATTGTGGGGCGGCTCGGACCGAGGTCATTCTTTGGCGAGGAAGCGCTGTTGCCCGATCCAACGGTGCGATTTACCGTCCGGGCCACAACCGCCGTGAAGGTCTTGGTCCTGGGAAAAAGCGTCTTTGGGACACTTTCGGACACCCTCAAGCCGGTGCGAGAGGCGCTCGCCGAAACTCTCCATCGACGTTCCCTTGATCTGCAAAAGCGGCTCCCGGACGTCCAGGAGTTCCTAAAGAACGTGCCTGTCCGCGAGTTGATGGAGAGCGTGCCAATGCCTCTACTCAAACCGAGCTCAACGCTCGACGAGGTCGGTCGCGCCTTCGCTCACCATCCGCACGATTCGTTGTACGTATGTGGCGAAAACCACACGCTCGAAGGCCTAGTGACATTGACCGACTGGATGCAAGCTGTCTCCCGTGGCGCTGGGCCTGAAACACTTGTCACCGAACTCATGGTGCGGCAACCGATCACCGTGCGGATTGACGATGATGGAACCACCGCCGCGGCAATTATTCGCGAGCACCGAGTAAAGAATGTTCCAGTGGTGCAAGAGACACTTGGCCATCGGCAACTTGTCGGTTGCGTCCGAACTCGTCGCCTCATGGCGCACGTGTTCAATAAAATGGACCGGTGCCGACCGGGCTGCGGTTCACCGAAGTTCGCTTTGTCGGCACCCCAGGACGTCATGGAATCTCTTGGAACCCCTCGATGAATGCCTCTTCGGACTGGGCCACACTTTCCGGATCGTCTTTACGATCTTCGCAATGTCCACAGGTGCATTTATAGCGAACCATATCAGGCATACCCTTCGGGCCACCCTTGGCGCGGTTCATCGTTCCACCGCAGACTGGACAAGTAACAGATCCACTCTTCATAACGGTTACGTTCAACGGCACGGAGTGTGCCGACGCCTGACTCGTGGGGCTGTGCTTCTCCATGCACAGGTATTTTGAACGAAAAGACAGGCCATATCCACCGTCGTGGCACCTCCGGATGAAGCTGAGAATCGCACCGGGTTGGCCTGTTCGTTGCCCGCAAAATGCGTTGTGATGCTCCACGGCGCGTGAGAATCACGCGCCGACCTGCCCGCCACGTTGCACGATGCCGCGTTGGCTCGCGGCGAATCCCTGTAACTTCTCGGACCATGCGCTCGTCTGGGCAGACGAGAACAATCATGAATCCTCAACGGAGCCGCATCTTGCGACTGGGCTCAATGCTGACATTGTGCCTGCAGATGGTTTGCGCGGCAGTCGACGAGGGCGACGAAGAGGTCAACCCGGTTCCAACTCCGGAGAATGCCGAGGGCACCATGGAGGAGGTGCAAGCGGCGGACCCATCAATCGTATCCTCCACTGCGGGCGCGGAATCTGGCGCTGGCGCGGAAGCGTCGAGAGCCAAGGCGGCCAAGAACGGATCGAATCCAACGGGTCGTCCGTCGGGACAAGAACGCCTGTCAGAACCGTCATCCCGGGCCAGCCGCCGGCAGAGGCGTGCGCCGTCCGCAACGGGAGGGCGGGATGAAAAAGGTCGAACAAGGCGTGGGCAGGAGAGCGACCATGCGGAGCGAGCGGGACCAAGTTCAATCGCCGTTAACGCCGGATCCTCTGGCAACACACGCCGGGAGTATAGCGCGTTCAAGGCCATTGCAGACCGCAACATTTTCAACGCAAGTCGGTCCCCTCGCTCAAACCGGTCACGCGGAGAGGGACGGCGGCCGAACTCTCCGGCTGCCGAGAGTATTACGTTGGTGGGAACGCTCAGCTCAGAAAAGGGGAGTTACGCCTTTTTTGACGGCTCGAAAGCCGAGTTCAAGCAAGTTCTGCAACCTGGCAAAACGATTGCCGAACACACCGTTGCCGCGATCACGAACGATGGCATCCAGCTTCAAATCAGGACCAATACGATTGCCCTCAAGGTTGGGGAACAGCTGCGGCATCAAGAGGATGGGTGGCGTGCGGTGACGCGCGCGAGTCCCTCGACAAAGCTCCTCCCGTCCCATGGAGAAGCTTCGGCAGACGCGACTTCGAGTTCCGACGAAAGCGACGTCATTTCGCGTTTGATGCGGGCGCGGGAACAGGAATTGAAGTGACCTATTCCAGAGACGCGAGTTCGTAGGGCGCGTCCCGCCGCGATTTGGGCCTGGGAAATCACTGGAGCGTGCGCCAAACTGATTGGAGAGGCAGATCGGATCTATAAATAAGGGTTAAGGCCTCTGGGTCGCCGAGAGTTGGCGGACTTTGGGCGGCATTCACGCTTGCTCAATCAATGACGAATGTATTGGCAAGCGTGCTTGGCGGTCATCCCTGTCGCCTGGACCGTCTTCATGAGTTCTTCACCTTGGGTGCGATACCGTCCCCGCAAAGCTGGCTGATCTGTTTTGCTGCCCTGAGCCAAGAGTGCAATCGCATGGAAACGCAATGAAACCGATACGATCCAATTCCAGTTTGGGCGGTGTTTCTGCGAGCACATTCGGGCAAGGGTGTTCTGAGAATCCGGTGCGACGCGCTGCCAGGATCCGTGAATGGATGGCAATCCTTGCCGGGACAGAGGGCGGGATTAGTCAAATTTGTGGCGCCTGCGTGCTGGCGTTCTGTTATGCGGTGCTTCCAGCGGCTCAGGCCGCGGATTTGGAGCCGAAGTCATGGACCACTGCAGATATTGGAAATCCCAGCACCGCGGGAGTTGCGTCAGTTTTGCCAAGCGAGATTGCCTTGTCGGCCGGAGGGGCTGGGATTGGCGGTAAAAGCGATCAGTTCCTTTTTAGCGCTGGCACAGCCGCGGAGGATTTCGATATCCGAGTCCGAGTATCGGTCCTAAAGAATACGGACCTGTGGGCCAAAGCCGGCTTGATGCTGCGAGCAGGCTGGGAAGCAGGTGCCCCATTCGTTGGCGTGTTTGCGACTCCTTCCGGCGCTGGATGCGTATTCCAGGTGCGCGAGACCATGGATTCGTCGGCCTCCTATCAAGGGAGTTTTCCGGCGAACCAACCGTTTGGGTGGTTGCGGTTACGGCGCGAGGGCGACGTCCTGACGGGATATGCCGGGTATGACGGACGCCAATGGACCATCCTCGGGAGTCGGACTATTGCATTTCAGTCGGGCAGCCTGCTCGGACTGGCAGCGACCAGCCATAGCACCAATCAGACTCGGGCGGAGTTTCGGGAATTGGGGATTGCTTGGAACCCGATAGTGGCCCAAGTGCGCGGCCGGTTTGAACCTCTGGGGCCTTGCACCCGTCGGACGGCGCTCGTGATTTCCGAAATCATGTATCACCCACCCACCCGAGTTGACGGCCGCAATCTAGAGTTCATCGAAGTCTACAATTCACAACCCTACTACGAGGACATCAGCGGCTGGAAGATCGCTGGAGAAGTGAACTTCACCTTTCCCGCGGGCACCTTAATTCCGGGGGGCGGGTTCCTGGTGGTCGCGGCCGCGCCGGAGGATATTCGCACGGTCTATGGCTTGGACAAGGTGCTCGGCCCATTCACAGGCAAATTGCCGAACGAAGGGGGTAAACTTCGCTTGCTTGGAGATCGCGACGCGGTCCTGTTGGATATTGAATACAACGATAAGGCGCCTTGGCCCGAGTCGCCCGATGGCACCGGACACTCCTTGGTCTTGGCACGTCCGTCGTATGGAGAGGGCGATGCCAAGGCCTGGGCAGCGAGCCGGATCAAAGGAGGATCGCCCGGATTTCCAGAAGCGACGGAACTCACCTCGTGGGCCGACGTGCGTATCAACGAATGCCAATGGCCAAGCCAGGGTGCAGCCGGGTTTGTGGAATTGTTCAATGCTAGCGGCGTGGAGGCGGATCTGAGCGGCCTGCGGCTTGGCCTTTCGCCGGAACCGACGAACTTCCGCATCCCGGACGGGACGACGTTAAAGAGCGGCGGTCTCTTGCACTTTTCTTGGGCTCAACTCGGGTTGGATCCGGACAACACTGGGGAGACTGTCTATTTGGAGAGCCCGGACCAAACGCGATTTATCGATGTGGTATCGTTTGGGCCGCAAGTCCCAGGCACTTCAGCGGGACGTTGGCCCAATGGCGGC
>JBGAIN010000154.1:0-19749 GCA_044225505.1 Limisphaerales bacterium
AATCCTCCGCACAACGAGATGACGCCATCCAGCCCCGGTTTGCGAGTCTTCCTCGAGTTACCTAAGAACGCTTTTCAGTTCCACTTACTGTGGACGAATCCATCCAGAAGAGATGGAGACTACTGGCGCGGGCCGATTATGGCATCTGTTTCTCTGAAGATTTCAGACAACTCCCGATTCGCCACAGACCAACCCTTCTCCTTGAGGATACTGTCTCTCATCGGTTGGGATTCCTTCAACCGATTGTAGAAGTAATCATTCCAGCGCTGGTTATGTGCTTGTTTTTCTGTTTGCCTCGCCAATTTCTGCTGGTATCGCTCGAGTGCACCTCCAGGTTTCGCGCCGCCACCGGCAGGCGCCGCGCGCGGGATGGTCGTTTTTGGCACGGTGGCTGGCCCACGAACCTGTGGCACGGTCGGGACCGTAACCGGTGCGGGCGGGGCGGTGGGCGGCTTGACCGGAGGTGGCGGAGATCCCTTGGGACCGGCGGGGCCAATTTTTCCCATGGCTACAGCGACCAGGGCTTGTCCGGTGGCATTTCCAATGATACGTCCCATATCCTTGTCAGAGGTCTTGGGATCGAGCATTTTTACGATAAGCTTGTCTCCGTACGCGATACTGAGTGCTTCCTTGACGTTCCCGTTGCCGACCGCAGTGGCTACTGCTGGAAGTTTGCCCACCGTGGTCGTAACTTCAGTGGCCACGGCCACCATTGCCGCTGCGGGCAGCATAACGACGTTCACTGGATTGAGGACGTCCAAGCCCACCTCTCCAAGGCCCATGGCAAAACCCTTGTAAGCCTGGACGAGGTCAGTTCCAGTGGGGTCGATATTTGCCAATGGGGAATTGGCGCAATAGGCATAGAGATTGAGTCTTTGAGGTTCCTCGAGCCAGCTTGATTTAATGGTCCCGGCAAAGGGATCGACCCGGAGGAAACGGCCCAAAACTGGAGACTGGAATCGAGCCTCCAAAAAGTTCAAACCACTCTCGCGATCGCGCTCTTTTTGTGTGAACTGGTACGGATCGGTGGTCTTGAACAATTTCTGAACGTGACGCGGAAACCCGAAGGGATAAAAAGAAGTTTCCTCCACCAGGACACCGTTCGCATCGGCCATCACGGCGGAGGATCCGAGGTGATCCTGATGGTAGTACCGGATGGTGAGGGCTTCGTCAGGAAGTGAAAGCGCCGCCTCGCTCTGGCCCTGGACGAACACTCCCTCACCCGGAGCCAGAGCTTCGGGAAGATTGGAAAAGCCGCCCAGAACGTCGGAAAGGCGTGCCTGCCAGCGTTGGAACATGGCGTCAAACCGCCAGACGGTCGTGTTCACGGGGGCGAATCCCTCGAGGTCTATGGCCTCGCCCACGGCGCCGGGATGGAACGTTCCTCCGGCAGGCGCGCTCGAGGGGGAGGAGTCCCCAGTGTGTTGGCCCCGGACAGTCACGGTCGAGTCAGCGACCGCGTTGATCCAAAGCACGACACCAGCCGGAATAGTATCGGTCGGCGCAAGCTCTTTAAAATCGCGTTCCGCCGCATCCCAGCGGAGCATCGCCGCTACCTTGCCCTCGAGGGCTAATTGCATCCCGCCGTTGGTCGCAGTCACGCCGAGTGAGCAGAGATTCCATCCACGCCAAAGCCGCAGCCGTTGGACCTGCTGAGTCGAGGAAAGCGTTCCCGTAACGCGGGCGATCCGTGTGTTCCCGCACCATACATATTTGGTGGGCACTCCGTTCTGCCGCACTTCGAAGTATTGATCGACATAAACGGTGCTATCGATCTGGCCTGGGCTCATGTCTGAAGAACCTTTGGCAATCACTTTCTTCGTGATGCGCCGGTCCCGATGGTCGTAACTGTACTCGGCTCGAAGTTCAGAGTTTCCCACCGCCACAAGGCGGTCCTTAAAGTCCCAAGTGGTTTGGAGCCCGTCTATATCCAGCATGTTGCCGTTGGCATCGTATGGATAATTGCGGATTTGGGATTGAGGATTGAGGATTCCAGTGAGAGCGTGCGGCCCGGGCGGATCTGTGGGTTGGCGTCCCATGCGACTGGTCCGACCGGCTGTTCCGCCGTACTCCATGCTGCCGAGATCCGTGACAGAACGACCCTTGTCGAAGTGCGGCATGTTGGAGGTCTGAGAGAGCATGTTACCGATGCGGTCGTACCGGTAATGGATTTCGCCGTCGTTTCGTGGTGGAGCGCCAGGGACGGCGAAGGAATAGCGGATACCAGTCAGGCGATAGAGATCATCATACTCGATCTGCTGCCCGTTCCTGCGCGCGTCGCCTTCGGCAACGGAAGAGCTTGAGCGAAGATCGGTAATGGACCTTAGTTTGGACGCGGCATCGAAGTCGTAAGCAAAGGTAACATGCTCGAGGCCAAGCTGGGGTTGCCGCGTCCGCACTTGATTGAGACGCAAACGCGAGTCGTACTGGCTAGTGCTCTGCACTCCGTTTCCGTAGGCAAGAAACGTGAGTTGGCCCGCGGGCGAATACAGCATGTTGGAAATGATACTTCCGGTAGGCCCGCCCAGAACGCGTTGGCCGAGACTCCGTTCGTTGTATTCGTAGCGAACGAAGTCGTTGTCGGGGTACTGAACGCTCTTCAAACGATTGAGCGAATCGAACTCGAAGCCCGTGCGGAAGGAGACCAATCCCCCATGCAGGGGATCGATCACGCGCTTCACCACCGCGATGGCGTGCTCGCGCGCGTCGTAAAAGTAGTGCTCCTCACCGGTCCGGTCCCAGACATAGGTCAGCAGTCCGGACGTATTCCGGGCGGTCATGGCGCTGCCGTCACCCACCTCGAGGTTGGTGAAAGGCGAATCGTAGAAGTAGGCGACATCAGGTCGGTTCAGCGGCGTGATCGGCTGGGACGGATTGAACGCGGGGAACCGAGGGTCATTGTCATGGTAATCCTCGCTCAGCACCCGGTTCACTCCGTCAAAGGTGTAGCTAATCCGCTGGGCCTTGGCATCGGTAGTTTCGATGAGATTCGAGGCGTCATCGTAGGAAAAGCGCATCTGACCGCGATCCGGGTCATTCATAGAGATGTTCCGCTTTAACCCGTCGTAGGCGAATTCCTTGACGTTTTGTTGCGAGTCGGTAATCCGAGTCAATTGGTCGTTCAGATCATGCGCGTAACGGGTCGTCCATGCGTTGGCCACGTCCGCCGGTGTCCCGTCATCGTTCAGCCGGACAATTTCGTCCACACGAATCAGACGTCCCAGGCCATCCTGGAAATGGGCCATGGAAGCGCCGAAGTGGAGAGAGCCCGGATCCGTTTGGTTCGCGTCGTAAGACCGGGTCAGGAAAGGCTCGTAAACCGTCTTCTCGAAACTGGCGTCCGGATTGATGCTTCGGATTTCCCGCAAGGTCGCGTCATACCAAGTGGCCGTTTTGTGAGCCTTCTCCAAATTCAAGCTGACCAGATTGCCTTGTTCGTGAAAGAGTCCCGTCCAACTTGGGTCTTCGATGTTCTCATAGTCCAAAAGCTCTTCGAGGCCTTTACCGACGAGTGAAAAGAAAGGGTTCAGCGCGAGGGAGTCGCTCTTGCGCGCGTTGAAAGTCACCGCGCCGTTGACGATCACAGCCGGGGAAGAACCAGCGCCGTAAGGCTCCGCCTCCTTTTTGGTCATCAGCTCACGCCCCAAGCCATCTGTAAACTCACGGGAGATCATGTAATGGTCGACCTTATGTGGGTATGCGCCCGGGACTTTATCGAGCAAGCGGGTTTCGATGTAGTTCACCACGCCTTGTGTTCCAACTGGAACGGCTAAAGCGTAACTGTATTCCGAGGTCGGATATTCGGGCGTATCCCCCGGTTTGACGATCGCAGTCAGGCGGGCGAACTGATCAAACGAATAGCGAGTGGTGTTCGTATTGAAATCTGTCGAGGCGATGACAGTGCCGAAGGCTTCGTCGTAGGTCGCTCGAAAGGCTAGCGGTGGCTTGCCTCCACCAACATGGATTGTCTCCGCCACGGCATAGTTATGGAAGCGGGGGTCGTAATAAACTTCCCGGGCGTGGCCTTTGGCCACATCGACCACGCCACCCGGAGCATCTGCGAGCGGATCCAAAAGCACAACGGCGTTGCCATAGGCGTCGAATTTGTTTCGAGAGCTCTTGATGTAGGCGGCCGGATCCGAGGGCTCAACCCACTCCCGTTCCAAAGTGAGGTTTCCAGTCGTCACAAGGCCGAAATTCTCGCCGGCAAAAGTCTCGTCATCGTAGAAAGAGTCTGTGCGGGAAATGACCTTGCCGTTCAGGCTCTTGATCTCTTGCCGCTTGGGATGGCGCAAGATCCAAGCTGCCGTGTTCATCGCATATTCGGTGGTGGTGACGCGCTCGTCATTGAAGGCCGAGCGATCCCCGTTTTCGACAATGCCGTAGTCCACGCTCAAGGTCTGGTTTCCGAATTGGTCATAGCTGGACTCGGTCTCGGTCAGGCGTTCAACGCCTTGACCGAGTTCTTTGCTGACTTTCGAGCTGGCCAATGGATGGACAAACTTAACGGTCTGGCCGTTGGTTCCTGTCTTCAGGATCACAGGGGGCACCGTCCAAGTCGTCGACGCATCCCAATAAACGCCTCCGTCCTCTTCCTCGGCCATCTGGCGGAGCAACTTGCCTTTCATCGGCTCATGCGCGCTGCCAGTGTCAAAGAACGAACGCGTGACTAACGTAGGCGCGGTGGCGTCGCCCACATCGATCTGTTCAACCCTGGCAAAACCGCGGAACTGTTTTTGTTTGGGGTCGTAGTACCCATCATGGTACCGGTATTCGGTCCGGTATTCATGTCCCAAAGAATCAGCGGTTCGAACGGAGGCCACCACCGGAATCGCGAATGGCACAATGTTCGGCCAGGGCTGGCCTGCCGCTTCATCTTCCAGCCGAAACTCGATCGAGCTGCGGTATCCCATCGTCGTCACTCGGCCGAGTCCATTGGCGATCGAGTTGAGGATGTTGGGTGTCGCCCCGCAGTTGATAATCTCGCCCAGGTCGATCGTTTGCAGCCGCGGTTCGGAAGCCGCATCCGCATAGACGAGGTCGGTCGTGCCATTGCCATTCATATCAGCCCACCGGACGACGGCCCGTTGCCCGATGACCAAGGGCATGTCGACAATCTCGTTTCTCGGGCCCAACTGGTAATTGCCGCGGTTAATCCAATACCAGAGTTGACCCGGCGCGGCGCGTTCCAAGACGATGTCGACCATGCCATCGCCGGTGACATCGGTCAGCTTAGCCCGGCGAAGTTGCTCAGGGCTCGGTGTCATGCCGGGCCACGGCACGGAGACGGCTTCGGCAAAGCGGCCGTACCCGAGGCCTGCCTTTACCTGTAGGCGTTCAGATTCCAAACGGATGAGGTCCGGCAAGCGATCTCCGTTGAAATCGCCGATTTGCACAGCCGGATCTGCCAGATCGAAAGCGCCGGGAGGTTCCACCGTGAGACTGGGAGCATAACGTGAATCGCCCAGGTTGAACCAAATGCGGTAAGCGAAACCGCCGCCGACGCTGAGACTTTGGATGACGTCCATACGTTTGTCGAAGTCCAGATCCGCGGTTCGAACCCCGGCGACACCGAAAGGACTGGGCGGCGAAGCATCTGGAGCAGCCATCCTCTGGCGCTCAGCCCAGCTGAGATTTCCCTGATTAGCGAAGAAGAACACATCCTCAGCGGCCGATTTGACGACCAGATCCGCCAGGCCATCTCCGTTCATGTCCGCCAGGTGGGCCACGGCCAGGGCCGATTGCAGATTGACGCTCCACGCGCGTGGGTCCCCCTTGAACTCGAGGGCAGACTGCCATTGTACAGCTCGGGCGCTCTTGATAATCCCTTTGTTCAAGAAGGCCTGGTGAGGCAGATCACCGGCGAATGTTCGAATCAGGTCTGGCAACCCATCGCCGTTTACGTCGGCCAACTCCACAAACTCATTATCCATCACCGACGCGGGTTCATTGGTGCCGCCCAAGGCTTGGCCGCTGGCGGATAACGTTGCTGGGGGGTTGCAGACGGCATAGCCCAGAGTGGTGGGCGGCAGACGGCTGACTCCGTCGGAGCCCACAATCTGCACGCTGGCGAGCAAGGACCAATGTGTGTTCGTGCCGGCGTACTTCAAGTAACCGAGTTCATAGCGATGGTTGAGGAGATCGGGCTGGCCATCACCATTCCAATCGCCTTTGAAGTGGCCTGGCAAGTCCACTCCTTGGGTGCCGGTCAGGACCTGGCGCATGCGCTTGCCACAGCGCACCACGAAGCCCGATCGGCAATCCTCGAACCAATCGGACCGGTCTTCATACTCGAAAACCACGAAATGGAAGCTCGCCCATGGAGGCACTCCCGGACCGTAGCTGATGCGGTGGAGGAATTTCTGGTTTAGGTTCTGATCACCGTCAAACGAGCGGTACTCATAGCGGATGGTATTGCCGCGCGTGTCGGTTTCTTTCTCGAGCAACCAGCCAAAGATTCGGCCGGTGGCGGCGTCTTCAATTCGGGCACTGGAGGTGAGACCGAAATCCAGTCTCGTTCCGTCAGGCAAGGTGCCTTCCCAATGGTCGCTCACTTGCCGGTATCGGACGAACGCACCTTCGTTTTCGCAGAAGTAAAAGCCATCCGCCTGCGGGACCAACTCTTCCTTCGTCTCGTTGATGAACCGGTCGGAACGATCCAGGCCAAGATCCTGGCCGTACAGAGGAATACCCCGATCGGAACGGCGTTGGATCATAGGCACGGGCAACGACCAACCGTAACCAACGGCGCCGTTCCCGCCGCCGCCCTCGTAACGCAGCTTAAGGGTGGGCTGATGTCCAGCAGTGCCGGGCGGCAAACTTAGGCCAATGCCATAGCATGCCGTTCCCGTATTAAGTGTGGGCTGAAAGGACTCGCCTAATCCTTCGATCGAACCGGGTCCTTTGGGCAACGAGATGGCCGACGGTGAAACACCATTCTTATCGGCGCCCTGAGCCACAAGCTCAACAAGGAAAACGATCAGGCAGCAGTACGACTCAAATCGCCTTTTCACCGCTGTCACTTAATTTCCCGAGTACGCATATGTTTGGAAGAAGATCCTGATATCCAGGACGCCATTGCCATCACGCTGCCCGTTTGGCAGCAGCGTGCCATTGATGAAGCGCTGAATCCCTTCGACGCGGTCGTTGTGGAGCGTGCCGCCAGGAATGATTAACAGCCAGCGTGTGTTCCACACGGACCGGCCAATCAACCGGCTGTCGCTAATCGTTTGAGCAGGATCGAAACTCCCGCTGTCATGATAAGCCCGAAAGCGGGCGAACTGCCGAATGTCCCCGAGTTCATCGGATAGTGTGTCGTTCGTCGGAATCCAACGTGGGTTACTCAAGGCCCCTTCACTGAGTGGAAAGGGCACCGGCAGTTTTTGATCCAAAATCTTCCACTCGCGAATCGTGCCCGCATTACCGGTGGGCGAACGAAGCACGTCATTGCCGACAGGCACGAGATACACGCGCGGAGTGTTGATCATGCCCGCCCCCAGATTGTTGTAATTGGCGAACCAGACACCCACCGTGCGAATCTTCGTGGCGAAATGGGTTGAGTCGTAGTCGTTGTCGCCTCCACCCGCGGGCCAACCGAAGAAATTCTGGCCGAAATTGATGGTGGTGGAGAACGGAATGACTATCGCCGGCTCGACCGCTTGCTGAGGTTGAAAGGGAATGCAGTATCGCTTGAATTCCTGGAAATCCAGCAGATTGTCAACGATGTTCCGCTGGAGTTCTTCCCGCCACAGCTTGCTTCCTTCCGCTCCGGGTTGAATCCGGAACAGCTCCGAGCGCAGAGAAAAGCGGCCAGTCTCAGTTTGGGGATTGTTAAACCCGAGTTGTCCCTTGAGAACCAGGTCCCAGTTCGTAATCATGCGAGCCATGGGATCGGCAAGCCCGGCGTCGCCTCGTCCAGCGCCGGTATGCGGTTGCCCGCCTTCAACGAGCCCAAGCGACCTCGAACGGATGATGCTCGTCAAGAAATTGACTCCCGGCCCGCGCGAATCATTGTCTCCGAGGTTGGTTTCAAAATCGTAGGCCCGCGCTGACAGGTACACATACATGGCGGCGAGGTCGAACTGAGCGCGGTACTTTTGCAGGGCGTCATTGCGAAAGATTCTGAAGGCCATGTCCTTGTAGCGATAGGACTGGACCTGAGTGGCGGTTTGGGCGCGAAAGCGAAGCCGGTCCTCCAGCAGCCGTTGTCCCCGGCTTAAGACGGACATTTGTTTGCTGATCGCTTGTTGCAGGGCTTCTTGAAGGGTAAAGATTTCCAGACGCAGAATGGCTTCCTGCCGGACGAGTTGCCGCAACTTGGCGATTTCTCCTTTGATCGCCTGTGTGTTGCTCAGATCAGTCAGTTCGATGCTTTGCTGGGCAGCTGCACTCTCTTTGGCATGCTGATATCCCAGTTGCTCGCGCCCTTCATCGTCAGCCGCATCTTGCATCAAAGACCCGGCGACACCTGCCACCAATTTGATGCCACCGCGAATCGGTGCGGTGAAGTCGTTTGCAAATCCCTGCACTTTCGTAATGGATTCCGAGGCGGCTTCACCGGCAATTTGGACGGCTTTGGCCCAGAACGACCAGCGTTGTTGCAATTGAGCGGAACGCCTGATCATCGCGTTCAAGTCTTCCTGTTCAGCCTTGGTCTTGTACAGGATCTTAATGGTTTCCGCATTCACATCATATTGAGACTCGATCAGGTCGGCAGTCTCTTGGATCGTTTGGATGTGGTTGTCATATTCACGCAGGGCTTTTTGAAATCGGGCTCGCCCTTGAAGCAGTTCGGAGCGGGTCTGTTGAATCTCTCCGGGCGCCCTGCGTTTCTGGGTCCACGCGGCCGGCTTGATCAGGCCGAGGCCGTCAGAGGCAACCTCGAAAATGACTCCTTTGGGATTCGAAGAGACGTCGCCACCGACGAGGACCTGGTAATCCCGAAAGATCGCCGTGAATTGCTGCGTCGGGGGCGAATTCTCACCCATGAGTTCGGTGCGATCGACGTAGTCATAATGGTATATGTCCGGCCCGTCATAGCCACTGGGATAGGTTCCCGTCGGCCCGATATCGTCCGGGTAGGGATATCCGAAAATCTCGATCAACCGGCTTTGAAAGTCCGCTTCGTGTTCAACGACGGCTTTTTGAAATTCAGAGACACTATCCGCTTGCCGGCGCAGCAACTGCGTGGAGTTATTGGCATGGTTAAAGACGGCAATGGCATTGTTCATCGCCCGGACGGCCCGTTCATAGGTCTGTTCGAAGTGAGTCTTTCCCTGGGCAACCTGATTGGGATCGATGTCAAACGGGACGACGTTCTTGGCTAAGCCGAGCGGGTTTAAGCCTGCGTCAGCCATATCTACCTTGGACTCAATATCGGTATAAGCGGCTGCGATGTCGCGCAGCTCCGTTACAGTGGTGCGGTCAACTTTTTGGATGCCCGTGTGGCTCGGATTCAAGTCTTTTTCCGGAAGAAGCGCATTGGCCACCAACCAATCAAAATAGGAGCCCTGGCCAGCGCGGCTGCCCCATTCGGCGAGCCCCCAAGCCCGGTCTTCTTGGGCATCCTGATAGCCTTGCCATTGCCCTTCCGGGTCCTCGACATATGCGCTTCTGTAAGTGAGACTGACAATTTCGGCGCCCGTCTTGGCCAGCGCAGCGGCGGCAGCGGCAAATTTCCTTTCGTCCAGAAAGTCCACCGAAACAGGCACACCGCCGACGAGCACGGCCTCAATGCGTGGCACCCAGGTGAAGTTGGGATTCCGCAGCAGACGGTAGTAATTCTTGATCCCGGTCAGATAGGAACCCCAAGCATCGCCGTGGCCCTGGGGATAGAGCACCTTGGCATCCGCTTCGTCGATAGTGCCGGATACATCCCCGCTTTCGTTGCGAATGTTATAGTTGAGCGCATAGGCGACTTCGCCGCCGTTGATGTCGCTGGTGAAATTCCATATGAGACGGTTGTAAAATGGATACGTCGTGATCAGGGGCAGCTTGGAGTTGTCGCGGCCCCGCAGGAGTGCAAGTTCCTCCTCGATCAAAGTAGCGGTCTGATTCATGAAGCAGTGGATGGAAGTCGCCTGGGAGCCGTAAACGCGATCGTCTGTGCCGAATGCTATTGTCGGATCCGCGGCATCCGCGTAAGCCTCGTTCCCTAAAAGTACAAACAGGTCGGCCAGCCGCCCGGCCGCCAATAACAATGCGTCATTCGCTGGTCCATAGTTGACGGCCGGCAACCCGTTGACGCTCAAACTCATTCCCCGGCGGAGGACGGTTTCGTACACCTCGATCAGTCCGAGTCTGTTAGCCGCTTCCTGATTCAGAGGCACAGCGCCGACGAATGGCGGGCCTGCCTGGCTGATCATGCTGACGATCGTGTTAACCTGGTTGTCCTGATACGACTTGAATTTCTGTTCAAAAGGATTGATGCCGCGCAGCACACGCTTAATCCAGCCTTCGGCCAGCATGGGGGACGTCCAGGCGCTCCAGCCCTCGGTATTATTCGCAACCGCGCATAAGGGCGCCGCGCCCGATCGCGCCGAGGGCAGCGGCCGATAGCGGCAGATGAAGTAGTTGTCGGTCAAAGTGAATAGACCAGGCCCCTCAATCGTGATATCAAGTGCACCCTCACCCGTGGCGGGTTTCGGGCTAAAAACCGCCCACTGGTCGGGTGGATTAGTCGGGGGAAGACCGTCCACGGGCGGGCGCGTGCGCCATTCAAAGACGTAGGCATCCGCCCGCCCCGCAAAATCACCACTATGACGGAGGGTGAGTTTCTCATCGAAAGGATTGTCCGATTCGATGACTTTAATCTCACCCTGATAGGTCGGACAGGTCACGCGAATGACCGCCAAACTAATGGGCTCAGCTGGGGCACTCAGGTCGTTGCTGTTGGCAAATGCGAGGGTGACATATCCGGTCCTCTGCGCGAAGCCTGCGGTCAGGGCCAGTGAATCAAAGCCTTTAGAATCAGGTGGGACTTCGGTGACCGTTGCGGTCAGAGCCCCGAGTGCCGTAACGGCTGCTTGAAAAGTGGAATCCGTGCTCAAACCCGAGAGGATGGCCCTGTCGCGAGCCGTGAGGACGTTCAGGAGAAGGTAATATTCCCCAGCGGGCGGTTCCACAAACCCGCCTTTGAACTTCAGCTTATGATTCACCGGGTCGTACGAGACGCGCTTGCGCAAGTGGGGCGGAAGTGTCGGGAAGAGTCTCAAGCCTTTCTCCGTGACAGTGGCAAGGTCGCCCGGAAGCTGGCTTAGATCCACCTGATACTCCCGAGTGGGATCGATCAACTTGACACTGGTTCCCTGGCCCAGCTCCGAGGCTTGCTGATAGATGATCTCTACACTCGTCTGCAGGCTGATGTCCGGCAAACCGAACTTCGCTTTAACCAGCGTTTCGGCCACACGCAACTCCGGTGTAACCGGCCAACTGATGGTGTAGTTGATGTCGGTCGGAATCTCCCGCGTTCCGCCAGGTCTCCGATCCAGCCAGGGAACGCACGCTCCGACCGACGGCTGTTGAGCTTCCGGGAAGAAAAAGCCGATCTGGACGGGGTAAAAGTAGCGCATGACGATTTCTGCCGGGCCGCCATCGTTGCCCGCCGCGCGCGCCCAGAAGTTGAGCTTTCGGTCGCGCCAATAAGGTCCGGAAACGCCGCTGGAAGCCGGGCATGCCTGAAACAGACTGAGAGGAAAGGGCGGTTGCACCAACGTCCCAGCCACCCCTGGATAATTGAAAAAGAAGGGCGCTTCCTCCGCGATCACCTTATAAACGATGTACTTCCACTTCAATGCGGCCGCAGGATCTCGATACTTGAGCAACGCATAAGGTTCGGAAGTAGAGGCCGAGCCCAAATCATCGCGCAAGGCAAAAACGGATTCGCCTTGGCCTCCGTCGCGAATCAGAGCGTGCTCGTCGTTCGGATTGAACCCGGCGAGACCAGGATTATTCTGAAAGTATATTCGATAATCCTTTTGCGTGAGCGGGTCGATCGGACCGCCGCCTTTCAAGCTGGCGATGATGATTTTGCTGGGATCAGACGGCCAGACAGCGTTATACCGCTTGACGTAGGATGGCCATTGCACCCCTTGATTCACGTTGGACCACCACACCTCCAGAATTCCCTTGTTGACCGCGAAAATCTGTTTAGTGGTGAACTCCGCCGGATCTTGAGAATCGCCGTCGTAAACCTCCCAATCGTATCGGTTGCCTTCCGGATAGTGAATGTATCCGGCGCGCGGTCCGGCGTGGCTCGGCTCGACTATTTCAGTGCCGATGTTCCAGTTGTTGATGGCGATAGCCTGCAGACCCGGGCTGGAAGATTGAACGGCCGCATCATCGTGGAACAGAGATCGCACCACTTGGAAAGCGACGGCGTCGCCTTCGTCATACTTGAGCAACGACCATCCCGCTTGCGTTGTGGAAAATGAGTTGTTTGCCACTTGGTTGGCGTGACCGGCGGGCTCCTGGAAGGGCATCAGGGTTGCGGCCTTTCCCGCAGGAATTTTGACGTCCGGCCCTATCACAGTGCCTTGGCTGCGGACATACTTTTGATACTTTGCGGGAGTAGTGGGCCAGGCGGCTGTATAGCGGTGCAATTCATACGGCCAAACCACATTGGCTATGCCGCGTTTCATCCAGTATATCTCGATGTCTTCTGGATTGGCGGTTTTGCGTATCGCATAGAGAAAACCGGACTGGGGCGAAGGCTGCTTGGCATGCAGGTAAAGGAACTGGGATTCAGGCGATCCGGTCCCCAAACCGCGGATGACGACAGGAGGCGCCGGGGCGGCGGGAACGACAAAGGGCAAGATTTGAGAGCCGAGGTCAACTTGGTTGGGCGTTCCATCGGGGACCAGATTTGAACGGAGCGCGACGATCTCGATCCCAAGGAATTGCCCGTTTTGGCGAAACTCGACCAAGAGAAGCCCGGTTTTGTCTTTGGCGTAGAGACTGCCGTTTGGGGTCCGGATCAGGTATGGCACGGGATCATTGGGCAGAGCCGTATTCCAATGGAACGTCTGCTGGATCTCAGAGATATTTACGATGGGCGCTTTGGTCTGTGGAACCGGAAGGGGGTTGGCCTTGAAATCGGAGCCAGGATCCGGGCTGGGATTGTGTGTGTGATAGATCCCCACCGGATCGCTGAATGGGCGCCCGTCAATCAGGTATTTGACCGGGCCAATGGGACTGCTATCCGCCTTTTTCCAAGTGATTTCGACAAAGCCAGCTTCGTTCGCAAAGACCTTTTTGACATCGGGCAGGTAGAAGGCTTTCACCCCAGGATTGATCAGCGGCGCTTTGCTCAGATCCGCCTGCAGGGCTGCGTCCGGAATGATTTCCTCGCCGAAGAGGAAATCGGCCTGACGTGGTTCGGCCACAGGCTGTGCGAAGCTGGATTGGACGAGATAGTAAGTGCCGTTGTTCGGAGTAACCACGGCGCCAGCAGCCCCGACATTTCCACTGTAAAGAGCCATACTCTTGGGCTGGGGCGAACCGGTCAACCCCGGGACTGCGCTTGGCGCAGGGTTATAAATCTGATTCTGATACAGGAAAGGTGCGAGTGAATCGGCCTGCTGAGCTCTGGCCGAAAGGATCGGCAGCCATCCTATGAGCAGCAGGCCGACGACGTTCCAGTGGGGCCTGCGCGTGGACAGGAGCCGCCCGCTTTTAGGAGAGTTCATGGTTTTGGCTGGTAAAAGGAGCGAATGCTCGGACGGCTGCGCGTCATTCTTGACCGGCTCGTGCTTCCGCGCCCTGCCGGATGACGATGCGGTCCACTTGCGCCTTCAACTCGGCCATGGCGCGCTTTAAGTCCTGAATCTCCAAGTCTCGCTCCTGGACAATCTGATGTAGTCCTTGGATGGCCGCCAACGCGACCCCGTCAGCATCGACGGTCGCTATGGCCGTCGAAACGTTTCCGAGACCAAACGCGGCCCGAAAATCTTGCGCCATCGGGCCGACATGTTTCACCCCGGCCTCTTCGGCCTTGAAACGCCACTGTTGAATGGGCAACTTCGCCACCCTTTCGAGAATGGACGCAGTATCCACCGGGGTGAAGTCGGCCTTGGCGTTGACGTCTGAATCGGAATTGATCGTCCCGCTGGCGCGAATGCTGCCGATGACGTGGAGCTTGTATCCCGGAGTAGCCGTGCCGATCCCGACATTGCCGGAAGTTGCAATGGCGATTCCCTGTTCTGGCCCTCGGGGTAATCGTCCCGTCATGGCAATCAGTTTCAGCGTTGAGTCATCGAATCTAACGTCGGCTCGGTTGACGATTCCCATTGTCAATCCCGTTTCGGCATTGGGGCTGCCGAAGGCGATGCTTCCCCCGCTCCCGCCCGTCCGAAAAACCGCTCCGCCAAGGAGATCCAGCCGATAACTGGTGGAGGGGGGGGTGCCGATGCCTAAGTAACCGTCAGCTTGGATGAGATCACCTTTCAAACCAGCGGCGGTGAGCGCTTGAAATGCGTAGGGCGCCGCCAGCATCTGCTGCCGGGGAACGATCGGACTGCCATCACCCACCTTCAACTCGAGGAAGACTGAACCGTTCGCGGCGAAAACAGCACCGAGATCCTTGCCAGAAGTGTCTTTCGGACCGAGGACCAGGTTGAAACGCCCTTGCACAACGGGCACCTTTGGCCCCAGTCCGGGACCGCTCTGTCCATTGAACTTTTGCGGGCCCCATACGGGGGCACCACCGGATTCGACAGCATAGAGATTAATCTCGAGCTCATAATCGTTGGTTGGCATCGGGTTGCCAGCCGCATCCAGCAATTGCCCTTGGTAATTGATCAGCTGGGTGATCGTTTGTCCGAGGACCCCGGCGCGATCCACACCGACAAGTGCGAACAGCGCCACGAGAAGGAGTATTTCTTTTTTCATTTTGGCTGTCAGTTGACTGAGTATTGCGCTTGCGAATCGACCTAAAGCCCGTCATTCAAGACACCGATCCGTGAGGCTTGGGTTAAACGAAAGCTTCCTAAGGCGTAGATGGTTTTAGCGTGCAGCCCGGTGATCGTTTCCCGATAAATCCCGCCCAATTGGTTGTCGCCCCAACCGGCAACGGCGAGTTGGTCAGGATCAGCTGCAGTGAACTCGAGTTCGATTCGGCGGGTGATAGTAAACGACTCGATTCCTTCCGGGACCTTGCGTTCAAAGCGATCGTCCAGGTTGTCGTGATCCGGATGGTACCGGTGTTTGAACGGGTTGAGTGGATCGTCAAAGTCAATCCTGACCTGGCAGGTGAGTTTACCGGCGCCGAAGCTCCCCGCACCAGTCAACTCCACCGGCTTGGCAAAACCAAAGGCCGGTGAACTTATTCGTCGCGCCACCGCCTGGCCATCCCGCAGGGTTGCTCCCGAGAATCGCGGAATCAGCGCGTCGTCCGTCACCAAAACAAAGCGGCCCGGCTGATCGACGATTTTCAGCGAGGGATCGTCGGGATTGGCTTTCAACGTTCCTGGTTTAAACATTTGCAGCACCTTCTGCAGCAATTGCACCTTGCCGGCGTTATCCACGTGCAGAATCACTCGAAATTGAAGAGGCGAAGCTGTGGCACTGGGCAAATCAGCTGTGGCAATGCTGGCCGGTTGATTGACCTTTTGTATCGCTGCTGTCCCGACCCACAAGCCGGCTCGCGGATGAGGCGTCGCGGCCGGATTGCTTTGAGACGAGCCTTGGAGCGAAGCCCTCGAAGCTCTAGCGGCGTACGTCTTAAGCCCTTCCGCGCTGACCGGAACCAACTGCCTGAAACCCGCGCCGTTCGAGACTTCCAACAAACTTTGATAGAGCGCCCCATTGGAATTCGCCGAAGGAACAAACTCAGGCATCAGATTCCGATTCACTTCGAGTCTCAAAATCCATTCTTCTCCGGGCGCGATGGCGGTCTGCTGCAGCGCGCCAGTCAATGGAATCCAGCTGAACTCACCTTGGGCAGCGTTCTGCCGAAAATAGGAAAGGGGCACAGCTCCAGCCAGAGCAGGAGACCTGCTATCGGCGGGGTTGCCCGAAGCAATTGGCCGCACCGTGAATGACGCCGGAGAGGGGGAGGTGTTCTTGATTCGCAGTGTCTGCTCGATGAGGAGCCGGCCGTACCTCAATCCGTCCCGCTGCTCCAATTGGAGTTGCACTGGACCAGTGTAAGTGGAGTGGCCCTCGCAATAGATCCAATAGGCCATCCCACTGCTCAGGACGGTCGTGGCCGGGTTGGAAATCAATTCCCATTGGCCGGCGGCACTCAGCCAATACGCGGGCTTTCCAGCATGAGCGGGAGAGCCCGCAAAAAAGGCTTGGAAGTTAGGCAGGTTATTTCCACCCACAGAAAAACCCACGAGGTTGAACGAATCCGCCAGCCAACGCGCCGAGCTAACCACCGGCTGGCCGGACAGATTCCACGTCGTCGCTCCCACGCCGTTCTTAAGCTTAACCAGATAAGTTTGCCCACCGCGAAGGGTAAACAGGTTGCGCGTTTCGCGGGCGGTGTGATCGGCGGGCAAATAAGTCAGCCAATTAGGCTGGCCGGGAAGCAATTCGTTGGGGTCCTGAATAAATTGGACAGGTGAAAAACGCTGGTTCCACGCCCAAACGCTCTCGATGGGCATCCCTTTGAAAATACTGTCGCAGTCGTTTGGCTCAGGCTGCACCTCCAGGTAAACCGCACTCCAGCCAGGTTGGAGCGGAATCGTCTGGGTCGCCCACTGCCCGAGAAGAGGCACGGTCCCGCAGCCGAGGACGAGAATGATCAGGCCAACAGAAAAACGACGAATCATATGCTCCTTTAGTGCAGAACTTACTTGATCAAAACGCGGTAAAAGTAAGGTCCCGGACCGGCCGTCGTCGTGTCCTGATAGGTATTTACTGGCGGAGTGGCCGGGATATTCACCGCCAGATCCTGAAAGCCGGTCGAGAGGCTTTTCGACCTGTGCAACGTGTAGACAACACCAGCAACACTGGTCCACTCCAGACGTGGTCCTCCCGATGCATTCTCAGCAATGCCAATCTCGAAGACCGAATCGCCATCCAGCGGATTCGTCCCCGCGCGAAACTCTCCGAGATTGTCCAGCCCATCGCCGTCAGGGTCTGCGAACGGATCAATTCCCGTGCGGCCGAAATACTGAGTTTGCCAGCTGTCGGGCAACAGTCCCGAACCTCCAATTGAAACCTGCAGATCAACTCGTTCGATTCGGCCACGGTCGCTTAAGGCCAGGGCGAGGTTTTGCTGACTCGATTGAACAAAGGTCGCCGGATGCGTATCGACCAAAACCCGGGAGCGGTCATAGGAGCTTCCCAGCGTCAGTGTCCCGTCCGCAGGCGCAAATCCATTGATTTGCTTCTCGCAAGGAACTCTTGCCACGTACGAGAACTGATTGTTGATGTTGGTGATGGTGGCAATTGCCGTGATTGACTTCCCACCCCCTGCGGGTTGGAAGGTCCAGTTCAGCCTGCCTGCCGTGAGCCGCACATTCAGTCCGCCGCTGACATCGCGGATGATCCCGTAGAGGACCAGATCGGGCTCGGGCAGTCCTCCGGCCTGTAATCCAACCGCCCACCTCAGGGTCAATAAATACGCCATCCATGTCCGCCGAGCGGGGCGAATGGCGCAGGAACGTGCAGAAGCCGAATGTCTCTTCACAGCGAGTAATTAAGCAACGGCCGGCGAGTATTACAAAGAATCGAAGAAAATCGAGTCGGCCACCTGGGCGAAGCATCATTTTTTCAGGTGGCTCGCGGGCTCGCGCCCGTTTAGCATCCCGATGTGAACGACTCCAGAACTGACATTCTGGATTCCAGTGCGATGCCTCGGCAATTTGTCACGACCCAGTGGCGGACTGTCTTCGCGGCTGCGCAGTCGGGTGAAGAGCAACGCAACGCTCTGGAACGCCTCTGCCGCACGTATTGGTTTCCTCTCTATTCGTACGTCCGCCGGCGCGGGCATGGCCCGGAAGACGCCCAGGACTTGACGCAGGAATTCTTCGCGCGCCTCCTCGAGAAGAACTGGCTGGCGGAAATCAAACCGGAAAAAGGACGGCTTCGCTCATTCTTGCTGATGGCCCTCACGCGTTTCCTCGCCAACGCCTATGATTTCAAGTGCGCCGCCAGGCGCGGAGGGGTGGGTCCGGCGGTTTCTCTCGAAGGCCAGGCCAACGAGTCGCGGTACTCGGCCGAACCCGTGACCAGCGACACTCCTGAAACTCTTTTTGAGCGACGCTGGGCGCTCATGCTTCTGGAAAACGCCCTGACCCACCTGGGTGAAGAAACAACGATCAACGGAAAAACCCGCTTGTTCGAATTATTGAATCCGTTTCTCTCCCGTGAAGCCGAGGCTGGTGAGTACGCTGCTATTGCGGACCAACTCGGGCTCACCACCGGCGCAATCAGTGTTTCGGTCCATCGGCTGCGCCACCGCTATCGGGATCTGGTGAAGGATGCGGTCGCCGCCACCATCAACGATCCGGCCCAGATGGACGAAGAGATGCAACACCTGTTTTCAGTGCTCCGTGGGTAAGGACGAATCCCGCCTTTTCCTTTTCGCGTTTCTTACTCATGACCGTGATCGCAATTTCCTTAAAGCGATGGCGATGTTTAGTCAATAATGGGAAGGGCTTCGGACGTCTTTTTACGGCACCGGGTTCACGTCGGCCCGGCCGCGCTGGAAATTGGTCCCTGGCCAACACGGCCACTAACTCATTGATCACGCCGTGGAAAGAAGTCAGTCCCGAAAATACGCATGTTCGATGTTCAGCCAAAGTGCCTCACGATGGCTTGAGCCACTCCCGGACACAGCCGGCCGCGTGGCCAACTGCGCCCATCATCCAGGAATCGGCGATTCATGGCCAGGGCCTGTCATCACAAGCCATTCTCAAGTATCGGTTCCCGCTCCCGTCCACCGGCAACGCTTTAGATCGTCCGCTGAGGATACTGCCCTCCAGTTTCCACGCCATTCCAAGGACCTGCCGCTACCTCGCCTCAAGCGTCAACATCTAGATTGCATTCTGCGAGACTGATCCCTTCGACGCCATTCCACTGTCTTCGAAAATCCTCCTATCCCCCCAAACCACTTCATGCCATTGACCACGATTTGTTCGGTCGATTCCCTCGAGCTCATCAAGGGGCAGATCGATCCTGGATACGGCACCTCCGACTTCCTAGCCGTTGCCAGTGGCTCCCCCCTGCCTCCCTCCGCGCCTCAACGAACATCTTGCATTCTCCGGGTCTGACCCATTTTACGGCACCTTTTATGGCCGGAGTTGGAGCTGCTGCATTTTCGAGTGACGGAGCGTTCCTGGCCTCGTGCAGCTGGGATCCAGTGATTAACCTGTGGAGCATTGAAAATCAGCAAGAGCTGTTCACCTTCCGGACTGACTTAAAGCGCGCCGGGTCAGTTCTTCTTTCGCCCGACCGGAGCGTTTGGGCGGTCGGAGTTAGTAAATCCTGGCAGGGTTCGGACGCTATCTGGCTCCTCTATGCACCAAGGTTGCAGAAAATCGAGGCGAAAAAGCACTCCGTCGTGCAAGTCCTACCGGCGGAGCGCTAACGGTGAAGCTACGCTCCATAGTTCCTTCGGCGGTCGCCCGAACCTGAGTAGACGACAGGTCCGGAGAAATTTAATCCTCCGCACAACGAGATGACGCCATCCAGCCCCGGTTTGCGAGTCTTCCTCGAGTTACCTAAGAACGCTTTTCAGTTCCACTTACTGTGGACGAATCCATCCAGAAGAGATGGAGACTACTGGCGCGGGCCGATTAT
>JBGAIN010000335.1:0-2510 GCA_044225505.1 Limisphaerales bacterium
CGGTCACCACACTAGCGAGTCGCGGCTAAGTGGTTTCCGTCTAGAGAAGTGCTCAATGCCATGACCGCCCAACTGGAAGCCGCGGCGGAGATCCACGAATCACGCCCGTGCGGAAACCCGCTATCCATGGTCGGTTGAAACGGAAAGGCGCGGCGGCGGACATGCCAGGTTCCGTCGTCCAACTGCTCGCTGATCAGAAAGCGCTTGCCGTTCTCCAGGGTCGCCTCGAACCGCTTGGGATCGGCGGTGCGCTGGAGAGTATAAAGTGCCTGGGCGGTAGCGTAAGCATCCGGGGCAAGCCCCGGCAGCTGTGACCAACCGCCGTTTGAACGTTGATCGTTGGCCAGCGCCTCCGCCAAGGGCACCAGTTTTGCCTGAGCTTCACCGGCCCAGGAGAGACCGAGGATTTGATACACTTGTTCCTCAGTATTGTTCGGCCGAACGGTCCAAAGCCAGCCGCGTGCGCGATCGACGCGGGCTTTCATCTCGGCTCCGCGACCGGGCAGGGGATAATGCGTCAAAGCGTGAATGGCCAAAGCGGTCGCGCCAATATCGCTACTCTGCATGGGCGGGCGCGGCAAGTTATTGTACCATTGGCCATCTTTGCCTTGAATTGCTGCCAGGTGGTGCACCCACGAATCGGTGTTGGCATCGGCAGGGAGCTTCTCCGCGGCATACGCGAGCAGCGCATAGCCTTTGGTGTTTACAGGGTCCGGATGAAACAGGGCTTCCCAATCGACTTCCGCATTCTTTAACTCGCCGGTCTGGACCATACGGATAAGACGTTGCTCGGACGCGAGATCAACCGTGCCACGGATGAGTTTGGCGGACCCAAGAGCCGCCATGGGAAGGAATTGTTGGTGGCAGGACACACAGTCTTGGCGTGTCTGATGACGAACAAACGCTTCTTTCGACGCCAGAGAAGTCTGTTGAAGGAGAGGAATCGCGCGATTGATTGCCGCCATGACTGCGTCGGCGTCGGCACCGGCAGGCAGTTCGCGAGAACTGGCTTGGGCGGCACGAACTCGATCTGGCGTTTCGTTGGTTGCCCCGGCGTTACGCAGTGCTTCCAAGACGGGAGCGTTTCCCCGGCGACGCGCAAGCATGAGAGGCGTTTGCGGTGTGCCGCGAAATGCGTCGACATTTTCACCACCGCCGAGATTCGGGTTCGCACCCTTGCCGATCAACAAACGCACGAGCTCTGGATTCTGTTGTTCCGTGGATGCCGCCCAATGTAAAGGTGCATACCCGTCCATGGACCCGGCGAGATTCACACCAGCCCCGCGGGCGATCAGGACTCGGGCTGCTTCCGTTTGGTCGG
This sequence comes from Limisphaerales bacterium, assembly GCA_044225505.1. Classification (GTDB taxonomy): domain Bacteria; phylum Verrucomicrobiota; class Verrucomicrobiia; order Limisphaerales; family SIBE01; genus JAXMHN01. The sequence continues at coordinate 1,322 of JBGAIN010000335.1, forward strand.
CCCACGCAGCTTGAGAAAGGGGGGTTCCCAAGAGGCCCACACCATTAACGTCCGCTCCAGCATCGAGCAAAACGTTGATCGTCGTCGTATCGCCTCGGAACGCTGCCCACATCAAAGCACTGCGGCCTCCGCCCAGGACAAATGACTCGTGGCTAGCTCCAGGCTGCGCATTTACGGCGGAACCGTGGCGGAGGAGCAATCGCACGCTTTCGACATCTCCGCCCGCGGCCGCTGCCATGAGGGCCGTGGCTCCCCAGTTGTTGGTCGCAGCTGGATCAGCTCCATGTTCTAGCAGCATTTCCACGGTCCGATGCGAGTTCGCTGTCCGTGCCGCCAGCATCAGGGCGGTATTGCCAAGAACCGAGCGGGTTTTGGCCTTCGCTCCGTGTTTTAACAAAAGTGCGGCTTTGTCAGCGTCGGACGCGGCGCGCATTAGCGCATCGGCACCCGCGAAATTCGTGGCATGCACGTCGGCGCCACGCTCGATCAGGAGCTGCATGCTGCTCAGGTCGCTATAAACGGCGGCCAGCATCAACGGCGTGTTTCCGAACTCGTCGCGCGGGTCGCTCTTTGGCGCCGCATCGAGCCAGCGCTCCAGTTGAGTTCGATCTCCTGCGCGGATGAGAGCCTGGAAAGCGGGTTGATTGTCGTGGGCTGGGTCTGCCGCGAAGGTCGAGGAAACAAGCTTAAGGGCCAGCAATAACGCCAGTCCTAATGTCGAATGAGTCATCTTCATGGATTCAACTGTTTGCGTTCGAGAACCTGGTGAGGTTCGACTGCCGATGTTGATACTCTGCCCGTCGCCAGGGAGCAATGGGACGAAAGTGCTAGAGGGTTGCCGCGGTTGATCCAGGGATGAATCGCACCCGTATATTCGAGACGAAGTTACTTGGGCATGCCCTCCTTCTTGTCTGCCGCTGACGCTCTGTGTCAACAAAGAGGTGCAATCCCAAAACGAGAATTGGTTCTCCTTCGCTCACGACCGGTTCAGAACAGCATGGGAACAGGATGAGACCAGGATCACGATCCTGTTCTCATAGGGGTCTCATCCTGTTCTCATAGGGTTCTGAACGGATCAATCCCACTCGAACCCCGCTCCAATCCCAGTCCTATCCCACTCGTGAATGGGATATGACTGGGATTGGACTGGGATTCCACTGGGATCACGGCGTGCTGTCCATGGCACTGC
>JBGAIN010000336.1:0-2509 GCA_044225505.1 Limisphaerales bacterium
CGACGTTCCGAACAATCACCGCCAACCTCACCATCCGCCGGAAATCATCCCGAATGATCGAAACCTCCGAAGAGGTTCCCATGAATACTGCCGACCAAATCGCAGTCAGCGGAACGCTCGATAACGGGGCTTTCATTTCCACTCACTTCCGCGGCGGGCTCTCCAAGGGCACCAATTTCCATTGGGAGATCAACGGCACCAAGGGCGACCTGATTGTCACCAGCCCCGTTGGATATATTGGGGTGGGAGGTTTTAGGATTCTGGGAGCGAGCGACTCCGCTTTACAGGAGCTCGTAGTGCCCGAAAAGTATGGTGCTGGGGTGAGCGAATTGGGTCTCGCCCACAATGTGGCGTTGAACTACGCCCGCTTCGCGAGAGACCTGAAGACAGATTCGCACGTAAGTCCCACCTTCGATGACGCCGTCAAACTCCATCGACTGATTCACCAGATCGAAATGAGCGCCGAGCAAAACCATGACGAATAGAATGAAACGTTTGGAGGTCGGCGAACCCGGGATCGATGCCATGCAGTTGGTCGATGACGCTCGCCCCGAGCCTTTGCCAGGCGAGGTACTGGTGAAAGTCCTGGCGGTCGCTCTCAATTATCGAGACATGGCCATTCTGCAGGGTACGAGGGGAGCGTGGAGTTCGCATTGTCCCGGCTCGGACATGGCGGGAAAAGTCATCGCCGTTGGCGCGGACGTGACCCAAATTTCGAGTGGAGACCGCGCCGTTAGCCTGGACATTTCCAATTCGATCGACGGGCCCGCCCCGCAGGAAGGCACGAACAACGCGCTCTTTTTTGGCCGGTTGGCCGACTAAGCCACGGTTTCCTCCGAGTTGCTCGTGCACGCGCAGACCTCGCTCGATTTCGCAGCAGCTAGCACCTTGGCGGTGGCCGGTCACACGGCCTGGTTCGCCGTCGTGGAACTCGGTCACGTTCGCGCCGGGGAAGCGGTCGTGACTCAAGCAACCGGCGGAGTTTCCTTGTTCGCCGTCCAGTCTGCCTGCGTGCATGGGGCACGAGTGATAGTTGTTTCGAGTTCCTCGGAGAAACTGGATCGCCTTCAGAAACTCCATCCGATTCAGGGCATCGGCCGAAGTCGCAACCTGAGTGGGATGCCCAGGCGCTCGACTGGACCGGCGGCCACAGCGTGGACCATAGTCTCGAAATGGCAGGCGATGATATCACCCGCATGCCGAATGCTTACGCATCGGTGAGAGCATTGCCGTGGTCGGACTTCTTGCACATGAAGAATTGCCCGTCCCAATCCTGCCCATCCTCCTCAAACGAGCCCAACTCATCATCATTGGTGTCGGACATCGCCGCGCCATGGAGAATAACCGTCTCTCGATCCGTCTTTTCATCCCCAGGACTCCAAACACGGCCGCACTGATGGCCCAATCAGACGCGCTCCGCAAAATGCCGTTGCCTCGTAGAGCCCAAACTCACGCTGTTGGAATTAGCTTGCGGTCACCAGAGCAAACCGTCAGTGCTGAGGAAGCACATCCTGGGTCTATGGCAAACGGAGATTCAACCTGGACGGTCACCAGAGTTCGGGCGAGCGGCCTGGCGCGAAACCGCGTGGCTGGAAGGCTCCACCCCTGCCGGATCGCTTTTACCCTGATTGAACTGCTGGTCGTGATCGCGATCATTGCAATCCTGGCGGGGATGCTCCTGCCGGCATTGGCTCGGGCGAAAGCAAAGGCCAAAACCATTCGCTGCACCAGCAATCAAAGACAGATCGTTTTTGGCTACCTGCTCTATGCTGAGGACAATTCGGATTTCCTGCCCGTCGCTGGTTCACCTGATTTATCCCAGGGCGCCGGTTGGGTGGCACCGAGCCGATGGTTTCAAGAGATCAGCCCTTACGTCTCGCGCGGTGGCGAAACGAACTACAAACAAATGGTCGCGGGGGACAAAGTGGTTGCTTGTCCGTCGGCCTTGATCGCCAAAGCCATTCCAACGAATGTCCCGGGATGGCAGGGCTACGGGGGTTACGGACATAACTTTGCTTATTTGGGCTATACACCGGAGGACAGGAAAAAGATGTCGATTGTCACCAAGCCAGTCGAAACGTGCATGAACGGGGACGGACTTGATCCAGGCAAAGGCATCAACTGGTGGGAATTAGGCTACTTGTATCCACCTAAGGTCGCTGCGATACCGCCAGAGCGAAAATACATCCGACATGGCAAAGGCGGCAATTACTCGTGGGTCGACGGCCATGTCTCTCTGACTGCATGGAAGGTGATGGTGGCGGGAGTGGGTGGAAAAGTAGATTGGTTCTATCAACCTGCCCCGTAACGCTACGAAAGCGCGAGGAATTGGCGGAGGCGAGTCTGAGATGCAATTGCCCGTTCAAACCGCATTTTCGGGACGGCTTTAGTCCGCCAGCTGCCATTGATCACTCTCAGGCCCTCGGTTGGCGACCCGAGTCCCGCCGCAGAAAGGCCGGGGTTGAACCCCGACCGCACTATCTAGGATGCCCCGGCATGGGAGCTTCCA
>JBGAIN010000155.1:0-19410 GCA_044225505.1 Limisphaerales bacterium
CAATCGAGTCGGTCGTCAACCGACGGACGGAAGCCTCCCCCTCGTGCCAAGCATAGAGATTTGGACTGTTACCGGCTGGAGGCACGACCAAGTTAGGCGCCGTGCTTTCAAAGACCACCCAACGGCTATCTGGACTTAACATTACCCGATACGACGCTCTTTGCCCCACCGAACCGTTCGGCGCAGCACTGATCAAATGAATACTCTGATCCGTTCGCTCATAAACCAGGACGTCTTGAGCCTGATTCGAGTCGCCCGCAACCAAATCCGAGGCTGTGCTGACAAAGGCCACGCGGCTGCCGTCAGCGGATAATGACGAGCCCGACGACGGGCCGTTTCCGGACCTGCCGTTGGCCGCGTGGCTGACGAGGAAGGTGGTATTCACGCCCAAGTCACGGAGGAAGACATCGTCGACGTTGTTAGTGTCGATATTAACGAGGTTAGAGGCAAAGCTCGTAAAGGTGACCCATCGACCATCCGCACTGATAGAAGGCTCCCGGCAGCTCCCATTCGCAACTCCGGTCCCATCGAGACTGACGCTGACCAGCCGGTTGGACCCGGTCACCAGATCCCGGAGAAACACGTTGGGCGTATTGCCAGTCGCTCCCGGCACCGGGCCATCGCCACTGCTTACATAAACGAGCCAATGCCCATCCGCGCTTAGGCAATTGTCACGAACCAACGGAAAACCCGTGCCCGTCTTGGAGGGCTGGGTCTCGGCACTGCGCGAGACTAATTCTAATTGGTCGCTCGTCCAGTTGTAGAGGAAGACATCGTTTGCATCATTATAATCCCCCGCGACAAGGTCGGAGGCAGCCGATTGGAAAGCCACCCAAAGCCCATCGGCACTGAAAGAAACTGCCGGAAAGTCAGCCGGTGTCAGCGGGAAGCTGCCGTCCGCACGATGGATCACTCGGCGCGTCTCGCTGGAATCGCGGTCCTGCACGAACAGCTGGATCGGTTCAGAGCTCGGATGCGATGCGCCTGGACGCGCGTAGCTTAGCCAAGCAACAAAGCGTCCATCCGGACTGGCAGCGACGAACTCACCGAAAGGCTGTGGATCTGGCGAGCCCGCGACCGTGACGGTGTTGGTCGAGATCAGGATCGATTTCCCCGTGTTCACGTCCCAGGCATAAACCGCTTCCGGAAGTTCAGCGACCGTGTTGGAAATGCCTTGAAAGTAGATGAGCCTTCCGTCTCGGCTCAGAATCGGACCGGTCATACTCGGGCGACGGGTCAAAAACAACGTATTGAGCTCAGGCGCGATAAGTTCAGCCGTGCCCGACGGCAATGCAACCCGATAAACTCCGCCCGTTCCGGACACCATCGTCGATACTGCGGCAACGGTTCCGTTGCTGTTCATAGAAGGCCTGAGCGACAGCGCGAGACTGCTCGGCGGCGGATTGAAAAGTGGGATTACTCGAGTTTCGGCTCGCGCAACGTCTCGCAGGTAAAGGTTGTGGCGAAACCCGTTGGTCGTTGTGACAAGCAAGCTATTACTCAGAAATAGCACCAACCCTCCATCGTCGCTGACCGCTGGACTCGTTGCGTCGGATGCGGCCGCCGTCGTCACATCCGATTGCGCTTCGCTGATAAGAATCGTTTCCCCCGTTGTAAGGTCCGAGCGATAAACATTCATTCGCCCAGGCGTCGACCCGGGCGCCAAATCAGAGGCACGACTTTCGAAAACAACGAAATGCCCGTCCGGCGTCAGGATGGGAGACGCCGAATCCGCGTTGGCACTCGCGCCGTTGGTGGATCGGGATACAAGTTGGGTCTGCCCAGTCTTGAAGTTTCGGACGAAAACATCTGCAGCGTTGTTCGTATCATTTGCAACGAGGTCACTAGCCTGGCTGGCAAAGGCAACGACCATGCCATCCGCTGACATGGATGGGGCGTAAGACCTGCCATTTCCACTGACTCCAGCGCTGTTGATGCTAACAAGGTGAATGGTCCCACCGGCAACGTCGCGGACAAAGACGTCGAGCAGGCCATGGTTAAGATCGTTGGTGACTAAATTGCCCGCCGTGCTTTCAAACACTAGGAACCGACCGTCAGCGCTAAAAACGGGGCTGGTCGAATCGCCCATCGCGGTGACAGAGTGAGGGGTCGTTGAAACTAAAGTGACCGCTTGAGTTTCGAGCAGCGCGAGCAGAAGACAGAGGGGAAATGCCAAAGAGGCCGAAAGGAAACCGATTCGGGCATTGCGCATAGCATGGATCGTCCGCTATTATTTTGGTTAAAACAAGATTGAACATGTATGAAACAGGTTGGGGATCCCACTCACTCCAGACTCCCTCACCAATATCGAGTGAGCGCCTTCGCACGCATTGATCTCCTCGTGATGCTAGTGATGGCGGCAGTGCTCGTTACCCTCGGAACCGCGGCCACTTCGAACAACCGCGCGGGCAGCCAGGTGGCTGGGTGCCTCTCGAACCTGCGGCAACTCAACGTCGCTTTTCAGGAGTATACTACCGACCTCGGACATTTCCCGCCAAGCCCGGACGACGGCAACGTCACGCCGGGGTTCAATTGGATTCCAGGGAATAGCGGTCCTGGCGGCCCGCAAGAATTTAATCCGGATATCTTGAAGGATCCATCCCGTTCCCTGCTCTATCGCTATTTGAGGGAACAAGACGCACAAATATTCCGCTGTCCCGCGGACCCGCGAGCGGGACGCTATCAAGGAACGGATCTTGCGAAGCGCAACCAAATCGTGCCCGCGGCTCGGACGTACGCCATGAGTCACGCGGTCGGTATCGATCCGTATACGATGTCCGACATTCCCGTGGCCGTCAACGGTCCATGGCTCGACAACACTCACTCGCATCTCCGAGGCCAAAAGTGGAAAACCTACGCGCGATTCGAGGACGTTACGGATCCAGCCCCTGGAAACCTGATGGTCTTTGTGGACGAAGATGAATACAGCATTAACGATGGAACACTCGCATTTGGAATGGAATCGGCCGAGTGGATCGATTGGCCGACGACTCGCCACAATCTGAGCGGCACTTTTGGATTTGCCGACGGCCACGTCGAGCTCAGGCACTGGGTCGATCCAGCCACAGTGGTCACCAATCGCAATGTGTCCCGACACAAAGTTCCTGGCAGCCCGGACTACGAATGGCTGAGAGATAGGACGAGCGCCCGCATTCGACGCTAATGTGCTGACCGCTATGTCCCTGCATTTTCGTGGCGCTCAAATGGGCCTGGGGCGATTCGCCGGCAGAGAATCGCGTCCCGCATTGGAACCGCTCTGAGCGAAGACGTCGGGCGGCGCCGTGGCTCACTCCGGGGTATTGCGCGTCAGGGAGCCGCTGCTGATCGAGATGGTCTTGATGTTGACGAACTCGCGGATGCCATGCGCGCTTAACTCCCGGCCGTAGCCCGATTGCTTCACGCCACCAAATGGCAACGCAGGATGCGATGCCACCATGCCATTGACGAAAGCCAACCCCGCTTCAATCTCGTCGATAAACATCTCGCGCTCACTCTTTTCGCTCGTCCACAAACAAGCGCCCAGGCCAAAGCTGGTCTCGTTCGCAACCTCCAGGGCTTCGGTCAGACTCCCCACGCTGATCAGCGTCGCGACCGGGCCGAACAACTCCTCGCGCCGCGCTGGCGATTCGGGCGGGGCATTTGTCAAAACCGATGGAGGATAGAAAAAACCGGGGCCTGCAGGCAAGTGACCACCGAGTAAAACGCGCGCGCCTTGGCGAACACTCTGGTCAACCTGTTTCGCCAATCCATCGCGCGCCTCAGCAGTCGCGAGCGGACCAATCTCCGTCTGTTCATCGAGCGGATCCCCCACGCGCAACGCAGCCATTCGAGCCGTGAACAGCCGCTCAAATTCAGCGGCGATCGACTCATGGAGCAGGAAGCGCTTGGCCGCAATGCACGATTGCCCATTGTTAATCGTCCTCGCTTGCACTGCCGTTGCCACCGCTTGGGTTAAATCGGCGGACGGCATGACAATGAACGGATCACTGCCCCCCAGCTCGAGCACGGTTTTCTTGATGTGGCGCCCCGCGGTCGCCGCAACGCTCTCCCCTGCTCCAAGACTTCCGGTCAAGGTGGCGGCTTTCACCCGGGGGTCCGCGATCAATTCTTCAACCCGATTTGACCCGATCAATAATGTCTGGAACGCGCCGACCGGGAAACCAGCACGACGAAATAGCTCCTCTAACGCCAGAGCACATTGCGGAACGTTAGAAGCATGCTTGAGAAGGGCCACGTTCCCCGCCATTAACGCGGGCGCAGCAAACCGCAGCACTTGCCAGAAGGGAAAGTTCCATGGCATGACTGCTAGTATTGGCCCGAGAGGTTGGTATCGGACAAAGCTGGTGGATGCCACTCCCAAGAGGGGTTCGTCCAACAGAAATCGCTCGGCCTCGACAGCGTAAAAGCGACAGTTCGCCGCGCACTTCTCGACTTCCTGCACCGCTGCGCGGATCGGTTTACCCATCTCCAAGGTCATCATGCGAGCGAACGCTGCCTTCTCCGCCTCGAGAATGTCCGCGACCCGAACGGTGGCCGCCGCCCGCTCGCTGAAGCTCTTCCGGCGCCAGTCCTGGAAAGCCAGGTTGGCCCGAACAAGCTTGGCCTCGACTTCTGCCCTGGAATGGGAGTCGAACTGACGCAACAAAGCGCCAGTGGCAGGATTAACGCTGAAAAACTGATTCGCCACAGGATAGCACCGACGGTCCGCGGATAGCGTCGGACGTGACCCGCAACATGCCCAAGCGAGCACGCTGGCCCCTGCCATTCCCCCTGCCGACCGCCCGTTACTTCATCCGGCTAAACGTCTGTTGCAGGATCTGCCAATCTTTCAAACCTTTGACCCGTTCCTGAGCCGAGGCGTTGATCTTCGCTTCGTTGGCATTCTTGGTCGCCCGATCGGCTTTGTAAAAAATCCCGAAGTGCCCCGGAAACGGTGCCGCCGCCAACTGGTAGGCCGCGGTCTCGTTCGTGACATCATGGTCCGGAGGCACCAGATTGAAAACGCCGCCTTTGCGCGGATTGGCACTGTCGAAGGCGCCTTCGTAAAACTCAACGCACTCGCTCAAGCATTCGATGACGCTGAACCCATCGTGGTCCATGGCCGCTTCCATCATCTGCAACACGTGATTCGGATTGGTGTGGGTGGTGCGAGCCACGAACGTTGCCCCAGCTGCGATCAATTGCTTCATCGGATTGACCGGCTGATCCACAGCGCCCCACACGTCGGTTTTGCTTTTAAAACCGAGCGGAGAGGTTGGCGACGTCTGTTTCTTGGTCAAACCGTAGACCCAGTTGTCCATGATGACGTAGGTCATCTTAATGTTCTTCCGGGCAGTATGGTTCACATGGTTGCCGCCGATGGAGAAGGCGTCACCATCGCCACCAAAAACAAAGACATGCAGATCGGGCCGGCTCAACGAGACGCCGCTGGCAAAGGGGAGCGCGCGCCCATGGATAAAATGCACACCGTGAGCCTGAACAAAGTACGGAAACCGGCTGGAGCACCCAATGCCCGCCACCGTGGCAATCTTCTCATGCCACATCTTCCGTTTTTCGATCAGCTTAAAATAAAGCGCCAGGACAGAGAAATCTCCGCAACCTGGGCACCATGTGGGGTGATCCGCAGCAATCTCTTTTTTCGTCAGCGGTTTACGGTCTGAGTCAGAAACGGGACCCGAAGTCAGATTGCCCCCGCGGGCGGGAGCTCCAGTCAGAGCAGCGCTCATAATCGATCAGTCGTTTGGATTGTACTTTGGTAAATTGAATTCCTGGAGACAGCGCCTCAAATCCGACGCATTCCCGAGGTCACACTCGACCGGGCACGTTCCACGATTTCTCGCACCTTAAACGTCAGCCCGTCGGTCTTGTTAATTCCGCGTATCTTTGGGTCACAATAACGCGCCCGCAAAAGCGTCGCCAATTGACCATAGCCATAGAGCCCTTCATCGTTCATCTCCACGACGAAGACATGGTTAAAACCAGCAAAAATGTTGTCCAACCCCGGCGGCAGCGGACTGATATGCTTAATGTGAATCGAACTCACGCTATCCCCTGCAGCTCGAGCCCGGTCAACCGCCTCGCGGATGGGACCTTGGGTCGATCCCCACCCAACCAACAGCACATTCCCTTCCGGCGGCCCATGAATTTCCGGCTTGGGCAACGACTCTCCCAGCGCCTGGAGCTTCTTGCGGCGTTTCGCCATCATTTGCAGGTGCAGCTTGGGCGATCCTGTAGGATGCCCCATTTCATCATGCTCAAGCCCAGTCACAATGGGATACTTGCCACTCAAAATCCGGGTGCCAGGCGGAGCGTGCGGGCTAACCCCATTCGGCGACGACAAATCGTACGGTTTATGCTCGGGTAACGGGGTCAAATCCGGCGTCAGATCCTGGCAAACAGTCTCAAAATTCGGTTCCGGAAACGCCTCAATTCGCGTCGCAATCGATTGGTCGCTCAGGATCACAACCGGCACGTTGTAACTCCGCGCAATTCTGACCGCCTCAATGGCCGTGTAGAAACAGTCTTCCACGTTCGCCGGCGCCAAAACCACGCGCGGACAATCTCCATGCCCCCCAAAAACAGCGATATTAAGATCGGACTGTTCCACGTTTGTCGGCATCCCCGTGGATGGCCCGCCCCGCTGAATGTCAATGATTACCAAGGGCACCTCCGCCATAACCGCCCAACCAATCGCTTCTGTCTTGAGCGAAACCCCAGGACCGCTCGAACCGGTCACCGCCACTCGGCCGGAGTAACTCGCTCCTAGCGCCATCGAAACGGACGCGATCTCATCTTCACATTGGATGAACATCCCCCCATACTTTGGCAACTCGCGACGGAGCAACTCCATGATGTCCGACCAGGGAGTTATGGGATATCCCGCTCCAAATCGAACTCCCGCCGCAATGATTCCGTAACCCAGGGCTTCATTGCCATTCATAACGACCTGGTGGCCGCTTTTCTTCTGGCTCTCCATGAACTGGAAGGTCTCGATCACCGTTCCCAGGGAATAACTGTAACCCGCATGGAACGCGGCCAGCGCATTGTTCAAGATGCTCTGGTCCTTGCCCCCAAAACGTTCCGTAATCAACTGCGTCAGCTTCGGCACATTCAGATCGAACATCTTGGCGATCAAGCCTAGGGCGTAGATGTTCTTCCCTTTGTCCTTAGCCGTCCCACCAATAGCCTCGACGGTCAGGCCCGAAATAGGAACCCCGATATGGTGGTAGTCTTGGGTCAGTTCCGCCCTCGGCTCCACATGGTCAGAGTCGTAAAGAACAATACCCGCCTTCTTCACCGACCCAATATGGTCCTCGTAGGAATGCTGGTAAAAAGCCAACAGCACGTCGGCCTCGTCTCCCGAACTCAACACCTCGCCCGACCCAATGCGCACCTGGAAGATGGAGGGCCCCCCTGAAATCGTGGAAGGAATCGTCATAAACGTCATGACTTCCTGTTCGGTCCGGCCAGCTAATCGGGCCAGGAACCCGCCGATGGCCTGGATACCATCCTGGGAATTGCCAGCAATTCGGATGACGGCTTCGGGGATTTTAGAAATTCTTGGACCGCCCGTTGAAGGGGCAGTGAGGGCAGCATCACTCATTCGAGTAGTACATTAAAGGTTCTGATGATTCTACCGTGAAGAGAAGCAGAATCGAGATGGTTTACGACCGATCATTGTGCTGTCAGCCACCCTAACACTCCTCCCTTGCCTGTCAAACGATTATAGGAATCCATAACTTACTCGTTATGAATGTTTTACAGATATACGCCGATTCTATGGATCAATCTCCACTAGAATTCGATTACACCCCCTAATAAGAGGCATCCCTTCGTTTAGCAGAATTACACCTCGCAGTTGAGGGACTTTAGCAGGGTTCTTAGCCCTTGGGCCACGCCATGCCCGTGCAACTCGTCACTGACGTGGCCCTGCTGACGGCGGACTGTTTCTTTCACACTCGGGATCGCGTTTGCCGGGGCAATCAGCCATCGGGCATAGCGAGTCGAGAGCATCGGAAGATCATTGAGATGATCTCCCGCCGCCACGACCCGGTCTGGGGTGGTCCCTACGAGCCGGGTTATCTCTTCCAATGCCGATCCTTTGTTAAAGGCTTCATGGCTAAATCGAGCATACACGTCATTACGAACGACGGTCAGGTGGGGCACGTGGGAGCAATACTCGTTCAAGTAAGCGTGAATCTTATCCGCATCGGGATTGCTACCAGCGATCAGGCAAAACGGCGAAAAGGGATCTTCGTAAATCGTCGCATGGAACCGGGATTTGACCCAGGCGGTCAACCGCGGAACGTCTGGCTGGACCTGGGCAAAAAGGCGACGGTGCGCCTCGTCACAGGCCTGGTTCCAGGCTTGCAAAGGAACATATTGCGAGTCTACTCGACAATGAATCTCGCGCTCTACGGTAACCACGTAATCGGGCCAGATCGGCAATTGCGCCCGTCCAAGGGTTTCCATCAAGCTGGATAAATCGCGTCCGGTGTTAATCACCCAGCACAGCCCGCGCCGTTGCAGTTTGGCGACAAGGTGGTGCAAAGCATCTGGCACCGGCGGGCACTCATACTCCGCGTGAAAGGTCCCGTCGAAGTCGGTCGAGAAAACATCAATTGGCAAGTTCATTATCACTTGGCAAGCGGGGAGATTACGCCCCATCGGAATCGAGGATTTGCCCGGCACCGGCTTGCAACGCGAGTACAATCATGCGATACCGTAGCTTGTCAAAAGTAATTATGCCTGGGCTTCAAGAGCAGTATGACGACGCGATGTTTGCGTTCAGTCAGGGCGATTTCAACGCTGCCATTGCTGGCCTGCGGGAAATTCTGAGGCAGGATCCGGGCTTTTTTGATGCGCAACTGTCCCTTGGAATGGCTTTCTGCCGGATTGGAAACTGGGCGGCGGCCATTGAAGAGGGGCATAAAGCGGAACGGCTTAAGCCTAAAGAACAACTCGTGCACACGAACCTCTCCCTTTTCTATTTGAAGGCTGGGGATAAGACCAAAGCCGAACACCATGGGTTGCAGGCGCGTATCGCATCCTGGCGAGACAATCCCGGGCCACTGACCGATTCTGAGTCTGACACTGAGTTGGCCATGGCGAAACCCCCAGCCCTGCCCAACCCGACGCCGGCGCCTAAAGACTTTCCCGACATGCCCTGGAAGAAGAAATCGCAACCAAAGAAAGACTGAGGATGAAATCGGCTTACGAACTCGCCATGGAACGTTTGAACAAAACGGCGCCCGTGGCCAAACTGACAAGCGAACAGAAGCAAGAGCTGGCTGAGCTGGATTCGAAGTATGCGGCCAAGACCGCCGAACGAGAGATCTTTTTGAAAGGAGAAATCGAGAAAGCGGCAGGAAAAGGTGAGTGGGAGGCAATGGAGCAGTTTCAGCAGCAATTGGTCCGGGACCGGAAGTCGATCCAGGTGGAACTGGAAGAAAAAAAAGAAGCGGTGCGATTAAAGAGAGGAGAGTCGTAGGCCGCGAGCTGCAATGGGCAGCTGGGTAATTGAAGCGTCGCTTGCTTGTGCGGGAGCGAGCCAGCGTGGCTCGAAGTGCCAAGAGGGTCTGATCCAAGGGTTGTTTTGGGGAGAGGGCCCCGCTCGTTAGGTTCCGCGTGACGTCTGGCCCCGCCTATTGTCGAAAGCTTAGTGCCACCGCCTGCCACAACGACCGCGTTTGTGCAAAACGAAATACCCGCAGCAAAGCGGAACCCTTCGCCAACCCGAGAAGCGCCCTGGGTATCGTCCGAGTTTGGAGCCGTCTACGAGGAACACGCGCAGACGATCTATTATCTGGCGTTACGCCTGCTTGGCGATGCCGCCCAAGCAGAGGACGCCACGCACGATGTTTTTCTGAAAGCGTATAAGAAGTTGGACCAGTTTCGAGGTGATTCCGGAATGCGAACCTGGCTCTACAGGATCACGATCAATCATTGCCAGAACCTCTCCCAAACGTGGCATCGGAGGCATATTTTCAGCAACGCGGACGAAGCGGTTTGGGAAACCGCTGGAGCAGGTGAAGAAAGCCCGTTGCGCGTGCTCGAGATAAAAGAATTGGGCCAGCGAATTCAGAAAACGCTGGAGTTACTGCCGGAAGAATACCGGTTGTTGCTCCTGCTCGTGGCTGATCAACAGCTGAGCTATCAGGAGATGGGCGCGTTGACGAGCCAGACTGCGGATGCTGTCCGCGGCAAGCTTCACCGCGCTCGACGCGCTTTTGCCGCTGCCTTTGCCAAAACAGCCTGAACGTCGTATGAAGCCAGACTCGTCCAAATTGCGTCAGCAGCAGCGTGAAACGGAGCAGGTGTCTGAAATCGAGCAGAACTCGCGTCAGGACCCCGTGCGCGAATTTGGTTCGGTTGAGGAGATGCTTCGCTTTGATGCGGGTCAAACCGTGGCCCCGGATACCATCGCGGAACGCCTGAAAGAGTCGCTCGCACAGACTCCTCCGCCGCCGAAATCTTGGTGGCAACGCCTATTTGGCGGCAAATCCTAAGCGTGGATAGCCGCCGGTCGCCTTCCATTGGCCCCACTTGCTTCTTCCCCCTTCGTTGCGAAAGCACTAATAAGAGTGGGAATGACCGCACGCCAGGAAATCGAAATTCTTATTCGCGCGCGTTATCCGATTCTCTACGTGGTCTCCGCGGAAGAATTGCGTGTTCAGGAAGTCTTGTTGGAGATCGCGCAACAACGACAGAAGAAGGTGTTGGAATGGAGCGCGACCACCGGAATCGTCCCCGCGGGAGCCTCCATCCAAACCCAAAAGAACCGGAACGCCCCCAGTCGTGATCCGTTGCTGGCGCTCGATCAGGTGATCGATCAGGTCGAACCGGCGATCTTTGTTTTCAAGGATCTGCATCCCTTCTTGGTCAAAAACCAATACGCCGTCATCCGTAAGCTCAAGGAGATCGCACAACACCTCAAAAACAGCTACAAAACGATCGTGCTGGTTTCACCGGTGCTTGAACTGCCGGTTGAACTGGAGAAAGAAATAACTCTGGTCAATTTCCCGTTGCCAGCGACGGAGGAACTGAGTCAATTGCTCGACCGGATAATTCGAGAGGTTCAGGCCGCGGGAACAATTCGAATCCAGCTGGAACCCTCGGCGCGGGCGCGTCTCTTGCAAGCAGCCCTGGGCCTTACGCTCGTCGAAGCGGAAAATGTGTTCGCCAAGATCCTGGTCACACACCAGCGTTTGGGACCGGAGCACGTGCAATACGTTTTCGCTGAAAAGCAACAAATTGTCCGGAAAAGCGGTCTTCTGGAGTACTATCCGACCACGGAGACGCTCGAGCATGTCGGAGGGTTGGGAATTTTGAAGGATTGGCTGCAAAAACGCTCCATCGCGTTTAGTCAGGAAGCGAAGCAGTTCGGGCTGCCAGCGCCGAAGGGCATCCTTCTTCTCGGAGTTCAAGGCTGCGGCAAAAGTCTTTGCGCCAAAGCTGTATCGTCTCTGTGGCAGTTGCCCCTGTTGCGTTTTGATATTGGAAGAATGTTCGGTAGCTTTGTTGGATCGTCCGAAGAAAACATGCGGCGCGCGATTAGTATCGCCGAGTCGATCGCTCCAGCGGTCCTTTGGGTGGACGAAATCGATAAAGCGTTCTCCGGGTCTCAAAGTTCCGGCGCCACGGATGCCGGAACGGCAGCGCGTGTTTTTGGGACGTTCCTCACCTGGTTATCCGAAAAAAGCGTCCCGGTGTTTGTGGTCACGACAGCCAACAGTGTCGCTCACCTTCCGCCCGAATTGATGCGCAAAGGACGCCTCGATGAGATTTTCTTTGTCGATTTACCCTCGACCAAGGAACGTGAGCAGATTTTTTCCATTCACTTGGCCAAACGCGGGCGAAAGCCGGCCGAGTTTCACCTCTCCGCGCTCGCGGAGGCCGCGGAGAATTTTAGCGGTGCGGAAGTCGAGCAAGCGATCATCAGCGCGCTTTATGACGCCTTTTCATCGCGGAGCGAGCTTACCACGAAGCATATTCTGCAATCGGTCCGCCAGACTGTGCCATTGGCCACGATGATGGACGAGCAGATCGACACGTTGCGTCGATGGGCCGAAGGCCGTGCGCGGAACGCAAGCGTCGTTTCACTAAAATAAACGCGCGCTACTCAGTGCTTCAGCCCGTCTGCCTTCGAAGAATTTTGCCAAATGGCGTCTCGACTGGTTCGATCTCAATTCGTCCGCCCTGCGTCGGTCCGCCTGTCCCTCCCGCAGGCAGCGGAGGCTCCGCCTTCGACTGCGTTCTTGTCAGTATCGTTTTCAATGGTTCCTCAGGACGCGCTGCCATCCCCTCGGGTTCGACTGGCTCTCCTTGGCGGTCGGGAATATGCCACTGGGTTCTCCGTTCAAGCCAAGTGCGGTAGCGATCGAAAGTCCACATTCCAGCCTCAGCTCCAGTTTCTAATGTGGAGAGAATCTTGAAGAAATCGCGGTTCCGGATGAAACTCTTGATCGAGTGGGTTGGGATCAGGATTTCACACTCCGGAACGCGGATCTGAAGTTCGGGGCGATAGCGAAGCCGCTGGGAAATGACCGCCACTAGGCAATCAGCGAGCTGAGCGGCCACATTCCCCTGAATATCCGCGGGAAACGCCGCTACGACGCGCTGCAAGGCCTCGGCGCACGTTGCCGAATGGACGGTGGCCAAGACCAAATGCCCTGTTTCCGAAGCATTGAGCGTCAGTCGCATCGTCTCGGGTTCACGCATTTCACCGACCATGAGAACGTCGGGATCTTCGCGGAGTGCGTCGTGCAACGCCTGTTCAAAACTTGGAGTATCGCGCCCGACTTCGCGTTGACGGATGAACGACCGATTGGGCCGAAAGGTATATTCGATTGGACTTTCGATCGTCACGATATGCCTGGCTTCGGCCAGGTTGATCTCCTGAATCAGCGCCGCCATGGTCGAGGATTTTCCGCAGCCCGTCGGACCGCTCACCAGGATTAGTCCATGGGTGTGCGACACCAGTTTGCGGAGATCCGGATGCAAATTGAGTCGCTCCAACGTCGCTTGAAATGAAGCCAGGAGTCGGATGGCGAAACCGACACCACGCGCCGTCTGTAGGATGTTGATGCGACAGCGGACGCCGCCGATGGTCTTTGACAAGTCGAACGAGCGCCTCTCTAGAAACCGTGTCCAATCGTCCGCTCCGATCAACTCGCGTGCCGCCTCGAGCAAGACCGGTCCACTTAGAATCTCCCCAAACGTCCGTAGCGTGCCTCGGACCCGGACCGCCGCAGGCAATCCGGGCTCCAGATGCAAGTCACTAGCCGCTTCCTCACGAGCGATAGCGATCCAATCCTCAAGGTGCATGCGAAGCTTCTGTTTCAACTTTGCGTCCGACAGAAACACGACCGACAAGAATCGTCCGTTGCAAGGTATTTGCGCCCTTACTCATGGCGCAACGCCTCCACCGGATCCATCTTTGCCGCCCGCAATGCCGGATACATCCCAAAAACAATGCCGACCAAGCCAGAGATCGAGAAGGCCAGGAACGGAGACCAAGGCGTTACGATGGTCTTCATGCCAGCGAAATAGCTGACCGAGAGCGGAATGACGAGTCCCAAGATGACCCCGAGCACTCCGCCCGATCCGGACAAGATTACCGTTTCGGCAAGGAACTGCACAACGACATCGCGGCGTTTGGCGCCGAGGGCCCGCCGGATGCCGATCTCGCGCGTGCGCTCGGTAACACTCGCAAGCATAATGTTCATAATCCCGATCCCACCGACCAAAAGCGAAATCGCCGCGATGGATCCCAGGACGATGTTGAAGATTTGCTTGGTCCGTTCTGCCCGCTTCAACAACTCGAGCGGAACGATCATATCGTAGTCTTTCTTCTTGTGATTACGTTCCATGAGATCCTGAATGGCGAGCGAAACAGGGACGACCTGGCCGCGGTCGAAGACCTTAATGGTCACTTCATGCAACTGGATCCGTTCAGCCTCAAAGCTGCCACTCCGTCGCTTCATGAGGATGTCCCCGTAGCGGGTCTGTGCCGTCTCCAGAGGAATGAACATCCGGCTGGCCGCATTCCCCTTGGACACCTCAGCGATTTCATCTCCTTTGGTAGCCTTGCTGCGTGGTTCCATGACCCCAATCACTCGATAATAGGCGCTACCAACGCGCACATGAGCCCCAAGCGCGGTGTCGATTGGGAATAACGCCGGCAACATTTCCGCGCCGATGACACAAACGCTGGCCTTGCCCTCCATTTCCTGTTCGGTAAAAAAGCGGCCCTGCATCAAGCGCTGGTTTCGCATTTGGGGATACCAAGGGACCGTGCCCATAATGTCGCAGTCGATACGACGACTGATATTCCACACGTACTCACGCATGACTCGGGCTGGCACGACCACGGTCACCCCTGGGATCGTGGCCTGTATCCGATGGATGTCTTGGTAAGTCAAACCGTACTGTAAAACATAGCTTTGACTACCGCGATCAGTGGCTTTTTGCTCTTCCGGCGGTTTGATACTGCGCAAGATAATGTTTTGGCTGCCCAAATTCTTGATCTGCTCTTGAGCCTCATAGCTGGCACCTTCACCGATGGCGAGCATGGCAATCACTGAACAGACCCCGAAGACAATGCCCAACACGGTTAGCAGCGATCTCAACCGATGTAGCCAAAGGCTCTTTAACCCGAGGCGCACCGTTCGCTTCCAGCGGCGCAACCCAAATCCGGACGCCGGTTTTGGCGGCGGATGCTGGGCACGAAAGCTGGCGATTTGAGTCAAGAGTTCCATGCTAGGCATTGCGCCACCTTCGCCGTGACTGCTCGGGCGGTACTAGGGGCTGGAATCGCTCGCCGACGCCGATATTGGAACTCATATCACGAGCTCTAGAGGTTGACGTCACTCTCGATCAGGCCATCTCGCAGTCGAATGGCACGACTGGCGCGACGCGCCACGCTTTCGTCATGGGTTACCATGATCAAGGTTTTTCCCTGACGATTGAGTTCGTCGAGAAGCCGTAAGATTTCCGTCCCGGAAGCCGAATCCAAATTACCCGTGGCTTCATCGGCCAAAATCACAAGGGGATCGTTTACCA
Organism: Limisphaerales bacterium; assembly: GCA_044225505.1. Lineage (GTDB taxonomy): Bacteria > Verrucomicrobiota > Verrucomicrobiia > Limisphaerales > SIBE01 > JAXMHN01. Next base: position 15,064 of record JBGAIN010000155.1, read on the forward strand.
AAGCACGCGCGATAGCCACCCGTTGTTGCTGGCCGCCCGAGAGTTCAAATGGCTTATGATGCAAACGTTCGCCCAAGCCCACTAACCGCGCCAGCTCCCGGGATAACCCCCGGCTCTCGTCTTCCGGCCAGCCTTGATAGTAGAGAGGCACTTCAATGTTCTCGAGAACCGATAGTTGCTGAATGAGATTATACGATTGAAAGACAAACCCAAGCCGCTGCCCACGAATCACCGAAAGCGCATCATCATCCATTTGCGAGACATCGTCGCCTCCGAGCCAGTATTGCCCGGAACTCGGACGATCCAGACACCCCAACAAATTGAGCAAAGTCGATTTGCCACAGCCAGACGGCCCCATAATGCTGATATACTCCCCTGGCCGAATATCAAACGAAACTCCTCGCAACGCCTCCACAGTCACTGGCCCCATCTGGTAGGTCTTTCGCACATCGCGAAGACGAACGATAAACGAGCTCATGGCCAGTTCCCTTAGCCAGCGGACAGGGGCTTGCTCGCCGGCGCCGGGGTTTCCACCTTGCCTTTCTCTCCCGTCGCCGGCGCTGCGTTCTTCTCTGGAGATTCCGGAACTCTCAAGCAGATGCGTTCCCCCTCCTTAATCCCCGACTTGATCTCGATAAACTCGTCTGTGAAATCGCCAACATCGATGGCACGACGCGTCTCTTTGCCCCCTTGCAGGACGTAGCAAAACTGCTTCCCGTCCTCTGGCACGACGGCTTGAATCGGGACATAAACCACCTCGGGCAAGCGTTTCACCATGATCTCGACTTTGGCACTCATCCCCGGCTTCAACCAATCGAACGCACCGTCCACGCGAATCGTTGTCAGGTATACCTTCAGATCCGGATTCATCCATCGATTCTGGGAATCGGGCAAAACGCCAACCTTCATGACTTCACCGGTGAGGACCTTATCTGGAAACGCATCGACGGTAATTTTGGCTTTCTGACCTCTCTGAATCTTCTTGATGTAAGTTTCGTGGATTTTCACTTTTACAGACATCTTCGTGGTGTCCGGGATGGTGATGAGCGCTTGTCGTTCACGGACCGTCGCTCCTTCCCGGATCCTTTCTTCGCCATAGTAAACTCCGTCTTCGTTCCCACCTCCATAAACGACCAGGCCTTGACGCTTGGCTTTGATGGAGCATTTCTCAAGTTGCTCTTGCAATTCCTGTCGCTGGCGCAATTCCAAACTGTATTTGCCTTGAGCCGACTTCAGCTTGGCCTCGGCTTGCGCCAGCTTCGAAATTGCGCCTTTACGAGCTCGATCGAGTTCGCGCGCTGCCTCCGCGTACTTGGAAAGGGTTTCCTCCGCCGTTTTCAGAAACTCATAGTTGAGAAAGAGCGCGCGAGCCGTTTCGGCCGTTTGCACTTTGAGTTTGTTGTTCTGGAGTTTGAGTTCGTCATTGTCGAGCTCCGTGCGCGTCGCGAACTCTTTATCGAACAAGCGCTTGGTCCCTTCGAAGGTAGATTGGGCGAGCAGCCGTTCTTTCTCGGCAACCTGCAGATCATCGTCCAACTTGCGGATCTTCTGCTTGGCTTCGCCATCCCCTAACAAGTCCGCCGTAGTATATTTACTGAAATCGATATCAATCGCCCCCGTTCGGTTGTTGGTTTGTGACCCCTCCGTTTTGCTCGGCTCTTGCGGCCCGGCCTCCTTGCTTCCAGAGCCCGCAAAAGTGGACGAGGGCGTATTGGACTGAGCCGCAGCCAGACGAGGGTCAGTTTGGACGGCCAGCGCCACGCTAGCTATTAACACCGGCGGCAATCCGGCACTGCCGGAACCAGGCGCAGCCACGCCGGCCACCTCAGATTTGGGAGCATTGGTGTTTTGAATGGGCGGGCGGTTGGTTACGGAGGTGTTCGTCTCAACATCCAGATCCAATTGCCCGATGATCTCCATCGCAGCTTTGTTCCCCATGAACTTCTCAAAATCCATGCGCGCGAATTTGGCTTTTTGCTCTGCCGCACGTACGTCGCTCAGGTTCTGATTGACTTGAATCTCATAGGCTTGCTGGGCGTCGATCAACGAGGCGGCGGTCGATTCGAATTGAATGTCTTGCTGGGTGATTTTGTTGCGTATTTCCGAGGAGTCCAATTCGACCAATACTTTTTCATTCTTAACGTCCTCCTCGGTAACAGCGTAACCTTCCTCAACGATCTTCAGGATCTTCGTCCCTTGATACCCCTTGACTTCGGACCGACTCTCTTGCGATTCGAGAGCCTGAATGCTTCCCCCCTCCACAACGGTAACATTGAGTGGGCCACGGCGCGCTTCAAACACGGTCGCTTTGTTCTCCGGACTCGAACGAGAGAGCCCGTAGACCAAAAGACTGACTACGACGGTCGCGCAAGCCCCAACTAGCACTGTGCGGTTACGCAAAATCCGTTTACTTTCCATGCTTCATTTCCTCCCATTTGCCATCGTCTTTGATGTAGAGAATACCCATGTCACTCCAAAACTGAAGACGCGCAATGGTGTGCTGGACCAGCGCTTGCGTTCGATCGTTCTTCGACCGAATCAGATCATTCTGCGCATCGACCAAGTCCCGCGCCGTTCCGCGTCCGACCTGGGCGCGTAACTCCTCTTCCTCGAGGCGGCGTCGACTCAACGCCACACCGAGTTCCGCGATTTCGTAGGCACGCTTTGCCTGGTCGAGGTTCCGCCAGTCGTCCCGCACCTGCAGTTTGATCTGGTCTTCAGTTTGGGTCAGCTGACGGCTCGCCCGGGCCTGGGCAATCAACGCCGCGCGATACGCGTTTCGCTCCGCGGTGCGCTCGAAAGGCAAGTCGACATTCAACCCAGCGCTCCAGCGATACCGGTCTGGGTCGGGCAAAGCGAAACCGCCTTTTGTATTCGGTTGACTGCCCAAGCCGGCTGAGGCCACCAAATCCACCTGCGGCTTTAGCCGGTTGGCCGCAACCCGAATCTTGCGTGCCGCATCCTCCTCCTGGTCGCGTGCATTCTCGAGATCCAGCCGCGTTGCCAATGCCACTTTCGCTGCATCTTCGGCACTACTGAGGTCCGGGTGTAAAATCGTCAGTTGCTCCAACTCTCGCGGGTCCAGAACCACGCTCGCGTCAGTCGAGAGACCCAGTTGGATCTTGAAATTATCCAGGCTTTGCTTGTAAGCGCGAATGGCGTTGACCCACCCAGTCTCCGTCGTTAACTCGCTCTGCTGGATGAGCCCCAAGGAGGCCTGAGTCTTTCGGCCTTCGGCTGCCAAAGCTCGTTCGCGCTCCACACTTTTGCGGAAACTTTGCAGGCCCAGCCAACTGTTGGCCGCCGCATCCCTCGTTTGCAGGACCCGGTAGTAGCTCGTCGCAATCTGGACGCTAAACTCTTTGCGAAATCGCGTAAACTCTCTCAAGGCATAGAGTAGGTCCCGCTCCGCTTGCGTTAGGTTTTCCAGGGCAATCTTGTAGCCGGCGCCTCGAAAAAGCGGCTGGACAAGCGTGGCGGCCACTTGCGAGGAATTATACGCGCGGGGATCCCCCGTTACGTAACGAAGGAAATCCGTTGTAAATGCCAGGGAAAGGCGCGCCCCAGATCGAAGCAGCCAATCCAATCCAGCGGAACCGCTCCCCGTGAGCCGGTGTTGCTCAACGAGAGCCGCGTCGCCGCTCAGCACTTTTGGTTCCCCAGTGAGGGCGTCGATGCCAATCTGAACCTCTTCCGTCACTGCCTGGTAATCGCTTCGACCTCGTCCGAAGAAAATCGGTTCAAATTGGTGGCGGGCGAGCGTTAAGCCGAGAGCTTCGAGGTAAAGGGACTCCTTGTTATTTTGGTAGGTCCGGCTGTGGTGAACTGCCAAGTCCAGCGCTTCCGCCAGCGTCAACACATGCGCATTGATCTCGGAATCCGCCGCTGGCCCTAGGAAACGGGCGGTGTTGGTCCAACGTGGGTAGGTATCCAAGGCTAATCTATTAGTCTGCTCAATCGTGAAATGCCGATCCATGTTCGGCACGCGACTTCCTTTCGTGGCAAGGATTCGAGCCACTTCGCGGTCAGCTGCTTTGCCATAGTGTTTGGTGGAGCAAGCTCCCAAAAGACAAAGGGTTACACTTGCCGCGACCAGGCAGCAAGCAGACTCAACTGTGTTAATGTTCCAATGGAACATAGAAAGCTTTCCACGAACCGGGCGACCACTGGTTTAGTGTTCCCTAAACCGGAACAGCCGATTTGTTGCGCACGGACGGGGCTCGATTGCTATTTCTGACAATAAATTCAGATTTCCGGATCTCGAGGAATTTCGTTGGCCCCGATTGGCTCGAAAACCATTCTTAGTTTCGTTCCAGGATACTCCGTTTCTGAGTCGGTCAACTCGGT
>JBGAIN010000156.1:0-19943 GCA_044225505.1 Limisphaerales bacterium
TTCGCGCGCCCGCCGCGTTCCTCGCTCGTTCTCCCGACCTGTCGGGACGGGTCTGCGCCTCGCTCGCGCCTTGCGGGCGCGCAAAAACCCTCGCCGCGAAAGTGCAAGGACTTAGCGGTCACCACACTAGGGGCTGACGACGACGAGGTCCGGGGGCGGATGGACGGAGACCCGTTTGCCTCAAACATGATCCCGTAACAAACCGCAGAAATGAAGTTGTTCGAAATCGCCGATTTGAACTAGGCTCTCTCACCAGTTTTGACTTGGAACAGGTCTCGTGCGCATCGCTCTCAAATCCTTTGTTTGGCTCGCGGTCATAGCCGCCGTTGGCTCTTTCTTGCAGGCCCAGGTTTCGCCGTTACCCACTTCGACCACGGCATTGATCGGACGATTCGGCCGCGGCCCGGTCGATCTCCCGGCCTTGGTGCAAGCGGCCGGATTTGAATCTCAGTTCGGATCGGAGCATCCGTCTTCCTGGCCAGCCGAGTTGCAAGCCCGGCAGTTCTTCGCGAGTGGCGGACTTGATCTCTACGTGGTGCGCGTCGCTGAGGCGCCACCGCTCTCGTCGGGGTTGGTTGGTGACGCGGGGAACCTGACTGGATTGCACGCTTTAGAACCGGTCGCGGAGGTTCGTCTGCTGCTGGCGCCGGAGTTGAGTCTCCTTCCCGCGGCGGACTTCGGCCAGGTAATGAGCCAATTCGAGTCTTTCCTAAAACCGCGCCGCATGTTCCTGATTCTCGATCCACCGCCCAATCTCCCCGATGCGGCGGCCGCGATCGATTGGGTAAAAGCCAATGTTCCCGAGGAGGCGTCGTGGTGCGCTCTTTACTTCCCGTATCTGAGCGTTTTGCTCAACGGGACGCGAGTGACGATCCCACCTTCGGGAACCATGGCCGCGACGTATGCGAAGGTTGATTCGTCTTTAGGCATCTGGAAAAGCCCGGCCGGAACGAGTCTGCCGTTACGAGTTGAGGCGCTGCAGCCGAGCGTCAACCAGACCGACGGGGACAACTTGAACGTCAACCAGATTTCAGCGATTCGAGAATTCCCGAACCTTGGAATTGTGCCTTGGGGAGCGAGAACTTTGGATCGAGTGAACGTTGAGAACCGCTTTATCTCCGTGGTTCGATTGCGTCAATGGATCGCTGCATCGGTGGAGCGCTTTTTGACCTTTGCCGCGGTCAAGGAAAATGATGCTGTGCTCCGGGCGGAAATCACGCAAGGAGCGCAAGATTTCCTCCAGTCGCTGTTCCTGTCAGGCGCGCTTGTGGGTAGCACCCCGAGAGAGGCTTACTTTGTTCGGTGCGATACGAGCACGACCAGTGGGGCGGATGTGGCGGAGCATCGCGTCAATGTCCTTTTGGGAGTGGCCACGCTGCGCCCGGCCGAGTTTGATTTGATCTCGCTCAGTGCCGCCACGCGGGGTGGGGCGCCGCCTTCCCCGGTGTTGCATCAGCGCATCTCGAATGGGAACTTGAGCCTGTGGTATCTGATTGCCGCTGGCTACGACTACAGCCTAGAAGAAGCCGATTCATTGAGTGGGGTGAATTGGCGAGGCATCGGCACACCCGTGCGCGGCAATGGCACTTGGGGCACAGCAAACCTGGCGATTGGAAATGGCACGGCCTTCTATCGCTTGCGGATTGAGCCGGGCCGCTAGTGTGGTGACCGCTAAGTCCTTGCACTTTCGCGGCGAGGGTTTTTGCGCGCCCGCAAGGCGCGAGCGAGGCGCAGACCCGTGCCGACAGGTCGGGATAACGAGCGAGGAACGCGGCGGGCGCGCGAAAGAACCGCCGCCCAAAGGGTTGCGCTGAAAATGGGTCCTGGCTGCGTTGCTCCTCGGTCAGAGAGCGCGGCGGCAATCCTGCGTCGTCGCGCCTCGCCAGGACCCATTTTGAGCGCAACGAAAGTATAAGGACTTAGCGGTCACCACACTAGGACGGGCTGGACGAGCGCACATCTGTGGGGAGCACCAGCCGCAAGACTCGGGATTTTGTAACTCATTCAACTGCTGTAGTTTCAGTCGGTGAAATCGCCTTTTGGTGACAATTGTCACCTGCGGCTGATGAATTTGGGGCCGGGCCGTTCCCAAAACCGCTCGGAGCCGGAGATTTGTCGCATACCTTGTCCGCAAATTGCGGACAACCCACGCAAGTCTCACTCTTGCAACGTTGTTTTGGTCATCGCCGACCGCCCTGGCGCAAAATTTGGACTGTCCGAGCAACGAGTTAAGAGGAACTTAGTCCTTGCGCGCCACCGCCACGCCGTCCGCTGCCGGAACGCCAGCGACTTCATGGTGGCGCGACGGAATTCAAGAGCAATTTGCTCCGGGCATGTGCGACATATCGAGCATCTAGCCAGTCAGTCTCATGTCATTGAGTTAACAGATGAAACATCAATGGAAAACGCGAATTGCGGCGAGCGCACAGTCGGCGCCCAAGCCCAACGCCTGCTGCGTCTCCACCGCCGCGTCTTCGACTATGATTCTCCGTCCTCTTGGCAGCTCGGCGTCTCAGCGTGAAATCCATTTCTCAGGGCAGCAACGCCGAGCGACGGCAAAACAGCGGCGAGGGGACTGCCCCTGGACGCGCTTATGCACCTGAGCCGGCTTTGGCACTCGGCTATCTACTAATTCAAGGGTTGAGCTGGCGCTGACCCGGCCGGCCAAAACTCGCGCACGGTTCGCGTCCACTCGTCGGCCATGATTTGGTGGCCGGAGTAGGTCGGGTGGATGCCATCCCAAATCCAGTATTCAGCCGGTGCGGTCCGGCACGCGTCGTCGAAAGCTCGCTGAAAGCGAACCAAAGCCGCATGATATTTCTGCGCGAGTTTGGCCACGATCTCCTGCCGGTCCTTCATCCCAGCGCTCCAATGCTCCCAATCGGCTTTCTTGCTCCCCACCGGAAGGCTGAAAGGCTCGCCCAAAATCAAACGGAGATTGGGATTTATCGCTCGTGCGTCTGAAAGTAGCTGGTCATAAACGCGCTCGTATTGATCGAGTGGCATCTTAGCGCTGTGATCATTTACCCCGACCAGGATGCAGAGGACATCCGGCTTAAGGTCCAGAGTGTCCTTCTGCCAACGGGCGGCCAAGTCGGACACTTTATTGCCACTGATCCCGCGGTTGAGAAACGCGAGTTGTAATTCTGGGAAGGACGCTCCGAACTTTGCCGCAATAATGAACACATACCCATGGCCGAGAATATGGTTCGGGTCGTCGTTTCGGCCACGATTGCCGTCTGTGATCGAGTCGCCTTGAAACAGAATCCGGGCGCTGGGCTGGAAGATGGCCGATGGCTTCATGGAAGGGGCGGGTTCCCCTACCGCCGACATCGTGAGAACACTGATCAACAGTAATTGAAGGTGGCTGCCCGTGCTTTTGCTCAAGGGAGCGATGAATGAGTCCATGAGGGCGCGATCGTGGCACAGACCCAGCGACATTGCTGGAAGATTCTTTTTGCCTTTGCCGCTAAGAACTGTTGGTCGGACTCGAATGGCCCATTCTCCGGGATCTCCATGGGAGGTTTATCCAGGATGAACTGGATCCGCGCTGGCCGTCGGCTAAATACGAATTTAGCGGCTGAGCTAGCGCCATCAATGGGCGCCAACCGCATCGAGAGGTGGCTGGATAGGCAACTCGTAGCAGACCGCTTCGCGGTCGTTGCGGACCAGCAAATAGCGGCCTGCCAGGGTGGGATAATTCCAGGTTTTGCTGCTCAATGCAGGCCAGCGCGCGACTTCTTTGAACTGGTCGGGGTTGGCCTCGACCAGCGCGACTGCACCGGGCTCACTCTGAACCAGGATGAAGTCTCCGGCTAGCAGGGTTTGTCCGGAGCCATAGCGCCCATCTTTCCAGTGGCGTTTTCCGGTGGCGATTTCGATGCAGGCGAGCAACCCGTCATCCAAGCCGTAGATGTAACCCTGGCGATTGGCGGCACTATTAAACTGGGTTTTCATCATTTGGTTACGCCAGAGCGCGTGGACCGTCAGGGTGGTGGGAGAGACCGCTTTAATCTCCAGCAACGCGCAGCCCACGCCATAACCTGCAGAAATGAAGACATGATTCTCGTCCAGCACGATCGGCTGTGATGCTTTGGGAAACCCGTCGCTACCCCAGGGATAGTTGAGCCTCTCTTTGCCGGTCGCCGGATCGTGAACGGTGAAACTCGCGGCGTTGACAGAAAGGATAACATCTTGGCCAGCCACGCGGGCCAAGATGGGCGAGGCGTAGCTGGCTTTGTCACTTCCGGAGGTCCAAAGCGGTTTTCCAGTCTCGCGCTCGTATGCAATCAGCGTGGGTCCATTGGTCAATCCTCCAGTGACCAGGACGGTATTACCGTACACGAGTGGCGAACAGCTGACACCCCACACCAGGTTGGGCAGTCGGTGCTCAGCTAAGACGTCCCGTGACCAGACCGTTTCCCCAGAGGCGGCGTTGAGGCAATCCAGAAGGCCTGTAGCGCCGTAACTGTAAACGTTCGATGCCGTTACCGTGGGAGTGGCCCGCGGACCTTCTCCAGCTTGCCATTGGAAGAATCGGACTTGGTTGGTGTGAGCCCAAATCAGCTCACCGGAGAGTAGATCGTAGCAGGTCACTAATTCGATTTCGCCGCGTTGCTCTTGAGTATAAGCCCGTCCCTTGGCGACAGCGAATGAAGACCAGCCACTCCCAATAGGCTGACGCCAGAGCTCTTTCGGGGGCGACGCAGACCAATCCGTCACGAGTTTGACCCTTCCCGCGCGACCGTCGCGAGACTCGCCAAAAAACTGGGGCACGTCCGGGATATCGGATGTGGTCAACGTGGCAGGAGGCACGTGTTCCGGGGCTAACTTCGTACGCAATTCAGGTGCTGCCTCCCGTGGAGATGAGTGTTTCCAAACAAGGCGAGGCAGACCGGAACCATCGATTGTCCCATCGATACGAAGTGTCCGATACACGCCAAACCCAGCGAGTGCCAGCAAGAGCACAGTGGCAAGGCGGGTCTTCCAGCTGAATCGGCTGAGGAGCAGAAGCCAAAGCAGCATTAGCAGGAGACTCAAAAGAGCGACTCCAAACGCTACCCAGACCTTGAACATGAGCTCCAATTCCGGGCGGCTCCAGGTGACGACCAGGGCAATGATCGCAAGGAACACCACGCTTCCGAGAAACCAGAGCCGATGACTTTTGCGGACTTCGGAGGAATGGCTCATAGAGTCAACGGACCAACGGTTCGACGCTTTGGAGCGCTAGACGACCCACAACAGGGTAGCCATCGACAGCGGTCCGTGGCGTTGCAGGATTGGTACGTCGTTCAGAGCCAGCGCTTGAAAAAGTTACAACCATACCAACCCGCCTGCAACTGGAAGGCTGACCGAACGGATCTGGCCGTCAAGGTAATCCTGGAGGGTCGGACGAGCGCCAAGTCGGGCAGTTCGGTGCCAAGTCCGCTTGACGGACGCGGAGGGATTTCGAAAAGAGTGAGGAACCCCAATCGATTGGGGTTCCTCTGTCGTGCCGTCGAGATTTATTGCAGTGCGCCTCAGGCAGCCGGGGCGAGCATGGCTTTCAGGTCTTCGTCCGGTGTCCGAATCGGCATCAGATTGAACTTATCGACGAGAACTTTAAGAACGTTTGGAGTGACGAATGCCGGCAATGTCGGTCCGAGGCGGATGTTGCGAATGCCGAGGTGCAAAAGGGTCAGCAAGATCGCCACGGCCTTCTGTTCGTACCAGGAGAGAACGAGACTAAGCGGGAGATCGTTAACGCCCACGCCGAACGCTTTGGAAAGTGCCACCGCGATCTGAATGGCCGAGTAGGCATCGTTGCACTGCCCGATATCGAGGAGTCGAGGCAGTCCTGCGACGGTCCCGAAATCGAGTTTGTTAAAGCGATACTTGCCGCAGGCCAGCGTTAGAATGACGCAATCCTTGGGTATCCGCTCGGCGAGATCGGTGTAGTAATCACGACCGGTACGTGCTCCGTCGCAGCCGCCCACCAGGAAAAAGCGTTTGATGCTTCCGTCTTTGACGGCGGCGATGACTTTATCGGCGACGCTGAGAACCGCATTATGCCCAAAGCCGACGAGGATGGTTTTGTCCGGGCCATCTTCACTAAACCCCGGTTCGGCTAGCGCCGCGTCGATCAAGGGTTTGAAATTGCGATCGGAAATGTGCTGCATCCCCGGCCACCGGACCAGGCCGGCGGTGAAAATGCGTCGAGCGTAACACTCGGCCGGTTTCTGCAGACAGTTGGTTGTCATGAGAATAGACCCTGGGAACTTGGCAAATTCGTCTTTTTGATCTTGCCATGCGCCGCCGTAATTGCCGGCCAAGTGTTTGTACTTCTTGAGCGCTGGGTATCCATGAGCGGGCAGCATTTCGCCGTGGGTGTAGATGTTAATGCCGAGCCCGTCGGTCTGTTTTAGGAGTTCTTCAAGATCTTTAAGATCGTGTCCGGAGACCAGGATGGCCTTCCCTTTGAGCGGTTCCACGCGAACTGGAGTAGGGACTGGATGCCCGTAAGCGCCCGTATGCGCGCCGTCCAGCAACGCCATCACTTGGAGATTCACATTGCCGCATTCCAAGCAAAGCTGGAAGAGTTGATCAACTGTCGGGGCCTCTTCGGCCAGATATGCTAAAGCCTTGCTGAAAAAGGCGTAAGCCACCTCGCTTTCGTGTCCGAGAACCGTGGCGTGGTGCGCATAGGCGGCCGTACCCTTGACTCCGTAGAGAAGCAATTCCTGCAGTCCGGACAGATCCGATCCGAGTTCCTGCCGGCGGAACGGAAAGGCGATCAACTCAGCTTGCCGGAGCAGCCCGGAAGGTTCAGTTGCCGGTCGCCACGTTGCCGGACCCCGCGCAGGCAATGGGGGAGATTTCTGCGATTTTTGCGCGGCGGCCTCGTAAGCTTTGCGCGCCCGGTCGCGAACCGAGCTGGCGTCGTGGACCATTTTCGCGATGGTCGCTTGATCGAAGTTCACATTCGTCACCGTGGTAAAGAGCGCTTCAACGATGAAGCGATCCACCAAAGGATCAATGGCTCCGAGCGTTCGCGCGGCGTGATTCCATTGGGCAATCCCTTTTGCCGCATGAACCAGGAGGTCCTGCAGCTTGGCCGACTCTTCATCTTTGCCGCAGACGGAAAAGTCCGTGCAACCGGTTCCTTTGGAGGTTTGTTCACACTGGTAGCAGAACATGTTCGGTATCTTGTTTCAGGTTTACTCACGGAGCTCTCGTCATGAGTGCCAGCCGCGCGTTTTGTTTATGCGCAAACCCAGGTCGAAACTTTGATGTGAATCAAGAAACGCGGCGTTACGGAAGGAGATCGCACGTCCCTCAGCGGAAGACAGACCATCGAAGCGGAGCGGAATGAGCTTCGCGGAGAATAAGAAAAGCGGAGGGACGATCGCAACGCGAGCTCGGCGAGTCGGCGGGGAGGGGGAGGTCGCAGGACGCGGCCGGCCTACGACTCAGCGCGGCCGCGTTTGAAGCAGATTTGCAGCGGGCTTACTTCACGTTCCAAAACTCCGGATCGGATGCGCGAGTGGCTTTAGAAACATAGCTCTGGGCCGGGTCGACTCGGTAGTGATTGGTCTCCACGCTCTCGGCGACTTCATTGAACTGGCTGAGTACTTTCATCTCATCCGCGGTGGCTCCCTTCCAGGCGGTTTCGCCTTCGGTGAGGCGTTGGTCAAGTTCGCCATAGTTTTCCATTGAGGAAATGATGAGGTAGATAGGTAGTCGTTCGCCTGCCAGGACTTCATAAACCCGGTATTGTGCCTTGGGTGCGCCACGCTTGATCATGGCGGCGTAGGTTTTGGACATTTCTTCGAACTTCGGTTCAAAACCCGGACGGATGCGAAAGATGCTAATTTCGAAATACCGTGCTTTCGAAAGATCTGGGAAGGTGCCCACGCTCAAGTCTGAAACCGCGCGCGCGCGCATCACGCGACTGCTGGTGATGTATTCGGCGTCGGCCAAAGCCAAACGATCCATCTCCGCCGAGAGGACAGGGTCTTTGGCATCGCGTTTGATCGTGTCATCGATTGCTTTAAAGGAATCACTTGGTTCTAGATACCAAACTTCACTGGGTCCGGTCATTGAGACCAGCGCCAAGTAATGATTGGGATGGTTCGCCTTCTCCAGAGCTGCCGGGTAGCCCGCCTCGAGTTTGCTGTGTTCAGCGGCTTTGCCCACTTTCAATTGTTCCCGATAAATGGTCAGAACCTTCGGTTGTGTTTTGGGGAGATCATCCGCGGTGGCACGCCCGAGTGTGCCAGCAACGACGAGCAAGACTAGAGATAAGGTGAGTCGTTTCATAAGAATGAGAGGTTACGAATGTGTTGGTTGGTTGGTTTTTGAATTCGGCATGCCCGTGAACGAGATTCTATTCCCGTGCCCGAAATCGAACTACGCCTAAGTGAACTGTGGCTGAAGACTCTTTATGACCAGGGCTCTGGTTACCGTCAATGGCGAAATGGATAAGGCCGCTGCGCCTGCGCCGGAGCGTGAAGCGTTCGGGATGGAAGGAGTTACAGATAGCCGGAGCCGCCGTTGCACTTAAGGCTCCGGCCGCTCCTCTGTCTGACGACCTGGCTCCGTTCGTCGCCAGGGCGGACAGGGAATCCAGAACGGAGGCAGAAGATATGGAAATCTTGCCGCGGCGCTCAGCGTGATCGATGCAAGTTGCTGGCACCAAGGATTTCGCGAGGTCCCTCGGTGAGGACGATTCCTGCAATCACCCCGTTCTGAACCGTTCTCGAAACTCCATTCGCGGGGCGCAGCCTGTCGCGATTCCAGGCAAGCTGGGCTATTCTCTCCGCATGTCTCAGATTCTCCTTGAGCTAGTAGTGATTGGGTTGCTGCTGATGGCCAACGGGGTCTTTTCCATGGCAGAGATCGCGGTGGTGTCGTCGCGAAAAGCCCGCTTGCGGCAGAGCGCAGAGGCTGGCGATTGGCGAGCAGCTGCGGCATTGGAGTTGGCCGAATCCCCGAACAACTTTCTGGCAACGGTTCAGATCGGGATCACGTTGGTGGGAGTGATTGCGGCCGCGTTCAGCGGCGCCACCCTCGCCGAGAAATTGTCTTCGCCCATGGAACAGATTGCCTGGCTCGCTCCGTACGCAGAGAAGGTGAGCTTTGTTCTCGTCGTTTGCGCGTTGACCTTTTTTACATTGGTGATCGGAGAGCTTGTTCCTAAACGCCTGGGGATGGGAAATCCCGAGGGCATCGCTCGGACGCTCGCCGCACCGATGCGTCGACTGGCCCGGGTAGCATCGCCGCTCGTCGCCCTGTTGAGCTGGTCAACCGACGCTCTGTTGAAAATGTTCCGTATTCAAACGTCCGATCCGACAGCGGTCACGGATGAGGAAGTGAAGTTGTTGGTCAAAGAAGGGATGCGCGCCGGAATTTTCCATCCTAGTGAACCTGCCATGGTCGAGAGTGTGATGGCTCTTGACGCTGTCCCGGTCAAAGATTTGATGACCCCGCGCGCTCGGATCATCTGGGTCAATGTGCACGATTCGCACGACGCGATTTGGCACAAGATCGTGGTCAGCGGGCATTCTATCTTTCCTGTTTATGAGGGCAACCGAGACCGAGTTCTTGGAACGATTTCGGTCAAAGCGATTTACGCCAACCTGGCGGCCAACACACCGGTGCGGGTCCGGGACTTGACCACCCCGGCGCTGGTGGTCCCGGATTCTCAGCCTGCGAGCGCACTCTTGGAGAAGTTCAAACAGAGCGGCAAACACGTCGCATTGGTGGCCGACGAATTCGGAGCGATTACCGGGTTGGTTTCGCTGCATGATGTCATGGAAGCCATCCTCGGTGAGATTCCTTCGTTTGGCGAACGCTCCAAGCCGCGGGCGGTGCGAAAGGACGACGGTTCCTGGTTGATCGATGGAATGCTGGATTCCGAGGAAGTCGAACGAGTTGTTCCCAACTTGGCATTGCATCCGTTATCCCTGCGGGATTACCAGACGTTTGCCGGTTTCGTGATTAAACATTTGGGACGCGTGCCTTCGGAAGGAGAAAGCTTCGATTGGGGCTGCTATACGGTCGAGATCATCGATATGGATGGGCACCGCGTTGACAAGGTCCTGGTCGTTCCGCGAAAGCCTGCTCCCGAGTCAACCTCGTTACGGGGCGCGTAGATGGTGATCAGCCCTTGACCGGACGGAAGGGACTTCCTACGGTTAGTGCAACCCATTGCTGTAATGACGTATGAAAGAGCTGACGCGCCGCCACTTTCTCCTCAATGCTGGACTCATGACGATGGCGGGGGCCGGAGCGGCCCCAAAATGGCTTCATGCAGCGCCGCCAACTCGAGAGGGGAATCCTCACCTTGGCATGGTGCGCTTGGGAGGTCCGATATTTGAGAAAACAGACGATCCAGAGGCCATGGCCGAGGCGCACCGCAAACTTGGCTACCGGGCTGCCTACTGTCCAAACCTGGCTCTGAAAGACACCGGTCGAATTCGAGCGGTGAGTGACGCTTTCGCAAAGCGGGGGGTTGTGATTGCGGAGGTGGGGCGCTGGGTCAATCTGTTGGATGCCAACGAAGGGAAGCGCGCGGCAAATCTGCAGACGGTGACGGAGGGGTTAGCTCTTGCCGAGGAGGTTGGCGCCCTCTGTTGCGTGGACATTGCTGGATCTTACAGCACTAAAGAATGGTACGGACCGCATCCTGAGAACTTCTCGCCGAAGTTCTTTGATGCGATTGTAGAGAACGCGCGCAAGATTATCGACGCGGTGAAGCCACAACGAGCCAAGTTTTCTTATGAAATGATGGGATGGGCGATTCCCGAAGGACCAGGTCAGTACTTAAAGCTCATTCGAGCCATCGATCGAAAAGCCTTTGCCGTGCACTTGGATCCATGCAACGCGGTCAACACGCCCGAGCGGTTCTACAGCAATTCAAAATTACTGATCGATTGTTTTGATAAACTCGGAAAGTGGATTGTCAGTTGCCATGCCAAAGACTTGACCTGGGACGTGGAGATGAACGTGCATTTTAGAGAAGTCCGACCGGGAGCGGGATCGATCGATTACAGAACCTATTTGCGCCGGTTAGCTGCCTTGCCGCAACGGCCTCCTTTAATGCTTGAGCATCTTCCTTCTTCGGAGGAGTACGACAAAGCCCGTTTGCACTTGCTCCAACTTGGGGAAAGCATCGGGGTCGATTTCAGCTAGCCGACAATCTGTAGTCCATGGAGTGGGCTGGCCAATCCGCCGGTCCAAGTCCCACCTTGACTGGCAAAAGCGCTGAGTGCCCCTTGATTTTCCCACCAACGGGCACCAGATTTCTAGAAAGAGGCGTATGAGTTCGAAGGAGCAAAACAAAAAGTCGGTTCCGGTCGGAAGTCCAGTAAAAGACCCGGACGACTGGACGACAGGAGACGAACGAATGACCGCGGCGCAGGTGTCTTACCTAAAGACATTGAGCACCGAAGCGCAGGAGGATTTCGACGAGACTCTGACCAAGGCGGAAGCGTCCAGGCGCATCGAAGAGCTGCAGAAGAAAACCGGACGCGGGCAGGGAAGCTGATAAATAATGCTTCGCGTGTCGAGCTGATCGGCAAGCGAGATCTTTCCCGGCAAGCACACACCAGGAAACAAAAGAGAGGCTGGCGGACATAAAGTTCGCCAGCCTCTTGTTTTAAGGGCAGGTCCGGGCATTCCAGCCTGCCACGCATGAGGCGCACAGGCTGGCCATGCCAGGGAGGTCTTTAATAGACGGTGGTGCTCTCGAGTTCCACGATCGGGTTCTCGCGCGCCTTCGTGGTCACTTGGGTTTCGAGGCGATGATCACCTGCCTTGGCGGCTTTTCCGACCAGGGTATAAGTGATTGTTTGCTTCGGCGCGAGCCGTGCGACCGTCGGCCAGGTGACCGTCTTGCCTTGGATGGTCGCCCCGTTTGACCCATTCACAGGATCCATCTGATCGACGAAGGTCGACTTGACGTTCACGTCTTCGATATCACGAGTCGAACCTTGGTTCGTGACCCGAATGGTGAAGGTCGTGGTTTCGCCAACCTGAATTGGATCAGGATCGTCCACGACTTCAACCAGCACGCCGGTGACACCGATCCATTCGGTGCAATCCTGGCTGGAATCTTTCAGACCTTGTGCTGTCGCAACACTCGCGGAGTTGCAGAAACGACCAGGACTGCGGGACATGACTTGCACGGCCAGCGTTTTCTCGGCGCCGGCGGCCAGTTCACCCAAGTTCCAGGTTACTGTATTTCCGCTCACACTCCCGCCTTCTGCCGAAACGATCGAAGTCTCGGGGGCGGCATTGTCTGTGACAACGACCCCGGTCAGCGGGATGTCTCCCGTATTCGACACCACGATGTTGTAGGAAGCGGTGCGATTGATCAGCAGTTGCTTGTCATTGGTCGACTTAACGATTTTAACCCCTGGCTGCACAATGGTCGTACACGCTTCGGCATTGACTTGGCCTGCGTCCGACGAGGCTGCCACAGCTCCATTACACACGCGACCGCGTTTGTCCGCGCGCAAGGTGACGGGGATACTCTTGGACTGGTTCGGACCCAAATCCCCGACGTCGAACGAGAGCTGCCGCTGGCCGCTCGAATGTGTCAATCCTTCGGGCACGGTGTCCGTGACCTTGACGGCGTGCGCTACGGCCGATCCGCGGTTGCTGACGTTGATCGTGTAGGTCACGTCACTGCCGATCTGCGCGGTTTCTGGTCCGCTCTTGGTGATGGCGAGGACGGGTTTGCCCACCAGGAGTCTCGGGCTTACGCGCGTGGTTCAGCAACGACGGTGGCACACGACGCCAAGCGCCCTTCCTGATCGGCCTTTAACCAGACCTTTGATCGGGTGTGAATCTCCGGGTCAGTAATTTCTTTGAATCGCCAGATCAAACGGTCGCCCTGCACTTGGCGGCCGGGTCGGCCTGAACATAGCGCCTGTCGGGACTTTGATCGGTGACGACGACGTTCCCGACGCAGGCTGCCGCGACAGGATTGAGTTCGTACATGAACTCTTGTCCTAAAGAGACTTCAGCTGGCATGCGCTTGTTCATCCGCACGAGCCCAGTCGTGATCTCCGCGCAGTTGGCCGGGCCAGCTCGAGTCGCTGCCGCATTCTGTGGCGGACCTAGCGACGGCTTTATCGTGGTCGTCCGTCACGGTGCCAGCCCCTGGAGACGTTCGCGTGGTGGTTTTGCAGCCAGCAACGAGCAATGCCAAAGCAGTGGCCATCGCTGGCAAGGCCACTGAGCCGTTTAATTTCATCAGTTTAGTTGTCATAGAGTTTGTTTTTGGTCCCCGAACTGTTCCTTCATACCAAGGTTCCAGCGAGTTGGGAAGAGCCGAAAAACAATTCCGTAACCTATCGCCGGCCCGCGAGTCAGAATAAGTACAGTCTGGAGGATCTTATGAGCCTTAAACTGGCCGCCGGTTCGGGAAATCGAAACCCTGGCTTCCACCCGCCCAAAGGCAATCCCTGGCAGGTCTCTGCGGACGAGTTCCCCGGAGATGGCACGCCCGAAGAGCAGCTTTGGTTCGCGGTGAGTTACGCCCTCCTAGCTCCTTCGACCCATAACACGCAGCCGTGGCAGTTCGCGATCCATGGCCGCGATCTCGATTTGCTGGCTGATTATTCAAGACAACTGTCCGTGGTTGATCCCGCGGGCCGTGAGCTCATCATGAGTTGTGGCGCTGCTTTGCAGCACGTGCAGTTGGCCCTGCGTTACTTTGGCTATTCGGAGAATGTGGCGGAATTCCCTGATCCGCAACGACCCGATTGGCTGGCGCGTGTCCATCAAGGGACGCACGGCGAAACCGATGCCGATACCGTCCTGCTCTTCCGGTCTATTCCGCATCGATGCACCAATCGGCATGCGTTTCGAGAAGATCCTATCCCAATGCTTGTCCTTGGAGAGTTGGAGATGGCGGCCCAAAGTCCGGGGGTCTGGCTGCGCGTTTTGGATAGCGACGCGGACAAGTCTAGCTTGGCACAACTTGTGGGAGAAGGCGATCGTCAGCAGTGGGCGGACAAGGCTTTCCGGAAGGAACTGGCCAACTGGATTCGACCTACCGGCCTGGCGACTCGGGATGGCCTTCCAATCGCGACGCAGGATCTGGGCGGGCTAATGTCGCATGCTGGCGCATTTGCGATTCGGACGTTTGATTTGGGCAAAGGATATGCCGCTAAAGATGAAGAGATTCTCAAGCACTCCGGGGCATTGGCCATCCTTGCGACCGATCGCGATGATCCGGTCGCTTGGTTAAACGCTGGGCAGTCCATGGCTCGAGTTTTGTTAAGGGCGCAAGCCGATGGGCTTTCTTCTTCCTTTCTAAACCAACCCACCGAGATCGCTGAACTCCGCCAGTCCCTTGCGGAGCTTCTGGGGCGCGATGGCTTTCCACAGGTTGTCCTACGTCTTGGCTATGGGAATCCAGTGCCACACACCCCGCGGCGCTACGTAAGCGACGTGGTCACGGTGCACAGCGCGAATTGAGCGCTACGAAAGATACAGAATTTGGTGACGCCTCATTGGAGAACATAGCGTTGCCGGCCCTGCCTGAACCCTGCGACCGGCATTGTGGTCGTTTGGTTGGTCCATCGTGAGGTGAGTCCATGCACCACAGCATGGTCGAGATCCTGGCGAACCTCGCTATCTCTGCTTTCTACGGGATTTCCACGGCAATTCCCGCAAATACTTCGACAACGGACGGTTAGTAGGAGCGGCAGTCCCAGCTTAGGCTGAACACACGCTTGGCTCGGACGCAGGCGATGAGTTGAATGATTCAGCTAGGCCAATGAGTACGTCAACGTTGGAATACGATGTCGATCTTAAAGTGCTCCGGCAACTGTTCAACGAGCGTGAGTGGACGTTCTTGATGAGTCATCCGACTTTTGTAGCCGCCACGGATCGACTAAAGAGTGCGTCGGACCATCGCATTCAAACTGCTCACGACATCGTGGCTTTGGCGTTGGATCTGGTCAATTCTCAGCGGTTCAACAGCACGGGCGCCTTTCAACAACTGATTAGGGTGTTTTCCTGAGTTATTCACAGCCGCGGAAGCGGTAACCTTCGCTCTCGCAGCCGTTTCTGTATCTGAACTCAGTTTTGGTGGATAACTTTGGCTTCCTTCTGCATTCTTCCCTCGCTACCCTCTGAACATCCTCGATCTCGAACAGCCGTCCACCAACCAACGGCGTGCTCGACGCGGATCGCTTCTTCATCAGCGAACACCTGTCCCATGGAGGGGATGGGTTGTCTGAAGGCCCGGCGCATTTTCCAACGGCCCGCCTCTTCACGAAGTGCAATACCAAATGGCGAGTTCACGGCCGAATCCGCAATGAGGGAATAACCCACCGTGTGGATTCACTGCGGTGTGTCCCGGAGGTCAGTCGCCGTCGTTCCTGCGAACAAATAACTCGTGATTGCGTGGGTCCTGGTCGTTATGTCGTACGCGCGACGCGCTCGAGAGAATGGCATGGCTGTTGATTCCGGCTCTTTCGATGCCCGTGGCTCTGGCCCGCTCTGGTAGTTGCGGTCTCGGTGCTGCCGCGGTAGTGGAGAGGGCGTCAATTCGGTTGACAAAGGTCAAGGAGGATTAATCCAGCACCGGGCATAGTCCAAGAGTGGGAACATGCTAGGAAAGAGAACGAGGTGATCCGGCGTATGGAAAAAAAGCGTGGTGAGCGTGGCAGCGGTCTGTGACGCTGACGGGAATCGTGTTGGAAAAGCAGCCGGCGATCAGTCCGCGAGTTCAAGCTTGTCGCGACCATCGCTAGATTCTGCAACGAGAGGCTATCGGCACGGTAAATATCGCCGTGGAGAACACCACTAGATCACTCTAAATGTCTCGCATTTCATGAACACGAAAATAGGAATCTCCTCTGGCGCGGCTTCCGCCGCGGCTGCCATCAGTCAGGTCTCGGCCGATCACGATCCGGCGTCGGAGTTGATCGCCAAGATCAAGAGCAAGGACGATCAGATTCGTGGACCAGCCTGGCAGAACGCGGAAATGGTCGGGGCGCCCGCCGTGAAGGCGTTGGCATCGCTTTTCCTGGACCCGGATTTCGAAACAGGGCGGGCTGCCAAGCGCGCGCTGTGGCGTATCGTCCGTCATGTTGGCCGGCCTGGTGCGGATGGCGAACGCGAGGCCGTTGTGAAGGAATTAATCTCGATATTGAAAGATGCGGCCAATCCAGTCCGTCGCGAGATCCTGGGGATGCTCTCTGAGATCGGCGGAGAGGAAAGTGTGCCTGCGGTGGCAGAGTTTTTGAACGACCGTGAAATTCGTGAAGCGGCGCGCGCGGCTCTTGAACGCACACCCGGATCGCGCGCGGTAGAAGCTCTGAAGGAGGGAATGGCCGCGGTCGATCCAGAGTTCAAATACGCTATGGCGCAGTCCCTGCGCGTTCGGGGTGTTCAGGTCGACGGATACGCAAGCCAAAAGCTTGTTCCGACGCGCCCCACCGGGACGGCCAGCAAAACGCTCTGACATTGGAATAGACTGCTGGGCAAGCATAGATCGCCGCCAGACCGGCTGACGGTAGGCGAGTTCTGAGCCCACCCTTTAGGCATGATGCCAACCCCGAACCACTTGAGATTGTCGCGCCATATCCTTTCGGAGATGCCATGAGTGTGCAGCCTAACCACCCGCCGCCTAGCCAGCCCGAGGCGACACCGCGTTTTGGCAGTGTGCGATGGCTACCGCTTCTGGTTGCAGCCCTGGGTTGCGTGATTTTAGCCATCTGGTGGTTCCGTCCGCCTCATATGGCTCTGGTGCCACGCTTGCCAGGAACAGACCGCGCTCCGGGAACCGAAGGTGGAGGGCACAGCAACGCCGTCGAAAGCGGAAAACTTATCGTCGGACCGGGACGGGTCGCGGATCTGCCGGGCAATTGGCCGAGCTTCCGAGGACCAGCCCGGACGGGAATCAGCACTGAGAAGGTGACCCTAGCCAGGAGTTGGGAAGGAAGCGGTTTGCGCGAGCTCTGGGGAATCGACTTGGGAGAGGGATATGCAGGTCCGGCGGTGGTGGGTGGAAGAGTGTATCTCGTCGACTACGACCGCGAAACGCGACAGGACGCGATCCGTTGCCTGTCGCTGGCCGACGGGCAAGAGATCTGGCGCTTTGCTTATCCTGTGGCGGTAAAACGTAACCATGGCATGACGCGAACGGTTCCGGCCGTGTCGGATAACTTTCTCGTGTCGATGGGGCCGAAGTGCCATGTGTCCTGCCTAAATCCCAAAACGGGTGAATTACGGTGGGGCATGGATCTCGTGAAGCAATTCGGCGCGACTGTTCCGCCCTGGTACGCTGGCCAGTGCCCATTGATCGATGGCGACCTTGTGATTCTGGCGCCGGGCGGAAAGGACGTCCTGCTCATGGGAGTTGAACTCGAGACTGGGAAAGTGCGCTGGCAAACGCCCAATTCCAAGGGATGGAAAATGACGCACTCTTCCATCGTGTCGATGGAGTTTGGAGGCGAGCGGATGTTTGTTTACTGTGCCTCCCTGGGCGTGGTGGGCGTTTCCGCTAAGGATGGTCGCTTGCTTTGGGAAACGACGGACTGGAAAATAAGCATCGCGACGGTTCCTACCCCCGTGCCGCTCGAATTAGGTCAAATCTTCCTTTCGGGCGGTTACAACGCTGGAAGTGCGTTGCTGCAACTGGAGGCCAGCGGTGGACAGTTTCTCGTAAAAACAGTGAAGCGACTTGATCCGGAGGTTTTCGGCGCAACGCAGCAAACCCCGATTTTCTATAATCAATACATCTACGGCATCCGTGCGGACGGCCAGTTCGCCTGCTTGGACCCGGAAGGAAATATCCGGTGGACAAGCGGCCCAACGCAGAGATTTAATCTAGGTTCTTACCTGCTTGCAGACGGGTTATTCCTAGCGCTCAACGATTCCGGCGCCTTGAGTTTAATCGAAGCGACCCCGGAAAAGTTCAATCGACTGGCCCAGGCCCAGGTTCTTAAGGGACGCGAATCGTGGGGGCCCATGGCGATCGCGGGAACCCGATTGCTCGCGCGCGACCTGACGCGAATGGTTTGTTTGGAGATTGGGGCGCATTAACCCCTGTCTTGTCGCAAAAAACGGGTCGCAATTGACAAAACTGGCGAAGCCAGTTTTGCGCCTTCCGCCGAAGCTTTCTTGCAGAGTTCGGATACGAGTTCCTCAACCAAAAAACGTCCTGGAGCGCTCTTGGCATTCCCAGGAAAACTTAAATGAAGAACTTTGGGATATTGACCTGTTTGAGCCGCCGCGAGTTCCTCCGGCAAAGCGTACGTTCCGCATGTGTAACGGCGGGGGTCGCGTTCAGCGCCTGGCAAGTCCGCAAAGGTGCAGCCCTTCAGAGTTGCGTCAATCGTTCTGTTTGCGACGGATGCATTGCCTTTGACGAGTGCACATTGCCTCCCGCGCTGGCGTTTTCGCAGAATCAGGCAACCCGATCCGCGCTCTAACGATGCGAAACCTGCAATCACGAAAAGCTGATATTTAACGGCTCTAAATGGGGAGAGAGGCAAAATGGAACGAGAAAACCCGAACTCAGACTGCACAAGGCGCCAATTCCTGAAGCAAGGCACCGCCGCGGGTTGCCTTGTGGGCGTGGCCACGGCGCTGGGCAACGACGCGCTGCGGGCCGCCCCGCCACCGCCTCCGAATCCATTCGCCTACGATGTCCGTCGCTTTACCAAAACCGATCCGAATCTTGTCCAGTATCGTGAGACGGGGCGGGTCTCTCCGTTGCGGGAAGACGCACGCCGGCTTGCCGTCGGCCCAAACGATCAACTCTATGTCGCGGCTGGGAAGAGAGTCAGTGTTTTGGACCAGACGGGCGTGGTACTGTCCGAGATCGTGTTGGAAGAAACCGTTCGATGTTTGACCGTGTGTCCGGACGGGGAGCTATTTGTCGGTTTGCAGGACCACGTCGAGATCGTGGATGCGAAAGGGCGTGTCCGGGGACGTTGGAATTCACTTGGCCCGCGCACATGGCTGACTGGCGTGGCCGTCGCTGGAGAGGATGTGTTTCTGGCGGACGCTGGCAATCGCGTTGTGCTCCGCTGTGATCGGGCGGGTAAAGTCGTAAAGCGGATCGGTGAAAAGAATGCGGATCGCAATATCCCGGGGTTCATTATTCCCAGTCCTTTCTTCGATGTCGAAATCCACCGCGACGGACTGCTCCGAGTGACCAACCCGGGCAGGCATCGCGTCGAAGCTTACACTCCGGACGGTGACTTGGAGTTTAGCTGGGGCAACGCGTCGACCGGGATCAGCGGTTTTTGCGGTTGCTGCAACCCCATCAATATAGCCTTACTCGAAGACGGTCGCGCTGTGACGTGCGAGAAAGGGTTGCCTCGAGTCAAAGTTTACCGAACAGACGGCGTATTTGAGTCGGTTGTCGCTGGTCCAGAATCGTTTCCCGAGAGCGGTAAGATCGCGGCCGAATCGCGGCCTGGCGGGGGACCCTACGGCGGGTTGGATGTGGGGGTGAGCCGCGCGGGACGCGTTTATATCCTCGATGTGGCCAAAGGGGACATCCGAGTCATGGAACCGAAAAGCGGGAACGGTATCGTCCCGGACCCGAAACCGAAGACCCCAGGTTGATACTGCATGAACTCCGATCCATCACCGATAGGGCTCAGCCGCCGCCGGTTTTTACGGGATGGTGCTCGACTGACAGCGATGACGGGCATCGGTGGATTCTTGGGGGTGAGCCTGCGCCGAACGTCAGCTCGGACCACGGTCTGGCAAATCGACCCAAGCAAGTGTTTGCGCTGCGACCAATGTGCGAAGGCGTGCGTGCTGGAGCAGTCAGCGGTGAAGTGCGTGCATGCCCACGCTATCTGTGGGTACTGTCAGCTCTGCACGGGCTATTTTAATCCCGAACCGAACGAGCTGAACACAGCTGCCGAAAATCAACTCTGTCCGACTGCGGCCATCCGACGGACCTTTGTGGAGGATCCCTA
>JBGAIN010000003.1:0-86826 GCA_044225505.1 Limisphaerales bacterium
CAGAGTGACGGTCGTATCCCCGCTCCGGCCGAGCGGGTAAAGGTAAACTTGCAGCATCGGATCACTCGAATCTGTCCCCCAGGCCCCAGCAGCATTGGTAACGCTCACGTCGATTGGTGAGAGAGACCCATCCGCCCATCGAAGATCGATCATCTCCCCATCATCCCGCCAATTTGTCGGGCTATCGATGTCACGGCTATAGAGATTCCAGTAATCACTGGCGGATTCACCAATGGCAGCGGGGCCTTTCTTGACTTTGACGCCTGGAGCAAGGTGCGCTCCGAAATCAATATTCAGGAGCGGGGGAGTTTGCGCCACGGCGATCCAGCAGACCAGCTGGGCAACGATTAATAAGGCGGTTCGCCAGCGGTGGAGACCGAAGCAATTCATGCAACCTCCATTCTGTTACAGCATTCTATAAAACCTGCTAGCATTTTTCGCGCAGCTCCGAATTGACCATTGTCAACATTGTTCCCAGATAGTGCGGCCGTCGGCCTGCGTCCTTCTGAGTTCGACGTTGCCTGGATTGCCCCCGGGGCCCAGCGCGAAAGGTATTGAAAAACACCCCTTACCAAAGCAGATTGCGTTCCCAGTCCGTCTTCGACCGGCCCGCGCTCGCCGGCGGCTGGCGTTTCAGGTGATGCCCTCATCCAACAGTGAAATCCTGATTAGCGTTGTCATTCTGAATTACAACGGGGCGCAATGGCTAGGTCGATGCTTGGACTCGCTGCGCGCGCAGACAATCCATGCCCGCCTCGAAATCATTCTGGCGGATAATCGATCCACCGATGGCTCCGACCAGTTGGCGCAGGGACTCGTCCATGGAAGATCCCGGGAACTGTTCCTCCAGCACGGCGAGAATCTCGGGTATTGCGAAGGCAACAATCGGGCTGCTCGGCAAGCCCAAGGACGTTACTTGTTCTTTTTGAATAACGATACATGGCTCGAGCCGGCCTGCCTCGAAACGCTGCTGCGAGAGGTTCAAGCGGCGGATGCCCATGCCGCGACGCCGCTCGTCCTCAATTACCACGATTCTTCGTTCCAATCGCTAGGCGCACAAGGCCTCGATCTTTTCGGCCTGACCAGTACGCGCCAACCTTACGGAACGACGCGGGCCGTTTTCATGCCGGAGGGCTGCTCCTATCTCATCGAGCGGGAATTGTTCGCCAAGCTGGGCGGATTCGATCCGGTGCTATTCATGTTTTCCGACGAACTGGATCTGTCCTGGCGTCTCTGGACGGCCGGGTACAAGGCGGTGGGAGTGCCGAGCGCCATTTTGCATCATCGTGGCGCCGCCAACGTCAACCCAAAGGGTGCGAGCGAAGTTGTGGAATTTCGCACGAGCGATACGAAGCGATATTACGCGAATCGGAATGGGCTCCTGGTCGTAGCCAAAAACGCTCAGCATTTGCTCGTTCTCATGTTATGGGCTCAATTGATCTTGCTGCTGATCGAGGCTCTCGTCGCTTGGGTGCTGATCGGTCGCTGGAGCTTCGTGCGCCGGGCGTACTGGAATGCTGTGGCGGAGTGGTGGCGCTTGCGCCATCACATTCGGAAGGAGCGTGCTCGCATCGCGCAGCTGCGCCGCCGCTCGGATTGGTGGATGCTACGCTTCCTACGCTGGCGGCCGAACCGGCTGGATGAAGTTATCCGCATGCGCCGCATGGGTCGGCCCAAAGTGACGGCTCACTAACCGCAAGGAGTTCAGCGGGATCTCTGCAGCAAGACCGCACAGTTCCAGGCCAGAAACTCGCGCACGACAGGTAGGGCCATCAAAAAGCTGAACTCGGAGTAGTATCGCGGCGCCACCTTCACGATGCGGAGGTCTGGCTGCCTCCTCATCAGGCGCAGCACGGGACCGATATGGATCGGGTAGAGTGTAACATACGGCGTGTGAATGCGCGGACGCTTCACCAGCCGATCAAATAGCCGTGGGCCAAGTCGGGGACCCAAGTAATGAAACGGTGAGAAATCATGGCCGCCCCAGGGCGAGAGCCAATTCGTCCAACTTAGATAGAAGTGGCCGCCTGGCCGCAGCATCTTAGGCAGGTTCCGCACGAATTCGTTCGGTTTTGCCAGATGCTCCAGAACGTTTGAACAAATGACCACGTCGTAAGCGCCCAAACGGGATGGATCATCCTTATCCAGGTTGATTTGCCGGAATGGCGCCGTGGCCATACTCGGAAGGAGATGATTGCTTTCATCGGCAAAGGTCACTTGGCATCCTAACTTCAACAATTCAGCGCCCATTAGCCCGTGTCCACAACCCAAGTCCAAGACGGAACGTCCGGGACCGAAGGTAGCGCCATAACGCCGCATCCAGTCGATCGCATCGTTCGTTTGCAGGAGGTAGAAATCCGGGTCGTCCCGATGCCGGAGGTGTTGGGCGATAAGCTTGTGAATGATCACCGGACAAGCAACAGACCAGTTCCGTACCCTGATCGCAATTAGAAATTCACCGGGAACGCCCCGAACCTGCCAAACGGACTGGCTCTGCCAGGAGGGTGACGTTGGTTATTCCCGGGACTCCAGCAGCCCCGCAGCCCTCCCTCAGCTAGACAACCGTCAGTGTTCCTGCTCAATTCTCGCCGACGGCATGCGGTTCTTAATGTTAAATTGGCGCGACCCGCACAACCCTTTGTCCGGAGGGGCAGAACGGGTGACGTTGGGATATCTCGCGGCGCTGGCGAAGCGCGGGCACGAGGTCTTTTGGTATGCCTATTCGTTTCCGGGCGCGAAACCGAGCGATCGGGTGGACGGCATCGAGATTGTGCGAGGGGGCGGGGTGGGATCAGCGATCCTTCAGGCACGCCGCTGGTATCGACAGCAGAAGCCTTTCGACCTGGTTGTCGATCAACACCATGGCATCCCTTGGTTTGCACCCTGGTGGTGCCGGACGAATTGTGTGGCCTATATTCATGAGGTGCTGGGACCGATTTGGGGAGCATTCTATCGATGGCCGGTGAATCGGATCGGGCCCACGCAAGAACGATGGACCCACTGGCTTTACCGCAAGATCCCCTTCTGGACCGCGTGTCCATCGACGAAAACAGCGCTTCACGACGCTGGAGTTCGGGATGTCACCCTGATTCCTTACGGAGTTCACACGCATGCCTTGCCCATTCTCGAGGAAAAGCCCCTGACCCCGCCCTTGAGGCTGGTGGTGGTCTCCCGGCTCGCCCCGAATAAACGCGTTGATCACGCGATTCGGACCGCGCGGCATCTGCTCGATCAGGGAGTAGATACCCGCTTGCAGATCATCGGCAGTGGAGTGGTCGAGGGAGGATTGCGACAGCTCACCGCAGAGCTCAGTCTGGAAAAACAGGTCACTTTTGCCGGCCCTCTCTCTGAGCAAGCGAAAGACGAACAATTGCGTCGCGCTCATTGGATCTTGCACACCTCCATGAGGGAAGGCTGGGGATTGAATGTGATAGAAGCGAACGCCATGGGGACCCCTGGCGCAGTCTACCCTGTGCCAGGATTGATCGAATCGACACTCCACGATAAAACGGGAGTGGTCTCCGAAGCGGAAACGCCGGCAGCTCTTTCGGCCACGATTCAACGCGCTCTGAAGCAGCCAGATCGCTACCAGACGTATCGGGTGCAGGCCTGGGAGCGGTCCAAGACGTTTCATTGGGACGTCGTCCTCCCTCAGGCCTGCACCTGGCTAGAAAAACACGCGAAGCCGGGACGGCGAGGCTAAGACCGCGGCAGAAGGGATAAAGCAATTGCCAACGTCGGTCTTCGCGCTTGACTGAGGGAGCTCCTCAATTAGTGTGCCCTCTCCTGGCGAATGAAATCACTCGAAAATATCTCCGTCTTTGGCTTAGGCAAGCTGGGCGCCTGCATTGCGGCTACGTTGGCAGCACGGGGATTTACCGTGCTTGGAGTCGACATCGATCCGGAAAAAGTGCGCCGAGTTAACGAGGGACTGCCCCCAGTCGAAGAGCCACTCTTGGCAGAAACGCTCGCGCAGGGCAGATCTCGCATTCGAGCGACAACCCATGTTGTCGATGCCGTCCAGACCGACGCCTCGTTCTTTATCCCACCGTCGCCCAGCCTGCCAGACGGGAGTTTCTCGAACGAGTATTTGCTGCGTGCGATGCAGCCTTTAGCTAAGTGCCTCCGCCAAGCGGGTAAGAAGGGTCATTTGTTCGTCGTCAGCTCTACCACGACGCCCGGCGCCGTGAGACAAGTCATTATACCCACCCTCGAGAAGGAAACCGGTTGGAAGTGCCCGAACGACTTTGGCGTCTGTTACAATCCGGAGTTTATTGCGTTGGGCAACGTGGTGCGTGGATTATTGGAGCCGGATATGGTGTTGATCGGAGAGTCTGATCCTGGGAGCGGAGCGTTGTTGGAGGCACTCTATAAGCGCTACAATCAGAATCAACCGAACATTGCACGAATGTCGATTACGAGCGCTGAGTTGGCTAAGATCTCCGTCAACGGCTACGTGACGATGAAGATCAGTTTCACCAACCAGTTAAGGCTAATTGCCGAACGGTTTCCGGACGCGAACATCCACGACATCCTATCGGCGGTGGGCAGCGATTCGCGCATCGGGCCAAAGTACCTTCGCCCTGGCTTGAGTTACGGAGGTCCTTGCTTTCCTAGAGATAATCGTCTGTTGGCCTACGCCGCTCGCCAAGTCGGGTTAGATGCCCCACTCGCTCAGGCGACCGATCGCGTGAACGAACTGACCAAAGATCAGCTCGTCGCCAACGTGCAAGCTTTGGCCAACAAGAACGATGGCGTCGCGATTCTTGGCATGGCTTACAAACCGGACACTTACATCGTTGAGGAGTCGGCCGGATTAGCGTTGGCTCAGCGATTGAAGCAGCAAGGCTACCGTGTGTTCATTCACGATTTCATCGCTAGCCCGGCTAACAGTCCGGCGCTAATTCAGTTTGAAATCATCGAAACTCTGAAAGATTTTGCATCCAGAACTGATATCCAAGTGGTTGCCGTCTGCGGCCCTTCGCCACAATATCGGGAACTCCGATTGCCGCCGAACGCCAAGCTGTTCGATCCTTGGGGTCTGATCCGTTCAAGGTAACGGTCGCGCCAAGCTGATTGGACCAGACACGAATGAAAGTCGACTCGGACAGCTCATTAAAAGGAGAGGTAAAACAGTTCTGGGAACAGGGGAGCTGCGACACTGACCAAGCGCGCTCACAAAAGTTTTCCCGCGAGTACTTCGAAGAGATCGAAGCTTGGCGGTATGAGACTCAGCCTTTCATTCATTCATTTGCACAGTTTACTCGATATCGAGGCAAGAGAGTCCTCGAAGTTGGCTTCGGCGCTGGAACAGATTTCATCCAATGGCTCCGTGCGGGGGCAGCCGTCTCGGGGATTGATCTTACCCGAGAGGCACTGGAAAACGTGAAGCAACGGATCGCCATTTATAACCTGCCGCTCCCTGAGAGAATGGAAGTTGGCGATGCGGAGAACCTGCCGTTTTCATCCGACTCCTTTGATCTCGGGTACTCATTTGGCGTGCTACATCACTCGCCGGACACCGAGCGTGCGGTGAGCGAACTCGTCCGCGTGGTACGCCCAGGAGGCGAAATAAAGATCATGCTTTATAATCGGCATTCGGTGGGCGTGTTTAATCTATGGGCCAAGTTCGGTTTGCTCCGAGGCCGCCCGTGGAAGAGTTTGCGCTGGGCTCTCTGGAACCACATGGAGAGCATCGGTACCAAGGGGTACACGCGTGGAGAACTAAATCGCATGATGTCGCGCTTGCCGCTCCGCGAATGGCACATTCAAACGGAAGCCACGGGTTTGGACCGGGTGGCACAATCGAAAACTTTTCAACCGTTGAACGTCTTCTATGGCCTGCTCCTGGGCGTCACTCGAAATCGCCTCGGTTTCTTCCACTGCATTCGCGCGGTCAAACAGGCGTAGTCAGCTGCTCGGCTAAAGCTTGTCCAAGCCGATATTGGAAGAAAAGGTGGTTCGATCTTTGACGTGCCGCCGCAGAATCCACCGCGCAGGGATGAGATCACAAGTCCGGCGGTAGAGCAGTTTTTGGCCTTGGCGGCGCGCGTGCCCGTAAGCGTAAAAGGCCTTGCCAAGAAGTCCGTCCGGGCACCCGTGCTCGCGCTTGAGCACGAACATTTCACGATCAAAGTTCTGAATAATGCGTTTGTCGAGCGACTGTCCGAATTGGTGATAACGAAAGCACACCAGAAATTCTGGGATCAACCCGATTCGGCAACCAGCTTTGCCCATGCGAAGGACGAAATCGTAGTCACAGAGATTTTTGAACGCTTTGTGCCGGTAGGCCCCGAGCTTTTCATAGATGCTCTTGCGGATGAACAATGCCGGATGCGCAATGTAACCAAAGGCAAACCGTAGGGTGTCGTAGTCAAAAAGCGCCTCTTTTCGGTGGTAAATCTCTCGACCCTCGCCGTCTACAAATACGACGTCCCCGAAGGCCCCATCCCAGTCCGGATGATCCTCAATGGCGCGGGCTACCTTCTGAAACGCTCCTGGCAGGTAATAATCGTCGGCATTCAGGATCGCGACCACCTCGCCACTGGCTCGTTCAATCCCTTTGTTCATCGCATGGTAATGCCCTTCGTCTTTACCGCTCTCCACTTGGAGGTGCGGATACCGCTTGAGAATCTCCAAGGTCCCGTCGGTCGAGCCCCCGTCCATGACAATATGCTCAAAATGGGCATAGTCCTGCTTGAGGACGGACTCTATCGTTTCCCGGATCGTCTGCGCGCTATTGTAGCACGGTGTGACGACGGAAATCTTCGTTGGGCTCGCCATAACTACGGTAAATAAAGCGGTAATCCGCGCGACTGCAAAACCTTTAATCCATTCTGTTGCGCGATCCAAACGCCAAATCACACCGCGTTCTCGGTGACGTCAGCCTTTTGCCCGCATCCTCCGCGATTACGCGCCAATTCGGTCAAGGCGCGCCGCAGGAACGCAAATCACGTTATCCGCATGTTCGTAATCAGAAATCGAACGCATCGGACGGGTCTCCCCCCAGCCATGCACAATCCGGTAGTACTGGTATTTCCCAAACTGTTCGAGACAGCGCAGCAATTCTTCCGGCGCATAACCAAAGTCTTTGGCGGTGTGGACATTCATCTCAATGATCCAAATGGGTGGATTGGGCCCAGCCAGGAGCTTTTGTGCACCTCGCAGGACACCCATTTCGGCCCCTTCCACGTCGATCTTAACAATGTCTACCTCTGGCAGGTTCCGACTCTCCAGATATGCGTCCAACGTAACCATCGGCACCGTTGCCGACGAATAATCATCGCGACCAAGGCGCGACATCGACGAGTGTCCTGAACCGAGCGATCTAAAACTGTAAAGTTCTACCGAGCCCTTATGATTTCCCAAGGCCAGTTGGTTTAGGATCACTCTAGAACCTAACTGATTCCGCGCACAGGTCCTGGCCAATCTTTCGTAGACAGCGGGCTGGGGCTCGAACGCGTGACAGACACCTGTGTTCAAGAGTTTCGTGATGATCACAGTGAACCATCCGATATTCGCGCCTATATCCAAGACGACGTCCGTCGGCCGGACGAGCTTCTCGAGCATTGTGGTGGTTCCTGTTTCGAATGTGCCCTGGAAAAGCAGCACTTCCCACGCGCGATCGTCCGGAAACTGCAGTATGAATTCCCCATGATCACCGGTCGCGAGAAATTCGGCAGGCCCAATGGTCTTCAAAAGGAGCTGTTGCAGTGTGCCCTTGCCGAGCTGCAGCGGCATTGCCTTCGAGTACCAGGACAGGAGCGACAGCAAGCGTTGCGAAGTCCATCCAAGCTGAGTTTGCATAGGTGCGAGCGAATTAGATCGGGCCATCACTGACGGACGCATTGCGTTCCCCTCCGCGAGCACACAGGCGCCAGAGAAAAAAGAAAAGGAACCCGGCGCGTTTCTTCCAAAAGAACGTAGCCAGAGGCCTGGTCGCGGGACTCAACCATGCCACGGGGTAAACCATCGCAGCCAATACGGTTCCCGCAACCGCCTTGAAGAACAATCGCGTGGAATGTCGGGCGGCTTGGTCGACCGAAGACTTCAATTCCGAAAGCAGCACGTCCTCTATCAGCCGCTCGCTTTCAGTCCGCTCGATGATTTCCATCGCGTAATCGTGGGCACGATGGGCCAGCAGAATGACGATGAATCGAGTCAGTAAGAATTCGCGTTCACTGGGTTTCTTCTGACGCAGGCGAGCGAAGAAACTTCCCGCCGTCAGAAAGTAAACACCATCGCCCCAGACCAGTTGAGGATGCGACACGGGCGACCAAGCGAGATTGCGCCGCATCATTAGTTCTCGCGACAGACTGAAGAGCTCGAATCCGTGGGCACGGAGAAAGGCGTCAATCTCTCCGAAAAGGGGAGCGCCCAGATGGCGACCGACGAAGCTAACTTCGACTCGCAAACCGAGCACCGTACTATCCAGCACACGTTCGCCCCCCTGGAGCACGTCGAGTTCCGCCCCCTCCACATCAATCTTAAGAAACTGCGGGCTTAGGGCCGGCTGATTCTCAAGACACCCATCTAACGTGACGAGTTCGACGGGCATTTCTCCAGTTTGCTCCAACAGGTCGGCGACGGCGAAGGCGCTCATCCGATCGTAGTCGATGGGATAGAGGGATGACGAATCAGCAAATCGGGTGATATGAAGAGTCTGTTTTCCGGGACTGGCACCCAGTGCGACGGCGAAATGAGTTACGCTTGAATTCGCATCCGCTGTTCCGGTGCGGGGCTCGAATGTCAACTGGTGAACGCAATGCCCCAGTTCCTTCCAACGTCCGTCGAGGACACCAGCAGCGCCGACATCGCCAACGATCAGCGGGACTTGGCCCAGACGTTGGACTGCGCCAGGAGAAAGGCGCCAACTTGGCCCCGTGGAGAGCAATCCCTCGTCAAGAGTTCTCAGGGCACGAACACATCGCGTGAGGAGACTCATGCCTGAACCCTAGACACTCGGTGCGGGCTGGTGAGTGCTCATCAGATACCCCGGAGCTACTTTGACGTTGAAGCACATGACGACTAATGCTGATGGAGCCGTTTCCAAGGGTCAAGCCTCTCAGACCAAGTTCATCCTTGGCCTGCGCTCGTTTTCTACTATGTTCCCTGAACGGAATAACATTTCGACCGTGCGCATCCGTGGATCACTGGATTTACGGCCGAAATTGAACCCAGTTTTTTCACGCATGAGCCAAACGGGTGAGTCCAACTCAGCCATGAACTTGACGAGACGGCCGTTTCTGACCCTGCTGACCGTCTTGGGTCTTATTCTTTCGGCGCTGTTTTATCGAAGTTTTGAGCCAAACCAAACGCTTTTTTCGAATGATGGCCCGCTGGGCGCATTAATGGCCTACGCCGATGTTGCCCCTTCGTTTTTCACCGGCAGCTGGCATACGTTGAACTGGCTGGGATCTCATGAACCCAGCGCCCTGCCGAACTTGACCTACGGCATGTATCTGATCTGGGGTGCCGTCGCTCATTCGAAGTTCTTTGTCCCGGTCGCTTTGTTCTTGCTCGGAGCTGGCGCGTGGCTTTTTTTTCGACAACTCGGCTTGGGAACCTTGGCCGCTGTGCTGGGCGGAGCCGCCGCCATGCTCAACACCGATCCATTTTCCTACGCGTGCTGGGGATTACCGTCACTGACTCTTTGTATGGCAGCGACGTTTTTCGCCCTGGCTGCGGCGGTCGGGCTGCCGTCTCGCAGGTTGTGGCTCAAGCTGGCCTTGGCCGGGCTGACGTTGGGTATGGCAATCATGGAGGGCTACGATAATGGAGCGATCTTTAGCCTTTACGTGGCCGCCTTCGTCTTCTTTCAAGCATGGATTTCCGAGCCGTCCGTGGCCAAACGCTGGCTGATTGCTCCACTCCAGGTCTTTATCGTGGCGATCTTCTCGGCGTTCCTAGCCGCCCACGCATTGTCCACTCTCATCGGCACGCAGATTCAAGGGGTAGTTGGAACCCAGCAGGACACGAAGACCAAGGAACAGCGCTGGGATGAAGCTACCGTCTGGAGCCTGCCGAAAATCGAAACCTTGCGAGTGTTCGTGCCCGGTTTGTTTGGATTCAGAATGGACACTCCAGACGGCGGGAACTATTGGGGGTCTGTAGGTCAGACGCCTGGGATACCTCAGTCGCGACACTCTGGTTCAGGTGTCTATGGTGGTATCCTTGTGGCACTTCTTGCCGCGTTCGCTTTGGCTCAAGCCGCGCGAAAAGATCAAGGGCCCTTCTCCGCTCAAGAACGACGGTGGATAGCATTCTGGGCCACAGCTGCGTTGATATCCTTGTTGTTGGCATTCGGTCGGCACGCTCCTTTTTACCAGTTGCTTTATCAGCTCCCTTATTTCTCAACGATTCGAAATCCGATCAAGTTCATGCACCCTTTCTCCGTCGCCCTCGTAACATTGTTTGCCTATGGTCTCGAGGCAGTCCAACGACGTTACCTGCAACAGGACGTTTCCCGATCCCAGTCTGTCGTGGAGAATTTTCGGCGCTGGTGGAAAGCCGCGGCTGCGTTCGAACGACGATGGACTATTTTCTCGATAGGCGTGCTCGCGGCGGCGGGCCTGACTTATCTCTTGTATGTTGCCTCT
Source organism: Limisphaerales bacterium (assembly GCA_044225505.1). GTDB lineage: Bacteria > Verrucomicrobiota > Verrucomicrobiia > Limisphaerales > SIBE01 > JAXMHN01. The sequence goes on from JBGAIN010000003.1 coordinate 10,599, forward strand.
CGTCGCGAACTTGAACAGTACCTTCAAGGCATTGCTTCGGAACGCTATGGGTTTCCTCCAAGCTTGATCCCAGCTGTCTCTCGTTTCAGCGCGACTGAGATTGGGTGGTCCGTACTATTCCTCGCCATTTCTGTAGCGGCGGTCGCTTTAGTCATGAGTGGCACGTTTTCCGGACGGAAAGCAAAATGGGCGGGCGTTCTCTTAGGCATGATCCTGCTCACTGACTTTGCCCGGGCCAACGCGCCCTGGATCGTCTACTACGACTATCGAGAAAAATACGCGACCAACCCGATCATCGGCCAGTTGAGTGAAAACAAACAGGAACGTGTCGCCGCTAGGGTGGGACCACTTTTGGGGAGCTATTTTGTTGCGGGCGAAGCTCAATCGTTGTTCGCCAATGTCGTCGACCGCGAATGGCTTCAACATCACTTTCAATACTACCGTATCCAGTCGTTGGACATTGTTCAAATGCCGCGCATGCCAGAACTGGACGCCACGTTCTTGGCGAATTTCGCACCCAGGGATATGAGCCAATTCGCCCGAGTCGGCCGGCTCTGGCAACTGACAAATACCCGCTATGTGATAGGGATGAAGGGCTTCGTGGATTCGATTAACCAGCAAGTCGACCCGACCAACAAGAGTTTCCGCGTGCAGACCTCGTTCGATTTTGCGCCGCGAAATCCCATCTCGGGCGGCGGCGCTCGGGCAGAAGACATCACGACGGTGATCCGTCCCGAAGGACAGTTTGCGATTTTCGAGTTTGGGGCCGCACTGCCCCGCGCCAAGCTTTTCAGCGCATGGCAGGTCATGACCAACGACGATGCCGCGACCCTGGAACGTCTGGCCGATCCGGCGTTTGATCCTCAAAGCACCGTGCTGGTGGCCAGCGGTTTGGGAGCCGCGCCGCCCGTCACTTTGACCGGCGGCCAAACGGGCGGGGTGCAGATTACCCATTACGAGCCAAAATTGATCCGGCTTAAGGCGGACGCAACCGCACCGAGCGTCCTGCTGTTAAACGATAAGTATGACCCGAATTGGAAGGTAACTGTCGATGGCAAGCCAGAAGCACTGCTGCGCTGCAATTACATCATGCGTGGGGTCCAATTGCCGGCCGGAACACATGCTGTCGAGTTCCGCTTCGACCCGCCCCACTGGACGTTTTACGTGAGCCTGGCAGCTTTGGGAGTGGGACTGGTGCTCTGCGCGCTGGTCACGATCGGCCAACGCCCCACCCTCTCCGAGCCCGGGAAGTCACGTCCAATCGAACCGTTGCCCAACCCCAAAACCAAGGGCTAGCTACCATGGGACACCAGGAGACCTACCGTCACAACGAAGCTTATGCTGAGTTTCTCGCCAACTGGGACGCTGCCTTTTACTCGAAGTATATCGATACCTTGCGCGCCCCGCAAAAGGGAGCGCGAGTTCTGGATGTAGGCTGCGGTGCGGGTCAAGTCGTCGGACGCCTGACCGAAGCAGGTTACGAGGCCTACGGAGTGGATGTCTCGGAACCGAATATCGCGAAGGCGAAGCGGTTCAGCGATCGCTGCCAGTTCTATGATGGCAGGCATTTGCCTTTCCCGGATGGACATTTTGCGAGCGTGGGCGCTCTTAACGTCGTGGAGCATGTAGAAGAACCTGAGCAGTTCATTCCCGAAGTCGTGCGTGTGGCCCAGCGTGGCGGCCGAGTTGTTATTTCGAGCCCAAACTTTTTCCGCGTCATCGGGTTCCGCGATTATCATCCAAAGATGCGTGGATTGGCCAATAAATGGAACAATTGGCGTCGTCTGGCGGAGAAACGGCGCCAGATGAAGACGCAGCCTGGGAGCGTGCGATTTGACCGGATGACTCCCATCGTCAAGGAACCGTTCACGCCGGATGATGACGCGATCATCGCGACCAACGCGCTGGAGATTGCCTTCTTTCTCAAACAGGCCAATTGCCAGATCGAAAACGTGTTTTGCACCGACCGCTACGTCAAGCGGCCTATCGACTTTCTGCTCAACCTCACGCCCCTGCGCTACGGAATGTTCAACGCCTTTGTGGTTGCGACGAAGCGCTAAGGCTGGTTCCGGTCAATAGATTTCCCGGTAGCAGAACGCCATAAAGAGGCCCAAGCCAATCACCAGGCCAGGCCACAGCCACGCGGCCAGCCGTTCCGGGCAGAGACGCCTCAAACTCAGCCATCGAGTAACGCCGGCTAAAAGCCCCAAGCCGCCGAACACAGCGTGTTGCACGTTCACAAGACTGGTTAGTTCTTCGCTCGCTGTAAGCGCAGAATGAGCATGCCCCAAGAGCAGCAGGCTCCCACAAACCATGAGAACTGGGAGCAGATACCCCAGTGGACGGGCCCATTCCGGACGGTGCCGGTCTCTCCAAGCGAGCCATGCAATCAACAATACCATGACACCGCCAACCTGATGCTCAAGCACCTGTGGATCGGCTAGCACTTGCCAGACAGTTACACGGTTGAGCCACCAGACTTCCGGGTCGCTCGCCAAAAGGATGAACACCCCGAAAACCATCAGGAACCCAGGCCAGACGCGCTCCGCCCAGCGGCTGACTTCGCGTCGGATCGATTGCAGCAACCAGCAACAGCCGATGATGCAGACAGCGACTCCCGACCAGTGGTGCATGAACTCGGAATACTCGCGATCTGCCAAAGTCCGTTCTGGAGCCCCGTAAAACGAAGCGGGATCGACCAGCCTGGGTGACGGCCAACGCGGCTGGGTCAACACTTGAATTTGAGCGGATGTCAATCGTTGGACACCCGGGTCCCCGGGGGGCGAGATCGACCCTGCGACCCCGGCGATGGCGATCACGAGCAGTCCCGCCGTCACTTCCAATTCAAGCAATTGCGTAAAACGCAACTGGCACGCGTCATCCGTCCCAGGCGTGTTTGTCAGACGGCTCCGAATGTCGGCTCCATTCCTGGGCGCGGCACGGGCGCGAAGCGCCGGCCGAATCTTGAGGTGATTCTGCAAGCCGGCGAACAGAGCCACTCCCAGCAAAATGAACTTGATCGAAAGCGTGAGGCCATAGGCCGAAGTAAAGACCGCGCTCGCCTCGGGTATGAACCGGCAAAACGAAATCAATCCGGAGACGAATAAGAGTGACACCACGCTGATTGCCCATGGAGAAAAGCGAGTAACGATCTCGGAGAGGAGCTGGAGGGATGCCCGGTCCGTCACGCTCGCGATCGAGTGCCGCGCCGCGAGGAGATGGACCAGGATTCCCAGCCAGGCGGCCACTCCGGAAATATGCGCCATCTGCGAAATCAAAATTACGGCCCTTCCGGCCGGTTGCGCAGCGGCATGGCTGACAAGACTCGAAACGATCACGGCCCCCCCCGCGGCGAGCATTACCGGCCACCAGGCCCAACGCGGGCGCCACCGAGCTGCCACGCCGGCTAGCAAAAGCAGGATAGCGCGAGTCAAGCCTAAGAAACCCGCGTTCGTCTCCCGGGTAAATCGTGCGACCGTGGCAAAATCGACTCCGGCATATACCGTTCGTCCCTGGATCTCAGCGGTTTGGACGAACAAGTCGGCAACGGTCGCCCCAGCCGCTGCGAACGCGCCGCACGCAGTCCAACGTACGGCGCTGCGGTGAAGGGCTGTGGCCAGGGGGTTGGTGGAAGCATCGATACCCAAGGCACGACAAGCGGGAAGCAGTAGTCCCAAGACCAACCAAGCACCACCCAATGCGATCGCTAACCCAATCGATTGCAGAGCGTGGAGAAGCGAGTGTTCCATGCGGATTCCAACGGCCGCCGGAACTTATTTCTGCGCTTTGGGATCGAGCACACGAAAGCTGAAGCGGCCTGGCGCGCTGTGGCCATCGCGCGAAAGCACGCGCCATTCAACGACGTAGTCGCCCGGGGAGAGCGATTTAAGCTTTATCGTCAGGTGGGTCGGGTCTTTGACATCCAGTTTCGGATCGCCCTCGACGAAGTTTGCTCTCTGGCTCGATTGCAGCTGCTCGCGGGCGTAAACACCCAAAGTGTTAAACCCGGCTTCCAATCGCTCGTTAAACCAGAGCTCGATCTGCCGGGGTGAGGACACAAGCTCGGCTCGATCGACCGGATCGGACCGCACCACACGCGCATGAGCCAACACCTGGGAAGGATGAAGGAAGATGCTTAGCAGTATCACCCCTAAGACAACGGACTGTCCCCCCCGACGCCAACCCATTCGGAGTCCGGCAGCGCGTGGTGTGGGAAGGGCCGTCAGCGCCGTCGGAAACCTTCCGCGGGGCAATGAATCGTGAGCATGCATTTCCGACAAGCTCCTCAACCTGCTATCCATAAGTGCATAAGTACGACGATGGAGGCACGCCACTTTCTCTGTCAACTCGCTTCGGGCCGGCCAGCGGCAGGTATTTCGCGATCTCGTTGGAATGTTATCAAACCCGACGTGGCTAGCGCGCGATGGCTAAAGTCCGGTGGGGTGATCTAAGAAAACCCACGGAATGGAAAACCGCTCGGACACTTTACGAGCCAGGGCTTTTACGCCAAACGTTTCGGTTGCGTAATGGCCCGCATAGATAACATTCAACCCAAGCTCTTCTGCCAAGGCGAACGTCCAATGCCTCCCTTCGCCGGTGATGAAGGTATCGACGCCTTCCTTGGCGGCCTGCACCAGTTCATCCCCCGCTCCCCCGGTAACGACGCCGATTTGCTGACAGGTGGTCGGGCCGCCAGGGAGCAAAGTTGGCCGCGTGCCCGTCGCACGAGCCACGCGAGCGACGAGACTCTCGCGCGAAATCGACGTGCGACTCTTGAATCCAATGAATTGCCCCTTAGTATAGAAGAAAGGACGAAGGTTCTTCAGGCGGAGTGCGGCACAGAATTGGGCGTTATTGCCAAGTTGAGGATGCGCATCAAGGGGCAAGTGAGAACTGTAAACGGCCAAGCGATTATCCAGCAGACATCGAATCAGTTGATAGCGATGGCCGGTCCAGGGATGCGTCTTCGTCCAGAACAGACCGTGGTGGACCAGAAGCAAGTCCGCCTGATGCGCTGCGGCCAGCCGGGCGGTGGCCAAACTGCCATCGACGGCGGCGGCAATGCGTGTGACAAAACCGGGGTTTTCCACCTGCAATCCGTTTTGCGCTCCATCCCAGTCTTGGAACTGGTCCGTGCTCAGAATGCGGTCACAGAAAGCGGCTATTTTAGCCAAAGACGCGCTCGGCATGGTCAAATAGAACCAAACTTTTTTCAGGACGCATATTGAAATCTCGCTGCGTCTCCTTATAGTGCGCACGACTTAACAGAAAAAATGAGTGATCCTGCCGAGGCTAGCAAGCCATGGGACGTCCAGGCTGCCAGGAGCCTGTATAACATTGATCGATGGGGCGCCAGATACTTCGACATCAACGATGCCGGGCATGTGGTCGCCCGACCACTGGAGGAAGCTGGGGCTGCCGTGGACATCAACGATGTGATCGAGGAAGCTAAAGCTCGCGGGCTCAAGTTCCCTTTGCTGATTCGCTTTCAAGATATCCTTCGGCATCGCGTCGACTCGATCAATCAAGCGTTTCGCAGTTCCATCACGGAGTTCAACTACCAGGGCAAGTATCGCGGGGTATTCCCGATCAAAGTGAACCAGTTGCGGGAGGTGGTGGAAGAAATCCTGGATGCGGGCAAGCCTTACGGGTTTGGACTGGAAGTCGGGAGCAAGCCGGAACTGTTTGCAGGTTTAGCGCTGCAAGATCAGACGGATAGCCTGATCATCTGCAACGGCTACAAGGACTCGACTTTTATCCGAATGGCGCTGATGGGCATCAAGCTCGGCAAGAAGGTGATCATGGTGGTTGAGAAGCTGGAGGAATTGAAACAGATCCTTGGCGTCTCCAAACAGGTTGGCGTTGAACCGCTCATCGGCATTCGCACGCGCTTGTTGAGCAAAGGCATGGGCAAATGGGCAGATAGCGGTGGAGAAAACGCCAAATTCGGGTTGAGCACCGCTGAGCTGCTGGCAGCTACGGACTTGCTCCGAGCGGAGAATCTGACCCATTGCTTCCGATTGCTGCACTTCCATATTGGATCGCAGATTCCGGATATTTTGACCGTAAAGAAGGCCGTGCAAGAGGCGGCGCGCTTCTATGCGAAGCTGCACAAGATGGGTTTTCCCATCGAGTTCCTGGATGTGGGCGGAGGTTTAGGAGTGGACTACGACGGGAGCCGCTCGGCCTTCGACAGTTCCACGAATTACAGCTTGCAGGAGTATACCAACGACGTGGTGTATTACATCGGTGATGTTTGCAACGCCGAGAAAGTGCCGCATCCGAACATCATCAGCGAAAGTGGCCGGGCGATCGTTGCTCACCATAGTGTGCTAGTGGTGGAGGTGTTTGGAGCAATTGGAAAGATCCGCCCTGACCAACAGTTCGAATATGGCGAAACGGAGCATCCGCTCGTTCGCGAACTTCTCGATATCCGTAAGAACCTCGCGAAGTTGAATAAGCTCGAAGCTTACCATGACGCTTTGGAACGACGCGAAGATGCGCATAACATGTTCACCCTTGGCCTGATGGAATTGCCGGATAAGGCCAAGATCGAGAATCTCTATTGGGAGATCGGGCAAGCGGTCGTGCAGAGTTTTCTGGGGCAAGCTTACGTTCCGGAAGAGATCCGGAAGCTCGAAGATAGCTTGGGCGATCAGTACCTCTGCAATTTCTCCGTCTTTCAATCGTTGTTGGATCACTGGGCCTTGGGTCAGCTCTTTCCGATCATGCCTTTGAGCAAGCTGAACGAACGCCCGACGCGGGAAACGACATTGGTCGATATTACGTGCGACTCGGACGGCCAAATCAACAAGTTTATCGATCTGCGAGACGTGCGCGATACCTTGCCGCTGCACAAGCTCAATTCAAACGGGACGACCCAAGAACCGTATTACCTGGGGTTCTTCCTCATGGGCGCGTATCAAGACATCATGGGAGACCTGCACAACTTGTTTGGGCGGGTCAATGAAGTGCACGTCTTTCTCGACCCGGACGAACCGGCCGGTTATTACATAGAAGAAATTATCGAGGGCAATACGATCGTCCAAGCCCTGGGCGCAGTTCAGTACGATGAGAACGAATTGAAGCGGCAGATGAAAGCGCAGATTGACAACGCGATCAAGACCGACCGGCTCAAGCCTTCTGAAGCGATGCGTTTGTTGGATGATTACGAACGTGGGCTGAAAGAATACACTTACCTCACGATCTAGCTGACGATGTCCGAAACGGCTCCCAAGGCCGAGCTCATGCGGTCCCTCAGGCAGCTTGTTCGGGGGCTCTCCATCCTCTTCTGGGGACTGCCGCTTACCTTGCTCGTCTGTGTGCGGACGACGTTGAGCGAATGGCTCCGTCCATTGGGCATGCTTCCGCCCATTCTCACAACAATCTTGCTCCTCTATGGACTAGTGCAATTAAGCTATTTCCAACGTCAGGAGCGGGTCTGGGTGAATGCCTTGGACCGCGCCAAGCTGCTCGGCATTGTGAATGTCGGGCTTTCGCCGTTCGTATTCTGGTGGAATCAATTGCCTCACGTGCCGTTCTACCTGCTCGCCATGGGAGTCCTGATGCTCTCTGGCTTATTGTTCTTGTTTAACCTTAACTTCGTATTGCAGCGACTGGCCGCGATGTTGCCGGACGAAACGTTGCGAATGGAGACGCGCTTCTTTACTTCGTTCAATCTGTATCTCCTGGTCGCCGTCGTTACGATGTCTGGCATCTTTACGCTTGTGCAACAACTGGACAATCTGCCCTTGATTCTGGTGCACCTAATCCATGCCGTTGATGCCAGTCGTCAATGGCTTCTTGTCTTTCTCATTCTGCTCCCGTTGGCGATGACCATGACCCTGATCTGGAAAATCAAAGAGGTGGTTTTGGCCAGCGTCTTCGAAGGTGCTGGTCAGGGGGGAGTTTAGCCCAACGCGCTAACCGCGGAAATTCCCTGGATCTCGCCGAAAAGTCGCTCCATCAACACGCGTTCGAGGAGACTGAAAAGCGGGTCCGGTCAAAACGGATCCGCTGGTCGCGAACAACGGCTTTGTCGGACGAGGTTTGGCGCTTCAGAAAAGTGGCCTCGAAACTGCTATTGAGATGAAACGCAGGGTGCGCGCAGGCGGTTTGGCCGGGTGCGTTCGACATGTCATCCCGGCGAGCGGTGCCGCATACTAAGGACGGATTGTTGCAGCGTTCTGGATTGCGGACAATCCTCCCAACTTGGTCGCATTGGTTTTCAGAGACGCTGACTGTGGCGCGGTGTTCATTCATGCAGTATTGTGATCGTATGTAAATACGAGGTGAATTTGTGAAACGAGAATCCTTTTCGACTTTCATTGCCCGAAATGCCCGTTTTATTTGGTTGATTCTACTCTTTTTTCCGCCAGCCGCCGCGTTCGGAGCGTATAGCGTAACCCCGCACGAGGAAATATGGCACGACGTTCTTTATAGTCTGTTCTGTTTGCCGCTCTTCGGTGTTTGGTTACTCGCCTTGTTCAGCTGCATTTTTTCGTTTCTGGTCCATCGGACGCTGACCCATTCCTGAGACTGGGCAGGAGTTCTATCGCTTTTTCGAAGCCCGGGAATGTCTAAGCTTCGCCGCAGGGGATTCCAAAATCTCCCGGGATCAACGGCTCGGAGGTCTCGGGTCAAGTAATTCATGCCCAGGCCAGCGCCGAAAAATTCAAATCGCTGCAGCCTGGCAGCCTGCTGAAGAGCTTCCCTCGGTCAGATTCGTTCGTGATTCAGCCTGTCGTGACGGACATTCCCCCGGGCATGGCTTGTTTTGTGGTGTCCCCCCGGTCTACCAGCTTGGCTCAGAATCACTGGCGCAATCACGGTTAAAAAAGAAGAGAGGCTGAGGAAACCCTCAGCCTCTCATGAATCAGACTAAAACAGTCTGTTTACTGCTTAACAGCGCGGAAGAACTTCACCGATCCAGTGGCCGTTGCGGTGAACGGACTGGTGGCGCCCTGCACGTTGGTGTAAGGACCGCCAACTTGATCGGCCGACTGGAGAACGCCTTGATAGGTGATCACCAGGTTGTTTGCTGTTCCTTTCGCGACCGAGATCGGAGGTCCAGCTGGGGCCGACGAGGGGCTCACCAATTGGATCGCGTTAATCGGAGCGCGGAAGGCGGTGCTTCCGAAGCCTTGGCCGCCGCTCGTCGTGGCTTCAATCTGAATCGCCGGGCTGGAAAGTCCGGTGAATACGATGTAAGTCCCGATGTTGTTGGTCGAGGTCGGGTCGGCGCTCGGCACTTCGACGAAGCTCGTCGGTTTGGCCGGCGGTTGGGCGCGCAGGTAGCCCTTGAGCACATTGCCTGCAGCGTCAACGATCCGGTAGCCACCGCCCTTGTTCGCCACTCCACCCAAGACATAGACGTAAACATCATAGCTCTCGGAGGTCAGCGCGGCGGGCAGTTCAGAGATCGCGACCTTGGTCGTGCTGTTGTCGGTCGTGTCCAAATAACCGGTCATGAGAGTCTTGTCGGCTCCCGTGAGGCTATTGTTCTCTTCGCCGATTCCAGTGGACGCCCAGGTGTTATTGGAAGTCCAAACCACTTTGACCGTGGTCGATTCGGGAGTGAGACCGTCGGACAACGCCACCAGGGTGGTGTTGGTTCCATTTTGACCGGACAGGTTGTTCCAGTTGGTCTGAGCGGCGTCATCAGCACCGGCCTTGTCGGTTGCGGCCAGCGACGAATTTGGCTGATCAGCGCCGAAGTTCAGACCGATCTTGTAGGTGCCATCTCCCTCTGCAGGAGGTGTGACGACGACGGTCGTGACATCTTTGCCAGCTTTGCCAGCGGTGAACACGCCAGACACTTCGTCTGCGGTCAACGATCGGTTCCAGATCGCGATGTCATCCAAATTGCCGCCCAGGAGGTTCGGCGTCGCGTCGAGTCCGAGCAACGGAGGAGTCTGTTCGGCATCCACGTTCAAGCGGGCGCCAAACGAGAGATCCTGCACTTCGGGAACGATGAAGTCCGCGAGGTAAGGCGTATTCGCCACTTCGACGCCGTTCACGTAGAGCCGGAGTTGAGCTCCGTCCGCAGTGAAGGCCACGTGCTGCCACGAGCCCAAGGTAAAGGCGGTCGGTGAATCCACAGTGGTGTGGTTCGGACCTGCGGTGATTCCGGCATGCAAGAACAACGCACCGGTATCATTGGCATTCAACACCAGTTCAAACTGCGACGCAGGAGCGCCGTCCTGAGCCACGCTGATGCCCAAGTTGCCGTGCGCACTGCGGACGAGGGCCACCGAAGAGGCCGTTCCAGCACTGACGTTGACCCAACCAGAAACGCTGAGTGCTTTGGTCGCTTTGGGATAATTGGGAACGACAACGTAGGTCGAAGCCCCATCGAAGGTCAGGCCATTGGCGATCTGGCCCTTGCCCCATGCGGCGGTTCCAACGACATCGCCTGCTTGTCCGCCAGTAACCGCGTTGGCTGCTTTCGCGCCGGAGGTTTCATCAAGCTTCCAATACCCGACCAAGGCGTCCTTGATGTCGAACTTGGAGATGTTCACCGTCGCGTTTTTGCTGACGACACTGCCCGCCGGATTGAACACGGCGGCGTTGTAAACCGCGACATCGGCATCGCTCAACGAGCTGATCGTCAGCGTGGAAGTCGTGGCGCCACTGACATGGCCACCATCAGGGAGGTTCTTCCCGTTCTTGCGCCATTGGTAGGTGAGGTTCTCACCGGTGGCTTGAACGCTCAGATGAACCGTGCCGTCGGCTGCTCCGACTGTCGGTTTCGGATCCACAGTGATGGATGGCGGAGCTCCCACCGCCGGGGCGTTGAGGACCAATTGCAGAGCGTTGACGCCCGTGTTGTTGGCCTGACCGCCAGTGGCAACCACCGCAAATGTCAGCGTGACATCACCGCTAGCATCCGGGGACACATTGTCGAAGCGAATGAAGTTCGCGATGCTCGGGTTCTTCGAATCGGTGCTCGTTCCACGATAGAAACCAGGAGCGGGCTTGTATTCGTCCGAGTTCATCACGCGGATGTAGTATTTCTGTGTTCCAACCGCGTAGCTCAGGGTCTGGAAGTTGAGCGGAGCGGCCACGGCGTAAACCAGCAACGAATGTTTGCCAGCCGGGACATTGTGGAAGGTCATGGTCTGGTCGGTGCCCGTCCCGCCAATACCTGCGATACCGTTCAGCATTCGTTGAGTCGGCGTGTCGAGACCAGTGCCAGCGCCCCAAGTGCCGGACGTGGTGAATTCGAAGGTGACCGCCGAGGGTTTGCCATCGCTGTCGGTCATGACGGAAGGCAAGGTCGTTTCATCACCGGTGATGCCCGAGCCGTTGGTCGCAACGTTCCAATAGGCCTGCGGCTGCACGCCCACGATGTCGGCCGGCTTCAGATAGTTCTCGCCGCCCTGAGGTCCTGCGCCGTTCGCACCACCGCCCCAGAACTGCACACCAATGCTGGTGGGCGGAGCAGGCTTGAAGATAGATGCATGCACCGGGGTGCTGACTTGGCATCCGACGATTTCGACCGTGTAAACGTTAGTCGCAATCGCGGCGGTGACTGGAGGCGTCGTGTAGGAGAGCTTCGTCGCGCCAGGAATGGCTTTACCATTGACGGACCATTGCACGGGCCACGGACCGTTCACGATCGTGAAGAACGTGGCTGGGGTCCCTTCAAGAGCCGGTGTATCGATCGGTTGAAGGACAAATGCGGTCTTGGAGCAATCCACCGACGAAGTCACTGCCAAGAGACCGACTTCAGCAATCTGCATGCAGCAGCTATTATCCGTCGCGGTCTTGAGGACTGTCCAGCGGTAGTGCTTGTACGATTTCTTGTTATTGAAATAGAACGTTTGGGTCTCGAAACGGGTCGCGTAGGTCGGCACCGCTTCATTCTTGTAAACCAATTCCCAGGTGCCGCTGTTGAAGTCAGCGATCGTCTCGTCGTTCGAACCTTCGACCGTGACCGAGAGGGGATCGCGTTCCGGCGCGTCGTTGGCCGATTGCATGGAGAGGCCAATGATCGTCGTCTCACCGACGGACGGAGTGACAACGAAACCGGCTGGCTTCGAGGGCGCCGCGGAGTCGCGGTTCAAGTATTTGGCTTGAGTGCCGTCGATGGCGTTCGCAACGCCTTCCGAGCCAGGGCTGTTGGCAGAGGAAGCGATGATCGGATCGCCCGGCTGGATCACATTCTTGGGAGCGCCGGAACCGAGCAACTGCACTTCGGCAATCTGCATGCAGCAGCTGTTATCGGTTGCGGTCTTGAGCACAGTCCATCGGTAGTGCTTGTAGGGCTTAACGTTGTCGAACAAGAACGTCAGAGTCTGGAACCGTGTAGCGAACGTCGGAACCGCTTCGTTCTTATAAACCAACGCCCAGGTACCGCTATTGAAGTCTGCGATCGTGTCATCGTTGGAACCTTCCAAGGTGACCGAGAGGGGATCTCGCTCCGGAGCGTCATTCGCCGATTGCATGGACAACCCGTTAATCAGCGTCGCGCCGACGGACGGGGTAACCACGAAGCCAGCGGGTTTCGCTGGGGCCGCGGAGTCACGGTTCAGATATTTCGCCTGGGTTCCGTCAATGGCGTTGGCTACGCCTTCGGAACCAGGGCTATTGGCGGACGAGGCAATGATCGGATCGCCCGGCTGAACCACGTTCTTGGGCAGCGTCGTTCCAAGCAGTTGCACTTCCGCAATTTGCATACAGCATGAATTATCCGTGGCCGTTTTCAGAATGGTCCAACGGTAATGCTTGTAAGGCTTGAAGTTGTCGAAGGAGAACGTTTTCGTCTCGAAGCGGGCGGTGTAAACAGGCACCGCTTCGTTCTTGTAGATCAATTCCCATGTTCCGGAGTTGAAATCAGCAATCGTGTCGTCGTTGGAACCTTCTAGCGTGACCGAAAGCGGATCGCGTTCCGGCGCGTCGTTGGCCGATTGCATGGCAAGGCCGGTAACCCAGGTCACACCGACGGACGGTGTCACCACAAAGCCAGCGGGCTTCGAGGGGGTAGCGGAGTCGCGGTTGAGGTATTTCGCCTGGGTTCCGTCGATGGCGTTGGCAACGCCTTCGGAGCCTGGGCTGTTCGCCGAAGAGGCGATGATTGGGTCTCCTGGCTGGACCACGTTCTTCTGGGCAGTGGATTGAACTGCTCCAGCGACTGCCAGGAAAGACAGCGCCGTGAGGACAGCTGTCAGTCTTGATACTGCAGGTTTTGGCATAGCTGATTTTTAGTTGGTTCGGGCTTCTACATGCGCGTTGGGTAAACGCGATGTATCGCCAACATACTGCCGTTGGCGACCGGTTGTATTATAGGAACAGGACTGGTCTATCCAACCGGGCGTAAGCGCGCAAGCAAAAAAGCCAAGTTACTGTCCGTGGGATGGATTCAGAATGCGGCCAGTTGGATCAACCGTCAGTTCAGCTGCTTCCTTTGGTACTGCCGTCTCAGTGGCTCTTCCCCCCGGCCAGCGCACCCAAACCACGTCGGCAGGAATGTCTTTTCCCAGCACGACCACACCGCTATCCTGCGACCAATATCCAGCGCCCGCATGGATTTCCCGAACCGGCCCACCCACCCCACCCCGGAAGAGTCGCAACGCCGCCCCCACCCCAGTCGGATTCCCAGCTAGCCCTTTCAGCCGGATCCGGAGCCCAGGTTTTCCGGTCGCGTTCCTGAATATCTTGGTCGCGGCACCATTTTGCGTGACGGCGAGATCGAGGCGACCGTCCCGGTCATAGTCGCTGACCGCCGCTCCACGCTGCTCTCCATAAACGGCAATCCCAGACTGTTGGGCGGAGAGGGCCGTGAACTGTCCATGGCCAGTCCCAAGCAGCAGCAATCCCCGGCCAGCATCAAGTCGAGGGATCTCCAGTGCCGTGGCGAAGAAATTCTGGCTCAAGAAGATGTCTTCAAATCCGTCTCCGTTGAAATCTGCGATCTCCACGGCAAAGGCTGGCGCCAGTTGAGCTTGTAGCGGCAGTGGGACCGGTTTAAAACTCGCGCCTCTATTAAGGAAGACCATGGATTCCAACGTCTTAGCCTCGATTCGCTGACACTTCGAGTAGCTCGGACCCGCCACCATGGCGACCGTTGCCTGGCTGAAGTCTCGCACAGTCGGGAAACGTCCCATCAAGAATGGGTAAGCCGCCAGCAGCTGGTCCGGTCGTCGCCTGGGGGCATCGTTCGCCGTCACAAGATCGAAGTCAGCTTCCAGCAGGTCAACGGCCCCCCGGTTCGCCAAGTCGCCAAAATACAAGCGAACGGGCCTGTCCTTGGAGCTCGAGTACTCGGAGTTTAATCCCCAGTTCGCCGCCACAATGTCGAGGCGGCCGTCGCCGTCCAAGTCCCCCGTGTTAATCCCACTCCACCAACCGGTGAGTGCGTCTAGTCCCAAGTCGGCGGTCTTTTCGGTGAGCTTTCCGCCCTGGTTGCCGAATACCCGCACTGGGCCCCACTCACACGCCAGCACTAGCTCCGGATAGCCGTCTCCGTCCAAGTCACTCCAGGTTGCCGCGGAAACCAAGCCGACCTGCCGAAGTGCCGCTGTATTCTCCGTGTCCAATTGGAAGCCAGCAGGCGTTTGGCGCAGAAGAAGCGATGAGGCCGGTTCCGGATAGCGGCCCGGAAGGCATCGCCCTCCAATAAAAACGTCCAGATCCCCGTCCGCATCGAAATCGGCCAGAGCAATCGGGCCGGTGCTCGAAAGCTGGCCGGGAAGTGAGTCGTCAAGCCGTTGCCGTGTCAGGTCGTAAAGGCGTGCTGCCGCCCCGGCCGCCAAGCCGTCTTCGTAGTTCGAGGATCCAACAATGAGAAGCGTTTGATTGCTGCTCGTGGTTAATCCTACGACCGCCGTCTGATCGCGTGTCACCGGGGCATTGAAAGGCGGTTCTAACCTGGGTTTGAAACCACCTTTATGATCGTTCCTGTAGACGCTCAACTGCCCGCCTCGTCCGGATCCGATAATCAAGTCATCCCACCCATCCCCATCGACATCAAACCAGGCAACTCCAGGGCCACCCTGGCTCATCTTCTTGGGCAAGAGCGGCTGACGCGCGAAGTCGTCGTACGGCGGGTCGGTATGCTGATGGCCAATCGACGGTGTCAGTTCCACAAATAGAGGCCGGACCTCAGCAGCCGCTGGGGTGGCCTCGGGCTTCGCCGCGGATTCATCGATCTCGTAAAGCCGGTTAGCCTTCACCTCTGGAATCGAGCTCACCCGCCCCGAGCGCCAATGAACTGTGAGACTCAATGGATTGGTCCGGTTGCCCGCGGCCAATACGACGGTCGGCTCGGAACCCGATAAGTATCGCCCGCCAGCAGCCATCTCTTCTTGCTGCTGGCAAACAGCACCCCCCAAAAGCTCAATTCGAGCGCCGATACCCTTGGAATTCGGCGGCAGGCCTTTTAGGCGAACGGCCACGCGAGGGGCGTTCGCGTTGTTGCGATACAAAGCGACAGCGCTATTCAAATTGTTAACGACCAAATCCAAATCACCGTCGCCGTCAAAATCTGCCAAAGCCATGCTGTGATGCACGCCGGGCTGAGCTGTGCCCCACGAAGCCGTCATTTCTTCAAATTGCAGGTCTCCCCTGTTGCGAAACGCGAAGATGGGGGTGGCCAATGGCGGGTAGAACCGCATATGCATCATGAGCTCCCGCGTGAACGCCTTTTGACGTTCGACCGCGTTCGTAAACCCCTTCCAGGAATGCTGGCGCGCCCGGATCTGCCGTTCGGCATCCATGTCCTGAACGTCCCGCGCGTGTCCCGCAGGAATCAACAAATCTGGGTAACCGTCGAGGTCCACATCGAGGAATACGGGCTGCCAACTCCATTCCGACGCGGCAACGCCGCTGAATGCCGCGATTTCTTCGTAGGTCCCATCTCCACGATTGTGGAAGAGAGTGTTCTGAATGATCTGAGGCCGAGATTCGATTTGCTCTTTGGCGTCCGGAATGGGCCATCGAGCTGGCGTTTGGCGCTTCCGCAAGCGGAGGTCGCGGCTCAGCATATCGGTGACCATGAAGTCAAGGTGCCCGTCTCGGTCAATGTCGGCAAAATCAGCACCCATCGCGCTCAAGCTGGTCTGCCGTATGGCCAAACGCGGGATGGCGCGAAACTGCCCTTTGCCGTTGTTGAGCCAGAGCCGATCGGGCGTCCAATAATCGTTGCAGACGTAAATGTCCGGGGAGCCATCTCCGTTTAGGTCACGGAACGTGGCGGTGAGCCCCCAATCGAGGGGAGCACTCTGGAGGGGCTTGCCATCTTCGTCGAGGAACGCGCCTCCCGTCCAGGATACCGGTGTAAACTTCCCGGTTCCGTCATTCAGCAGCAATTGATCCGGTTGGCCGTATTCGAGCACCTGGCCACTGACCACGAGCAATCGATCTTTCAGCTTGGGAGGCACCACCATTTGACCTTTGACCATTTGCAGATCTACCTGACCACGATCGCGGATGTCTTCGCCCCGATAATTCGTGATGTATAAGTCCAGCGTGCCGTTGCCATCGACATCGGCCAGGGTCATGGTAACGCTGCCGGACGTAGAGGCAGTGCCGGCATTGGCTGTCGTCTCAACGAACCTCCCGTGACCATCATTCAGAAAGCAAGCGACCCCGTTGGACAGCGTGGAAACCAGCAAATCTAACCAGCCGTCACCATTCAGATCGGCCAGCACGGCACCGCGGGTGATTCGTCCCGCCAGATTGAGGCCGGCGGTCTGAGTGACCTCCCGAAACTGGAAGTTGCCGAGATTGCGATAGAGCGCGCTTTGGCCGGACAAGCTGCAGAGGAAAACGTCCGGAAGGCCGTCGTTGTCGTAATCACCTGCAGCCAAGCCAGCGCCGTTCATTAAGACTCGATTGGAAGCCCCGGCTAATTCATCCAGAGCGTTGGTAAAGTTCAATCCCGTCCGAGCGGGAAGGAGTGACGTAAAGCCGTTCCCACCGTTTGTCGTCACCGAGAGTTCCATCCACCGAAACCCTGGCTGTTGTTGCCAGTCAGTGAGTCCAGCCGCCTGCAGGGAGTCGGATCCCACAACGCAAATAAAGACAATACTGGCGACTAGAGGCCTAATCCGTCTCATGAATGGGGCCAGAGTAAAGCCATGGAGGGCGATCGTCCAATGCTTTGACATGCCGTCGCTGTCGACCAATGAGGAAGTCGGCTCCGTCGGCTCACGTCAACTCATCGAATCTCTCGCACGTAAACACGATGTTGTTTATAGTCTCGAGGCGGGTCCCTGCCCCCTCCTCATGCGGAAGTGTGGAGGAGTGTTCACTCCATGCCTCGGCGCTATGCTTTGTCTAGTTCTTGCCTTGGAACAGAACGGCGATTTCCCCGGCGATCTCCTCGGTGTAAACACCACGACCCGATTGATTGGCCATGACGATCACGGTCAGTCCGTCATCCAGCCCATGGCGAAAGTGCGAAGAGAAACCGATGATTCCGCCGTTATGCTGAACCCACTTGTGGAAGGGCGTCTGTCGTATCCCCCAGCCCAGACCGTAATCGGTCACTGATTTGTTGTTGAGCTGCGTTGGCACCCACATGCGCTCCACGGTGGAACGACGGAGAATCTTGTCTTGGGGAGTCCGGGCAAAAGCGAAACAATCGGTGCTTCCAAAGCCAGCTTCCCATCGTCGACGAGCTGCATGATGGCTGTAGCCGTGAAGCACTTCGTGATGGAAGCGAGTTGGTAAACCGTTTCCGACGACGCGGGAGCCTTCAATTCAAGATTGGCGAAGCCATATCCCTGAATCTTGAGAACTTTCCCCTTCTTCAAAACCGCCAGGGAAAGCCCAGGAATCTGCCGCCGTTTCATCTCTGCACGGACAAGATCATCGACTTTGTCCGCGAGGGTTGAACATTTGATCAGACCTAGAATCAAGAAGGTGGCCACGATTTTCATGATCTATAGCGGAGGAGCCGAAGCAGGTTGCGTGCTCGTTTGGCGCGAGCAACAAGCACCCTCTCTCGGTCCTCTTCGGACTTCGACGTGTCCGCGCTCTTCTCTAGGCAGCGTCTGTGACCGGCAACACGGCGGAGGCAGTCACCTCCCGACGAACGCACGGATCGCCCGGAAGCACGACTGCCGCGGATTCATCGCACTGCCGATCCTATCGCTCGATTACGGCGATCCCCCCGCCCTATCCTTTCGTCACGGGTGTCTCCCATTCGGCCATTTGCCTAGACGACCGTTGACCGAACTGCCTGGCTCAATCCGATCCCGTTGCTGGACCAAACATTTGCTAAAATTTTGCCATAACCATTCGGCATTCTCGGCATAGAACCCGGTAACCCAGATCGAGCCTTTGTCGGACTTAACGATCGCAGATGCTCGGGGCCACGTTAACCGTCAGTCACTTAGAAAATGTGAAAACCATTCCCATTCTCAAACTCACCTTGCGCCTCCTCGCGCTGCCGATCGCAGCGCAAATGGGCAATCCGGTCAACGCGGACACGGCTCCCGCCGGAGCAGACACTTACATCAACCAAAACCAGCTAACCCAGAATAATGGCCCGGACACGAGCCTCTTTGTTCGAAATTCGGGCGCCGGGGGCCTACGCCAAACTTACTTGCGTTTTGACCTCACGGGTTATCCAGTAACCCCGATTTCGTCGGCTACTCTGAGACTCTGGCCAAGGACTGTCGACGAACCGGGTCGTCTTGATTTTTATCTCGTCCAAGGGACCTGGAGCGAGAGCACCCTGACCTTCAACAACAAGCCTGCGTTGGCAGCCGCTCCGTTCGCAAGTGTCCCGGTCACTGCTGCGTCCGAAGGTATCTTTCTAAACGTGAACCTGACGGCCCAGGTTGCTGGGTGGCTCAACGGAAGTATCCCCAACTTCGGCATTGCCATCCTGCCTTCTGCAGCCGACCCAGTTCGCGCCGAATTTGATAGCAAGGAAAATGTCAATACTAGCCATGGGCCAGAACTGGAAATCTTGATGGCAGGTGTGCCAGGTCCCGCGGGTCCACCCGGACCGCAAGGCCCCGCAGGAACGGTCGGTCCGGTAGGACCAACGGGCCCGCCCGGCGCACAAGGGGTCCAAGGGATCCCGGGAGCGACTGGGCTCACGGGCGCCGAAGGGCCACAAGGCCCGCAAGGTGTCCCAGGCGTCGCGGGAATTCCCGGACCGCAAGGTCCAGCGGGGCCGCAAGGTCCTCCCGGCCCTCCAGGAGCAAGTGTCGTTGAAGGAAGCTGTGCCAACGGCTTTTTCCGAGGTCACACGCCGGTGCCAGCGGCGCATGGCCTGTTCGCTTCGGTAACAGCATTGGCAGACGGTCGGATTGTCCTGGTTGGGGGAAGGATCTGGCCCGAAGGAGCCGCGATTGGCGCCATTACACTCTATTCACTCGCAACGGATTCTTTTTCCAGCGCAAGCCTGGTGCACGCACGCTTCGCCCACACAGCGACCTTACTGACCAGCGGCCAGCACGCCGGAAAAATTCTGATCGCAGGCGGCACGACCGGTGTCCCCACATCGGATGTCGAATTGTTTGATCCGTCGACCGGCACTTCGTCCAGTTTCGGCCAGTTACTCCAGCCGCGGATGTACCATACAGCAACGTTGCTGCCGAATGGCAAAATTCTAATTGTGGGCGGCCGCAGTGGATTACCGATTTTGGCCGATGCCGAAGAATATGATCCTGCCACGATGACGTCCACCGCGACCGGCAACGCGCCGAGTGTCGCTCGTTACGGCCATGAGGCCATCGCTTTGCCCAATGGACAAGTCATGGTGGCTGGGGGTTACGGACTTGGCGACCTGGCAATCGCCACCGTGGAGTTCTATGATCCCACAACTCGGACATTCGCGCCGGGACCGAGTATGATGCGGCCGCGCGGCGATTTTGCCTCCGTGCTATTGAACGACGGTCGAGTGCTTCTCGCTGCCGGAGCAGGACCCGACGCAGGTGGGGCAAGCCTGTGTCTTACCTCCGAAATATACGATCCCGCTCTGCAGAGTTATCAAGAGGTTCCTCATGTCGTTCCCCGCTCCTTGCCGCAAGCGGTCAAACTATTGAACGGAAACGTTCTCGTAGTCGGCGGATTCGATGGTGGCATCCAGCTCAGTGATAGCGAGCTGTTCGTGCCCACCGTCAATGACTTCATTCCCTCCGGCTCCATGCGAGACACTCGCGGTGGAGCAAAGGCCGCGCTTTTGCTCGACGGGACTGTTTTTGTCGCCGCCGGTTACAACGCCGCTTCGGGTAACTTGACCAGCGCAGAAGTGTTTGTTTCCCTGGCGTGCAGTGGTCCTGGACCGCAAGGTCCGGAAGGGCCGGTAGGCCCGCCAGGACCTCCAGGTCCAGCTGGGGCTCAGGGAATACAGGGAATCGCAGGCCCGCCCGGGGAACCTGGACCGCAAGGCCTACAGGGACTGATCGGCCCTCAGGGCGAACCGGGGCCTCAAGGTTTGCAGGGGATCCAGGGACCGATCGGCCTCACGGGGGCAACCGGTCTCCAGGGAGATCCAGGTCCACAAGGCATTCCCGGAGTTCCCGGACCTCAAGGGGAAACCGGCCCAGCAGGGGCTAAAGGGTTGAACTGGGCAGGTCCTTGGACAGGCACAGCCAGTTATCAAATCGATGACGCGGTCTCGTTCGGTGGCTCCGCGTGGATTGCCCTGGCGGCCAACACTAGCTCAACGCCCTCCGTGATTAACGCTGACTGGGATTTGTTAGCGAGCAAAGGCGATTCCGGGGCAAGCGGGCCGTGGCTCTTGAACGGCTCCGACATGTATTACCTTTCAGGTAACGTCGGTGTGGGAACCTCAACACCTTCCGCCAAGTTGGACGTCGCTGGCATTCTCCGCACTGCCGAGTTCCAGCTTGGAATCTCAACAATCGCAGGCAACGTCCTGACCGCGGACAGTAATGGGTTGGGCTCTTGGGCTCCACTGCCGCCGCTTCCCGCATCGCTGCCGCCCAATGGACCCGCTGGCGGTGATCTCACAGGAACCTACCCAAACCCGACCGTCGGCCTTGGAGCCATCACAACCTCAAAGCTTGGCGATGCCCAAGTTACCGATGCCAAGATTGCCGCAGTGGCTTTTTCCAAAGTCACTGGCGTTCCCGCTTTCCTTACGAACGGCGATGCCGCTGGCGGTAGTCTCACGGGCACTTACCCGAATCCTGGGATTGCCCCTCAAGCGGTCACCGCGACCGAACTCGCCAATAACTCTGTGACAAGCGCCAAGATTGCGGACGGCACCGTCACTTCAGGGGACATTGCCGATGCCACGATCGCAGCGTCAGACTTGTCGAACGGTGCTGTAACTGCCTCAAAAATCGCGGGCGGCGCCGTGACCGCGACTGCCCTGGCGTTAGAACCGGCGTCGTTGAATCGGGTCTCAGGAGGTGGAATGACCGCGGTAAACAATGGCGTGGGAGGAATCAACATTGGCGTGTCCATTGCCAACCCAGGATTCCCTTTCGATGTGGGTTACCCCATGCGCGTTCGCAGCTACGATGGCACCGACGCTGGCGCCTCCGTTTTCTTCTACTCCAAACTCGGCACGGCGGATCGTGGCCAAGTCGGAATGCCGGATGCCAACCATATCGGATTTGCCGGCGGACCTGGTTTGACCGGCTGGAATCTGTTGATGGATGTCACCAACGGCCGCGTGGGAGTGAACACGTCCACCCCAACGGACACGCTCCACGTCAACGGCACGCTCCGTGTGGAAGGGCAAAGCATATTCTCGAATCAGCTCAACCTTGCCCCCGGAGTCAACATCGCTTCGACCGGCGCGTTTCAACTGCAGACCGGAACGACCACGCCGCTCTATTTGAACCCGTTTAGCGGCGGCCAGGTGATTGTGGGCAGCACGGGCGACGATGTCTCCCTCAGCGTCATCGGAGGCATCAACGCCGCCGGAACGGTCGAGTTGTTCGACGAGGACGGCAGTCCGTCTCTCGATTTCCATTACGCCAATACGCTCGCTGACTATAGCGTGCGGTTGATCGCCGACGGCCCCTCGAAACTTACGTTGCAAGGAGATCTCGTGGTGACCGGTTCCGCCGCAAAACCAGGGGGCGGCAGTTGGGCTGCGACCTCGGATCGCCGGTTGAAAAAGAACATCCTCACACTGCAACCGCCGCTCTCCAAGTTACTGCAGTTGCGAGGGGTGAACTTTGAATTCATCGATCCCGCCGCCATTGGCGAATTGTCTGGAGTCCACACCGGATTTGTCGCTCAGGAAGTAGAGGCGGTATTCCCGGAGTGGGTGGGGCAGCGCGCCGATGGCTTCAAAGCTGTCTCCATCTCAGGCTTTGAAGCATTGGCTGTGGAATCTCTGCGGGAACTTAAGAACGAAAAGGACGCCCAGATTGAGGCGCTGCAAAAGCGCGTCGCTGAGCTCGAACAGCAAAACTACCGAATAGCTGAGGAAGGCCGAGCGCAATCCTCTCGATTGACATCACTCGAGCAACGGCTCCACGCGCTGAGCGAAGGCTTCCTGAATAACAAGCCAGCTTCATCAGCAAACGCCTACCGGACGGCGTCACCGACATCGTTCTAAGGCCAATCTAGCCGGTCAATGCTCCCGCGGACTAAATTGTGGGAGCCTCGAGGCCACCGCCGTCAGGCGGCTGGCCTCGATCATTGATATCCCTTGCCACTCCGCAGCCTCGTGTCCGGCAAACTCTAATCTTCGGGGGGTTTGTCGGGGGTTTGGGGTCACCGGAGCAAGTCAAGTCAGGCAATAGTCCAACAGCCACAGCTCATGCTCCCGCAGGCGTGGGCGCAGCTTGGCCCAAGACGCCTCCCGGTCACACGTCCCGTTCAGGGGCCAATCGCTCGATAGTATCGACGCGGCTGCGCACCCGCAGCGGGGTCCCGTACCACCGTCGGACCGGCAGTGACGACGATGTTGGTGAAGTCCGCCCATGTCCTCAGATCGAAGGATGTCTGGATCCGGTAGGGTCCCGGTGGGTTGGCGCTCACGCGGAACTCGAACTCGCCGGTGCTCAGCAGCCGCGGCTCTGCCAGACCGAGCTCGGAATAACTGATCGGAAAGACTACGATCTGCACGGAGCTGTCCTCGTACCGGGCCAGTAGGCTGGCGCGCAGGCCGGCCTCGGGACAGAGCTGGAGCTGGCTGTAGTAGCCTGTGCGACTGGCCGATACTTTGCGTGGTTCGGTAACAAGACTGCCGGTCGCACTGGTGAAGGCACTCCAAATCCCATTCGCGTTGGCGCCTTCGGTCCAGCACAAGAGGAACAGGGCGTTCCCTTGATTCGAAAGCGCCGCCAGGCTGACCTCGCCCGGCGTCACACCCACGACCGGCCGGCTCAGCTCCTTCCACGCCCCCGAAACGGTTGACCGCAATAAGCCGATCTCGTCCGAGGCGAACGCGCAGGCAAGCACAAATCCTCCAGCGCCATCGGGAGCGAGACTAAGCCCGGGCGCGGCATTGGTGGCAATGACTTGGGCGGGCGATACGGCCGTGCCATCCCAATCAAGGGCGCGTATTTCCCCGGACTCTTCGGTGTAGGCGACGACTCCCCTGCCCAAGGCCGGTCCAGCCGTCCCGGCGGCAGTGAGAGCGGCCAAGGGCCGATCCAGCACCGGGGTGGATAATGGAGACCAGCTTGCGCCGTTCCAGACGGTCAGGCTGATGGACTGGGACGCACTCACCGGACCATCCGCACTCCTCCGCAAGGCCAGGCCGGCGTTGGAGCCAAGCGGAATGAGCAGAAGTTGGGAAGCCACGTCCTCGAGCGACGCGAGAACCGACGGCGTTGACCAGGTAGAGCCGGTAGGATCGGATAAAGAAAACCGCAGCGTGGTAGCGGGAAACGGATTGTCCAGATCTGCGGCGGCAAGCTCGCTCCAGACGGCCAGCCAACCGGTGGCGAGTGGCAGCAGCGACGAAGCGACCACCCCAGGCGCGACGGCCACGGTGACGGGCTCACGCCAGCCCGAACCCGATTGAAAGCTGCTCAAGAGCCGCATTTGGCCGGTGGCAGGGTCCGGCGAAACGAAGAGCAGGCCACAACGGCTGCCAGCTCCGCTGGCAAAGGAGCTGGTCGGCGGGAGATGGTCGACAAGATTAGACTGGGTTGGATTGAATTGGACGAGAGGACCCTGGCCAGGGCGGAGGATTTGACGTGCCACTTGGATGGGAATGAGCTGAAAGACCGGTTCGGTGCCGAACTGGAAATCGAATTCAAGGAAGCGCCAGTCCCAGCTTGCGCCCAGGCGGGTGATCCAAAGATCCAGGTAAGCGTCCAGATGGGCGTTGAACGCGCCTTGAATCCGCTGAAGAGGCGGCCAGTCCCCGAGCGTGTTGGGCGTCACGCGCACCGATGGTTCCCCAGCGCAGTCGTTGCCTTCCATGGAGAGGGACCCACTGGCCCCGGCCTTGCCCCCCAGCAGGACCGCGCGCAAGCCCGCCCCAAAATTGAAGCATAGGTCGAATTGACTCGCCCGTTGGGTCAGCCCTTCTTTCCCCCCAATAAAGTGCCGCCGCAGCACCTGAGGGTCGGGATGGGGCGAAGTGAAATCGCGCACGGGCGGAAAAGTAGTCTGCCAGGAGAGCGAGCTTTCCAAGCCGACGCCCGCCTTCAGGTCGGCGAAGAATTGCGCGGCGCGAATCTCATCTAAAGTGGCGAAGATAGGACCGACATACGGAAGGCGGCTGGTGATCGGCCGCAAGTTGAGCGAAGCCGCGACGTCCACCCGACCGGTCACACCGTGGGTGACTTCAAATTCGAACGGCCGAGCGAGGTCAAAATTGCGGATGGAACTGGAGGCGCCTCGAATGAACACCCCCGCTTCCGGCTGGATGCTCTCGCGGAAGGCAAGCGGCAGGAGCCCGGCAAAGTCAATTTCGTCCTTCGCCAGTTCAGCTCCCAGCGCCAGATAAGCGCGTCCTTGAGAACCATCGAGGCCAAACTGCAAGTCGGCGGCAAAGTCCATCCCCAGGAAGTTCGGGCCTAACTGGAGCAAGCCGGCCACCGGCGCGTCCATCCCTTCCTTCCACTCGACTTTCATGGTGTAATCGTAGGCCAGAAAGCCATCCGCATTCGTGCTGATCCGCGCGGTGGGATTGGGCAGCGGGAGGAAGCGGCCGGCCGGGACGATGCTCTTCAACGCATTGGCGGTCGCTTGCGTACCCGCCGCCACCCCGAGGAGATCGGATGCGCCGGCCATCCAGGGGGGAAGCCGCACGCCTTCGAGTTGATGCTTGGCCGAAGGATACGTGTAGTTGGTCAGCACGGAAACAGCACCCCCTTGCGTCACCGCCACGAAAACAGGATCGATGAAGCCCGCGGGCAGTTGCCAAAGCGGGAGCTGATGGGTCGCGCGGACCACCGTCGGGTCGGGCGTGGGGCGGAAGGTGGAAACGACCCTATGAAAGACGTTGCTGAGGCTGCGGCTCCGGATGGCCTCAAGCCACGCGTGAAGGGCGGCGGGCTGATCTGCGGGCGGAACGGTCAGCGGTAATCCTGGGTCATTGTAACTGCTCGAGGCAAACGATCGAGGAACCACCAACCAAATCTCGGAGAGCGCATCCGTGTACTGGAGGGGAGGACTGGGCAAAGCAGCGCCTTCCGCCGTGTCGAAGCGCGGCGGCGAATAGTCGTAGGTTTGGAGCTCGATTTCCGCGCTCCAAGTGAGCGTGAGCGGCGCGCGTTCATCGAAAAAGCCGGCCTTTTTCACTCCAGGCAAGAATAGTCCAAAACGGTCGAACTTTACTTGCCGAATCTGCGGCGGCGGCAGTGGATCGAGCCGCGCATCGATGACCAACTCGAGTGCATCCGGATCCCCCTCCGAAGGAATGGCGTCCCCCGGGGTAACCCGCTTGAAGGATGGAATGAAACCGGGCGCCGTGACTTCGAGGTAGAGGGTTTGGGTGTTGGGCAAGGCCGACGGCGAAGCGAACGTGCCATCCACTTGGTTGGTCAGCTGCCCAACCAAGCTCCCGAATCGGTCGAAGATACGCACCAAAGCTCCGCGCAACGGCCCGGCCGGCGCGGCGGTGTTGGTGACCGAGCCCCTTAGCCCGAGCCCCCGCCGCATTTGGGCGGTAAATCGCAGCGTCGGGCTCAGCGGATCGATCAACTCCGTCGCGTAGGAAACGGTCTGCCAGTGCGCATTGAAGGGAGGCCGCGAGCCGAGCTGATTGGTAATTCCATTGAGGGTTTGGCCGGCCATCGGCACGGTCCCGGCCCCGTTGCCGAGCTCGACAAACGTGCCGGAGACGTTCATGAGCGGGTCGTCCGCATTGATCGAGACCAGCGTCAGATTGTAGGCCGGGGCGGGCGGCGGCGCATTCGCGTTGTCGTTCGGCCCGCCCACCCAGATCACGGCCTGCACGTCGCCCGACGCGCCCGCCTGACCGCGATACCATTTGTCATCGAATTGGATCCAGTAATCGAATTCTCCCGGCGGCAAGGGCGGGTGAAACCCGCGCAGAGGGAGGATCGCTGGATAAGCGAAGAGCTTCGTGCCAGCATAAGCCGGAGAAACAAAGGCAAGGCGGTCGGGCTCGGTGATGATCTCGGGTGGTTCCACGTACTCTTGCGTGAAGATGCTCAGGGCATGCACCTCCAGCCTTAACGATCGTCCCGAGGTGTCAAACGTGCCAGTCCCGCCGCTTGGATCCTCCGCGATCCCTAACGGCGCCACAAAATCCAGCTGGCTTGGATTGGACGACGGCAGCACTCCGGGCGGTTGCCACTCCGGCAGGACGCGGACGAGGGAATGGCGCGAGTAACTCTGCGTTTCCACATCCCAAAAGCTAAACGTCCTTCGAGGAACCGAAACCGTCAGGGTATTGGTTCCCGGCTTGAGGCCGGCGAATTCGATGAGCGCGGGATTGAACGGCTGGTCCAACCCAAACGCACGGAGCGGTTGAGTCAGGACGGTGCCATCGCCCGCAAGGAGCGTTGCGCTCGCGCCACCCAGAACGATCTCGTCGTAGAATTGGAACGGCACGATTTGGGGATTGCGCTGGTCGAGGCTGAGCACACTCAAGACCAGGTAGCGCGTGGGCATGCTAAGTTCGGAATAAAGGAATTGGCGCAAGTAAGCCTGTTGCCGGTGCACGAAGAGATCGAGTTGATACTCGCGCCGCGGCAGCATAACCAACGGCACTCCGCCGTTGGTCGTGCCGTTGGCCGGAGGCACTCCCCCGTACGGCCAGGCAAACGCAAACGGCCAGCCCTGCGACCGGCCGCTTTTCCCGGTCAAATCGAGCACCTGCACATGATTCCCCCAATAATTCGACAGGCCCGGCACCCGCACCCCGTAGCGTGCCGGCACCAGATCGATCGCAAACTGTCCAGCTTCATCGGCCTCAGCGGTCAGGATATTCGCATCCAGCGCGAGCAACCCATCCGGGCCGTACTCGATGAACTCAATTCCCGCCTGCTCGCGGGGTCGGTAGATCGGCTTGCGTTCGTTGCGGTTTCCTTGGCCGACCGGAAGCGCGAAGGCGCCTAACTCCTCCGCAGCCCAAAGCCGGCCCCGCACCCGGGCAGTTCCTGGGTCGAGCGCCAGTTCCGCTTCCGTCGTGCGGCCCGGGAGGATCTCGAAGTAGTCCGAACCGGAGAATGCTGGCTGGAAGCCGGTTTGGGCGTTGCTCGCGCCCGGGCCGTCCACGGTGACCTGGTATCGACCCGCAACCAGATTGGTGAAGAGTCGGATATTGGCAGGAGTGCCGTTGGTTAATCTCCGTTCAATCCCTTCAGTCCCGGAATCCCTGAGGCCGCGCAACCAGACAGGCAAGCCGCTGAACAAGTGCGCCTTCTGGGCTTGGTAGGCCGACACAAGTGTTAGGCGCAGTTCGGCTGGCTCAAAGACAGGCTGGAGCACGATGGTCTCGCTGGGCAACCGTCCTTCGACATCGGGATAAACAAGTTGCTCGGCTTGGGCATAGCTCAAGCGCTTGCCTTGGAAACGCCACGCAATCGCCGGCAACCCGGTGAACGTGATCAAGCCATTCGTATCCGTCACACCGCTGCGGGTGGGTACAAGCGTCCGGGCTGGGTCGGCGGGATCGACACCCGTCAAATCGACTCCGTAATTCTTCAAAGGCAGAACCGCTTGCGCGACCGGATCGAACCCGATGACTTGCGCGGTGAGGCTTTGCGGAATCGGCTTGAGCAGGACATTCGCCAAGTGGTCTTGCTGCAGCAGCCTCTTGTCATCCGGCGTCCCGAGCGTTGTGTACGGATCGTAAAACCCCTTGCTCAGGGCCGCCCCACCCGCCCGGTTCGCCTCAAATCGATAAAAGCCCGGCCGCATTCCCCGCAGCACCAGGTAGCCCCGCCCGTCCGTGGGCGCGATCGTCGTCTCGGCCGGCATCGCGTCCGCGACATTCGTAAAAAGCTGCGCCGCGACTGGCACGCCTGCCAACTGCAGCCCAGACGTTACGTCCGCCACTTGCACATAAATGTCGAAACGATTGGTCGAGCTGGGCTCCAGCAGAAACTTCCGCCGGAGCACGCCGCCCGATGGAATCGAGACCGCACCGCCAAACGGGAGATACGCCGGATGCTCGATCACAATCCGATCCACTCCGTTGGTCAGGCCGTCCAACGTGAAAAAACCGAAGGTGGAAGAACTGGTGCGGCCCGCCGATGGCCCACTGATCGTTATCCGGGCGCCTTCCACCGGCATGCCCGTGAGGGAATCGGCGACATACCCGCGGACGCGCCCGGCCGCAGGGGATCCTGCTTTGCTGACGGCACTCCACCCGTCCAGCACAACGCCGAGCGCCAGAATTATAAAAAGCCGTCCCATGCTTTTGTTGCCGGCCTACGTGGAAACCAAAGCAACCTCCTAGCAATTGCCAGGGGAATGTCAATGCGGCAGTTGCTCAACCCGCGAGGCGCATATCACCGTCGCGGGGTCAGGGATGAATCAGTGCATATTTACCGACAACGAACGTGGCCGGCGTTCGCCTCGCTCTCCTGCCGCTCCGCATTCCCATGATGCCTCCAAATCTTCTCGTCCGTCTAGGCCAGCAACTCAGGGAGGTCTCGTGTCACCCGAGCAAGTTGCTGGCATCCTGAATAGTGGCCATTTTACTATCGTTAACGAGGAGGCCATGGCTCGCTTTTGGGGCCCGTTTCTTGACCGCAAGGGAGGCAATGGGGTCGTATCTAAATAGTTGACATCGTTTGCTGGAGAGCCACGACAAAGCGTTGGCGCTTCGGATCATCGGGCAGCGCCGGCGCACAAGGGCGTGCACCTCCAGCCCATAGTGCTCCGGCAACTCCCCCACCGCGCCCAGAAACCGCTGCCGATCCGCGTCGCCCCAAAAACAACGCTTCTCCTCGATGCCCCCAATCCATGACGTGACACCACGCTCTAAATGCGCAGGTCTCTCGCAAAAAGCATGAGGTGATCGGATGATTGCCGCTGCACATTAATAGGCTTGTCGCAGCGGCGGTAGAATTGTTAGAACACATTCCAGCGAAATTTTGGGCTCTGGGGTCAATGGACGCGCGCCGCATCACGCCAGACTGGGAACCAGTCTTCCCAGTTTATGAGCTACTGGCTCGTGCGCCCTGACTCTCCTTTAGTATTACGCTGTTTATGAGCTCGCCCTCACCTTCCAACGACGGCATTCGACGGAATTTGCTAGAGCGGTTCGACCACTACGTGACTGGGTCTCGTCGCCTCTGGCCCAGACGAGTGCAACGTGCAAAAGCGTTCGGCATGGTCCTCACCCTCGCGTGTTCTCTGATGCAAGGAGAGGCCGCTACTCAGGAGTGGACACAGTTTCGAGGGCCCAATGCTCAGGGTGTCGTTGAAACGGCCGATCCGCCGGTCGAATTTGGCCCCCAGACCAATCTCGTCTGGAAAGTCGAGATTCCGCCTGGACATTCATCGCCGGTTGTCAGTTCAGGGAAGATCTTCCTGACGAGCTTCACCGACCGGCATCTCTGGACCCACGGTTACGACTTGGAAACAGGACGAGAGCTTTGGCGCCAGCGCTGTCCAGCGGAGAATTTTGCCGAGGTGCATGAGTACAATAACCTGGCTGCTTCTACCTTGGTCACCGACGGGCACCGAGTCATCCTGTATTCGGGCGATTACGGTGTGCTCGCCTACGACTCCATGGGATCAGAACTTTGGCGGCATCCGCTTCCGTTCGTCACCAACCGATGGGGTACGGCGAGTTCGCCCATTCTCGCAGAGGATCGCCTGGTCATCGCTCATTTCGGCTTGGGTACTGGTTCCGCATTAGTCGCAATCGAGCCCCAGACCGGAGCGACTCTCTGGGAAACTCGAAAAGAGTTACCGTCGATGAACCAGTCGACGCCGGTAGTTTGGTTCAAGGATGGACGCAGGCAGATCGTCGTGTTTGGGGCCGGCCAGCTCATGGGCTTTGACTTCGAGAACGGAAAGGAGCTTTGGTCGGTCGGTGGTTTTCCGCGCATGGTCACGCTGACGCCAGCTTCCGCCGGGAACCGCATTTTTGTTGGCGCCGCTGGAGTTCTGGGCAATTCGAGCCCCAACTTGCCCACTCCATCGTGGTCCGAGTTGCTGCAAAAATACGATCGCGACGGAGACGGTCGCCTGCGTTTGGATGAGTTTCCTCCTGACTTCGAGTTTCTGCAGCGTCCGGATCTCCCGCGAGGAACGTCGGGCCGCGGCGGGTTTGTCACAGATTGGCTGGGCAAAGATCCGAAGGCTCTCGACGCTTTTTTCGATGCGAAGAAGTACCAAGACATGATCAAAAGCGCAGACTCGTGGAGTTTGCCCAAGTTTGCTGCGATCGAGCCCGACGGAGGAGGCGAGTTCAGCACGAACGCGGTGCGCTGGACGCTGAATCGGGGTGTGCCAGAAGTTCCGTCGCCGCTCTATTACCGAGAACGGCTCTACCTCGTTCGGAACGGCGGCTTGCTCAAATGCCTTGACCCGGTGACGGGGCGGCAAGTTTACGACGAGCGTCTTGGGGCCGGTGGACAATACATCGCCTCTCCCATTGCGGCGGGAGGACGAATCTATTGTTGCTCCGATGCGGGCGTCATTTCGGCTATTGCTGCCGGCGACCAACTCTCTACCCTCAGCCGTGTAGATCTAGCGGAACAGCTGACAGCAACGCCGGCTCTGATCGGGAATCGGTTGTGCGTCCGCACCGCGTCTCACCTCTGGCTCTTCGCCGGATCGACGGTGTCGGCAAGCCGCTAAGCTCGACGGCGACATACCTATTGCATACATTTTGTTCTTTGGTTCCTGTGTCGCAGAACCAAGCCATTCGAGCAAAAGCCTTCACACTCTCCCGAATGGCGGCCATTTCGATTTCTCGGCGTGTTAAAACCACGGGCCAATCCTTCTCCACGAACTCAGCCCTGCCCACGGCCAAGCTTTCCGCCCAGAGTGCTTCCCGCTTCTGTTCTCTCCAGGCAAATCCAGCCCAACCATGTTCCACATTATTCAGCCACAGCCGCTTGTCTCTGCGACACTGGACTTCGATCAAAAATCACTTCAGCCACCTGAGGTCGCCGGAGCGGGAGCGGCTGATCTCGCCTTTCTATCTGCCGATTTCATTCTCTCCAGTAAGCCGGGTGGCAAGTTGTCGCACATGCCAGGAGCAAATTGCTCCTGGATTCCTTGGCACCGCCAACGCGTATGGGACGATGCGGCATCCACCATCGCCGCGAGGTCGTGAAGGCCACGATGCGGACGGGCGCTACGGCCGTTTCCTTACCAGGCCAACCTTGGGTGCTGTCCCCCAAATTCCGTAAGCTTTCGCGG
Organism: Limisphaerales bacterium; assembly: GCA_044225505.1. Classification (GTDB taxonomy): domain Bacteria; phylum Verrucomicrobiota; class Verrucomicrobiia; order Limisphaerales; family SIBE01; genus JAXMHN01. The sequence continues at coordinate 42,303 of JBGAIN010000003.1, forward strand.
CCAGGAGTTTCGCCTCGTCCGCAAGGCGCGAGTGAGGCGCATACCCGTCCCGACAAGCCGGGCATTTGACGCATGGTTTGGGAACGGACCGTTCCCAAACCGAAGATCGGGTGGTGACAAAAAGTCTCCACGCGCGGCTCGGTGAGCCCGAGCACCGCGGTTCGTGGCTCAAGCTCGAGCTCACCTCTCCTGACCTCACGGAAACCCAGGCCGCACTTTTCCATCCGGCACAGCAACTTCATTCGCTGGTAACCCATAGGTGACCCACTGCGGAGTGGGTTACCTGTGGGTCAGGTCCGAATGACGAGGCGATCCAGAGGTAAAGCAGGCCGTCACGCTAATCGGCGAGCATCAGGCCTGTATAAAATCAGCCACAAACACTTTCGCCGACGGCGGAGCCGCCAATCCATACGGCCGCTCGACCGGTCCCTTGGGTGATAAGTGCAAGCCAATCAAGTTTTCCCTAGTCTTATTTTTGCGAAAAAGGTGTTTTCCTCCCTAAAGATCGTCTCCAGCTAACCGATACGCATAGTGCCGAGATCCAGAGTTGTGCTGGGTCAGAGCCAGCGTTGTGACGATATTTTTCATCCAGGGGTCAGCAGGACGTGCGCTTTACGGACATCTCCAGCGGACTGTGTCCGCGCTAGCGGGACTCCTCGGGGGGGCAAACCAGGGACGAAAGGGAATCAATGAGTCAGGGTTCAATCCATGACCTCTGCTCGACGTTCCCCTCTCGTCTTTGTGGTCGACGATGATGCAATCACGACTTGCATGATCTCGAAGGTGTTACAAAGCGCTGGGTTTCGGGTCTCGAGTGCGCTGGACGGTGCCAAGGCGATGGCGTGCATTGCGGAGACCGTGCCGGACCTGATCCTTCTGGATGTCAACCTCCCGGATGCTTGTGGATTGGATATCTGTCGGCGCCTCAAGAGCCAGCCTGGTGCCAGTGAAACCCCCGTCCTTTTCATCTCTTCAAACCATGATACCGCGTCCAAGGTGAAGGGATTTGAAGCTGGAGCCGTTGATTATATTCCAAAACCGATTGTCGGCGAAGAAGTGATCGCGCGCGTGCGGTCGCATCTGCGCCTGAAGCAGGCTTACGAAGAGCTCGCGAAACTCCATGCGGAGCGGGTGGAACGTTTGGCCGGAGCTCAAGAAAGTCTCCTGATCACTCCCGAATCGCTTCCCGAAGCGAAGTTCTCGGTAGCGCTGCGGCAAGTGGTCAAAGCCGGGGGCGATTTCTACGACGTTGTGATCGCAGGGGATCAATTGACGGACTACATCGTGGCCGACGCGAGCGGCCATGACTGGGGCAGTTCGATCTGGACGGCGGCACTAAAAACGCTGATTGGACAATACGCGACGGCAACCGACTCCCCGTTGACCATCGTCCAGTCGATCAACAACGCCCTGCGCCGCATCGTGCCGGAGGGGATCTATTTCACGTTGAGCTACGCACGACTGAACCGGTCGACCGGCCGGCTTCACCTGGTCAACGCGGGCCACCCGCCAGCGCTGGTGCTGCGCCAAGCAGAGAATCAGACGCTACTGATTGGAGCGGACGGGGATGTGGTCGGGGCCTTTGCCGACGCTTTGTTTGGAACTTTGGACGTTACGGTCAGGGCTGGAGATCGCGTCTTTTTGCTATCGGATGGATTGATTGAGCTTCACGGATCGCGTGAACAAGGATTGCGGCAACTGGAATCGGTTTGCCTACGGCATCGAGATCAGGCTTTGACCGCTGCTGTGGAGGGTACCGTGGAGGTGCTCACCGCCAATACCGAAGTGACGGACGACATTCTCCTCATGGGGATTGAGGTATGAAGCGAAGGGCTCCGAAGTATTTTAGCTACGAGCGAACCATCCGGTCGCGCCTGGATGAGGTCCATGGACTCTGCCTGGAAGTCCGAAAACTGTTGAGCACTAACGAACAGAACGGCGCGAACTTTGGATTCGAATTGGCTGTGCGCGAATGCCTGAACAATGCGGTTCTGCATGGCAACCTGAATAACCGGCAGAAACACATTTCGTTTGCACTCCGCTCCGGCCGGAAGTGGCTTTGGGTTCAGATTACGGATGAAGGGCCAGGTTTCGATTGGCGCCGAGCCAACCGCCAACCAGTCGCGGACGAACTCGGAAGCAATGGACGAGGATTAGCCATCATCCGTTCCTATTGTGCGGGGGTCCAATTCAACCGCCCGGGAAACCGCGTGACGCTGAAACTTCGCCGATCAAAAAGGGAAACAGACAAACCATGAGCGAATTCACTATTAAGAGAGATACCAAACTTTGCCACGTCACATTGGCGGACGATCTGACCGCAGTCCAAATTCCGGCGCTCCGGACAGCCCTCAAGGCCGAACTGGATGGCGGTGTCCGGGAGGTCATCGTCGATATGAACCAGACGGTAATGTTGGACTCCAGTGGCATTGGGTTGCTCATTGCGACGTTTAACACGCTCAACCGCCAACAAGGACGCCTGCGCGTCGTCAATGCGTCACCGGACATCGTGCAGTTGCTGCAGACGATGCGTTTGGTGAACCGCCTGAACGTGACCGGCCGCGCCAATAATTAATTGCTTATGGAGGACGAGGTCTTTAACGAGTTTCTGAACGAGTCCCGCGAGCATCTCGCCAACATCGAGGCTGACCTTCTGGCCATCGAAGAGGCCGGGGCCAATCTCAACGAGGAACTGGTCAACAAAACGTTCCGCGCCGCTCATTCGATTAAAGGAGGCGCAAGCTTCTTCGGTCTGACCCGGGTCAAAGACCTCGCGCACAAAGCGGAGACCGTGCTCGACATGTTGCGTTCCCGGCGCATGACGCCCAACGCCGAGATCACCAATGTGTTGCTGGCCGCGTTTGACCGCTTGCGGGACATGATCAACAACCCGAAGGAGCGCGAAACAGCGGACATTAGCGAATTGGTGACAAACTTGACAGGGCTAGCTTCCTCCTACTTGCCCGCAGATCAGAAAGCGACCTTAACCCAGACGGTGACCCTGTCAGGCGCTAGTGAGGAGCGCCCGGTCAAGGTCAGCCAGGTGGATTTCGATCGCGCTCGGCGTGCGGGTCAGTGTGTCTACGAAATCGATTACGACTTAATTCACGACATCGAACAGAAGGGAGCGAACGTTCTCAAGATCTTTCGCGAACTGGAAGAATGCGGCGAGATTCTTGACTGTCAGCTGGACTTGGACGCGCTCGGGACTTTAGATGGCCCCATCGGAAAAGAGCTGCCACTGCGGCTGGTTTTCGCTGCCACTCTGGCCCCGGAGAGCGTCCACGAACTGGTGATGGCTCCGCCCGACCGCATTCAGCTGCTCTTCGACCCGAGCAAGCCCGATTCCCTGCCCCCCGTCTCTACTCCCGAACCCGTCGCCACACCCAGTGCGGAAGCCGCTCTGGAGACCATCCCGTCGGTCGCACTCGAAACGGACTCCGAACCACCACCGCGATCCGAGTCGGATCCTGAGCCTGCGCCGAGCAACACCGCTTCAGCGCGGTCCGCTCCGAGTGAGCCAGCGTCGGCCAATGGGACAGCTGGTGCGCCCGCTGCGGCCCAAGAGACGTTGCGTGTCAGCGTCGCCTTGCTCGAGTCGCTCATGAATCTTGCCGGAGAACTGGTCCTCAGTCGCAATCAACTTTGTGCGTCAACCGCGCAAAAAGATGAGGACGCACTTTCCGCCGCCAGCCAACGGATCAATCAGGTGACGTCGGAGCTTCAGGACGCCATCATGCAGACGCGGCTGCAACCGATCGGCAACGTCTTCGCCAAGTTCCCTCGCTTGGTGCGAGACATGGCGCAAAGCCTGCAGAAAGAGATCCAACTCGATATTCGCGGCAAAGACGTCGCGCTGGACCGCAGCTTGATCGAGGGTCTTTCCGACCCCCTCACCCATATGGTGCGCAATGCCGTCGATCATGGCATTGAGCGCCCAGCCGACCGCGTACGCACAGGCAAACCGAGTCTGGGCACGATCCGGCTTGAGGCCCGTCACGAGGCCGGTCAGGTCGTCGTCGAAATCGCGGATGACGGCAAGGGAATTGACGTCGCGCGGGTCGCTGATTCGGCCTTGAAAAAGGGACTGGTCACCCAGGAAAAACTCCGCGCAATGTCAACCCACGACAAATTGGCGCTGATCTTTCTCCCGGGGTTGTCGACGGCAGAAAAGGTGACCGACCTCTCTGGCCGCGGTGTCGGCATGGATGTGGTGAAGACCAACTTGGAACGTCTCGGCGGGAAGGTTGATATCACCTCCGAGATCGGCAAAGGGTCGCTCTTCCGCATTAAACTACCGCTCACGCTAGCCATTATCCCATCCCTAATTGTTTCGGTCGGAAAAGACCGTTTCGCCATTCCTCAGATTAACGTCGAAGAACTCTTGCGGATTCGTCCCGAAGAGATCCGAAAACGCATCGAAGTGGTCGGTGAAGCGGAGGTGCTGCTGCTCCGGGACAAGATCATTCCGTTGGTTTACCTGGATCGGTTGCTGGCCGGAAAATCCCAGCCCAATGCCAGTTCGGAAACCACCGCCACCCCAAGCGAATCCACCGCGAACAAAACCCTTGAAGTCGCAGTGGTGACAACTGGCACCACCCGCTACGGGCTGGTCGTCAGCACGTTTCACGAAACGGAAGAGATCGTGGTGAAACCGCTCGGCCGCCATTTAAAAGGGCTGCGGGAATATGCGGGCGCCACCATTCTGGGCGACGGCACAGTCGCCCTCATTCTGGACGTGGCTGGCGTTGCCGGGAAAGCGGAGCTGACCTCCGTCAACCGCCGCACGGACCAGGCCGCGCATGCCTCCGAAGAAGGCCGCACGGACGAACTTCAGTCACTGCTCCTCTTCCGGAACGCGGTCGATCAAGTCTGCGCTGCGCCGCTGGACAGTGTTTTACGCATCGAACGCATCACGCCAGATCGGATCGAGACCGTGGGGCAGCGCCGGACCGTTCAGTATCGGGGTGCGTCTCTGCCTCTGGTGACACTCTCGGACGCGGCACAAATCCAACCGCTCGCCGACACCCGCGATCTGGCCGTCATTGTCTCCAATGTGCATGGTCGCGAGATCGGGCTCCTGGGCGCGATGCCCGTGGACGTCGTCGAAAGCCGCGCCGTCGTCGATCGCTCGACGCACCGGCAAACGGGCATTTCAGGCTCGGCTATTATTCGGGATCGCACAACCCTGATCGCGGATGTGAGCGAGTTAGTCGCGGCGCTCTATCCTGAGTGGACACAACCCGCGGAACCGGCCACGACATCGGAGACAAGCCCTGGCAGCGTGACCCTTCTCCTCGCTGAGGATTCGGACTTCTTCCGAGCGCAGATCAAGAAGTACTTAGAGCAAGCTGGCTTCCATGTCCTGGATGCGCCCGACGGTGAAGCCGCTTGGGATCTGCTCCTCGATCATGCCAGCCAAGTTCAAGCCGTCGTTACCGATGTGGAAATGCCTCGGCTCACAGGCTTGGAATTAGCGCGCCGCATTCGCGGCGACGAACGCGTCTCGAGCCTCCCGGTGATTGCCTTGAGTTCCCTCGCTGGAGAAGAGGATATCGCCAAAGGCAAGGCCGCGGGAGTTGATGATTACTTGGTGAAGCTCGACCGGGATCAATTGCTCACCAGTGTCAACGCTTTGATCGAACGCAAACCCGCCCTGGAACACGCCCTTTAGAAGATGACTGAAGACTAGATTCGTACCATGAACCTGACGACCATTAGATTAGCGAAACGACTGACGATCAGTTTCGGCTCGTTGACCTGCTTAACGATCGCGATGGCGGTGCTCTCGCTGTGGGGTATTGCCAAAATGCACCGCGCTTCCGAAGAACTTGTCCGGGAGAGCAACCTTAGCCGGCTAGCGTGGGGCGTCATGGACTCAATCGATGGCATTCAGTTGGAGCTCTTTAAACTCGCTTCGACATCGGACAAAGCCGCTCAGCAACGAGCCCGCGAAGCGATCGAGAAGGCGCGAGCCTCGTACAAATCAGGCATGGACTCTCTCCACGCCCAGTCCACCACCGCAACCGGCCGACAACTCGTTGAAGCTATAGCGACCGGAGTGGCGGAAGCTCGCAAAACGAACGATGAGATCATTGACCTGGCCACCCATAGCAAGACAACCGAAGCGCTGGCACTTGCCACAGGGCGCGGCAACGAACTGATCGAGAATGTCGACACCAAAATCGAGGCCCTTCTGCAGTGGCGTGAGAAAGAGATGGCCGAGAAGGTTGCAAAAAACGACGCTTCACTGGTCCAAATGCGCTGGACTCTACTGTCGGCAGCGTTCGCCGTCATTGCGCTTTCCGGCTTCTTTAGTGTTCTCATTACCCGTAGTATTACTCGACCCATTTCCGCCAATGTCAGCTTGATCGAAACCGTCAGCGGCGGCGATCTTACTCACGAAGTGCCCCCCAACTTGCTGCAGCGGCCTGACGAAGCGGGAGATCTATCACGGTCCATTCAAAAGATGATCGAGAATTTCCGCCGACTCCTGCACGAAATGTCCGGCGGTGTGCAAACCTTGGCCTCAGCCTCATCCAACCTTTCCGAGGTTTCCAATCAATCGAATACGAGCGTTCGGGCCACATCCGACAAAGCCTCCACGGTTGCTGCCGCTGCGGAGGAGATGAGCGCCAACGCCACGTCCGTTGCCGCGGGCATGGAACAGGCGACCGCCAACCTGACGACAGTGGCGAGCGCTACCGAGCAGATGACGTCCACGATCAGCGAGATCGCGACGAATTCAGAGAAAGCCCGTTCCATTACGAGCGAAGCCACGCAGCAAGCCGTTCAAGTGACACAATCCATGCAGCAGCTCAGCGAAGCAGCGCAAGCGATCGGCATCGTCACCGAAACGATTACCAATATCTCCGATCAAACGAAGCTCCTGGCGTTGAACGCGACGATTGAAGCGGCTCGAGCGGGCGCCGCTGGCAAAGGTTTCGCCGTGGTCGCGCACGAAATCAAAGAACTGGCGCGACAGACCGCCGAGGCCACAGAGGACATCAAATCCAAGGTCGGCGGCATCCAATCATCGACCCAAGGAACCCTGTCGGACCTGAGCCGAATCTCGGACGTCATCAAGCATACCAGCGAGATCGTGAACACGATCGCGACGGCCATCGAAGAGCAATCGGCCGTCACCAAAGACATCGCGACTAACGTCAGTCAGGCAGCGAGCGGGGTCAAAGACGCCAACGAACGGGTGGCGCAGATCTCGGTCGTCTCCGGCAGTGTCGCGCGCGACGTGGCCACGGTCAACCAAGCGGCCGGTGATATCGCCACTGGCAGCGAACAAGTGATGACGAGCGCGGCAGAATTGTCCCATTTGGCGGAGGGTCTACAAAAGGCCGTCGGTCGATTCCAGCTCCGCTCGGAAGACGTGACTAGCTCACAACAAACTCAAGGAACGGTTGCCGAGATGTCCGAGGGAGAATCTGTAATTCCCAGGACAACGCAGCGTCCCTTCATTGAATGGAGCGAAAGCCTGTCCGTGGGCGTTCCGGCGATGGATAGCCATCACAAGAAGTTGGTGGATCTAATTAACCTGTTGCACACCGCCATGCGCTCAGGACAAGGGCGCCAAGCTGTCGAACCAGCCCTGAACGAACTCGGGAAATACGCCGAGTATCATTTTTGCGCCGAAGAGAAGTTAATGAAACAGCACCGCTGCGCCGGTTTGGCAGAGCAGCAAGCCGCCCATTCCAAACTGGTGGAAACTGTCCGCGACTTGAAACAGAAACTGGCAGCTGGGCAACAAGGGCTCGGCGTGGAAGTGCTCACCATGTTGAAAGACTGGCTAGTCAACCACATCCAGAAAAAGGACAAGGGTTGTATGTTGCCGGTTTGCGCTGCCGCCCGGAAGCACTCGGGACCAGGCCGCCATTCTGACCACCCCGAATCCGGATCCTCTCACCCACAGTCTGTCACCACCCGCTCCACTGCCTCCGAACTTACCCACGTTAACCTATGATCTCAGGCTTCAACCGCTTAAACTTATCCACGCGAATCGTATCCGTCACGGTCGCCATTCTCACGGTCGTTTTGATCGTCAACTACCTGGTATTTATCCGGGGCTACAAGTCTCGTGCCCAAGACGCGATGGTGGAGAAGGCCAAAGCCTTCAGCGCCGTCGCCGATGAGGCCAAGAACCATGCGAGCCTTTTGCATCGGGTCGGAGCTTTCAACCAACAAGCGCTCAGCGACGAATTGACCGCAGATCTGGCCGCGGGCAAGCGCGCGGATGCCACTCGCTTTTTCAAGACCATCCCCGTTGTCGCCGGCTGGACAGCCGCCCAGGAAGCTGCCAAACGCGAGTCGATCACGTTCCGCATCACGTCCTTTGAATCGCGGAACAAAGAACATGAACCTGCCCCGGGCTCTTTCGATGAAAAGCTCCTACGCCAACTTACGGCCCAAGTGAGCGCAGGCCAGGGCGAAAGTATTCATGCCGTCGACAGTACGGATAATACGCTTCACTTCATGCGCGCCATTAAGCTCACCGAAAACTGCCTGAGCTGTCACGGCGTTCCAGGGTCGCAATGGGATCTTGCCAAAACCGGCAAGGATCTGACAGGCCACCCGATGGAAGGATGGCAAGCGGGCTACATGCACGGCAGCTATCATGTCGTCATGCCACTCGGGCCGGTAGACGCTCAGGTTCGTGCGTTCATTCTCAATGGATTGGCCTGGACGGTGCCGTTGGGCCTGGGCGCCCTGGCCGCGTTTATCTATTTGATGGGACGCATCATTCGCCGGCCCATCGGCGATCTCATCCACTGTACACAGGCGGTCGCTAAAGGCGATCTTACCCAGGACGCTCCTCCCGCCCTCCTGGCGCGGCACGATGAACTCGGCGAACTGGCGCGCGCCATGCAGACTATGGCCCAAAGCCTCCGCAGCCTCCTCCGGGACTTGTCCGGAGGCATTCGCACCATCGCGTCCTCATCGGGCGGTCTATCTCAGGTTTCGGATCAAATGAGCTCCGGCTCCAAGGAGACGGCTTCGAAGGCCAATACGGTTGCGGCCGCTGCCGAAGAAATGAGCGCCAATTCGGTCTCTGTGGCAGCTGGGATGGAGCAGGCGGCCACCAATTTGACCACCGTCGCCGGCGCGACCGAAGAAATGACGTCGACCATCTCCGAAATCGCGACCAATTCCGAGCGCGCACGAACGATCACGAGCGAAGCTATGGAACAAGCCACTCGCGTTCGCGGACTGACGCAAAAGCTGAGCGAAGCGGCCCAGGCCATCGGCAAGGTCACAGAAACGATTACGACCATTTCAGACCAAACCAAGCTCCTGGCCCTGAACGCGACCATCGAGGCGGCGCGCGCCGGTGCGGCCGGAAAGGGATTTGCGGTAGTCGCTCATGAGATTAAAGAGCTTGCTCGCCAAACCGCAGAAGCCACCGAAGACATTAAATCCAAAGTCGGCGGCATTCAGACTTCCACCAGCAGTACGATGGAAGATTTGGAGAAGATTTCTCAAGTCATCGGGCAGGTGAGCGAAATTGTAAATACCATTGCCTCCGCGATCGAAGAGCAATCCGCGGTCACCAAAGACATCGCACGCAACGTCTCCGAAGCCGCAACCGGAGTGCAAGAAGCGAATCAACGCGTCGCGCAGATCTCTGTCGTCTCGCAATCGGTGGCCAAGGACGTGGCCACGGTCAATCAAGCCGCGGGAGAAATGGCCTCCGGAAGTGAAGAAGTCCTATCGAGCGCAGCCCAACTGTCGCAACTGGCAGGCGAACTGCAGCGCCTGGTGAACCAGTTTAGAACCGGGGACCCCGTCGGCGAAGAGAACACTCCGAGTCAGAGACGCGCGCCATCCTCGGGATCAGGGAACCACAACGGAAATGGCCAAACCAAGGCACGAGGCATGACCCCTATCTCCCGTCGGATTGCGGCTGAGTCAACGTCGTTATAACCCATCAGGGTCGTTCGTCGAATTGAGGCGCCGGGCCCTCGACCTAGGAAACAGTGGCATATGATTACCACGTCGAATCAAACTCAACTCGGAGATGGGCTGTTGGTCTGCAGCTTCATTTTGGGCGGTGCCGTCTTCGGAATTGACGCACAGGAAGTCCAGGAGGTAGCGCGAGTCGGTGATATTGCTCCCGTGCACCAATCGGCACCCGAAGTCGTAGGGATCCGAAACTTGCGCGGCCGCATTGTTACCGTTCTGGATTTGCGGGTCTGCCTGAACTTAGGTCGAGTCGGCCCTTCGGCTGAAAACCGGATTCTCATCGTCAGCTGTCAGGGGGAGCCTGTCGGACTGCTCGTCGATAGCGTGGCGGATACGGTGGCCGTGGAACCGGGTGGCTTGGCACCGCCGCCGCCCAATCTTCACGGTTTACAGGGTCGGACGCTTCGTGGCGTTTGCCGCGGTGAGGACCGATTGGTGGCGTTGTTGGATCTGGAAACACTCTTTGGGTCGGATTCCCACGCGGTGCAGACCGCGGATGTCGAATTGCGAAATTCATGAAGCTGAGAGTCCTGGTCGCCGACGATTCAGTGCTCTACCGGCGCGTGCTGGCGGATGTGCTCAGCACGTTGCCCGGCGTCGAAGTCGTCGGCACGGTTGGAAACGGCAAACTCACGCTCGAGCGGGTGCGAGAATTAAAGCCCGATTTGCTCACTCTCGACATGGAAATGCCCGAGATGGATGGATGGACCGTCTTGGAGAACCTACAGAAGGAGCAATCCCCACCGGCCGTCCTTGTGGTCAGTGGCCTGACACGGCGAGGCAGCCAGCTGACCGTGAGAGCTCTGGAAAGGGGTGCGTTTGACTTCATCACCAAGCCGGAGACAACCAACGCAGACCTCAGTCGCGAAGGCATTCGCCGGGAACTCTCGCCGCGAGTCTGGGCGCTCGCTCAGCGCCTGGAAGTGCGAGGCATTCTGACCCGTAAAACCGGGTTGACACCAGGCAAGGCCCATGTAGAAGCGAAGCTCGACGACCGCGGACGCAACGGGAACGGAAAGTCAGAAAAGGTGGCTATTCCGAACCGCTTCACCGCGTCGGTTAAACCTGAGTTCGTCCTGCTGGGCGTCTCTACCGGCGGCCCGAACGCTCTGGCCCGCGTCCTACCGGCGTTGCCCGCCAATCTGGGGGTTCCCATCCTAATCGTGCAGCACATGCCGCCTATCTTTACCCAAACCCTGGCGGAGAGCCTGGCAGCCAAGTCCTCCATTCGGGTGCGCGAAGCAGTGCACAACGAATCTGTTGAGCCGAACACCGCTTATATCGCCCCGGGCGGCAAACAAATGCGCTTAGCTCCCGTGCTCGGCGCCCGGCCCGTGTTGCAGATCACGGATGATCCTCCCGAGAACAACTGTCGCCCAGCGGTCGATTACCTGTTTCGGTCCGCCGCGAATCATTTTCCCGGCCGGTCGATGGCTGTCATTCTCACCGGGATGGGCAGCGACGGCACCTTGGGGTTGCGCTTGCTTAAACGGCATGGCTGTACCGTGATTGCGCAGGACGAATCCAGCTGTGTCGTTTATGGGATGCCCAAGGCCGCGGTCGACGCGGGTGTGACCGACGCTGTACTGCCATTGGACGCCATCGCACGGAGCATCAGCCAAGTGGTGCGAACCGGCAGCTTATGAGCGCAGCTGTTCTAACCCGTGATGAGCTGACCGTCTGGTCGCGTTACGTCCACGAGATCTGCGGTATCTTCCTCGACGATTCCAAGGGTTACCTTCTCGAGACCCGGTTAAGCGGCTTGTTGCGGGAGACAGCAGCGCGTGGTTTCACGGAGCTTTACCAGAAGGCCAAGGCCGACGGAACCCAAACGCTCCGCCGCAAAATCGTGGACGCCATTACCACGAACGAGACGTCGTTCTTTCGCGATTCGACTCCATTTGACCTGCTACGGCATAAGTTGATTCCCGAACTGATCGATCGACGGCGGATCGCAGGGACGAAGCCGATTCCGATCCGCATTTGGAGTGCCGCCTGTTCCACAGGACAAGAGGCTTACAGCATCGGTATCGTTCTCAAAGAATTGCTGGGGGACCTGCGGGCTTATGATATCCGGATTGTCGGGACTGATATCTCAGACCGCGCGGTAGCCCAAGCGAGTTACGCCTACTTCAGCCGCTTAGAATTGGACCGCGGCATGTCTGCCGACAAGATCACTCGCCACTTCACCGCCGCGGGCGATCGCTGGAAAGTCCGCGATGAAATCCGCGCCATGGCCAGTTTTCGCGTGGCCAACCTGTTGCAGCCATTATCATTTCCAGCTCCCTTCGATATCGTCTTTTGCCGGAACGTCGCGATCTACTTTACAGAACCGGATAAGGCTCAACTTTTCCGCAATATTGGCAAACACCTTGCCAAAGACGGGACTTTGATTATTGGCTCCACAGAGTCGATCGGAGGGGTATGTCCGGAGTTTGAACCCCATCGTCACATGCGTGGGGTGTTCTATCGTCTGAGGAAGTCCCCATGAGCAAACTCGCGTCTGCCAGGCATGAATTGCGAACCCCGCTAAATGCAATTCTTGGTTCAACCCAACTCTTACTCACCGGCGAGCCGCTGCCCGCAACCGCCCGCTGCCAAGTGGATACCATTCACCAATCAGCCGAGCGCCTTCTCGCGCTGATTGACGACGTCCTGCACGTGTCAGGTGCGGAAGAGTGCGCTCCTCCGGTCAGTCCAGAACGGATCGTCCTGGCCGACGCTATCGACGAAGCCGTTGGCGTCATTCGCTCGCAAGCGAAAGCCCAGCAACTGTATTTCCAATGCACTCAAGCGAGTGATTTGCCGGAAAACATCTCCGTTGATCCACGCTGCCTACAGCAAGTTCTCGCCAACCTAATCGGGCATGCGATCCAAAGGACCTCGGTCGGGTCCGTCTGCCTCGATGTTAGCCGCAATGGCAGTTGCGCACGCTTTCTCATCATTGATACCGGAAGTGATCTTTCGCCCGAAGTGCTTGCGATGCTCCTTCAGCCATCCCTTGAACTCGAACCAAAGCACGCCTCCCTCAGGAGTTCGGAATTTGGTCTTTTGGCCGCGAAGAACATGCTGGAGAGAATGGGAATCGCATTCCAATTCGAGCGCGACGAGGGAGAAGGGTTCACGTGTTGGTTCGATTTACCGCTGCCATCCGATATCGGCTCATTCCCGCACTCTCTCAATGCCAGCCCAAACGGCGAAGCAGACGCAACGTCCGCAAACGCCGTCTCCGGCTCCGTCCTGGCTCAACTCAAAGAACTGGCTTCACGGGGCGATATTCTGGGCTTGCGCACGCTCCTGGAGAGCCTTCGCGCAGCCGCCCAGGCGGATCGCGATGATACCGTCGAGCACCTCCTCAAGCTGACGGTGGAATGCAAAATCCGCGCCGTTCGAGAACAACTGAATGCCCTATGAAAGAGAAGATTCTCATTGTCGACGACACGCCTGCGAATTTGCAGGTCCTGGTCGGCTTCCTTTCCGGATGCGGCTACCAACTGATGATCGCGGATGACGGTCTGGCGGCGCTCGAACAACTCTCCCACACGCCCGTCGATCTCATTCTCCTTGACGTGGCCATGCCCGAAATGGACGGATTCGAAACCTGCCGACGGATCAAGCAACTCTCGAACTCGAAGAATACGCCCGTTCTCTTTCTCACAGCCCGCTCCGAAATCTCCGAGAAGTTGAAGGGGTTTGCCTCGGGAGGAGTTGATTACATTACAAAGCCCATCCAGAAAGACGAGGTCATCGCGCGCATTCAGGCCCACCTGACGATCGTGCGCCAAGGTCGCCAACTGGAGGAACTTCTCGAACAACGCCAGCGCTTCATGCGCATCGCAGCGCATGATCTCCGCAACCTCCTGGCTGTCATCGTTGGATTTGCCCAAGTCGGGAAAGAGTGGGACAACCCGGAAACCAAACGGCTGGCGTTCGACCGGATAGGGACGGCTTGCGAGAACATGCAGGCCATTATCGAGGGATTCTTAAGCTTGCCCAACGCGCGATCCGAGAGTGAACCGCATCAAGTGTTCGAGTTGCGAGAACTCATTGAGCAAGTCATCGATCAGTCCGCCTTCGGAGCCCAGTGCAAACACATCGCCCTAACCCGTCGCCTGCCAGAGGGTTCTCTAGCCGCATTCGGCAATCTCGCACACACCCATCAAATCCTCACCAACTACGTCACGAACGCCATTAAATACAGCCCTCGCAATACGCACACCCTGCTTTCGACGTTCCGGCGGGGTGAGTTCTGGCGAGTCGAAGTCCAAGACCAGGGTCCAGGTGTCCTCCCGGAAGAACGAGAAAACCTTTTTGTTGAATTCGGATCGGTCTCAAATAAACCAACAGGCGGTGAATCCAGCACGGGCGTTGGCCTTTCGATCGTAAAATCTCTCGCCGAACGGCAGGGCGGAACTGTCGGAGCCGAATTTCCCCCCGACGGAGGCTCGATCTTCTGGTTTGAGATTCCGGCCGCGAACGGCGTGACGGGACGGGTTCCCGCTGTCCAGGCCCTGGCAGCGCCTTCACCTCAGTCTCGCTCGGTCTAATTCACCTGCATACGAAAGGTATGACACTGCCCCGCGATGGCCTACGAGCTCGAAAGAGGGAACCTGACGAGAGCCGCTTTTCATCTCACTCGGTCAGGGAAACATCGCTTGCCTTTTCGATCATTCTTAGCTCGCTAGCCACCCCAAGGCTCATCGCGCTTATGTTCAAACCTCGAAGACCCGTTTCCGCGCGGAGTGGGGCCTGAGGCGTTGTGCTCCGGAGACCTCCCATGGCGATCCCCAGTAACGCTCCTTCCAAGGATAACCTCACGAGCGTGCCTAGCTGGAACTGGGCTCGGCAGCCAGGCCCCTGGATTTACCTCTTGTCCCTTCTGCTCCTCGGAGGCGGAAGCTGGGCCGTTTGGCAACGTGGCTTGGAAATCGATAGCCACATGCGCAATCAGTTACTCTCTCAAGCATCGGGCATTGCGCAGACCATTGACTCTGACCGTATCAAGACTCTGTCGTTCTCCCTTGCTGACAAAACCAATGGAGCGTTCCTCGAAATTCGGCAGCAGATGATTGCCTATGGCAAAGCCATGGGCTTGCGCAGCATCTACAGTCAGGGGTTGCGAAACGAATCGATTGTCTTCGGTCCAGAAAACCTCAGCGAACAAAGCACGCAGGCATCGCCTCCGGGCACGATCTACCGTCACCCTAGCAAGCAGAACGTCGCCGTTTTCCGCAATGGCCAACCTTTTACCCAAGGCCCGTTCCACGACGAGTACGGAAACTTCGTCAGCGCGTTTGTGCCCATCCGCGACAGCAGGACGGGCCAAGTGTTGATGGTCGTCGGTTTGGACAAGGATGCGAAAGACTGGTACCAACAAATCTGGCGCTCCTCGATCGTCCCAACGATTTTTGTCATCGGGCTCTCTCTCATTCCCGTCCTCGGACGCTCCCTCCTTGGGTGGCGCAACCGCCAGCAAGAGCATGCACCGGCTTGTTTGAACCATGCGGAGACACTGATTACTGGAACTTTCGGCCTCATGCTCACGTTGGCCGCAGCGTTTTGGCTCGGTGATCGAGAAGAACGCGGACACAAGAGTATTTTCCACCATATCGCTGACGGCCAAGCTACAACCGTTCGCGAAGCAGTCCGCTCCTTGCGTGATTCCTTGCGGATTGGGTTTGAACACGATTTCGGCGTCGAGCCCGATCATGGTCGCGAGCGCTTCCATCGCGACGCCGGCCCGTTAATCCGACGCGCCATTCTTACAACTCTGGCATGGGCTCCCGCTGTCCCAGCCGCGGAAAGGATTCGGTTTGAGACCGACCTCCGGCAAGCTGGAATGACGAATTGGGAAATGTTCGAACGGGACTGGCGCGGGCAGAAAGCGCCGGTCAAAGACCGTCCAATCTACTATCCC
Source organism: Limisphaerales bacterium (assembly GCA_044225505.1). Taxonomy (GTDB): domain Bacteria; phylum Verrucomicrobiota; class Verrucomicrobiia; order Limisphaerales; family SIBE01; genus JAXMHN01. The sequence continues at coordinate 58,192 of JBGAIN010000003.1, forward strand.
ACGTTGTTCGAAGAGCCAGTCGTAGAAAACAGCAGCATCATTGGCAGCGACATGGCAGGCGATCCCTTTCGTTACGCGGCTCTCGAAGAAGCCGCTCGCACCGGACTGCCAGCAGCGACAGACCCGTTCACACGACAAAATGGAACCGAAAGAACTCGTACTCTCGTTATTGTCTCTCCGCTCTATCGCACAATCCCGTCGTCGGCAACCACCCCCCTTCCCGAAGCGCCGACCCGGTTGCCAGCAGGTGTCGTGGCGGCCGAACTCCGTTGTGAAAAGTTCCTCAACGAATTGGTGCCAGCACCGACCACCGGCGAGCGGATGCTAAGCGCGCGCTTGTTTCAGCTCGGAACGAGCGAACCGCCCGCATGGCTGGCCTCATGTCCTTCCACCCAGGCTGCCCCGCTCCGCGCGGCTTCGAACGCTCTGCATGACGGTGCCCATCGATTGGAAGTAGTGCGCCCTATTTTCGCCTTCGGAAAAACCTACGCCCTGGTGATGGAGCCTGGGCCAGCCTTCCTGGCGGCTCATCCTGCACTTGTCCGTTGGCTATCCGTGACCCTCGGTCTGCCCCTAACAGCAGTCGCTACGGCCGTCGTCCACCTTATTCGGCGTCGCCAGAAATGGCTGGAATCGGAAGTTCGCGTGCGAACCGAGAAGCTGCGCACGAGCGAGGAATCGTATCGGCGGCAATTCGCCGACAACCAGGCGGTAATGTTGTTAGTCGATCCACAAACTGGGCGGATTGTCGATGCCAACTCGGCAGCGGCCAAGTTCTACGGGTATACGCGCGACCAACTCCAGACCATGTGCATTGCGGAGATCAACGAACTGCCCGAACCGGATGTTCTCCGCGCCTTAGATTCTGTGGTCAAGCAGAGCAACGCCCATTTCGAATTTCAGCATCGCCTGGCCGATCGGTCCACCCGCAATGTCGAGGTTCACTCCAGCGTCATCAGGATCGAAGGACGTCCCCTCATACACTCCATTGTTCACGATATCACCGAACGCAAAGCGGCGGAGAAAGCTTTGGCTACAAGCCAGCGACAGTTGGCCACGGCCATGAGCTTAGCCCGCCTGGCCAATTGGGAGTTCGATGTTACCACGGGAATGTTCACTTTCAGCGCTTCCTTTTATGCGATCTACGGATCAACCGTAGAAGCGGAGGGAGGGTTGCAGATGTCGGCCGAGGATTATTGCAAACGCTTTCTTTTCCCAGAAGATCGAACGGTCGTCAGCGAAGGGGTCCGGCGGGCGCTTGAAACGGACGATCCGGCATTTACCTGGCAGATTGAGCATCCCATTCTTCGTCGAGACGGTGAGATTCGCCAGGTTCTCGTCAAACTGGGCATTACCAAGGATGCATCCGGTCGCACCGTGCAACTCCACGGGGCGAATCAAGACATCACTCAGCACAAACGCCTCGAAGCGACCTTGCAGGCGCGCCAAGCCAAACTCGACAGCATCTTGCGGACGGCCCCAGTGGCCATCGGCGTCGCTGTGAACCGGGTTCTCACCGAGGTCAATCCGGCCATGTGCGCCTTGACTGGCTATGCCCCACTCGAATTAATCGGCCAACCCACCCGCCTCCTCTACGCGAGCGACGTTGATTTTCAACGTGTCGCATCCGAGGGTTATAGCACGCTGGGAGAAAACAGCAGCTTTGCGCTCGAAACGCGCTGGAAGTCCAAGTCGGGAGAGATCATAGAGCTACTCCTGAGCGCATCTCCGATCAGTGCCAACGATCCGTCTCAGGGAATAACCTTTGTGGGACTGGACATCACCGAGCGGAAGCGCTCCGAATTGGCAACGCGTTCAACCGCCGAGCGCCTGCAAATGCTCTGGCAGGCCCTGGAACAAAGTCCCGCGAGCGTTGTCATCACGGATCTCCGTGGAGCGATCGAATATGTCAATCCCAAGTTTACGGAAGTCTCCGGATATAGTCTGGACGAGGTGCGAGGACAAAACCCACGCGTGCTGCGCGGCGAAGGATTGAATCCCGAAACGTACCGGACGCTCTGGGCGACCATATCGGCTGGGCAGAACTGGCGCGGCGATTTCTGCAATCGAAAAAAGAACGGTGAGCTCTTTTGGGAATCAGCCCTGATTTCGCCGATTCGCGCTAGCTCGGGCGAGGTCACGCGCTACCTGGCCATTAAGGAAGACATCACCGAAAGAAAGCGGGCGGAGCAGGATTTGAAGGAGATGAATGGCCAGCTCCAACTTGCCTCCCAACGAGCCAACGAAATGGCCGTCCAGGCCGAGCAAGCCAGTGTGGCCAAGAGCCAGTTCCTTGCGAACATGAGCCACGAGATCCGCACGCCGATCAACGGCGTTATCGGAATGACCAGCTTGCTTTTGGACACCTCTCTCAACGAGGAACAACGCGAGTACGCCACCCGGGCTCGGAGCAGTGGTCAAGCGCTGCTTTCCGTCATCAACGACATTCTGGACTTCTCGAAGATTGAAGCTGGTAAACTCGAACTCGAAGTGCTCGAATTCGACCTGCGCAAGAGTCTTGAGGAGGTCGTTGATCTCTTAGCCTCGCCCGCCGGAGAGAAGAAGCTAGAACTGGCTTGTTTGATCGAGCCCAACGTTCCACTGCAACTGTGTGGTGACCCGAGCCGCTTGCGCCAAATCCTTTTGAACCTCGGCGGTAATGCCGTCAAATTCACAACTCGTGGCGAAGTGGTCTTGCACGTTGGCCTCGAGTCTGAGAATTCGGAGCGCGCAACAGTGCGATTCGCGGTCCGGGATACTGGCATCGGCATCCCCGCCGAACGCCTTCCAGCGCTCTTCTCCCCGTTCACGCAAGTCGACGGGTCCACCACGCGCCGATATGGCGGAACAGGATTAGGCTTGGCGATCTGCCGACAGCTAGCTGAACTGATGCAAGGGACAGTTGGCGTCGAAAGCGAGATCGGGAAAGGGTCGACCTTCTGGTGTACCGTCATTCTGGCCAAACAACCTCGCGATACTGGCCTCCAGAACGGTTCAGATGAAAGGCTGAAGGGCCTCAAGATCCTGGTCGTGGACGATCACTTGGCCAGCCGTCAGTCGGTCGCACAGCAATTAACTGCGCTCGGATGCCAACCGGTCGAAGCTGCCGATGCCATGGCTGCATGCGGAATGATTGCCGAAGCCCATCACGCCGGCCAGCCTTGCCAACTCGCGCTGGTCAGTCGCACGGTCTTCCAGAGCGATCCCACGAGAATGACCAGCACCGGAGTGCCTCTTATCAAACTGGCTGGATTGAACCAGCGCGAGAGCGATGCCACACTCCGTCGGCAGGGCGTCGCCGGGAGGCTCACCAAACCTTGTCGCATCGCGGATCTGGAACAATGCGTTCTACGCCATATCTTTGAATCACGGAACAGCAGTCTTCGCTTTGATTCGGGCGAAGACGCCACCGCCCATTCCTCAAAAGTGCCTCTGCGGATTCTGCTCGCGGAAGACGACACAACCAATCAACTCGTCGCCACAAAGATTTTGGAACGGTTTGGCTACGCGGTGCAGGTGGTCCCCAATGGTCGAGAAACGCTGAAAGAGCTCGCCGCGCGACCTTATGACCTAGTGCTCATGGACTGCCAGATGCCCGAGATGGATGGGTTTGAGGCGGCTCGATCAATCCGCAAGGGAGTTGCCGGGAAACCCAACGCGGAAATTCCCATCATCGCGCTCACAGCGAACGCTTTGAACTCGGATCGCCAGCAATGCCTGGAAGCCGGGATGTCCGACTACATCTCCAAGCCGATCGAATTCCAAACGCTCGCCACCGTGCTCGATCGCTGGGAACGCCAACTCGGAGCGCCCAGCAAGAATCGGCACGCCACGACTCTCGCTCTTCCCACGTCCAAGCCAGGCACGGCGGCGGAGTCGTGCGTGACCACAAGCGGTGACGTCTCGCAACCTTCTTCAGTCGCTCTTGATCCCATCCGTTTCTCCAAAAGGATGCGAGGCGACGCGGTCTTGGCACGTCGCGTCGCGAGTCAGATTCTCGCGGAAATGCCTGGGCACATTCGATCACTGGAAACGGCCGTCAAGAACCACGACCAATCCGCGCTGGCCCAGAAAGCGCGCCAGGTCGCTGGCGCGGCATCGCTTCTCAGCGCGGAGTGCCTGGCGGCGGCAGCTCAGGAACTGCTCAAGCTTGCTCAAAAAGCGCCTCCAGTAGACCCGACCGATGCGCTCAAACAGCTTGAATCTGCGTGGGAAACAGTATTCCAACACCTGGAGGCGTTGACTGGTTTGCGCTCCGAACCCAATGTGCCGGGGCCGGACTCATCCCTCAGCGAGCAATCAGCGCGCAATTCTGTTAGCTCTCCGCAGCTAACGGATACGACCGACCCAGCCGCAGTAGCGCCTGCGAGCGCGACCTTGGGTCAGACGGGGAGTCTCTCTCCGAAAAACACAGAATCGGATGAGTCTGTTCCACAGATTCATAACTCTGCCGCGTTTCTTCAACGCGTCATGAACGATCGCCAGCTCGCGCAAACTCTCAGCGAGAAATTCCTCGCCGAGTTGCCTCAACAAATCTCCGAGATCAAACTTGCGATTGCGAGTGGAGACGCGGAGCGGATCACTCAATTGGCGCACCGTCTGCGCGGTTCCTCTGGGCTCCTGGGCGGCGAGATACTGCAGAACTTGGCCAGCGAGATTGAAATGACCGGGAAGGCAGGGCGTGTAAAAAGCCTTGAAGGATATGTGCCGTCGCTGGAAACCGCATCGGCAGCACTCCAAGAGCAGCTCCACAAGTTCTGTGGATAGCCACGCGACGTGAGCTCAGCCAGGAATCTCATGGCAAGCCCCTCGTGGTCGGATCTGTCCGGCTTAGTTCTCGGTCGTGGTAGTGAGCTACCGCGTGGAAAAGCAACCCGGCCCAAGCCTCATTCACCAAATGACCTATTTTACGCGATGGGGCTCAACTCCAGTGGTATGATGCCAAACCATCAGCCGTCATTCGCCGTTTTGTCGTGGCTTGCACCGTCGGGAACAACGAGTGTAGCCTGGGGAATCGCGCAAAACCCTAAAACGTCGTGAACGAACAAACTGCGGCGCTAAACGGTCCCTGCACATCTTCCAGTGAAGCGCGTCTCCGGTTGGCCATGACGGACGCTGGAATTGGGACGTGGTATCGAGACTTGGTCACCCAGCAGCTGAGCTGGTCAGACGCGTGCCTAAGCCTGTTCGGCTTCCCGGTGGGAACGGAATTGACTTACGCGAGGTTTTTGGACGCCTTGCATCCGGACGACCGAAGCCGGATCAATGAGACTGTCAAACGAGCGATCACCTCGCGCGAGCCTTACGACGTGGAGTATCGCACGATTTGGCCAGACAGATCAGTCCACTGGGTCGCGGCGAAGGGGCGAGCTTGCTATTCTTCGGAAGGACATCCTCTCGTTTTTCAGGGGATCGCTCGAGACATCACCCGAGAGAGGCGGATGGACGACGTTCTGCGGGAAAAATCGCAACAACTCGAGCACAGCCTGAGTGAACTTCGGCTGGCTTTGACGTTTGGACGCTCCGGGACGTTCGATTTGGATATCAAGACCGGCGTGGGTGCAATGTCACCAGAAATGGAAGCCCTCTATGGCGTGGCGCCCGGTACTTTTAGTGGGACACTCTCCGAATGGGAATCGTGGATTGTTCCGGAAGACCTCGACATTGTGCGCGGAGCAATCGGCCAAACCCTGCGCGACGGCGAAGGTATTTCCACATTTCGGATCCACCGACGCGATAACTATGAACTGCGCTGGATCGAGGCCCGGGCTCAGGTTTCCTATGACGATTCGGGCCGCCCCTTCCGTATGATCGGTGTTCACATCGACATGACGGAACGGAAGCGAGCGGAAGAAGCGATGCAAGAGGCCAATTTGTTTAGTCAACACGTGATCAATAGCGTGGACGAAGGGATCGTGGTTTACGACCGCGAGTTAAGCTACAAAGTCTGGAACCCATTCATGGAGACGGTGACCGGCCTTCGGTCAAGCCAGGTCTTGGGCAGATCTGCCCTCCACGTTTTTCCCTTTCTGCGCGATACTGGGCTCCAGGCCAATTGGACCAAAGCATTAGCCGGTGAAGAGTCCTCCCCCGTAGAGTTCGAGTATGTGGTTCCCCAAACTGGACGTCGCGGCTGGGCTTCCGATAAAACCGGACCGTTCCGCAACACCCGAGGTGAAATCATCGGCGTCATTTCCGTGGTGTCTGAGATCACCAAACAAAAGCAGGCCGAGAAGACGTTGCGCGAATCCCAAGCGCGGCTCGCCAAGATTTTTGAGGCGAACCCCGTCGGCATCAATATTTTCAGAATCTCGGACAATCGCTCGGTCGACGTAAACGAGGCTTTCCTTCAGATCGTCGGGTATCGACGCGAGGAAGTGGTGGGACATTCCGCGCAAGAACTCGACCTTTTTGTTACTCCTCACCAGCACGATTCCTGGATGAGTCGAGTTCTCGAGGTCAAACCCATTCGGAATCAAGACGCACAAATTCGCCGAAAATCTGGCGAAATCAGAGATGTGATGGCTTCGATCGACATCTTGGATTTTGGCGGCGAGTCGATGGGGTTGATCATCATGACCGATATTTCGGAACGGAAACGGGTGGAGGAAGCGCTCCGTCAGAGCGAGTCGCAACTGCAAACGGCTCAAGCGATCGCCCGCCTTGGAAGTTGGCACATCGATCTGCTTCACAATCGATTGACCTGGTCCACCGAGGTCGGCCGGATTTTTTCGCGGGCTGAACCTCCTGCGACCTATGCCGAGTTTTTGGATTGCGTTCACCCAGATGATCGCAACCGTTTGGAGCAAGCGTGGCACGCCACTCTAAAAGGCGCTCCATTGAATCTGGAGCATCGCGTTGTCGCCGCAGGGCAGACCAAGTGGGTCCACCAGCAAGCTGCTTTGGAATTCGATTCCCAGGGGCTTCCGGCAGGCTGCCTCGGAACAGTCCAAGACATTACCGACCGCAAACAGTTAGAGGCTCAACTTCATCAAGCTCAGAAGCTCGAGGCTGTCGGTCAACTGGCTGGTGGCGTAGCGCACGACTTTAACAACATTCTAGCCGCCATCCTCATGCAACTGGGCCTGCTGCGAATGACCGCGAATCTCGACGAGCAAACCCAGACTGGACTCCAAGACTTAGAGACAGAAGCCCGGCGCGCAACCACTTTGACGCGGCAGTTGCTCATGTTTAGCAGGCGTTCAGTTCTGCAAGTTCGCACGCTCGACCTGAGCGATGTCATTGCGAACTTTCTCAAGATGCTCGGGCGCTTGATCGGAGAGGATATTCGGCTCGTCTTCGACAGTGCCAGCCATCTTCCTGCGATCGAAGCGGACGCTGGCATGATGGAGCAGGTGCTGATGAATTTAGTCGTAAATTCTCGCGACGCTATGCCACGAGGGGGTCGCATCACGATCAGTACTACCGTTGTGAAAATCGCAGATTCCTCTCTCAGCGCGCATTCCCATTGTCGGCCAGGAACCTTCGTCTGTCTGTCCGTGGCAGACACCGGAACTGGCATGGACGAGCCGACATTGAAGCGGATTTTCGAACCCTTTTTTACCTCCAAAGAACAAGGTAAAGGCACTGGTCTGGGATTAGCCACGGTTCACGGCATCGTGGCTCAGCATCAGGGTTGGATCGAAGTCAAAAGCCAGGTCGGCGAAGGCACGGTCTTTCGCATTTACCTTCCGGCCTCAGGAAAACCCATATATCCAGGCGCCTTGGCCACTCCTGAGCCAATTCGACGAGGCCAGGAAACAATCCTATTAGTTGAGGACGAACCTAAGGTGAGGCGCTTGGTCGCACGAACGTTGCGGGCGCTTGGGTACGGCGTCCATGAGGCAGCGAATGGCCAGGAAGCAATGGACCAATGGCAACAATATGGGTCTCAGGTGGACCTACTGTTTACGGACATGGTGATGCCAGAAGGAATGACAGGCCTGGAGTTGGTGGAGCGACTGCAAGCGCTCAAGAGCGGGTTGAAAGCGATAATCTCCAGCGGTTACAGTGCGGAAATCGTTCAGACTAAGCTCTCCAATCGCACGGGCATCGTTTACCTGCCTAAACCCTACGAGACGAAAGTCCTGGCCGAGGTCGTGCGCGCTTGCCTCGACGGGAAAGGTTGAGGGACACTCCCTCGACCCAACTGCCTTTTGCACACAGTGCCAATCCAGCTGTCACAGTCGGCGTCGGTTTAGCGTGCGAGAGCGTGCACTCGATGTTAGCCTCGGGAAAATGAACAACTCGATGGCACTCCGGATTGCAGCAGTGGCTGGCATGCTCGCGGTTGCGCTGGGCGCCTTTGGCGCCCACGGTCTCAAGGACGTTTTGACACGCCACGGCACGGCAGCGATTTGGGAAACGGCCGTCTTTTACCATTTCGTGCATAGCATTGTGCTACTCATTTTAGGCAGTCGGATGCCGCTTTTGAGGGGTGCCTGGGTCTGTTTCCTCGTCGGAATTTTCATATTCTCTGGATCCCTTTATCTGCTGGCGTTTACCGGTGTGCGCTGGCTCGGCGCGATCACGCCTGTGGGGGGCGTCAGTCTCATCTTAGGCTGGCTTTGGCTGGCAATCGCTCCTCCAACTCCGCGGTAGGACTTTACGCTCCTCGGCGTGTGCCAAGGTGGACTCGAGGTCACGGTTTGCGACCGGAACCGAAGCTAAACTCCCCCTCGCCTCCTCGGCCTTTGCCGCGCAACGCCACTGGTGCACACGCCCTGCAGCGCCTAACAGCAGAAACCAAAGCATCATATTCCGCGGCTGTATCAAAACGCGTTCCAATGCGCTCATCATATAGTTGCAGCTGTATCCCATGGCTATATCCAAGCAGAGAGAACCCAAAAACTGGTAGCGATAGAACAACGCCGCTCCCACGTTCCACCACAAGGAGGTGTCCATGCGGTTTCCCGTGATCTCGACCGCCTGGCTCGAATTGAAGCGTTTGCCGTTCGCCTGGTGGCCCAGCGACTTGTTTCACAAAGCGAGCCGGCGCCCTCATTGGATGATTCGCCGCACCGTGCTTCTCACGCATCCACGTTGTTATTTATCTTTCCGGCGCCCCTACGCCACGATGCTGGAAGAGATCAAGCAAAGCATCTCCAGCCGCCGCTTAGCCGTCCTGGTCACTCACTGGTAAGAGTTTTTTCGCGACCTCAAGCCTGATCTGTCGTTCATTGCCATCCTGCACGAACTGGCCGAATACCTCGCCGAATGCGAAGATATTCGCGTGATTACGTTTCGCGACGTCGCCGTTGGCCAAGTGCCGGTTAATTGAGCGTCCGGCCAGCGCCAAGTCTCCCGAAAACGGGCCCGACCGAATTTGGCATCCATAACGTTGATAGATTAGCGGGCGATCGACCGAGCGGAGTTCCGAGAACCCAGCCGAAGATCGACCTGACAATTCTTTGTAACAAATCGCGAGCTCCTGGGTTAGGAAATTGGCTCCCAGGCAGCGGCGGGCTGGTGTTGAATCGATCGCAAGAGTTCTCGATGCTTATCCGGATGAAACGATTTCTGTGGCTACTGGTGGGGTTGCTAACGTCCAACGGCCCACTGCTGGCTGCCATCGCCGAAGCGTCCGAGCGGAAACCGCCCGTCGGTGCCGACCTCTTCTCCGAGGCCTCCATTCCTCAACTGGAAATTGAGCTTTCCGAAGCGAACACCGAGCGCTTGCGTCAGCGCCCCCGCAGTTACGTCCTCGCCACAATTCGTGAAGGGAACACGACCTATACGAACGTCTCGATCCGACTAAAAGGCGGACCTGGAAGTTCCCGCCCATTCGACGACAAGCCTGCGTTCACCGTCAATTTCGAACGGCAAGCGCCCGGACAACGCTTCCACGGACTCAAGAAGATCCACCTGAACAACTCCGTCCAGGACCACTCCTACCTCGGCGAGAAAATCAGCCGAGAACTCTTCGCCGCTGCCGGGGTCCCCGCACCGCGGGCTGGACATGCCTGGGTCGAGGTGAATGGGCGGAACCTTGGCTTCTACGTCTTGATCGAAGGGATTAACAAGCAGTTCCTGAAGCGTTATTTCTCGGACCCGACCGGAAACCTCTACGACGGCCATTCCCAATCCGAAGTCAATCGGCGCATGCGCACGAACTCCGGCGAAAACCGCGAAGATCATTCCGGCCTGCGCGCCTTGGCAGCCGCCGCTCAAGAACCGGTGTTGGCCACGCGCTTGGCTGCTCTGGAAAAAGCCTTGGACGTCGATGAATTCCTCTCTTTCCTGGCCACCGAAATCATGCTCTGCCATTGGGACGGCTATGCGATGAACCGAAATAATTTCCGGGTTTATCACGACCGCGACCGGAACCGTTGCGTGTTCATTCCCCAAGGGACAGACCAGGTGTTCCAGCGCCCCAACACGTCCATCTTCACTGGAATGGCAGGCTTAGTCGCAAAATCGGCGCTGGAAATCCCCGAACTCCGCGAACGGTATCGACAGCGCGCGAGCCAGTTACTGACCAATGTCTGGCAAATCGGCCCTTTGACAAATCACATCTACGAAGTGGGCGCGAAGATTCGGGAGAGCATGGCCCTCCACGATTCGTCCACCGCTGCTTCCTATATGCCCCGGGTTACAGCTTTTAGCCGCCGCGTCCAACAGCGGGTCCGCATCCTGCAACGCGAGCTGGTGCTCCCAAGTGCAGAAGCGCGCTTTGACAATTCCGGACTTCTCTCGGTGACAGATTGGCAACCTCAAACCGATCTTGGATCCGCCACGCTGACCAAGGAACCAGGTCCTCAACAAAGCGTGGCCCTCCACATCCGAGCTCAAGAGCCGTGTGCCGCGTCATGGCGAAGCCGCGTCCAGCTCGAAAAAGGGCGGTATCGGTTCCACGGACGAATGCGTTGGCAAGGCGTCGAACTCGATCCGCAAGATCCGAAGGATGGAGTCGGCCTGCGGGTTTCTCGACGCAAGTTCGCTCGGGCCATTTCTGGCGATGCCCCCTGGACAACGGTTGCCTTTGATTTCGAAGTCACCGAAGACCGCGCGGATGTCGAGTTGGTTTGCGAATTGCGCGCCACGGCTGGCGACGCTTGGTTTGATCAAGGTTCTCTCCGTCTCATCCGCCAGGAATAAGTCGGCCCCATCCCCCGTCGCTCATCTCACGAGGGACAGATACGCTTTCCCCCAACGGTTGCCCCTGCCCTGTGCACGACGGGCTTGGACAATCGCGCCAAATCCCGGTAAGCTGCTGCACGATGCGTCAAACCCCGCTGTTGAGAGTTTTGCCATTCAGGCCCAGGCTTAGGCCTTAAAGATGTCTATGGGCGGTCTTTTCTACACCCTCGGACGCAGCGTGGGCTACGCGACCATTCCCGCAATTCGGAAGTCGAAATGGGTTTGGCAATCACTCACCGGCAACGAAGCGGAGTCGCTTCAATCCGAGCTTGAATTCGGCCGCGCCCTGGCCGCCGAACTGCGTCTCAAAACCGGCGTGAGCCATGATCCCTCTGACACCGCCTTGATTCAGGGAATTGTGAAACAGCTAAGCACCTGCGTTCGTAACAAACTCCGAACGTTCAAAGGGGAGGTCCAGCTCGATACAGCTCCCACCGCCTTGGCTTTGCCCGGCGGCTTTATTTTTGTCAGCACGGGACTCCTTGATTTCTGCAGCCGCAACCCGGACGAAATCGCGTTCGTAATTGGGCATGAGATGGGGCACATCGTCCGCGGACATGCCTTGCAACGGATGTTGGGCAGGATTGGAGCGGAAGGCCTTTCGTCCGTCCTGAGCCGTGGACTCCTCAATCCGGCGCTCCGTGAGACCGGTCTTAAGTGGCTGGAAAGCTCCCATTCCACGGACGCGGAACAGGAAGCCGATGAGTTCGGGATCCGGGTGCTGACTGCGGCAGGCTTTCACCCGAAGGGCGCCTTCCAACTCTTCACTCGCCTGGCGTTGCTTCGCGAGCAAGGGCAGCTCACCGCCAGCTACTTCGTCTCGCACCCGCCAGAATCAGAAAGGACAGCTCAACTGAAAGCTGTCCTCTCTTCGATAAACTCTGCTCTGGGTTCATCCAGAGCGGGCACCGGTTCGACACCAAGTGCTCCAGCGAGCCCTTGAGTCGCAGATGAGACGCCTCGATTAACGTCGTCCGCCACCGCCACCGCCGCGGTAACCACCACCGCCGCCGCCGCCGCCACCGCCGCGGTAACCGCCGCCGCCACCACCACCACCACCGCCACGGTAGCCGCCGCCGCCGCCACCACCGCCACGGTCCTCACGCGGACGAGCTTCATTGACGGTCAGCGCGCGGCCTTTGAATTCTTTACCGTTGAACATGGTAATGGCTTTGGCCATGTCTGCCTCGGTCGCCATTTCCACGAACCCAAACCCTCGGGAACGCCCGGTCGTACGATCCTGCATGATGTCGACCGAGTTAACGCTGCCCGCCTGCGCGAACAGATCCTGCAGGTCGTTCTCGATCACGTCGAAGGAGAGATTTCCCACGAATAGCTTTGTGCCCATTTAGGAGCCTTTCTTGTGCTGTTTTACCTGGCTGACGATGATCGTTCCCAGTTTCGGGTTTCAAATTGAACTGCTCCAAAGAGCGCGAGGGACAATTTTCCGCATCACGACGCACGCTGAAAACAGGACATTGTGAGTAGAACACTCTTCTACCGTCAATGGGAAGCAAAAATTCAAGGCCAGAAATCGCCTTTAACCACCAGTGTCCAGAGTATTTAGGAAGGCGGACACCAAGCCGCGGCGGCTCTGCCCAAGCGCAGGTGCATTCGGAGTTCCACCGTATTTAACAGGGAATTAACTTGTATCTCACACGGTATTAACACGGATTGTATCCGTGTTATATCCGAGTTAAATCCCTGTTATCTCCGTGTTATATACGAACCAAGGCAGAAGTTACCCTTCAACCACCTCCAATCATCACCCCTTCTAAAACGCCACGGCGCCGATTGATTCGGCCTTCTCCCAATATCCGCCCGCGAAACGAAGGCGTTCCCGAACTCAGCCTCGAAAGCCGCGGGCGGCTCCCATTGGGCAAATCAACCCCTTGACAATGAGCACTTTGGACATCGATCTGATTCCATCGCCGCTGCCACCGCCTGGGTTTCTAGTCAAGAAAGCGGCGCCTTTTATTCAGAACGCTTCCTGGTGCACACCACGAAAGAATTGAATGACAATCGCACGGGGAGGAGCCCGACCAAGTGGATAAGAAGATGGTGCGCGATAGAGGGTTCGAACCTCTGACCCCTTCCGTGTCAAGGAAGTGCTCTACCACTGAGCTAACCGCGCAAGAGACTAAATTGACGCCCAACCCTGCTGCGGCTTGAGCGTCATGCGGAGCAGGATCGGTGAAAATGCTACGCGCTGCAAGCGAGATTTTCAGGCCTTTACCTAGCAAGCAGGATCGCACTCATTTCCTGGCTGTGGCGTGAACAAGGAGCCACTCGAGATCTCGGTTGTTCGGACTCAGGACTGATCCGTTGTTCGGCAGATTGCTCTTTCGAATCTTGGGCATCGTTCGAGGATCGCTCCATTTCTTAATCTCCGAATGACCGTCGGCAAAGTTCACCGCGGCGGCCTGGCCATGGTAGCTGGCGGGCCAATTGATGAAGTAGAATTTCAACGGCTCGAGCGGTTGAATGCTGTCGGTTTGAAGAGTGAAAAAGGAGTTATTAATGCTGTCCTCGCGCTCATCGATCAACACCCAGGTTTTGCTAGGCCCAGGAGCCACCATGTCGGAGGTCTTTCGGAACACCTTATATGGAGATTGTCCGGGAATATAGCTACCCGCCGGTACCATGCTGCCCAAGCCGCTGACATACGTATTCATGGACACGCTCCGCACGCGCGGGTAAACCCGACCATTGATTACCGCCGTGGAATGATCACCAGGGCATCGGTAGACCTTGCTGGACTGAAGGTAGGGAGCGAGGTGGCCCGTCGCGAGAAAAACTTCGTTTGTGTTGTCGGGATTATTCGGCTCCAACTGCAGATAACCTTGAACCCAAGTCTTGTTTGGGTCCCAGGCTGAGTCGTTCTCATTGGGCACCACGAAATCCCTGTTGTCGTCGGCATACATCGTCCAAGCCAAGCCCAGCTGTCTGAGATTGCTTAAGCAGGATATACCCTGAGCCTTGAGCTTGGCGCGGCTCAACGCCGGCAGAAGCATCCCGGCTAGGATCGCGATGATGGCGATGACGACAAGGAGTTCAATCAATGTGAATCCTAACGCGACACTGGATTTCCGGTTCTCGGTCAATGAGTTCATGGCTTGATCGTCGCTATGCGGTCTTGGCGGTCCGTTTCGGAAGAGGCAGCCGCGTGCCAGACCCGAATTTCTTCCCGGCTCGCGGCGATGAGGCTGTTCCCATCCGCGCTGAAGGCGAGGCGTCGGACATCCCAGTCAAACGCCTTCAGACGCAACAACTCCTCGCCGGTAGCGAGGTCCAGGATCGAGATGCCGCCCTCGAGAAAGCCGACCGCCATCCGGGTTTCATCCGGAGAAATCGCGACACGGCAGACATCGCCCGGCAGATCGGATAGCAAGCGCGACTGGTCACCTGTGTTGACGTCCCAGAAGCGCACGTCAATGCCCGCCGTAATAAGAGTCCTCGGGTGGTTAATAAATCCCAGGTCGGTGACTCGCTCCTGACGTCCTTGCAGTGTGTGCGAGTTCCCTGACGGATTTAGCGGCCAATAATGGGTCACACCGCCGAAAAGGCCGACGGCCAGTGCCTGGTCATCCGGAGAAAACGCCATCGACATGCAGGCCCAGGTGTCGGCGCCAGGGAAGGAGTGGGTTTGTGTCCGAGAAGGCACATCCCAGACGAAATACTTGCCGAACCCCCCGAACGCCAAACGCCGGCCATCGGATGAAAACGCGATTCGAGAAAGCCCGACTTTCTCGACTTGTGCAAACGGTGTGACCTGGCCATCGGCCGCCCGCCAGAGAACGACGTTCCCCGCTCCGTCGGCGAAGGCAGCCGTTTCCCCGTGCGCCGCGATGGCGGCGCAGTAGAAGCTCTTGATTGGCAACGGCACTTCGCCCGTGCTTTGGAGGCCGGGCAGTTGCCAGACGGTGAACGTGCCGTTGGTGAAAACGCCCAGCAGGGCTGTGTTGTCCGGCGACAGGCAGATCGCGGCGCCGCAGCCTCCGCAGAACTCCGCCATGCCGTGGGTGAACTGGACGAAATCGCGGGCGTCCGTTTTCGCATCGAGCGGAAAAAGTGCCACCGAACCGTCGGTCGCGCCGGCCAACAACTCTTGGTCAGAGACAAAGGCGACACATTCCGCGTTGCCTGAAGGAGTGCTCAGCCCTGCGAACCGTTCCAGTGCTGGAACTGAGAAGATCGAGATGCTCGGGCCGGTTGTAGCCGCCAAGCGCGCGCTGTCGGGAGAAAACGCAACCGAATAGCTCGCCGCAGTTAGGCCCTCACGAGCCGCGACTTCCAGTCGGGCGGGCAGGTCCCAAAGCCGCAACGAGCGATCCATCGAGACCGAGGCGAGCCAATGGCCGTCGGGCGAAACAGCCAGCGCGTTCACGTTGCGCCGGTGGCCTTTCAATCGCCCAGCTTCACGCCACCGACTGGTATCCACCAGCACCAGCGTCCCCTCGAGATCTTCGCTGAACACGAGAGTGTGGCCGTCCGGTGTGAATACAATCCCCTGAGGATAGGTCCGATCCGTTTGCGCTGGGAAGCGGGCGATTTCCTGGCCCGTGGGAAGTTCACAGATCCGCAGGTGCTCAGGGTCACGTTGATCCACAAAAGCGAAGACCTTCGAATCGGGGGAAATCGCCACGGGACCCTCTCTGGCCCAGAGATGAGGGAATAAAGCGGCCGCTTCACGGCGGGCGGGCAGATCCCAAATGACGACGGGCTTCTTTCCCGGCATATGGTTCGGGGTGTGAGTCAGGCTGACCAGCCAGCGACCGTCGGGAGAAACCGCTGTGGCCGTCACGGGATCATCATGGCGCAACTCGCCGGTCTGCTTTCGGGACGGGAGATCATACAGTTTGACAACTCCGTCCAGCCCGGATGAGAAGGCACCCTGGCCGCCAGGCAGAAGCCCGACGGTGTAAGGGGAGTTGGTGTTGTGCTTGCCGAGCAGAGTGTGCGGACTTCCCTGGCTCTGCCGCCACAAGTAACGCCAATCCCAACCGCGCAAGTCAGGTTCACCACGTGCCAGCGGAGCATGGCGCTTGAGCAACCGCCGGGTGGTCGCGAGGTCGCCGTCGATTTCCGCTTGGTGAGCCAGACGCATGTCCGAGGCGTACTGAGTACGGCGGGCTTCGAGTTCCTTGGTCACGGCGGTTCGGCGTGCCTCATTGAAGCGCATCGCCGTGATGGGCCCGCCGATTCCGAACGTGAACAGGAGAAGCAGGAGGAGGAGCAAGGAGGTCGCAAGTGCTGGCTTGCGTTTGCACCAGTGCCAGGCGCGTTTCGTGCGCGAGATAGGATGTGCGAGAATCGGTTCACTGTTCAGAAAACGTTCGAGCTCATCGGCCAATGCTTGTGCGGTTTGGTATCGGCGTGAGGGTTCTTTCTCGAGACACTTAAGGCAGATAGTTTCGAGATCGCGCGAGACGGCTGGGTTCAGCGCGCGTGGGGAAGGCGCTGGTGTTTCCACAACCTGCCGAAGCGTGTCGAGGGCGTGCTTACCTGCGAATGGCGCCTTGCCGGTAAGCAGTTCAAAAAGGATCGCGCCCAACCCGTAAACATCGGCGGCAACGGTAATATCGCGGTTGTCGCGCGCAGCTTGTTCCGGAGATGCGTACGCAGGACTGCCAAAAAACGCCCCCGTGCGCGTCAAGGCGCTGTCCTGATCCACCACCCGGGCCAGGCCAAAGTCGCTGATGCAAGGCTCGCCCACATCGTCGAGGAGGACATTCCCGGGTTTCAGATCACGATGCAGCACGCCGCGTTGATGTGCATGTTGCACCGCCAGCGCGAGTTTTCGGACGAGCGAGGCGATGGATCGGGAATCGAGGGCTGAGGATTTGGAACGGGCAATCACCTCCGCCAGTGAGCCACCGGACATGTATTTCACCGCCAGCCACGGTTGCCCCTGATGCTGGCCCGCGGAGTAGAGCGGCAGGATGTGTGGATGCTCCAGCCGCGCGACGGTCTGCGCTTCGCGCTGAAAGCGTTCAACCTCCGAAGCGGAAAGCATGTGGCCGGGCTGAAGGAGTTTGAGCGCAACGACACGCCCCGGACCCCGTTGCCGGGCACGGTAGACGATTCCAGCACCCCCGCGCCCTAACTCTTCCATCAGCTCGAACTCACCGAAAGTGGCTTCGGCACGGCGCGGTCTTGTAGCGGCTACATCTTCAGGTGAACCTCCGATACGCGGTTCCGTCGCATCACACCATTCGACTGCCCCTCGGACCAGGCATGCTGGACAGAGCTGTCCGGTGGACTTGGGGTTGAACGCGACGCCGCACAGCGAGCATCGGTGCTCGCCTTCCGACCGCTTTAGGTCTTCAAGTCCTGCATTCGCTTGGTCGGTCGGTCGAGATTGTTCAGCACGGACTTTCATCAGCGTCATAAGGTTCTTGTAAAGCTGAAAGCCAAAGTTACTGGAAATTGCATCTTGGGGTTATGGTCCCGGCTCTGCCGAAGACCCCCTATCTTCGCCGACCATAGTCCGGGAGTCCTAATGGATTGAATTCCTGGCGCAACGTTCCGAAACGGCGACGCTTTGAAACCTATCGGCTTAACACGAGCAGCAATTGCCGGAGCTCGGCGTCCACTTCCAAGGGATCCGCCACGCCTTCGGCAAGGGTCGCCCGCAGGATTTCCCCAAATCGTTTGCGCAGACGATGAATGGCCACCTTGATCGCGGATTCGGACATTCCTGCTTGGACGGCGAGTTCCGCGTAGGTCGCGGACGCTCCTTGACCAAGCAGCACCGGCTTGAGCAGTTGGAACCGCCGGTCGTCACCGGCTTGTGCGGACTCTTGCCCGAGTCGATCCAAAGCGCGTCCGACCAGCGCCTCAGCCCATGAACGCTCGAATCTGGCCGCCGGTGTCTCGTCGGTGGCGGGTTCGAGCGCGTAGCGTTGCTCGGCATCGAGCGCATCAATCTCTACAAGTTTGGCGCCCGCACCGCGTTTGATGGCGGCGGCCTTGCGCCACTCGTTGGAGAGCCAATTCTGCAGAGTGCCCAACAGGAACGAGCGAAATCGTCCCGCTTCTGGCGTTGCTTTGGTAATTAGTTCGCGTTCGAGGAGGAAGGCAAAGAACCCTTGAGTCAAATCCTGGGAGTCCGTGGGATTGTGACCGAGACGCCTTAAGAAGGCGTAGACTGGATACCAACAACTCCGGCAAAGCTGTTCGAGCGCGCCTGCGCTTGCGGGTGAGCTGGCATCCCCTGCGGCCAGCACGATACTCCAATGGGTCGTGGCAAACACCCTTTGTTCCCTGCCGTCTTCCATGACCCGCATGCTATCGGCCCAAGTCGGACAAGCAACGCCGTATTGACACGACGAGCGGACTTCCTTTGCACCATATCAACCGACACTTTTACCATCCTGCAGGCAGGCTCTGTTTCGGTTTAACCGAAGTGTTTGTTCGGATAGGCGTATTCGCCCAATCCGCTCTGTCGGCTTACTGTCGTTACGTAGAACGTATCAAAATCGATGACTGAATCAATTTGGCTCTGGGTGGGATTTAACGCGTTCATTCTCGCGATGTTGGCGTTGGATCTCGGCGTGTTCCATCGCAAGACGCACGTTGTGTCGCTGCGGGAATCACTCACCTGGACGGGCGTCTGGGTAATGCTCGCGCTTATCTTTAACCTCGGCGTATGGCATTATTCCGGGTCGGCCAAGGCGGTGGAGTTCTTCACTGGTTACGTCATCGAAAAATCGCTCAGTGTGGACAACGTCTTCGTGTTCGCACTCTTATTCTCATACTTCGCAGTGCCCGTGAAGTACCAGCACAAAGTGTTGTTCTGGGGCATTCTCGGTGCGCTGATCATGCGCGCCGTCATGATCGCTGCGGGTGCCGCGCTCATCACGAGGTTTGCGTGGATCATCTACGTGTTTGGCGCGTTTCTCATCCTTACCGGCATCAAGATGATTTTGAAACGCGAGGAAGAGATCCATCCCGAACGGAACCCAATTGTCCGCGGGTTTAAGAAATTGATGCCGGTTACTCCGGACTATCGGGGCGACAAGTTCTTCGATCGCGAAAACGGCAAGCGTGTGGCAACGCCGTTGTTTGTCGTGCTGCTGTTGGTGGAATTCACAGACCTGATCTTCGCGGTGGATTCCATTCCAGCGATCTTTGCCATCACGAAAGACCCATTCATTGTTTATACGTCGAATGTGTTCGCCATCCTTGGCCTGCGCTCCCTCTACTTTGCATTGGCCGGCGTGATGCACAAATTTCACTACCTCAAGATCGGCTTGGGGGTGGTACTGTCGTTCGTCGGAGTGAAGATGATTCTTGCGCACACCGCTTGGAAGATTGACACGCTCATCTCGCTTGGAATCATCGTCACCATTCTCGCGACGAGCATGGTTTGGTCGTGGCTAAGACCGAAGCGTCCGGAACGAACGGAAGCCGAAAAAACAACTCGGCCGTCGTTGGAGTCAGAAACGTCAAAACCAATGAACACCAACGGTTCCATAACTCAAGCTGTGCCCTCGGGTGCGCTCCGAGCAAGCGGACCGGACCTAAGCATGCGCCGCTCGCTGGAAATGAATCGGGAGATCACGAAGTGAAGAGACTCATCATCGCGCTCATCGGCGGCACAGTCCTCCTGGTCGGCGCGGCGCTACTAGTGTTGCCCGGACCAGGGGTGCTGATCATGGGAGCGGGCCTCGCGATCCTGGCAACGGAGTTTCTCTGGGCGCGCCGCGCGATGCGTCGGGCCAAGGGTGCTGCCGCCAGGATACGCCGCAGCTCGGGCATTCGGGACTGGCTCCACAGGCGCCGCGGTGAGACGGCAAACCGACTGACTCCTTGAGCCCAAGGACCACAGACCAATTCTGCCCAAGTGAAGGTATCTTTCAGGTGCGCTCCGTCGCGCTTCTTCCCTACTGGACCGACGCCGCGTTTGCCACAAGCGCTTACGGAGCGCGCACTTTGTACGCTGCGGAGACCGGCCCTGACCAGGGCGTCGACGTCCGCGGACCGCCGCTCTGCAGTTTCTGAAGATCACGTGCCCGTGCTATCACACGTGCATCCGTGGTCAGTCGGAGCGGGCCAGAGTAGAGAGTGGCATTGGAAGAGATGATTCCCTGAGGGCCGCGAGGGTCGGAACCGTCCAGGGTATAATAAAGCGCCGCGTTTGCCGGAACGGCAAATGTCAATGCAGTCCCTGGCGTAACCGAGTCCGCAAGCTTGGGGAGCCCAGGCCGGCTGACCAATTGTCCGTCGATGAAGTCCACGCGATTGCTCAGCCATTCTTTCATGTAATCAACTTCCGTTTGATACGTGCCGCCACGGGGTTCCACCGCCCACCGCGCGGCCTCGCGAGGTTGCGCTTCCCGGAGTTCGCCAGCTAGCTGATCGATCAAGTTGTTTAAGTGTTGATTTGAAAACTGAGCCTGGCGCACCTCCTGCCAGCGATCCACCCAGTGCTGCCAAAAATCGGGATCACGGAAAAGGCGCGCCCACCATGCGCCGGCAAAGAAGCGGCCGGTGTTCCATCGACGAGGATCATCGTCCCGTCCGTCGGTGGAACCAAGGGCACGATCATAATCCCAGTGCGGTCCGAAGGCTATTTTGCCGTTGCGCGGTTTGTAAAAGTAAGTGCTGAAATGAAAAGCGTCCACGTTGCCGCTGAGCACTTCCAGAATGTGGTAATCAATCCAGGAATCGACGTCGATGTACGCTGGATAGCCAACGCTTGGATCTTTCCAGTTCGCGCTGCGCAAGACGCGCTCGAACTCGGCAAAGTAATTCGCCACGTATTGCTTCTGCGCCGCTCGTTGTGGCAATTCAATGGCGCGTTCTTTCGGGTCGACATAGACAATCGACGTTAATCCGGTCCACAATCCGGATTCCCCCGGTCCCAAACGATCGATCTTAAAAAGGTATCCGCCGGTGATCTCGGGCAGCTTGACATCCGCGGGGCCCAACCGATCAATGTCGACGCGGTGCTTTCCAATCTTGATCTTCTCTTCCAACACGTAGATCCCCTGGTATTGACGGGTGCTTATTGGACCCGATTTCCCCACAAAGAAAACTTCCAGGAACCGAGTGCGGGGGGAGTAACGTCCCAGGTCTCGACTGAGTTGGTGGACAAATGGGTTGTGAATCATGACTGGCTCATACGCGTTGGGCCCATAGAGCACCCAGTCCGAATCCGGCGGCAATCCCAACAAGCCGTGGGATTGCTCCTGGTTCCATTCATCGACCAAGTTCATGACGAAGCTCGACTTTGGCATGTCTAAAGTACTCGAGCCGCGAATATGGCAGCCCGCTCGACCGGCGAAACTCGGAGCGTTGGTTAGCGACGTCCGACCATCCATCGGCTCGAACAGAGATAGGTAAGCCAAGGCATCGCCCGCCACACGAGAGGGATCTTCTCCCAACGTATCCATGACCAGCACTGGCAGATTCGATGTGAACGTCTGCAACGAGGGGTGAAGCAGAAGATAAGTCTCACTCCGGGCTGGACCTGGCAGCAATCCCTCCGCGTAAGCACGCGCGCGGACATGGGCCGACTTACTGAGCGTCACGGACCTGGAGTAAATTGGAGATCGCGCATGGGGCAGACTGCCGTCCAACGTATAGTGGATAACCGCGTTTGAGGAAGGACAGGTCAGGTCGATCGGGACGCTTCCAATAAACGTCCCGCTCGCCTTTGAGAATTCAACGGCTGGTGTGAATCCCGGGCCGTGAGTTGGATTCATCTTCCCTGGCGTAGGCCGGAAAAACCGCCCCGCCACGGCGGGTTCGCCAAGCACGCGGCCGTAGGAATTGTCCTGTTGTTGTTCGGGAAAATCTTTGAATTCAGAAACGACGTTGGTGCTGGAATCGACCAGAGCCAGGTATCCCCCTTGGCGATTGAGCTCAAAATTGGTATGTAAATGCAACGGATCAGTCCGGCGGTCTTTCCCGGAAGCGAAGACTAAGAGATACTTGTCTGACAGCACCATCACCTTCGGGAAACGCCATTTCGTGAGGTTGGTGGGAGTGTCGGTCAAGAACCAGCCGACCAGGTTGACCGTCGCACGGCTTTGATTGGCAACTTCGATCCACCCGGACAGATCGCCATCATCATCCTTCAAATTACTCGCATTCACAGCCAGGAACTCGGAAATGAATACGGGCGATGCAGCCTGCGCAACGGCGAGCTGCAGCGCGAAGCTCGCTACCGCCAGCGCACACTTAAATCCTCGGCCACCGTGGGTTCTGCTCATCGGCAAACAGGGACGTGGTTCCGCTCCCCTTGAGGAACGCTCTCCCAGTCATACGATCGTGGAGGAGAATTGAAAAGCGCTTAAACTGGTGACATGCGTGACCCAAAGGGAAGACGTCGGTTCGGGGATTCGCCGACCTCAATTTCAGTTGGCGCCGTGATGGTGGATTTCGTGGTCTGCAGCTAGACTACCTTTGCTGTTAGAGAACTAAGAAGCTCAGACAGTCAAAGATGAAGGCGACTTCACGCAGCCGAAAGGCTCGACCAGAAGCCGCCTTCTTCGCTTCAGGTAGAATCGCATATTGATTTTGCCCTATCAGCGATGGGTTTTCGAAGCCTGCTGCATCCGGTTAATCCAATGAACTCGGTTGTGGTAATTGCTAAGTAGCTGTTACTTCGGCTGCGCCCAAAGTTCGGAACTCGGATACCAGATCAGCCCCTCATTCTGTGAGATCGGCGAGGCTGGTCGACGACGTGAGAGGAGCAAATGTCTCACACGACGCTGACAATTTGTCAACAAATCATAAGGCATTCACTGTAAGTAGTTTAGACTTAAGATGGCGTCGGTTTGAAGTGCTTTTCTCCTAGGCTTGCCAGCCGGGAGCGGTGTCCTGAACGACGCCGATGGGCTTTTGGAGGCTCAGCCCAAAAGCGTTGACCGGTCCCGGGGCACTACGTTATCACCTTCCCTTTGCGAACCAAGCCGTGAAACAAATCGCCCAGTACCAAGACGGTAGAATCGAACTTCAAGAAGTGCCAACGCCGACCGCACCGCCGGGAGGCGTGCTCATTCGGGTGACACACTCCGTGATCAGTAGTGGCACCGAGAAGATGAAGGTCGCGCAGGCCAAGATGAACCTCATCCAGAAAGCGCGCGCCCGCCCGGACCAGGTCCGAAAAGTCATGGAAGTTGCCCGAAACCTGGGTTGGAAAGCAGCCTTGGAGAAAGTGCGCAACCGTTTGGAAAGCCCCAGCCCGATGGGCTATAGCGCCGCCGGCATCGTGGTCGCCGTAGACCCGTTGAACACGCGATTTCGAGTTGGGGATCGCGTTGCTTGCGGTGGGGCCGAATGCGCCTTTCACGCGGAGTATGTCGCGGTTCCCGACCTGCTGACGGCGGCCGTCCCGGACGCGGTGCCAAATTGGCAGGCAGCCTATACCACGTTGAGTTCGATTGCCTTGCAATCGGTTCGACAAACCGAGCCGCGCTTGGGAGACCGCGTGTTAGTTCTAGGACAAGGTCTGGTGGGCTTGTTGATCACGAATTTACTCCAGGTGAACGGAGCCCGTGTCATGGCGGTTGACCTGCTTCCGTCGCGGCGTTCGTTTTGCGAAGCGATGGGCGCGGAAAAGACGGTGATTCTCGGGCAGCAGAATTTGGCGGATGAAATACGCGCTTGGACCGACGGCATCGGCGTGGACTCTGTGATTCTGTGCACAGCGAGTGAGAGTAACACTCCCGTGGAACAGGCGGCGGACGCATTACGGGACCGAGGTCGAATCGTTGTGGTCGGGATTACCAAGGTGGATCTCCCGTGGCGCACGTTTAGCGAAAAAGAGATTGAGGTGCGTTATTCCCGCTCGTACGGCCCGGGTCGATATGACACCACTTACGAATGGGGTGGGAGCGATTATCCCATTGGCTACGTTCGGTGGACAGAGCAGCGCAATTTTGACGCTGTTCTCCACCTCATGTCGCAAGGACAGCTCCATCTGGAAAGCCTCACTACTCGGCGCGTGCCTCTGGCAGAGGCTCTCTCGATTTACCAGACTTTGGCGACAGATTCCAAAGACATTGGCATCGTCCTGGAATACCCAGCAGCCAAAGACGAAGGGTTCAAAACGCCGACGCCGAAAGCCAAGCAGTCGGAAGCCCAAACGGCGATTACAGAAGACGGCCGGGTTTCGTCAAAGCCAACGTTTGAACGCGGACCCAACGCCAAACTTTCTCGTGGAGCTGGCCGCATCTCAGCGCCGGCCGGGCGGCTGGATGTCATTGGAGCGGGCAATTTCGCTCGGACGATGCTCCTGCCGCACCTGGTGGGGAAGCTGAAGTTTGGAACCATTGTTAACCAAACCGCGCTGAGCGCCCGGCATGTGCAAAGCAAGTTCGGTTTCGAGAATGCAGCGACGGATTCCGCCGAATTAATTAAACGGGCAGACGCTTCCAGCGCGTTGATCATTGCGACTCGACATCACTTGCACGCGCCTGTCACTCGAGCGGCGTTGGAAAGGAACTCCCACATATTTGTCGAGAAGCCGCTCTGTCTATCAATGGAGGAGCTATGGGAAATTGACCGAGCCTATGAGCAAAGCCACGGCACGGTCCAGGTGGGATTCAATCGGCGGTTCGCCCCGGCTAGCGTTGCATTGAAGAAAGTGCTGGCGGCCAGTCCCGGACCAAAATCAGCCAGTTTCAGAATCAATGCAGGGAAACTTGATCCCAAACACTGGTATGCGAATTACGCCGAAAGCGGAGGGCGAGTTTTAGGAGAAGCGTGCCATTTTCTCGACTACTTTTGCTTTTTATTCAACGCGGATCCCGTCCGTGTCGTTGCTCAGACAACTTGGCCGACCGCCGGACGGCAGGCCTACCCTGACTGTGTCGCGGCGCAGGTCGAGTTTGCCGACGGGTCGACAGGACAGTTGATTTACAGTGGCGAAGGCGACCCCAAATACCCGAAAGAAATGCTGACTGTGTACTCTGCCGGTGCCGTCTGTGAAATCTGTAACTACCAGGAATTGGTCATTTACAGTGGTCGTCAGAAGAAAAAGCTCTCTTACAATTCCAAGGGACATGCAGAACAGATGGCAGCGTGGCACGAATTTCTGCGCGGCGGAAGTGATCACCCTTTTCCGTATTTTGAGGCGCGTCGAAGCATGCTTTTGACCTTTGCAGTTCTGGCAGCCATCCAACAAGGGGGTATCGTGGAATTCAGCGCACGACTACCGGCGTAAAGCCACTGCGTTGCGAGCAAACGACCTGGACTACTCAAACGCCCGTTGCTGGAGTGGTCCAAACAGATCTGTGCGAACGGATCTATGGAAGATCGCGGTTGCCAATAAGACGATTTAGTCTAACTTTAGACATGGATTGGCAGCAACTGGCATCACTTCTCGTCGTGGCGGTTACGGCGGGGATGTTCTGCTGGGCGCAATGTCGCTCGCGCAAATCGCACCGTTGCTGCTCATCCGTCGGCGGTTGCTCTTCAACCGGGCAAGACAAGCCGCAGACCCTAGTCTTCCGCGGTCGCAAGGGAGAGCGCTCCCAAGTGATCTTCAAGGCGGGGTGAGCGTTCTGCTTGCCTAAAACGTAAGAGCAATATAATTTCCGGCAGAGTTGATAGCCATGTGCAAAGTGAGTTCCTCCCTGCATTTTGTGAAGAATCCTTCCCACACGAGTCAGGAGGGCAGCACCGAAACCTACTGGGTGCCAAACACCGACGTTTATGTCAGTGAGAACGGGCTGGTCGTTAAGGTTGAACTCGCGGGAATGCGCCGAGAGGATTTGGAACTTGTCATTGAAGGCAACAAAGTCCGGATTGCAGGGTATCGCCCGGACGGCTGCCGGTCCGGCAACAAATGCAAGTTTTTGGTCATGGAGATTAACTATGGGGCATTCGAGACGGTGATCGAGTTGCCGAAAGGCTACGACCTAACTCAGGCGCGTGCTGCTTACCAGAACGGATTTCTGCGCATAGACGTTCCCGCGTCGGCTGAAGTTCAAGGATAAGGCCGTCGAATTTCTTCAGGGTTTCTGCATATTACGTGAACTTTTTGGGCGCCGGTAGCATCTAATGACTATCGAGCTGTAACATGACTTTGCCGGAAACCGAGTTCATCAATATTCTGGCTTCGACCGGTAGTGCTGGGGGAGAGAATCCCTCCACCAAGCCGGGCGGGAAATCGTTGCCAGAAGTCATGCCCGTCCTTGGCTTGTCGGATATCGTTGTCTTTCCAGGCATGGTCTCGCCGCTCCTGGTAGAATCCGCCCAAAGCATCAGGCTGATTGACGATGTGGTCGCGGGGGACCGATTTCTCGGACTGGTCTTGCAGCGCCGTCCCGAGGTAGAGAATCCTGCCCCCCAAGACCTTTGGGAACACGGATGTGCCGCTCGTGTGCTGAAGATGCTCAAGTTCCCAGACAACACAGTCCGGGTGTTAATCGAAGGTCTGCGCCGGTTCCGGGTCAAGGCATACGCATCGCAGGACCCTTACCTATGTGCGGAAATCGAGCTTCTCAAAGAGGTAAGTGACGAATCGTTGGAGATGACGGCGTTGGCGCGGAATGCTCATTCCCAATTTCAGGAGATAATCAATTTATCGCCCGCCATCTCAGACCAGGTCAAGGTCACCGCCCTAAATACAGAGCAACCAGGACGCCTCGCCGATCTGATCGCTGCTAACCTGAATTTGACTCTGGAAGAGAGGCAGCAACTCCTGGAGACAGTGATTGTCAAAGACCGGCTGACGAGACTCCTGCCGCTGCTGAACCGGGAAGTGGAAGTGCTCACGCTCGGATCGAAGATTCAGAAGGAAGTTGCCTCTTCCATGTCCAAGAGTCAGCGCGATTTTTTCCTTCGTGAGCAAATTCGGGCTATTCAGCGCGAACTGGGGGAAGGCGATCCAAATACGTCCGAGGCCAATTCCTTACGTGAGCAAATCGAAAAGAACAATCTGCCCGTTGAGATCAAGAAAGTTGCAATTAAAGAATGGGAACGATTACAGCAGATCCCATTTACTGCGGCGGAATATACAGTGTCCCGCAACTACCTGGATTGGCTGATCAATTTGCCCTGGGAAAGATCGACCGATGATCAGCTCGATCTTGAGGATGCGGCGCGTATTCTCGACGATCAACATTACGGTCTGAGCAAGATTAAGGAACGCCTGCTGGAGTTCCTGGCAGTGATCAAACTCAAGCAGAAGCTTAAAGGCCCAATACTGTGTCTCGTCGGACCGCCCGGAGTTGGCAAGACCTCTTTAGGTCAAAGCGTTGCCGATGCATTGGGGCGCAAATTCGCTCGGATCGCCCTCGGTGGCATGCGAGACGAAGCGGAGATTCGAGGTCACCGCCGCACCTATGTCAGCGCACTGCCCGGACGAATTCTGCAGACCCTTCGACGCGTTGAGAGCAATAACCCGGTCATTCTGTTGGATGAAATCGACAAAGTCGGCTCCGACTTTCGCGGCGACCCAGCGTCCGCTTTGTTGGAGGTCCTGGATCCGCAACAGAATCGGACTTTTACCGACAACTACCTGGAATTGCCTTTCGATCTGTCGCGGGTGCTCTTCATTACCACGGCGAACTGGCTCGATCCGATCCATCCGGCCCTGCGCGATCGTCTCGAAGTGATCGAGTTGCCAGGCTACACGCCAACGGAGAAGCTGCAAATCGCCCGGCGATACTTGGTGCCAAGGCAACTGGAAGAGCACGGTCTCAAACGAAAGATAGTCAAATTTCCGGATGCGACACTGCGTCGGCTGATTGAGGATTACACTCGTGAAGCGGGTGTGCGGCAATTGGAGCGCGAGATCGCGAGTCTAACCCGCAAAGCCGCCCGGGCAGTGATTACCAGTAAAGAACTGAACCAGCCCCTGACCATCACCCCGGAATCGCTCACGGAGTATTTGGGCGCGATGCGCTTCCAATCAGAGACCGCGGAGCAGATCACCGAACGGGGCATTGCCATTGGTTTGGGATGGACCCCTGTCGGTGGCGAGATCCTGTTCATCGAGGCGACGCGAATGCCAGGGAGAGGAAAGCTCATCTTGACGGGTTCTCTGGGTGAGGTCATGAAGGAAAGCGCTCAGACCGCCCTGAGTTTCCTGCGAAGCCAGTCCAAACAACTCCGGATCGAACTCGCAGACTACGATCACTACGACATCCACATCCACGTGCCTGCGGGAGCTACTCCCAAAGACGGGCCTAGCGCGGGAACAGCGATTGTGGCGGCATTAGCCTCCTTGTTCACGCAACGGCGCGTTCAATCCGATGTCGCTATGACAGGAGAAATCAGCCTCCGTGGCCGGATCCTGCCCGTTGGCGGCATTAAAGAGAAGATCCTCGCGGCTTCGCGCGCCAAGCTAAAACGAGTCGTGTTACCTGAACGGAACCGCAAAGATTGGGATGAGGTCCCCGCGGAAGTCCGACAGCGCACGAAGGCTTATTTTGTGCAACACATCTCCGAACTGTTGCCCCTGGTCTTGAGCTCACGCTAAAACTTGCGTGTCTTCACACCTATGAAACTGCAGCGTATGCCCTTGCTTGGCTC
>JBGAIN010000003.1:86849-151979 GCA_044225505.1 Limisphaerales bacterium
GTCAGGCTATGCCCGCCTTTCTCATCTCCCTGACACTGACCGCCGCGGCGGCCGTGAGTTCACCCGCTAGCGGACCCATGGCTGTCGATCGTGAAGCCGTCGCGTTTGTGTCGGATCTTCTCTTGCAAAGGCCGGGGAAAGAAATCGCCATTGACGGCGTCTTTCACATTCGGACGAGCGAGGGCCGTCGTCGCGAAATCCCGGTAAACTACATGATCCGGCTCAATGAGAACGCGTGGCAGAGCATCTATGCGACGAAAAGGACCGACGCGCTCGGTCCGGAACAGCTTGTCGTCACGCACGAAGCACGTGAGCCAAATCGATATCTGCTCCGTCAGATCAGCCCGGACGGCACGCGCACCAATACGCTGATGATCAATGGCTCTGAGGCGGCTGTCTCTCTAGCCAGTTCCGATTTCTGGCTGTCCGATCTTGGTTTGGAATTCCTGCACTGGCCGGAACAGCGATTTGTGCGCGATGCCAAGATTACCATGAAGTATGGCCGCCCGTTAAAAGTCATTGAGAGTGTCAACCCGCGTCCTTCAGCGGGAACCTATTCCCGAGTTGTTTCATGGATTGACTCGGAGCTCGGTAGTCTCGTGCGCGCGGAGGCCTATGATCTCGAGGGGAAACGCTTCAAAGTGTTCGAGTTGAAAAGCTTCAAGAAAGTGAACGGGCGTTGGCAGGTGAAAGATATGGAAATCCGCAACGAAAAAACCGACTCCCGGACACGCCTGGAGTTCAATCTCGAGGTGCAGTAGATCAACTCCAGCGTGCCCGGCGCGTTAATCCGATAACTGATCCAACTTTCTAAGGGGCGCTTGCTCCTCTGGTGCTTTTTTCTGTGGTACAGAGTCG
Organism: Limisphaerales bacterium; assembly: GCA_044225505.1. Taxonomy (GTDB): domain Bacteria; phylum Verrucomicrobiota; class Verrucomicrobiia; order Limisphaerales; family SIBE01; genus JAXMHN01. The sequence goes on from JBGAIN010000003.1 coordinate 87,708, forward strand.
TCTTGATCCGCTACTTCGACCGAAATCCATGGCTTTGGCGGACCTCACTTGGATTGCGCCTGATCATTGAGTTTGGTCTTTTGCCTGGAAAGCTGTGGACACTCGTTATTCCGCAGTTGAGGCGGCACGCCAACTCCAGGGCGAAACATCTCGAAGCTTGCTAGGCCTCAGGTGCTGCAGCCTGAAGCTCGAAGAAACCGCCAGGCCTATTTTATCGCCACCGAAATCACGCTCGGCGCAGATGTTAGGGGTTGTCCTTGGGGTGCCGTATACCGAACCAAAACCGAAATCTTGTTCTGCACCGGCTTATCATCCCCCCATAGCGGAGCGAGCTGGTAGCCCGTCCCGATCGATGTTTGAATCTCAAAAGCCTTAAGCTCGGAAGCAGAGTAGTGCCAGGTGTGCCGCGGCTCGGGAGGAACCGGATGGGTGATTCCCGGAACACCGTCGTACATCAAAACATCCAACGATCCGGCCACAATCGGGACCGGCTTGGGATTCCTTCGACTGCTGGCGTAGACTTTGATCACAAAGCCGTCCACACCGGGGACTTGATCTAGGTTCAACGCCACGGGAATAGCCAATAAGTTGAGCTCGTCGATGGGACCGTTACCCGCGTCCGCCAGGGGCCGCGGGTCTCTGTCCGGATGATCCGAAACGCAACCGACCCAGGCGCCTGCAGCCACCAAGGCAAGGATTAAACCTATCCATCTTCGTGGAAAGTCCATGCGCGGCATAATGGTCTAGCTCTAATGCCGAGTCTTCTTCTTGGAAGGAGCTGTCGTGGATTTCTGCAGCCCATTGGGATAGAGCGGCTCGAGAAGCCGATCGCGGAAATCGTCTCGCTGGATCTGGTCGCGAATCGACGATCGTTCGAGCTGTTGACGTGTCATTTCATCCAGGCCCTCGACTCGGCCAGGCTCAGTTCCCATTAACAGCACTTGAGGTGTGAGAAGAATCAGTAGTTCTTTGCGGTTCGTGACTTTCGTCTTGCTGCGAAACAGGACGCCTAGACCCGGAATGTCCCCCAAGTAAGGGACCTTTTTAATTCGATTGTCCTCGATGGTTTCGATCAATCCGCCGATCAGGATCGATTGCCCGCTCTGCACGCTGACTGAGGTGCTGGCGCGACGTTCGTTAATAATCGGCATATTCACCGTCGACCCATCCGCACCGGATGGGATGGCAACGCTGGAACTGGTCAGGGCGCTGTTGGTGGTGCTGATTTCCATCCGGACTGCGCCGTCGGCTCCGATCCGTGGCGTGACCTGTAGATTCACTCCGACATTCTGGTAGTCAATCGCGTTCACAATACCCCCTTGAGGCGTGACGCTGCTGTTGCTGACCAAGGGAACCCGCTGACCAATATTGATCGTCGCCGGCTTGTTGTCGGCGGTGAGAATCTGCGGTCGGCTCAAGATTTCGAGGCGGCCGTCATTCTGCAAGGCGCGAATCAGAAAACCGTAGTCACTCCCGGTCACAGCGGCCGAAAAACCGCCGAAACTCTTGAGATCGCCAGGCACGCCGAACGCCGTTCCGCTTGCGAGTTTGGCGTTCTCGACCATCTTGCTGACATTCCATTCCACACCGAGATCCCGCGTGGAATCGAGCGTTACTTCGGCGAGTAGCACTTGAATTAGCACTTGGGGACGTGGTTGATCCAAGCTGACAATCAATTCTTTGACCTGAGCAAAATAGCGAGGACTCGCTGAGAGAAGCAAAGTATTGCTGTTCGTTTCCGCAACGATAGCGACTTCCCGTTCGAGCATACGTTGGGCCGTGCCAACGGCATCTTGGCCGAGCACTTGGGTAATGCGCTGCCGATCTTGGTCGAGAAATGTGCGAACGGCCGTGGCGATGTCCAAGGCTTGGGCGTTCTTCAACCGGTAGACTTCCGACTTACGCTCCTGCGCTTCGCTCGAATCAAGGGCTTGAATTATTTCCGAAACCAGTGCCACGTAGTGCTCCGTTCCACCCACCAGCAAACTGTTCGTGCGCTGATCTACCGTGACATGAAGAGCACCTTGTTCGTCCGTGCCCACCGTCGCCGAACCGACCTCCACCTCCTCGTGTGCCTCGGGGCCATCGTCCAGCGTGTTTTGTGGTGAGGCTTTTTCTTTAACCAGCGTGTATTGAATGGCTCGCTGCGAGCTGGCAACGCCGCCGGGCTGCAAACGAAATAGAGTCATGAGCAGATCCGACATGAGGCGCGCGTCGGCATTGATCAGGGTGAAGACTTTAATCTTCGCCTGTTGCGGTGAGCTGGAATCGAGCCGACTGATGATCTGCTCGAGAAGATTCATGTAGTCCACCGGAGCCGATACCACGAGCGCGTTCATGCGCACATCCGGAGTGATCAGCACACCCTCTTTAAGCGCCGAGGCGACAATTTCCCTGCCGTCCGTCGCACGCGCGATGAACTGCAGCAGTGACGCAGTGTTGGGACTCTGGTCGTTGAGCGCAACAGGCTTTGTGTTCAGCGCCTGGTTCAATATACTCGAGACCGAATCGGCGCGCGCATGTTGCAACGGAAAAATGCGCACTTCCGAGACTCGCCCCACTTGGTCCGTATCCAGTTTCTTGACCAAGTCCGCGATGCGCTTGAGGTCGCTTTCACCGGCGGACACGACGATGGCGTTCATGCGTTCATCTGGCGTCACGGTCACGGGAAATGCGCCACCTGGTCCGCCCTCACGATAGAGCCCTTGCACGACCTGCGCGACACGACGCGCGTCCGCTTTGGCCATGGGAAAGACCTGCACGGTGACCCCCATCTGCGCCTGATCACTATCCAAGCGTTCAATGAGGGATGCCACCATGCTCATATCGTCGATGGAAGCGCCTACGATCAACGCATTCACCCAGGAGTCTGCCACCACGGAAATCGGTTCCGGAGGCTCACCCTTAATCCGAGACGGCCGGTTGGCGAAAAGACGCTGGAGCGTGCTTTGAAGTTTGGCCGCGGTTACTTGCTTGAGAACGAAAACGCGAAAATTCATCCGCGCTTGGATGTCCTCGCCGTCCAACTGCTCGATCATTCGATCGATGACGTCGAAGCTCTCTTTGCCACCGGTGATCAACAAGGCGTTGACGCGATCATCGGCCACGACTGTCACAGGAATGGATCGTTCCGCTGCGGTTCCTCCAGCTTCGCTCGCGCGACGGGCGCGGAAGAATTGTTCGAGAACTGTTGCCAGACTGCTGGCCCGCGCGTGCTTGAGCGGATAGACACGAATATTTCCGCCCTGCACGAAGTCCTTGGTATCCATCTGGCGAATGACCTCTTTGATCACCATTAGGTTTTCAGGGCTCGCCGAGACGACGAGCGTGTTACTGCGCGGGTCGACGGTAATCGCCATGGCTTCACGAGGCGCGTCACCGCGTGCTCCCCCCGAACCGGGACGATATAACCCTTGCTGAATCAGGGACCGCAGCATGTTGGCCACGCGTTGGGCATCGGCGTATTGCAGGGTGAAGGCTTGAACAACTCCTTCGTTCACAGCAGGTTCAACATCGATCTTTTGCAGCAAGCCGACAATCAACTCCAGGTTCTCGCGACTCGCGGAAATGATGAGGGAATTGTTCAGACTGTCCGGTTCCACTTTGATTTGATCCTGAGGAGACGGCGGCTGGCCAGGCACCGTCCGACTACGCAATCGGGCGGCGAAGATGTTTTCCAGAGTAGACGCAACGGTGGTCGAATTGTTGTGTCGCAGCCCCAGAACGGTCAGGACCATGGAAGGATCGTCCAAATGCTGGTCCAACCTCGAAACTAATTCGTCGATCGTTTGGTTGTCGTCAACCCCAGCGGCCACGAGCAAGCTATTACTCCGCGGATCCGCAACGATGACCGGACGGTTGCGCTGGGTGTCTGGTGACCGCGCCGCTTGATACCGCTGGTTGAACAAGTTTATTAAGGAAGCAGACATCGATCGCGCATCTGCGTAAGCCAGCGGAATTAGCCGAATCCGGCCGCTCAAGGCGGGAGGAGCGGCGTCTAGTTCGCGGGCGAGCGACTCAACAAGCTCAAAGCTGTCATTAGAGCCCGCGACCAAGAGGCTGTTACTCCGGGTCTCGGGAATCACCAAAACCCGTAGGGCCTCAGCTTGCTGGCGTCCAAGGGCGGCTTTCTGAGTAACTCTCGCATCGAGCAATCGCTGCAACGAACCGGAGACGGCACCGGCATCGGCGTTTTGTAACGGGATTATCCGGACGTCTCGCAATTCCAATGGCAAGACTCGGTCCAACTGCGCCATTAGACCGTCGATAAACGCGAACGCTTTCTGGTTACCCGCAACGATGAGCGATTGGGTCCGATCGTCGACCGTTATATTGGGGATATCTTCGGTTCGCAATTGCGATGCCCGAGGCCCGCTATGGAGGTCCATAATTATTTTTTGAACGACGGCCGGGTCGGCGTGTTCCAGGGCATAGACGCGGACATTGGCCATGCCCGATGCGGAAGGAATGTCCAATTGATTGATGACAGCCTCGATCAACGGCAAATTATCACTCCGGGCCGCAACGATCATCACGTTGGTGGTATCGTCTGCCTGGATGACGAGCGCGGATCGGGATTTCGGCTGCTCCGTCACCGGTGCCTTCTCATCAGGCAGGACCGCTCGCAGCCGAGTGACTTGAGTGGCAAGTCCTTCTGTCCCGGGAACCGAGGGCCCCTCGGCGAACACAGATTGGAGCAACGGAGCCAAACGCCTCGCCGAAGCATGTTTGAGCTTAAAGAGTTTCACCTCCGTGATGAAACGATCCACCTTGCGATCGAGATCGTTGATCACCTTTTGGGCCAAGTCGAGAGATTCTCTCTGGCCGCTTAGGATCACTGAGTTCGAGCGTTCGTCGATCGCAATATTCAGTGGGTTGACCAACGCCTTGCCGGTCGTGCCCTCCGGCTCGGCTCGCCCTACGGGTCCGTTGGCCAATCGTTGTCCTTGAGAAAAGACCGTGTTCAGCGTCTGCGAAACCGTGGCAGCGTCGGCAAACTGCAAATGGACCAGTTTAATGCTCACTCCCTCAGCCACGGGAACGCTATCCATCATTTCCACCACCGCGGCCAACGCCTTGAGATTGTCCGGGGTGGAAGAAAGGACGAGGCGGTTTCCGCCGCCCTGACCGCCACCAACCGGGTCACCCATCACCCGAATGGGTTTGGTCAAATCGAGGACGACCTCTTTGCCCTCGTCGTTCTTGATCCGAAGAAGGCGAATCTGCTCCTGCAACTCTCGCGCTTCTGTGGTAGCCTCTCCTTGAGCCCCAGGTTTGAGCATCGTCTGAATTACCGTTGCCAACTGGGATGCGTTCGCCTTCTTTAACGACACGACCAAGACCTGAGCTTCGGAGTACGAGGCTGGGGTATCGAGCGAATGAATCATCCCTTCCACTTGCTTCAACACTGCGTCTCTGGCGACAACAAACAAGCCATGCGCACGAGGGTCCGGAGTAACGCTCAGGGGTTCGCCCGGACGAATAATGTTCAGCTGCGCCACCATTTGCTGGACGAGGGGTGCCACTTTCTGAGGCGGGGCGTTCGTCAGCGAGACGACCCGGAATTCCAATTGAGAGCTAACACCCGCGACATCGAGCTGTTTGATCAGCGATTCCATGAGCGTAAAGTCTGTTGGCTTGGCTCGGACGATCACGCTTCGGGTCCGTGGTTCCGCGACCGCCGTCACCTTGGGGGTTTGCGTGAGAACACGGATTTCGCCAGGGCGCTGCATTTGTTGCTGCTGTTGCTGCAACTGCTGCTGCTGCTGTAGTTGCAGCTGCTCCGGGCGGAAGAGATCGCTAAGGGTTCTCGCCATTACGACAGGATCCGCCTCTTTTAGAGGGAATACGCGAAACTCAGCGTCACTGCTGACGTAAGAGAAAGAGAGCTCGGAGAGGATATGATCAATCTGATCCAACTCGTGGGTCGGTCCGGAAAGAATGAGCGCATTGGCCGTCTTGTCGACCGCCACGACCACCTCTGGGAGCGAATCCTCGGCCGGCGCTTTGTTTTCCGGCGCGCTGTCTTGCGCCGAAGGCTGCAACGTTCCTGACCGGTTTGGACTTGGAACCGTGGAGCTCCTGGTTTTATCGGGTTTAGCCGCCGCTTCGATCTTTTCCACGACTCGAATCAGTCCCGTGGACATTTGTGGGTAAATATTCTGGAGCATGCGGGCCATCTGTTCGACGGGGACCCGGTCCAGAGGACGCAACCGCACTTGGATGCTGGTGTCTTTACTGGATTCGTCCAGGCGGGCGATCAGGTCTTGGACTTGGATAATATCGGCATGTTTTCCGATAACCGTGATCGAGTTATTGAAGATGTCCGAGTCAATCACGGGCTTATCCCCTTCCGACCGTCCGGCGAAGACGGCATCCAACTTTGACGCCACATCAAAGGCCTTGGCGTTGCGCAGCCAAACAAACTGCACGTCACGCTCCGCGCGATCGGGGACCTTGTCCAGGGTACTCAAAAGTTGCTCGACGACTTTGAAGTGGGCTTGGGTTCCAGACATCACAAGGCTATTGGACCGTTCATCGACCGACACGGACGGTTGGATTAAACGTGCGGGGGTGCCCGCGCCGGCAGTCAAGGAAGCCCTAAGACGTTGCTGGCCTCGAGTAATATTTTGCAGCAATTGTTGAATCACGGTCGAGATTTCATGCGCATTGCCGTTTTCCAACTTGTAAATGCGCACTTTAATTTCGTCGTCCTCGCTTTCTTGATCCAGGTCCCGAATCACTTGCATGACATCTTGAACCGCGTCGGATGGACCATTCACGAGGACGCTATTTGGACCGATCACCGGAGTGACCGTGACCCGTTGGAGTCGAGTTTGTGGGCCCTTCGAAGCGATCGTCTTGCTAACGGCATCGGCAACGTTCTCCGCGTGAGCCTTCTTGAGTCGGACCGTTTGTATGACAGTACGACTGTCGACTTCATCGCGATCAAGGGTTTGGATTATTTTCTCGGCCAAGGCCAGTTTCTCCGGCGGGCCCTGTACGACGACTGCATTTAATGAACGCGCTGGAGCAACCCGGACGGTCTTGGCATCGGCGATTGGCATCAATCCGACGCCCGGACGCCACTGCATGCGTCGTTGCCGCGGCTGGCCCGGTTGCGGAGCATCTCCGTCCGTTAACATTGATTGCAGCACCTCCGCAATCTGCGCTGGTTCACCGTTCTGAAGCTTGAACGTGCGAATCTCGCTCGCGACACGTGCCGTATTCTTTAGCTCCTCAATCAGTTTATCGATTTGGACAAATTGTTCTTTGGTAGCCGCGACCATGAGGACATTGGCCGCTGCGTCGGCTTCGAAACGCGGAGCCAATCCCGAAGGGACCGACTGTCCTGCCTTCTCCGAAAAGAGCCGGGCCAGCGTGGGGGCCAGGTCAGTCGCATTGCCCTCGGGCATTTGGTAGGTGCGAAGCTCCACTTTACCGAGGGATTCCTCACCATCCAAAGCCTTAACGAGTTGCTCGACGCGCTCGAGGAGAGGAGCTGTGGCTTCCAATACGACGGTCCGATCGTCGCCCGAGGCACTGACTGCCAATCGCAAGCTTGGATCCTGGCTCGAGACTTGCCGGCCAAACAGCTGGGAAATCATCGCCGCCACGGAAGTGGCAGAATTGCGCTGCAAGCTGAGCACTCGCATCTGGCGCCCTGTCCCCTCGGCGACTTCCTGCAACTGGCTGACGATCCCCTCGATGAGTTTCATGTGCGATTCGCCCGCCGCGATAATCAGCCGGCTGCTAATGTCATCGCCCATAATGATCGCGTCCGCAGGACTCGTCTTGGCTTTCCCTTTCAGTTGATCTTGATAGAGCTGTTTGACGCGCGTCGCCAATTCGCTAGCCAAGCCCGATTTGAGCGCGAGGACTCGCATTTGCCGCGGCTCTTTCGCGAGCATGGCATCCATCTGTTCCACAATGACAGCGGCAGACTGCAAGTCTTGCGGAGCTCCCGAAACGATGAGCAGATTATTCTGGAGATCGCTCCCGACACTTACTCTCGGGGTGCTGCGCCCGTTGGCTCCAATCTGCACGAGTGCCGTCGACAGGATGGTCGCCACTTGCGGCGCCTCCGCAGACTTCAACTTGAAGACTCGAGTTCGGCCAGTCTGCGCTTCGGTCTTGTCGATCTTCTGAATGATCTCGTCGATGATATGGAGATCGTTGGTGGTGGCCGAGACGATGAGCCGATTCGCGTTGGCGTCGGGCAAGAGCAAAGCCTGACTCGACGGCGGCGTCGGGTGAGCTTTCATCGCTTCCTGATAAAGCGCCTTGACCGTGATCGCCAATTCTGGCGCGGCCGTTGAAGTGAGCTCGTAGACTCGGGTCTCACGCGCATCGAGAACCATGGCGCTGGTCATGAGTTGGGTCACAATCCCCTCAATGAGATTCAACTGTTTCTCCGTTCCGGCCAGGATCAGCTGGTTGCTAGTACTATCATCGAGCATGAGGACGTCACTGGTGCTCAGCTCGGGTTGGGCTTTCACCTGGTCGTCGTAGAGGGCTCGGACTTTAGTCAGGATCTCCGCCACCTTTCCGGAGGTGATCGGCAACACTTTCATGCGCCGCTCCGGCTGCCCGCCTAAGGTGGAATCCAATTGGTCAATAATAACTGAGACACCTTGGAGTTCCTTCGGATCGCCCGCAGCGATGATCGTGCGTGATTTTGGGTCCACGCTCACGCTCACTCGCTTGCGCGGTCTGCCGTAAGCATCGTAGCTGACCAACGCATTCGAGAGGATCTCCGCCACCTTGTCCGGTTCGGCCGATTTCACTTTAAAGACGCGAACAGACGCGCTTTGAGCGCTGACCTTATCCAGCTTCTTGATGATATCTTCCACCAACGCCAACTCATGAGTCACCGCGGTGACGATCAATCGGTTCGCACTGGCGTCTGGCAGGATCGCCGTATCCTCCAGCCGAACATTCGGCCGGTTTTTGGCTTGTTCCTGGTACAAGGAACGCACTGTAACGGCGAGTTCCATCGCCGTGGCGGTGGTGAGATCGTAAATTCGAGTCTCGCGTGCGGCCAAGTCCGTGTTTCCCGCACGCAACTGTTGAACGATGGCCTCGATCTCAGAGAGGTGATTCGTTCGCGCTGTGACAATGAAGCGCGCGTTGCGGCTGTCCGCTACGATTTGAGCGTCTGCAGGATCGCCAACCGAGCGATCGCGCCAATGTTCACGGTAAAGCTGCTGAACAAGGGGCAGCAACCGCTGCATCTCGTCGGTCTGGCCTATCTCGATCAATTTCGTCTCGCGCGGTCCCTTTTGCACTTGAGCGGACTGGAGATCCGTAGCGATCTGCTCGACTAGCGCCAATTGCGCTTCGCTTCCGGCGAGGATGAGTTGGTTGCCCGGGGTATCCTCCAGCATGAGCACGTCCGTCGCGGCCAAGTCGGGTTTGCTCGCAAGCTGATCATTATAGAGCTGGCGAATCTTCGGCATCATGTCAGCTACCTTGGCCTGTTTCAGCGTCAGCACTTTGATCTTACGTTCGGCTTGCTGTCCGAGCGCGTTGTCGAGTTGCTCAATGATAATCGCCGCATTCTGCAGCGATTGCAGTTCCTTGGGGTCCCCTGCAACAATGATACTGCGAGTTTTGGCATCCGAAGTGACGCCCACCCTGCGTCGGGCGCGGCCATAAGAGTCGTAGCTGGTGAGGGCGTTTCCAAGAACCTCAAGCACTTTCGTTGGGTCCGCGTATTTGAGTTTGAACACTCGCACTGTCCCGCTCTGCGCGCTCACCTTATCGAGCTTCTGAATGATCGCTTCCACCGCCGCCACTTCTTCGCTTTCACCGCTGACAATGAGACGATTTGAGGCACTGTCAGGTAAAATAAGAATATCAGGTGTTACGGTCCCAAGTCGGCTTCGGGCTTCGTCCTGGTAGAGGGTTCGAACCGTATTGGCTAACTCCCCTGCGCTCGCTGTAGTCAGTTCGAAAATGCGGCTCTCTCGAGCTCCCGCGTGAGGTTTACCCGAGGTCAACTGATTCAGAATGACTTCGATTTGCTTAATGTGGTCGGGCTTGCCGGTGACCATGAGACGCCCAGAGCGGGCGTCACCAAGAATCTGCGCGTCGGCCGGATCCGAGTCGCCTTTTTCTTTCCATTGTTCCTGGTAAAGTTGTTGAACGAGCGGGACTAACCGTTGAACATCTTCCGCGCGCCCCACGTCGAAGGCACGCGTTTCTCGCACCTGAGCAGTACTGCTGATCATCGTATCGACGATCTGGTGGACTGCAGCCCCTTGATCTTTTGTGCCATACACCAACAATCGCGTTCCTGTGCTATCCGGGTAAATGGAAGCGGGTTTCACGACTTTGCCCTGGTTTTGTTCTCCGTAAATGCGCCGGACAGTGGGAAGGATCTTCTGGGCACTCGCTGTTTTGAGTTCCACGGTCTGGAGTTCTCGAGCGCCTTGGTCCGGTTTGGCATCGAGCGTGGCGATGACTGTCTCGACTTGAGAAATCATTGAAGCAGGTGCCAGAACGATCAATCGCTTGCCTGACGGTTCGGGTGTGATCGTGACCACGGCTGCTACATTGCGATTCGCGTTCTGGGCGGTGAACACTCTCATCGCTGTCGCCGCTAGCCCTTCGGCATCATCAGTCGCGACATCGATGACTTTCAAACTTCGCCCCTTCTCCACGCCCTCGCCGTCCAAGCGTTCGATGATGGCTTGAGCGTCTTGAAGGTCCACCCGCGATCCAGAGACGATGAGGCTGTTCGACTTTTCATCGGCCGATACGGAGACTAAACGAATTGGCCGATTCCGCGCATCGAACCGCACCATAGCGTTGGATACAACCGACACCATCGTCGACGCATCCGCGAACGCGAGTTTGAAGACCCGCGCCATTCCCGCGGTTTCTGGAACCTGATCAAGCTGTTCGACAAGGCTGGCCACCGTTTTCAGCTCATCTTTACTGCCGGTCACAATGAGCCGATTCCCAGTAGCATCCGGCACAATTTTCGTCTGTGGCTTATAGTCAGGGCCGCGCTGGTCACGGATCATTTCCGTGAACAGGCTTGTGACCATCGGCGCGACGGTGTTGGCTTCGGCCGACTTCAGCTCGATCAGGCGAAGTTCCCGCGGAGAGACGTCGGACTGGGTGTCGAGCTGCTGGATAATTTGAGCGGCGGCCTCGACGGCTGCGGACTCGCCTGTGATCACTAACGAGTTGCTGCGCGTGTCAACCAGAACTTTCACTTGTTGGGCCTGAGCGCTAAGACTCTTTTCCACTAACCCGGCCAGATCAGCCGCGACGGCCGCCTTCAATCGAATGACCCGCGTTTCGTCTTTTGTCCCTTTTCGTCCCTCGGGGTCGAGTTGACGAATAATCGACTCAACGCGCGCGATCTCCTTGTCCGAGCCGCTGACCATGATACGATTGTTCTTTGTTTCCGCGAGGAGTGCGGCCGGACCGCCAGCGGGTTCAGGTTGGCCTTTGAGCTGCTCCTGGTAGAGCTGCTGAACCAGGGGCGTCATTTCCGCGGCGTTGCGACTAAATAATTCCACTCCTTTGAATTGCCGCGACGTCGCGGAAACCGATGCGGAATCGAGACGCTGCAAGAGGTCGGTGACACGCACTAAATCCTGCGGCGTCGCCAGCACGATAATCTGCTTCCCAGATGCATCGGGAATCAGCTTCGGTGCCGACTGAGGATTAGCTTGCCCTTCCCCGAGCTGGCTCATCAACTGCGACGTGAGCGCGATCAGGTCACTGGCGGATTTGCTCTGCACGGGGATCACTCGCATTTCCCGCTGGCCTTTTTCAGGACCAACGTCGATGGCTTCGACAACTTGGGCGATCTCCTTGAACTGGCTCTCCGTCGCTGTGACCAACAGCCGATTATTGTTGGAATCCGGTAGAATCAACGGTTTCGCGAGATCCTCAAAACGCTTGTCGTTCATTCGTTCCGCAACCAAGTTGGTGATGCTGGAGATCGCCGAGTCGACGCGTAAATGCTTGAGTGCCACCATTTGGAGCGAGCGTAATTGAGGCTGGGCCTTCTCCGTCTTAAGCTGCTTGATAATCTCCTCGATTTTCCGGAGATGCTCTTCACTAGCCGTGACGATGAGCCGACCCGTTTCCGCATCAGCAAGGATCTTGGCGTGGGCCGTTTGCCCACCCACGCTGTCGCTGATCTGACTACGGTAAATCTGTTCGATGAGGGGCTGCAGTCGTTTGGCTTCCGCGATCGTGCCGACGTCAATGAGTTTCGTCTGCTGCGGTGCAGGAAATGCCGAGCCGTTTTCGAGCTGGCTAATAATGTCAAGAGCCGTTTGGACGTCGCCGGGTGATCCAGTCACAACGACACTCTGGCTGCTCGGCTCCACCGTTACGTTCGCGGTTGAAATCTTGCTGCCCCCTGGAATCCGTTTGCTCAGTGCATCTGAGAGGATCTTGCCGAGGCTCGCAGCGTCCGAGTTCCGTGGCCGGAATACTTTTGTCACTTGAATGCTCTGTGACCGGAGGGAGCCGCTTCCCGTGCCGTGAACGGGTTTGTCGACTTTGTTGATGAGGGTTTCGATCGCGTCTAACTGCCCGAGAATCGGGGCGGCCACGATTAAGCGGTTCTGCGCGGAGTCCACAATCAGTCGAGCCTTGGTAGCAGCCGCTGCGGCGGTATCGTTAGGGGCCGCCACGCCTGGCACAGCTTGCCGGATCATCTGCGCGAGATCCTCCGCCTTGGTATCCTGAGGGAAATAGATCCGCACGTCACCCGCCCCGGCGCCATCCTTATCTTCAAATTTGGAAATCAGTTCCTCGGCCAACCCGATGCGCTCGCGCGGGCCGAACAAGACTAACGTTCGGGAAGCATCGTCATAGACAGCGGTGACGTATTCGTTGGGATCTGGAGGAAGAGTATCCAATTGCTTGGTCTGCTGATTGAATTGGGTCCGCTTCGGCGCTGTGGTTGCCCCAAAAGTCCGATTGATCAAATCCGAGACGACCGCCCCGGAGGCGTGCAGCAACGTGAATGACTTCATTTGGCGTTCCGCCACGGTCTGGCTGTCGATCATGGTCAGGAGACTGCGCACGCGCTGAATATTCGCCAGCCGGTCCGTAACAATCAGCCCTCGGCCGCGGGACAAGGGTGCCACAGAACCAGCGTTCGATAGCATCGACGTCACTCCGTCCGCAGCCTCCTTGGCGTCCAGGTTCTTGAGATCCAGAACGACGGTCACGATTTCGCCAGGACGCACATCCCCCGTTTTTTCGAGGCCTCGCAGGATCCTGACGGGCATTTGTGGAATCTGCTTTAGCGGCACGAGACGCAGGTAGTGATCTGATTCGATGAGGGTCATATCCTTCATCGAAAGCATCAGATTGAGAGTATCGAGCGCTTCCTGATAGGTGTAAGGGTTTGGATCGTTGAAGCTAACGGTTCCTTGGAGATTGGTATCGGCGACCAGAGGCTTATTGGCCATCTGGGCAAAGCGCTCTAGCATATCGGCATAGGGGATTCCTTCGAATTGAAAGCGAATGTTGCGCACGGTGCTGGAGGCGTTTAGCGCACTAGCACTGGCGGTCGAATTCTCGGCCTCCTTCACCGAAGAAGACAGCACTGCGGAATTCGTGGTCGACGCCGCCAATGCAGATGCACTGGCATTGGGTTGGGCCGAACTTGGGACTTCGGCGCAAAAACCCAACCTTGCCGCCATACAACCTGCCAGGACCAAGGTAACTTTGATTCTATTCATGACGATCGATTCTCAGGCTCACTTAATTCAGACGGTCAAACTGCTGCTTTAAATCACATTTTTCTGGCGCCGGCTCCGGCATCGAGCTTCGGAGTTAGGTCCGGCAGTTCGTTCGCCGCCAAACGCCGCTTGTCAGCCAGGGTCTGGCCCCGCTCCACGGCCCAGTACTCATCACCCACCTTCAAGATCAGCCGGCTGAAAGATTTCAACCCTTCATTTCCAGGCATCGGCATCGGACGATAGTCCACCATCGCAATGGTGCCATCTCCGAGTTTGTCCCCCAGCTTGTAACGCACGGTTTGCTGATGCGTAATATCCCGAATGTGCACTTCCGGCTGTCCTCCCCATTCAGAAAGCGAAACTACTCGTAGACTTGCGGGTCCAGCCGGCTCGGATGGATTCTCGGATCCGGGAACTGGTCTGTCAGCGGGCCGCTTGATATAAGGCCGCAGCAGATCGCGCGCAGCAATGCCATCCAATAGATGGCGCTCCGGTCCATCCAAGTTGGCTTTGACCGGCAGATCGATCGGATCGACTAGGGGAGCAGGATCCACGACCAATGTGAGAAAGCGAAAGCCCACTCGGACCTGCCCGGGAAGCTCGCTCGCGGAGACAGAAAGGTTTTCGATACGGTGGAGATATGGCGAATTCTGCAGGAGGAACATCAGGTTGACCACACCGGTCAATTTGCCTTGTCCCTGGATGCTCCACCCGATTTCGCTAGCCCCTCGCAACCGGCGCGGTCCAACGGGCATTCGGCTGAAATCGATTTCGGTCAGGCCGCTGATCAGAATCTGTTTGGTAAGCATTTCGCCAGATTTGGCGCTGGCCTGGTCGATCTGGTCCGAGAATGTGCGTTGGGTCAGACGCTTCACATTCTCTTCCGCCGCAAAGTAAGCGCGGCGCTCCGCCTTTACCTTGTCGAGTTTCTCGCGCAGGGCCGCGTTCCGCTTATCGATTTCCCGAAGCGGCTTCAACATCACAGCTCGAATGCCGAATACCGCGACGAACAGCCCCAAGATGCTCCCCACAACCACCAACAGCTTTTTCTCGCGTGCGTTCACGAGCGACCTCCAGGGGTGCCTGGTTTCCGTTTCGGGTCGAGCGATCCATCATCAGCAGGGCGCGCTGGCGTTTGGACCTTGCCTAGATCCACCTTCATCTTGGCCGGGACGATCAATTCCACCGTGGATCGGAAGTTATAGCCGTGCCGATCGCTGCCAGGGGTGATGGCTAAGGGTTTAACTTCGTAGCCCGCCGCCCGAAGTTGTCGATCGAGATTGGCGAGAATCTCGCCGCTCCGCGCCTGAACGGCCAAATGGATATTACCTTGTCCACTCACCGAGATCGAGGTCAGGTAAAGGTCTTCGCTCCCTGGCAGAACGGCGCTGAGGTAAGCGTATTGCTCGAGCCAATTGCGTCCATCCTTCGACCAGTTCTGCAGCGTTGCCGCCTGCTGCTGCATGCGCCGAAAGATCGGAACTTTCTTTTCGTTGTCCGCAAGTTCTTTCTGCAATTCGCGGCTGACGGCCAGCCGTTTATGAATAAAGTGGCTTCGAGTGGCCATGAGGGCGATGAACGCCACCAACCCCAGAGTCGCAAAGGCCAATGTTCGAATCCGTTTCGTATTCCGCTGCACGGCCGGCCGTTTTGGACTTAGGAAATCAAACGGCAACCCGGTGGTATCGTTGATCCCAAGCGCCAGTCCGAGTGCGCCAATCGAACCCGCTACGTGCTGACGACCGCCAGAAGGCAGGTCCACGCCACGGGGTTCCGGCAAAAGTTCGCAGGTCAGATTGAGTCTTCGCTGCAAGACCTCCAGCAATCGGGTTTCTTGTCCCGTGGCTCCCGCGATCACCACTCGGCTGACCGGTCGGTCTCGTTCGGTTCCATTGTAACTATGCAGACTCCGGACAACTTCGATGGTCGTGAGCTCGACGGCATCCGGTTCGACCACCGAACCCAAGGCACGAGTGGCCGCTGCGCTAGAGTCCGGAGCCGCGTCCCCGGGTTTTGTAGCATTCGGCTCGTTTTGAATGGCTTGCAGTCGAGCCCCGCGGCTGAAACGCAGCACCCCCCCAGCCACGATGTCAATCCCAACCTCGTCCGGGCGGACGGAAACCAAAGCCACCGCTCCTGCGTCCGGAGCGATTCCGCAAGCGTCAACCCAACGCGCATGCGCCTGAGATAGCCAACCCAGCGCCACGAGCTTGACCTTCGCCGCCGCCGCAATCTGGGTAAACAGATCAACCGTCTCTTGCCGGACAGCAGCAACGAGAACTTCGACCTTCGGGGCACTCGCCGCCCCATCCGAACTCTCGTTTGCGCCGGGCGCTCCGTTTCCCGTCCCGCGCCCCTCCGACCGCTGGCCCCGGTTTACCACCTGAAAATCGATGACCGCTTCGTCCAGACGGAAAGGCAATTCCTTACCGATCTGCAAATGGACGATCGACGCCATTTCGCGCACATCTGTGATGTCAGGGAGTGTGAGCGTACGCAACACGACCAACTGCCGGGGAATTCCCATCACGACTTGCGATGGTTTCAAGCGAAGATCGTCAAGAACTGCCGCGGCGGCTTTACCCAATGCTTCCGGATTAGGAGCTGCGCCCGGATTATCTAGATCAAGTTGGCCCACTTCGATTCGGGTGATCGCGGTGGCACTGCCCCGAGGTGCGCTTTGCACAATACGCAGCGTCTGACCTTCGATGTCCAATGCCGTGATTGGACCAGGCCGGCGGACGTTCTGCTGCCGCCGAAACCCAAAGTTCAGGGCTTTGCGAGATGGGGCCGTGATCGCTGGGGCTTCAGGCATGCTTAAATTCCTGTCTTAGAGTTCTGGACCGGTTCCCGCGTGATGCCTTGAGTGGATTTCCGAGTGGCGCGCGAAGGCTCGACGAGGTTGCGCCCGAGGCGGCCCGTTCGCGGACCGGCTGGGAGAATCTCGTCGTGCCGATCGCTTCGAACCGACGGTTCTGCCCCGCCCCAGTGCGGCTGGAAGCACTGAGCTTTTCGGAGGAACCGATTTCCGACTCTGTATTCGAATCGATCCGAAAGGGCAAACCCAAGCGCGTGATGTCGCGCAGGTAAATAATGGCAGGCTGCTGCCCTGCCACATCGAAAATGGTTTCGAGCACGCGGTAACGTCCTGAAGGAACCCCGTAGCCGACCACATGGCAATGAAACTGGAAGGCGCGCGCCGTTACGTAAGGACTCAATTTCTTGAACTGGCTGCTATCGACCAATCCTTCTTGGTACAGCCAAGCCGAGGTCTGACGCTGCTCCGGTCTGAGATTGCGCCGGGCGGCCACAAAGGAATCGGCCAAAGCCTCGTCCATTCCCGGAAGCGTCTTGAGCACAGCGGCGGAAGCCGTGTTGACATTGATCAACCCGGGCTGGCGCAACTCGCTCTGAGTCGTGTAATGGTCGAGAACGAGCGGCAGTTGCTCCTTGCCGACACCCGATTCGAGTTCGACCTCTTTCCCTTCCTCATTCTTGAATTTCCCTTTGGCTTCAAGGAGGTCGGCAGGTTGCTCGACTTTGACCTGATGGCGCTGCATGGCTTCAAGATACGTGACGAGCGCCGGCGGGATCTCGTAGGTCCCCATTTTGGACGAGCCTTTTGACTCCGGCGTGGGTTCATTGAGATTGACGCGCGGGGCCTTGTTGTTGTCCTGGTTGAGATCGTACGATTTGACCGTCAAGTAGGGGCGCACTCCGCAGTCGAGCTTTCCATCTTTGTTATCAGGAGGAAACTGCGCGTCGGCGTCGTCTTCATTTGCGTCCAAAAGGAAGTTCCAATTGGCATCCTCGCCATACAACAGGGCGGGCGTAAAGCCGCGGACGAGAAGCAACTCATCGAGCGTGGCGAGTGGGCCATTGGCAATTCGGTAAGGAGTGGGAAGGGCGCTGTAATACTCCTGTTCGGCACCTTCCGGTCGGGGCGTGTCGTCGCTATCCAGAAAATCGAGCAAGCCTTCCACCAAATAGGGAGTCATCCGTGGCAGCTTTTCGAGCAT
Source organism: Limisphaerales bacterium (assembly GCA_044225505.1). Lineage (GTDB taxonomy): Bacteria > Verrucomicrobiota > Verrucomicrobiia > Limisphaerales > SIBE01 > JAXMHN01. The sequence goes on from JBGAIN010000003.1 coordinate 105,451, forward strand.
CTCAGCCGTCGCCTCATTCAGATTGAGCTTGCTGGCTTCATCGGTAAGCCCAAATCGCACTTCATCGCGGTCCGCTTCATTCCGACTGTAGACCGAGTAGTACCAGCGGTCTGATCCTTCATCCACAACCAATCGATTCCGAAGCAGGGTTGGATTATCCTGCCAATCGAGCGACCCAGCCGGACTGTTCGCTGCCAGTTGCATGGCTTGATAGACGCCGCTCATAGCGGCCGACCAGGCCTGCTCCGTCCCAGCCCCTGCGACCATGGCCGTTTCTTCCGCATGCAGCCGGAAGAGGAGGCTGACGACAACCATCGAAGCCAGCATCACGACAATCAGGACGGCCACCAGCACAAAACCGGACTGCTTCCGCTGTTTCAAAGATCGTCCACCGACGAACGCTTGCCTCCCACCGGTGAAATGGTTTGGGCGTAAAATCATAAGGCGTCCCCCGATTCGGAGGAACGATCCGCAGCTTCACGCCCGCTACGCCTGGATTGGCTGGAAGTTTCCCGGGCAATATAGATGACCCGGCGAAAAACCTCCGCTTCGTACTCGTGCATGTCCGCCCCGACTGGGAGCGGCTCGGCGCCCAATTGCACTTCGACGCTGACCGGCGACCCAGGCGCAGACCAGCGGTCCAGCCAGTTCGTTCCGCTCCAATAGCGGAATTGCAGGAATCGGATCTCCGGCAGGACGGTCGGCAAATTCGCCGCGGAAACGGAGTTGGTACCTTCATCTTCCGTTGCCGCCCGGGCCTCGACGAGGCTGACAACGGGCTCTTCCGTCCGGACAAGCCCCGTGATGTTCGTGCCGTCGTCGCTTTCCAAACGGTACTGAATCCGTTTTAGGTCTGTCACGGGGGCCGCCGAGCGGCCAAGCGTGCCGCCTATCCAGCTGGCAAAGGACGGCACATCGGCCTTGAGGAATTGCAGTGAGTTGGATCGTCCGACGAATCCGGCGCCGGCGTAGGATTCGAGCTGAATCGTTCGCAATTCGCTTGTGATGCGGTCCATCACGAGGCGCGCCGCGGCAAGTCGTTCGGTTTCCTGAATCGCTTCGCTGCGGAGGTTGGTAGCCTGCTGATAGAAATAAAGGAGCACGACGAGAATGCCCAAGGCGATGACAATCGCGAGCACAACCTCCACCAGCGTGAACGCTCGAGTGCGTTTGCGAGTGGTAGAGTGAGGCAGGTGCATAAACTCGTGATTCGCTAGCGCGTTGGGCTCTCTTTGGAGAGAGGCGCTGCGGAACCTTCCTCGGTACGCAAGCTCTGGGTCATTCGGTAGATCAATCCCGACGGAGCATGGCGAATAATGACTTCGACCTGTCGCAACGGCGAAGCATCATCCTCGCCCGGTGCTTGGGGCGCCACGGAGACTTCCCAAGTCCAGCCGTCGATCGGAGGTTCGAACGGTTGCGGTCCGCTCAGCGTCCACGTCTTGACGCCCATTTGCAGTTCGGACATGACGGTGACTGCCAAATCTGCAGCATGAGTGTTAGCCCGCAGGCGCTCGACACTATCCAAGGACGAACTTAAACCTCCGGAAAGGACGGCCGCGGCGCCGACAAAAAGGACTAACGCCAAAACGACTTCGAGCAGAACCGCTCCTGACCGGCCTGTCGAAGGCGGCCAGAAGTCGCAATGGCTAACCCGGTTCTTTCTCAACGCTAGGCACATGTGCTGAGACAGCTCGGCGAATGCGGCCGGGCCGCTACTCGCTGTAGTCCACCGTGTTGGTTTCTCCAACAGTGGCTCGGAAAGCGGTCGGCACCGAACGGGAAGACGAAGCCGGAGGACGGGTGCTGATCGGGCGCGGCGTTGCATCCAAATCGGTGGCTGGGTCGCGCGTGATTGTGCCGCGACGCCCACCAAACGAGCGATCGAGCGACCCGGGTTCCGTGATGCTGTCTTCGAAATCAAGGGACGTCAGCCGTTGATGAGAGATCGACCCGGTCATGCCGATCAAACGGACGGACATGCGCTGCTCCTCGTCCGGGGTGCGCGCAGCGACGATGATTTCGGCCGAGTCACTCGAGCCGTCGGGGTAAAACGTAATCGGTCCCATCGGCTTCCCTGCGGGTATATCGCTAATTTCGATCGATTCATCAGGCAGTTCTTGAGGGGCAGGCCCGCAATTGCTGGGCTCAAGGAGTTTGACGGACTCCACCTGCACGAGGTCGTTCACTTCTTGAACATGCCACTGCGCTTCGCAGAGGTCCGTGAACGAGCCAGGCTGACGCAACGGATCTGGCTCCCAAGTCGCCCGAACTTCGCCGGTCGTTGCGGCGGTGGTGTTGGTCAACTCGGGACCAAAAACCAGCTGCACTTTGCGTCCGGAATTGGCCGCTTGCGCGCGCGCGAAGCGCATGAGCGTTTCGAGGCGCGTCGTTCCTTCTTCCAGTTGGTTGCCTCGGAGCAGATTGGTGAAGTTGAACACCATGGCGCTGGCCAGTGCGAGCACCAGCGTGACCACCAGCAGCAGTTCAATGAGAGTGAACCCTCGCTGGCGCCATCGCGCATATGGTCGGTGCAATCGCATCCCTAAATCACCTGAACTATTGCTGGTCCGTTCCGATCGGAGTTTCGGTCGCTTTATCCCCGTCCGGCATCAACTTGATATCGTCGTCCGTGTCGGATTGGCCGTCCGGTCCCACAGAATACAATTTGTAAGGAGGCCCAGTCTTCTTATCGTCTGGCGAGGCGGACATCGTTGTTTTATCGAGGGCTTCGTAGCGCAACGTATGTCCCCAGGGGTCTTCGAGGCGTGTGCCCGGCTTCAGATATGGGCCCTGCCACTTTTCGCCCAGGCGCTGATTTTCATAATTCGGCTTGGTGACCAAGGCATTTAATCCACCATCTTGCTCGGTGGGATAACGGCCGATATTCAAGCGATACGTATCCAAGGCGGTAGCGACCTGACTGATGAGCAACTTCGTGGTGTTTTTCTCCGCTCCTTCTTGCTGAGGCAACAGGAAGACCACCAGCGCCGATGCCAGCAGCAATAGGATCACGATCACCAAAAGAATTTCAATGAGGGTAAACCCAGAGCGGAGTCCTCGGTTCTGTCGCCCAACAGCAGGATTACGAATCGTCATAATATGTTTCGGTTCAAGCAAACACGTTTGTAATGGACGTGAGCCAGCCGTAATAAATTCAACTCCAAAGCTCACCTCATGGTTCCGTCTTGAAACAAGACAGAATGTCCAGAACCCGGACTGGGCACTCTCACGAGCTCGAGCCCAAACTAAACGGCATAGACTCCTGGCGACCAAATACCGCAACGGGCGGGCCACTTCTGCCCCGAGCAACCACTAGTGTTTGCCCAAAGAGCTTGCCATTGTAAAGATCGGAAGCAGCAAGCCCAAGGCCAAGAACCCAATTCCCGCTGCCACCACGCACAAAATCACCGGTTCGACCAACCGCACCGCTTGATCGACCTGCCGATTCGTCCGCCGCTCCACCGTTTCCGCGATCTGCAACAGCACCTTGTCCAACTTGTTCGATTCCTCGGCGACCATGATCATCGCCAGAATCTGTTCTGGGAAAAAGCCCCCCGCCGCGAGTGGACCAGACAGGCGCTTACCTTCGCGGACACTCTCGGTCGCTTCGGCGATCCGTTCCGCGAGCAAAGAGGACCCGGTCGCACCTTCACTGATCTTCAAGGCCTGGAGCATCGGCACTCCATTCGCCAGCATCGTGCCTAGAATACGGCAGAAACGGGTGATCGCTAACATTTGAAAGGCCGTCCCCACCACTGGAATTTTCAAACGCCACCGTTCCAAGCGCCGGCGATTCGCTTCGCTCTTGAGTCCGGACCAAATCACGCCGCCGACGCCGGCCAATGCAAACGGAATTAAATACCAGAACTTCCGCACCGCCTGGCTCATCCCGAACAGGATCTCGGTGGGAAGCGGCTTTTGCGAACTTCCATTCAAAAGCGGCTCGAAACGCGGCACAAAGAACACCAACGCGGCAATCATCACTCCGGAGCCCAGCAGCGTCAGCAGCATTGGATAGATCATCGCGCCCAAAACTTTTCCGCGCAGATCGTCCAGGCGCTCCAGGAATAGCGAAAGGCTGCTGAGCACCTGTTCGAGAAATGCCGCGCGTTCGCCCGCTTGCACCATCGTGGTGTGCAACGGCGGAAACACGAGTGGGAAACCGCGCAATGCGTCTGTCAATGTTTTGCCGTCCGCAACATCGGCCCGGACCTGCTTCAGTATTTCCACCAGCCGGGGATTGACCGTGGAGCGAATCAAAGAGTCTAACGCTCGCAACAACGGCACTCCCGACCCGATCAGGTCGGCCAGTTGCGAATACATCATCCCGACATCCCGGCTCCGCACCCGCCCACGCAGCAGCCCTTTCTTGCCTTTCGTGGCACTTTGACGCCCCGCCACCGCGATCGGGAAAAGCCGCTTGTCCTCTAACAAACGCAGAACGGCCGCCTCGCTTTCGGCTTCTAAAACGCCGGCCACTTTTTGACCGGATTCATCGCGCGCTGTGTATTGAAAGGTCGTCATCAGCGGCTAATTAGAGCGCGGTGCAAGTCAGAACTTCGTCAATGGTCGTGGCTCCCTGGCGCACTTTCACCCAGCCATCTTCGCGCAAAAGTCTCAATCCGGTGTGGCGTCCCGCCGCCACGATCTCAGGCAAAGGCGCGCGCACCATGATCTTTTCCGCGATGACATCGTTCATGAGCAGCAGTTCATAGAGGCCCAAGCGACCCCGGAACCCGGTCTTTCGGCAATGCTCGCATCCCGTGCCCCGATAGAGTTTGTCCGTGGGCTGAAGCTGAAAGTCCGGCGGAACTTTTTCCGTCTCCGGCGACGCTTCCGTTTTGCATTTGGGACAAATCTTGCGCACCAGACGCTGGGCCATCGATCCGATCAACGTGCTGCTGACCAGGTACGGTTCCACTCCCATGTCGATGAGCCGCATCGGCGCTGACGCGGCGTCGTTCGTATGCAACGTCGAGAGGACCAAGTGGCCCGTGAGCGACGCTTGAATGGCGGCACGCGCGGTTTCCAAGTCCCGGATTTCACCAATCATGACAACGTCCGGGTCATGACGAAGAATGGCGCGCAACCCGCGCTCAAATGTCATTCCCACATTCGAATCGACCGGAATCTGATTGACGCCGTGCAAATGGTATTCGACCGGATCCTCGACGGTCAGCACTTTGATTCCAGGTCCAACGATCGCATTGAGCGCGGCGTAGAGAGTCGTTGTTTTCCCACTGCCGGTCGGTCCCGTCACGAGAATGATGCCGTGCGGGTGATCGATCAAACTCTTGAACCGTTCATGCGTCACATTGTCCATGCCCAGTTGCTGCAACGTGAAAAGCACGTTCGCTTTGTCCAACAGACGCATTACGATCCCCTCTCCAAAGAGCATCGGAATGACGCTCACGCGCACGTCAATTTGGCGCCCTCCCACTTGGAACTTAATGCGTCCGTCCTGCGGCACGCGACGTTCCGCAATGTTCAGATTCGCCAGGATCTTGACACGGCTGATGATCGCCGCTTGAAACCGGTGCATTTGCGGAGGAATGGAAGCCTCCTGCAATACACCGTCGATGCGATAGCGAATGGAAAGATTGTGTTCGTAGGGCTCGATATGAATGTCACTCGCGCGTTCGTTCACCGCTTCGAGAATGATCTCATTGACCAGCTTGATGACGCTCGCTTCCTGCGCCATCTCGAGCAGGTCTTCGCTGCTCTCCCCCGTGACCACAGCCGCTTCCGGCCCCTCGCCCCCGACCATCTCGTCCAGGGTATCGCCTCCCAAGCCGAAATGGGTTTTGATGACCTTTTCGATCTCATCCTTCACCGCGAGCACCGGCTGAATGCTCAACCCGGTCAGCAAGCGCAAGTCATCGAACGCGTACAGGTCGAACGCGTCGCTCGTGGCAACATTCAGATACCCATTCGTTCGAGAGATTGGAACCAGCCGTTTCCGGTAAACGATCTTCGCCGGCAACGCTTTTAGAATTTCGGCATCAATGGAAATGTCTTCGAGGCTGACCAGCGGCAAATGCAGCTCATTCGCCATCAATTCCAAGACCTGACGTTCGGTGAGAAATCCCAATTGCACGACCGCCCGGTCCAAACGCAATCCTTCCGACTGCTGTAAGGCGAGCGCCTCGTTTAACTGAGGCTGTGTCAACAACCCTTTCTGCAGCAATAACTTCGTCAATGTCATCGACAATCTGAGGGAGACTGGATCCAGCCGCCATTCCATTAGACTCGGACGCTGTCCAGGGCATTCGATCAGACTTGCGCAGCAGGGAATGGACCAAGCCCCCCGGGATAGTTTGCGAACAGAGAGCGCAGCCCGGCAAGCGCTATTATCTCGGCCAAAACGCCGGACCTGACAGGCCCACGGCGCGGCGAGGAATAACCCCATGACTTAGAAACCCACTTTGGCCGAAATCGGCTTCACCCCGCTCGGTCGCCGCGCTCCAGCGACGTTCAGGTCTCGGTGAAGCATCCTTTAGCCCTCGATCGCGGATTGATCGAGAAACAAGCCTAACCGTTATCCGACCGCAGCCCGACCAAAACCTGATCGAACCCAGACCGTCGCTGAACGGTCCCCCATCGAGACCTGATCGAGACCTGATCGAACCCAGAGCGGATGGTCGAAGCACAAATCGGAGGATGATTCCCCTCGGGGCGGACAACGAAACCGTACGTGACCCATTGAGGTTGCCGATCAACCAGCCCCTGATGTCCTTTTGGCTTCTTTGGCAGGCTGAGCGAGGCCTAAGTTCGGATCGCAGAGGCTCTCCTGGCCCGTTTCGATTCTGCCGGCGTAGCGTATGGCGAAATCCGGCGCGCCCGAGACGCGCAGCGCCAAGTCGTACCATCCGTGACTCGCCGCAAAGCTGGACTCGATCGTGGTCGCGGCATTTGAACTACCCGCAGGCCCCAATGTAACCGTTTGGACTGGAGCTCCATAGCTAAGGTCTTGCAACCCTACCGCCAGGGCGGATGGCCCGACGTTCTTGAGGCGCAGAAGCGCACCGGGCCGGCCGGGGACAGGCGAAAGGACGGAGTCCAAAGCCACCTCCAGCCCGGGATCCGCTGCGGAGCCTTTAAACTCACGGAAGAACCCATTGGGTCCATGGACACACAGATGATACTTTCCGCCGTCGAAATCGGCCAGAGCCCACTGGTCGGTCAGAAGTTCCCCGGCAGCGACGGCATAAGCCCAGGTGCGGCCCCGCGCGAAGTTGCCGTGCGGCTTGCCCGGGGGTCGAATCGGAGCAGGCGTGTAGACATGGAACGGAGCGCCAGCTGAACGAGTTCCAAACTGCTTTTGCCCGGCTAAAAAGCGGATCGAGAACGCTTTGCGATCGGGATTGAGTGAGCCATCGACGGACAATTCATAGGGGAGTGCGCAGGACGGGCGCAGGCCAGGCTCCTGTTTGGCCAGGAGCTCGGAGGCTCTCGGCTCGCCCCGGACCTGGCGGATCTCATTTGGCGTGAACTCTTTGTAACCAGTAGGCACGCCCTTGAACTTCGCCTGGTGAATCGATGGCGCGAATGAATTCCAGTCCACAGCCTGGGGTGCTTCGATCTTTTCGCCCTGATACGGACGAAAGGCGGCGCTCAGGTCGCCGCAGACGGCCCGTCGCCAAGCGCTGATGTTTTCTTCGCGGATCGGTTTGCCCGTTTTGTGCGTCAGGATGGTCTCGAGCAATTGCACGATGGACGTGTGATCGAAGACTTGGGAACAGACATAGCCGCCCCGGCTCCAAGGAGAGGCGACCAGCAACGGCACGCGAAACCCAAGCCCGATCGGACCGGTCCGGCCTTCAGCTCCAAGCGAATTCTCCTGGTCTGCGGTCACTTGCTCGGTGGCGGTATCGAGGGCGGCCGAAGCTTTGCCCGTTTCCGGTCTCTCCGGGTGAGGGGCAACAAAGGGGGGAACATGGTCGAAATAACCGTCGTTTTCGTCGTAACAGAGGACAAAGATCGTCTTTTTCCAAACGTCGGGGTTGTGCGTCAGGATATCGATCACTTCGGAGACATACCAGGCGCCGAACCATGGCGCGCCCGGGTGATCCGAAAAGTTCTCCGGCGCCACAATCCACGAGACGGTCGGCAGTTTCCCTTCGCGAACGTCCTGGCGGAACTGGTGAAGCACATCGCCTTTAGGAACCTTCATTTGGCGGGGCGTCGCGCCGTCCTTGTAGGAAAGGACCGTGAGCGCGTGATAATTCGGATCGCCACGGTTGGTGGTAAAGGCGCGCCGATGCAGTTGCTGCTCGCGGGGCGAAAGCTTGGCGAAAGCGGCTTCATTCCATTGTTTTGGCTCGGCGCGGCCTTGCTCCGCCAGGAAACGCTGGTGCGCGGCCGAAAAGCGAACGTGGTACTGAGTAAACCACTCGAGGGGATTGTCGGTGAAATTGGCCAGCCACGCATCACCCTCGCCTTCCAAGCCGGTTGGCAAGCTCAGTTCGTTCTGGTAAACGCGCCAATCAACGCCAGCCTCTTCCAAACGTTCGGGGAAGGTCTTCCAGCTGGCTTCGGAGCCATAATCGACATCCGAGTTACGCACGTTGGCTTTAGCCCGGATGGAAGGGCGATCGCGAATCGTGCCGCTCCAAAGGTAGAGGCGATTGGGAGTGGTGCCAGTGAGGGAGGAACAGAAGTTTTGATCGCAAATGGTGAACGCGTCGGCCAATGCGTAATAAAAGGGAAGATCTTCGCGACTGTAGTAGCCAAGGGTTAACGGCATGTCCGCATAGGCGGCATTGCCCGAGCGCTTGGCGTCCAACCACCCATCATGCCTGCCTTGATTGCGAGCATCCACCTGGTCGGGCCATGTGTGGGGGAGAGAACTCATCCAGGTTGCCCGAGTGTCTTTGATGTTGAGCCGGAATGGCGCAAAGGTCTTTCCAGCCGCGTTGCTCTGCAGCCAGACCGGATTCCCATTCGGCAACGTCACGGCCCGCGGATCATTAAACCCGCGCACCCCTCGGAGAGTCCCGAAGGTATGATCGAACGATCGATTCTCTTGCATGAGGATCACGACATGCTCGGCGTCAAGGTAAGAGCTGCCTTGCGGGGGATCGATCGCGAGGGCGCGCTGAATCGATGCCGACCAGGTGGCGGATAAACTTCCTCCGGCGGCCAAAAGCGCTGCTTTTTTAAGGAAATCGCGTCGCGTGTCCATAGCCTCTAGGTTGTTGGTGAACTGGAGGGCAGTCTGGCGAATGAGAACGCCGTTGGCGAGGCGTTTGTGGCACGGCCGCCTGTCCAACAGCCCTCGCCGTGAAACACTCGATAAGGCGGCGATGCCGCGCCTTGCCCAGTTGGCGAGTCGACAGCGACGAAACGAGGTTCGAGACGCGAGCGCCGATCAACGGGCCGGGGTCATGGGCGGACGTTGGGTCAGATAGTCCAATAATGCTTCCATCTGGGGATCGGTAAGCGGTCCGCCAAAGCGTTTGGCGAACGCTGGCATCCACGTGCCCGCCTTTCCACGACGCATCCAATTCTCCCAGTAGGCCCGGCCTTTTTCACCACGCCCGGGCAACGCCGGCACCATCTCAGCACGAACCTCCGCTTCATGGCACGTTCCGCAAAGAGTCCCAAATTGCAAGGCCGGAGCCTTGCCGGCGGCAGGATGCAAATGGCACTTGGCGCAGTCCCCTTTGAAAACCGCCTGACGGTCTGCAAACGCAGCGTGTTGGTTGCGTTCCCGCGGGGTGGGCTCGGGCATATTGATTTGCAGCGACAAGCGGTTGGTCCCAGCTGCAGTCTCGATCGCAATGGTTTGTTTAAAGGATTCCCAACGATCGCGAAGATCAACGTTGACGCGCAGGGGCGCAGACTGCTCCGCTCCGATGCGCCAGGGCAAGCCGGACGGCAAGACGGGGACCGTGCATTCGCAGGTGGGGCGGACTGCGGTGAGGACGACTTCAGCCCCGGAGGGATTGGCCATTTGAAACGCGAAAGACGCGTTCGTTTCGCCGAACCGCACGTTATACTCCTGGGACACCGTATCCCAAATCAGGGGCGCGCCTGTTGAGGGCGGCTCCCCGGCAAGAGTCGGCGCCAAACTCAAGGCCAGAATTGCCAGCTGAGCCGAAAGCCATTTCATGAATGCGGTGGGACGCTAGGGCAGCGGAGACACTCTGACGAGCGTAATCCTTGCGCTGAGAAATAGGCTGCCGACCAGCGCATCCTTTAAAAACTTTTGTTGCGGATTCGGGACGGATTCTGCGCATGAATGACTGGAACACGCGAGTTCAGCCAGGCCGATGATCGAATTCCAACGTAGAGGGTTGGGGGCGGTCGGCTTGGGTAACTCGTTATCGGGACCCGCGCTGGAGAGGTCTGTGTGCTGTTCACTCAGGCCATTATGGGAACACTCCAGCGCGGGTTAGTTTTTACAGCCGCCCGGGTCTGGCGCACGTCCCTCACAGCCCAGGGAGGAAGAGTGCCGTCGCAGGTCGATCCACGTGAAAAAACGCCTCCGCCGCGGAGGCTCCGGACTCGCGTCCACGGAATTCAGTGATCGGCCCATGGTGCTCCCGCCAAATCGCCTCCCCTTGCTGACTTTGATGCGCTAAAAGAGCCGATTTCTTTTTGTCCAGCACGCTCGTGACGTCAACGTAGGTATTCGGGACGAAACCCATGGATTGGCTTCCCGTATTGACTTCAAAAAGATAGAGCTGGGGCTTGGGATCGAGGGCCAGGTAACTTCGGATGGTCAAAAGACTGGCGACCTGGTGGTCCATGTGGGTATCGATCGGCCAATGGGTGAAAAGCACGTCCGGAACTGTCGTGATCAACAATTTACGAAACTGTTCGATCCGATCTGCGGTTAACTCAGTCGCGCCGTCGATCTGTCCCCCGAAAAGTGGGATGGCTCCCATGATCCGGCAGGCCGCTTCGCATTCCGCACTTCGGATTCGACCGGCTTCGTCCAGGAGTTTCCCAGGAATGCCCCGCTCGCCGCGCGTTAAGTAAACCACGGTGACCCTGTGGCCCAAGGCAGCGTAGAGCGCCAGGGTGCCAGCGCATCCAGATTCGGGATCATCCGGATGCCCTCCCACGCAGACCACGCTCAGTCGGCGTCCCCTTCCGTCCGTGGCGGGCGGCGCACTGGCGGCGCGCGCGGCCGTCGTCATTGGAAGCGCGGCGGCAACAGCAGCCACGCCGATAGAATGTTTCATGAACCGCCGCCGGGAGAGTGTGGAATCAGGCATGCGACAGTTCTGCCCGTGTTCTTGAAGAGCGTCAATCTGCGAGACGCCCAGCAGTATCAAGGGCCGGTGCCGCCGGTCAGACAGCGGCGTCCAACCCGCGCATCGTCCCGGTGGACGAAGCGAATTTATCCGTTTCCAAACCTAAGCGTTGCAGCATGGAGACGAAGAGATTCGGGAGCGGATAATTGCGGTTGGTATCAAACCCAAGGTGCTGACCGTGCTTAAATCCACCGCCCGCAAAAAGAGTGGGCAAGTTTGTCGTCACGTGCGTGTTGGCGTTGCCCAAGTTCGATCCATACAGAATCATCGTTCGGTCCAGGAGTGAGTCTCCATCCTCACGGACCGATTTCAGTTGGCCAAACAATTCCTTCAACAGCTTCATGTGCCACAAATCTATGGCTTTTAGCTGAGCGATCTTGGCCTCGGATTTGCCATGGTGCGAAAGGTTGTGATAGCCATCCGTAGTCTTGACTTCACCGAATTCGATCGCCGGCGAATTAACGCTGTCCAAAAGCAACGCGATCGAGCGGGAAGAATCGGTCTCAAACGCCAACCGCGCGATGTCGTACATCAACTGCACCTTGTCCATATACGCGCGAGGGCTTTCCGGATCCAAGGGCACGGGCGCGCTCACCGTCGGTTTGGGTTTGTTCTCCCACTCCCGCGACATCGCCATGCGCTGCTCCAAATCGCGAACGCTGGTGAAATACTGGTCCAGCCGGTCCCGATCGTGCGTTCCGAGATCGCGCTGCATTTCTTTGGCTTGCCCTGCCACGGCGTCGAGAATGCTCTCGCCTAACTGCAATCGGCGCACCTGGTTCTCGGTCTCCTCCGCCGTGCCGCGCAAGAAAAGCTTGCGGAAGACGTCAGCCGCTTTCTCTTCGCAAGGAATGAGCACGCCGGAACTGGTCCAGGACAGGCTCCTTTGCCCGCGTTGAACATTCACTCCCAACGTCAGCGATGGAAAGCGAGTTAAGTGCCCGATCCGTTCGGCAATGTATTGGTCGAGCGAGATGGTGTTGCGGAAACTGCCTCGGCCCGGATGTGGCGCCGCCGTCAAAAAACAATTGTCCGCGGGATGCCCGCCATCCACGTCCGGATGAGACACACCACTGAAGACAGTGAATTCGTTGCGGTGCTCTTGCAGCACTTCCAAATACGGGGAAGGCGCGTAATCGCGACCCGCCTGGCTCGGAAAGAATTGATCCGGCAGCAACCCTAGGTTGTTGCAGATGGCAAGCACGCGACGGGGTTTGCCGTCAGCTACCGGGCTAGCCGCCTGGTCCGCGCGACGAACCAATCCCGCGAACGCCGGCTGCATGGCCTCAAGCATCGGCAGCGCCAGCACGATTCCCGCACCCCGCAGAAAGCGCCGGCGAGAGATCGGCGTCCGGGTGGAGACAAACGGGGCCGGACATGACGGGTTGAGGGAAAGTGGCTGCATTTCAAGTCCTCCGTTTACTTGTTCAGGAACAGGTCGCTTTGCACCAACTGGTGAATCAACGTGCGCACACCATAGCCGTTTGATCGCGCTCCGGCGAGCATTTTCGCGATGGCCGCGCGATCTGAGAAACGAATCGGCGCCCCCGTCGCATAGACCGCAAGTTGTTGCACGAGATTACGCGCCAATTGTTCCTCCTCTTGCACGAAACATTGTTTGAGCTGGCGGACATCCGCGAAAGGGCGCCCGTCTGGCAACTCGCCACTTGGATCAACCCGCGGCCCGAGGTTAAAATGGAACTTATTACCGTTGTGTCCAATACCCTGCACCGGCTCGCCCTCTCCCACAGATCGATAACGATCGCGCCATGCGCCCATGACATCGAAGCTTTCCAAGGCGAATCCGGCCGGATCAATATGACGGTGGCACGCTTGACACGATTCCTGAGCGCGATGTTTGGCGAGTTGCTCCCGTATCGTGGTCGCACCACGAATATCCGGATCGACCGCCGCGACCGCCGCGGGTGGCGGCGCAGGCGGTTTCCCGATCAGTCGCGTCATGATCCATACCCCCCGTTTCACGGGAGAGGTCGAAGTCCCATTCGCAGTCACTTTCAAAACGCTCCCCTGCGTGAGTAAACCGCCCCGAATACTATTCGGCTCCAAGGGCACCACACGCAGCGCGACCCCGTCCACACCGGGGATCCCATAGTGCGTTGCCAACCTTTCGTTAAGGACGGCAAAATCTGACTGGATCAGATGGGTCACCCCAAGGTCGCGCCGAATTAAGACGTCAAAGAAACCTTGAGACTCCGCAATCATCGATTCCGCCAGTAGGTCGTCGAGTTGATAATCCGGGTAGAGCTCTTCGTCCGGAGCCGTTCCAGCAATCATACGAAGATCCAGCCAGTAATCGAGGAACGCTTCGACAAAACGCGCCGAGCGCGGATCGTCCAGCAATCGATCGGTTTCTTTCCTCAAAACGGAGGGGTCCTGCAATTCCTCACGACTTGCTCGTTGGCGAAGCATCTCGTCCGGACAAGAATTCCAAAGGAAATACGAAAGCCGCTCGGCTACCGCCCAGCCATCCAACCGACCGGGCTTCCCTTGAAAGTAAAGGAAACCAGGAGAACAGAGCACCCCCGTGTAGCCCGCAACCATAGATTCCCCAAAACTGTATCCGTTGGTCAATGAACGCTCCACGATCGTCCAAAACCGTAATTCCTCACCTTCTCGCACCGGACGGCGATACGCCCTTTCCATGAAATGCCGCAACAACGGTCTGCCGTCGTTCTCCGGATTCTCCGAATCGATCATCACGCCCCCTGGACTGCGACGCACGATCCCAGCGCGATTCGTGGTCATGATCGGTGGTCGGTTGGTGATGGCCAGATTGCCAAAGAGCAACTGATGACTGGCCGGAGGCCATTGCTCGATCTGTGGCCCCTCCACTTCCATCCAGCTAAAGGCTAACGCTGGCATCCCTTCCGGCGTGGCTAACGGGTTCTTATGGTCCGGCGGGCGCGAACGAAAGAACCGAGCCGCGTCCGGCCGGATGGTCTCACCCGCCAAAAGCCAAACCTCAAGCTCTCGAACGGTCGGCTCTGGCGTAAAGTCGAAGCTGCCGAGTTTGCGGAGACTCCGCGGCGGTATCTCAGCATAGATCGTGACCGGTTCGCTGCGCCGACCGACCGACGTTTCCGTGAACTTCGGCCCCATCCACACCGAGTAGCCCGAGAAGCGCAACCGATATTTGCCAGCGAACGGTGCCCGGAATCCGCCAAACCGTATTTCTGTCGGTTCGTAAGTGCTGACCACAACAGCCATCGCTTCCTTGGCGCGACGATCCGGGTCGACGGTCTTTGGCATCCGCGGCCTTTCTTGAGCCATTAAGTCGCGCTGTAATTCGACACCGACAAGCGGGAAAGTCCGGCGGTTCAAGGGACCTTCCAACTTGATTTTATCGAAAAACTCGTGCTCTTCCCAAGTATGATACCGCGTGGTCTTGAGCTCGGGCCGTTCGACTTGTGGAGCGATCGCTTGCTTTAATCCAAACTCCGCCGCGGCCAGGTATCGAGCCATCTGGACATGCGAGACATCGAGCGCTTCTCCGATCTTGTTGAACCCAAAGGCCTCTCTGTCCTCAGGGAGGAACGCTTTGACTTCGAGATACGGCAACGAGAGCAACTCGCGCAGAGTTTCCTCGTACTCATACCGGTTAAGCCGACGTTTGGTGGCCCGCCCCTCTACGCCAATCTGCGCTTCATCCGCATCCACGAGGGCTTTGGCGAGCGAATTGGTGAATCCGCTCAGCTCACCAGGATCGGGACGGGGCTTTTTCGGAGGCGGCATCTCACCGTTGGCCACCCGGTCGTGGACTTTAATCCATGCGTCAAAAACGTCGCGGTCGTGAAGGTCGGACGAGAGTGCCTCTAGATCTAAACCGCCTTTTTTCGTATCGGAGTCGTGACACTCAAAACAGTGTTTTTCGAGGAAGGGCCTGGTCTCTCCAGGAGCACCGAGCCCCGGCAGCGCCCAGAGCACGCTCAGAGTCACACTTAAGGTCCAGCTATAAAGCCTCGAACGGGTCACAATTGTCTTCGAACGGCATTGTAACCCGAAGGGCCTCGCTTTCAAACACCTCTTTTCACCACACGTCGTTAACCGAGTCCTAAAGGTCAGTCGCGCGCATCGCCTGACGAGCTCAGAGCGAACCGCGTCGCCCCTGCTCGCGCTTCCCACAAGTCAAACTCGGGTTCCTGGCCATGAACCGATAGTCCGCCTTCATAAATCGGTGCTCCCGCTCCTTTCAAGGCTGCAGTCACCGACGGGCTCACGCGTGCCACGCGCACGAAGATCTCTTGAGCGAGCTTCTCATCCGGAATATACCGAAGCGCGACTGGCTTACCCGAAAAGTAAAGCGGCAAAACACTGGTTAAAGCACCCAACTCAGGAGCGGTTTGCAGACGTAAACTGTAATTCGAATAGCGAGCCCCGAGACTCGCTGTGTAAGGAACCAACAGCGGCGCTGCTTCCGAGGACGGTTGCCAATAAAGCTCCCGTGATCCAACCCCATCATCTTGACTCGCGACGATAAGCCCCCGGCCTGCTTGAACGAGTCGCAGAATTTCCGAAGCGTTATAGTGAATGCGAATGACGGGCCGGTCGTTCGTTCGGGATAACCATTCGGCCGCTAACGCCTCCTCGCGCGACGGGTTGGACTGGGGCTCGCCTGCGAGAACTCGAGCGATCCGCGGGACCGCTTCCGGCACTTTAGGGATGGCCTTCGCGACGGACCTTACGGGCTCGGATACGGACCGTTCTGCTGGCTGTTCAGCCACTTCCGCCTGCGGCGCACCAGCCTCCCTCTTCTCCAAGCGGGAAGGCGCGGGGGCGACAATCGACGGCAGCTCTTTCGCCGGTGGCCGTGGAGGGACTAGATCCACTCGCGGCCGCGCCGCAACGGTGACTGGTGGAGCATGAACCGGCAACGGTTGCGCCATCGACGCCATTGGCGAAGGAAGTGTTCCTTTGCGAACCCCATGCCAGTAGCACGCCACCGCTGCCAATATGACCAGCACGGCCGCAAAGCCCGCGAGCAAGGCACGTCTTTGAATCTGTGAAAGAGTCATCATTGCGGCACGGTATCGATGCGAACCAAGTTCGTTGCCAAGGCGGTCTGCACGGCGAGCAGCGCTTGATGTAAATCCGTCGCGAGCGTCTTCGGTGGAAAGCGGAGCACAACAATCGCGGCTTGCCCGGGATGGCTCGCTCGCCATGCATGTGCCATTTCGGAAGCACTCACTCCCACCCCAGGCGAATTCTCGGAGGCCGGAAGGAATTTGCCATCGGCACCCATTGCAACGTCCAAATCTGGCGTGGTCCCCTCCGACTGCAGCGAAGCCGCGCGACTCTGGCCGCGGGCCTGAGTGTCCGCTGCCGATCGTGTTCCGATCAGCATCAAGACGATCAGCGTCAGCGCCAGCGCGAAGTCGGACAATGTCCGCACCACCGCCACCGGTTCCTGATCTTCCTCTTCAAACGGCAGCATGTGCCTCCTTATGCCGAAAGTTCAAACCAACCTTAGCCACGTGCCGGATTGGCACTTCGCCCGCATCGAGTGTTGCGTCGGCTTCTTGGCGAGCCGGGCTTAGCAGGGTTTCGGTATCTTCTGCCGTCCAAAGGCGCAAGCGGGTCAATCGCGATAGATTCCAGAGCGCCAACGCGCAACCCACCGCGGCCACGCAGGTCGCAAGGCACCCCGTCCCAACTGAACCAATCAGCAGTTCCGGTCTGCCATGATGAGCAAAGTCGGTGGCGGCTGCGACCAAAGCCAACAGGGTGGCGATCAGCCCCATTAAGGTGCTCAGATCCCGTGTGAGAGCCATGCGCGTGCGCAAGGGCACAAACAACGATGCCTCGGCCAAATCAATCTTGCGCTGCAGCATTGTATTGCTTTCCACCCCCGGCCGTTCCAGGGCCACACCAGCAATTCGAGCCGCTGGATGCACCTGAGCTTTAGTGCCGCCATCGTTAGGGGCTCTGCCTCGCAGCGCCTTGGATTCCCGTTTTAGAGCTCGGGATAGTAGCGAGATCAGGCAGGCATCTCGAATCGCAATCCACAGCACCAGAGCAACCAATCCGTAAGACAGAAGATGCAGATAGCTCTGGCGCAGTAATGGCTCCAACAGAGTGAAGTTCATAGCTCAGGCAAATGAAAAAGGCGTGCTATGTGGGCACGTTTCGATCCTTAGTGCTTTGCGCCTGGATCGAGCCGCGCGTCGAGTTCATCCACCGCACTGCGGAGTTTACGCAAGGCCTCGCGGATCGAAGCCTCGGACGGCGACGTTTCTTTGGCCTTGAAGGGCGGAGAGGCCACGATGGACTTGACTGGTTCCATTTTCGGGACTGCCACCGAACTGGACGGACCCTTTGTTCCCGACGCTTCCGCTCGAGAAGTGGCGACCAACGACTCCATCTGCGCGCGCAAGGCTCGTGCGTGAGCTTCGGCATCCAAACCCCGTGAAGCTTCTTCGCCAATCTGCTGCACCAAGGTCGCCCGATCGGCAATTTCTTCCTGGGTCAGCGGAAGCGCCGTCGCAACGGGTGCTGAGGCTTTCGGTTCTGCGGCCCAGAGAGCCGGGGCCAGAGCGAGCAGGGCAAGGGAATATTGTCGTTTCATAGGTTCGCTAAATAGGTTTGTTCTTCTTTTCGGCGGTTTGCTGGCAGCGTCGGAGTGTTTCGGTCAAATGCTCCGCGTTCTGCAAGATCTCCCGGTTCACCTGCGCTGGCACCCGGTCGACGCGCTGGGGAGCTTCATGATGCGGCTTAACGTGGCGTCGGTTAATTATTCCGATCACGATAAAGGTTAGGATAAAAAGCAGTTTGAAGGCTTTCATGGGAGCTCAGATTGGTTCGCGGTGAATTCAGCTTTGCTTTCGCGACTGAGTCCGATCAAACGCAGCAGTCGATTCCACAACCCGTTGGAGGCTGGTTTCGCATCTGGGGACGGCGCTGGATTAAAAATGGGCGCCAGATCGTCTGGCAATGATTCGAACGTCTTGGCCAGAACATCATCGATCTGGCCGAGCTCTGTCTGCAATTCGGCGGCCGCCTTGGACTCCAAGTCAAATCGCTGATTGACGTCGATGAGATGCGCCACTCGTCCCACACTGCCGCCCACGGTTTGAAACGAGGCTCCGTGCAAGCGGTAGGCCGCGGCCAGGTCAGCGAAATCCCGTTGCCGCGTCGTAAACTGATCCGCCATCGATTTGAGTTTCGTCAACGCCGCCTCGTTGGCGTTGGATTCCATGCGGAGGAATCGCTCAGCGAGATCGGCCGCACCGTAAAGCTGCAGAAGTTGGCTAATGCGCCGGCGCTCCGCTCCACTGATGGATACGTCGTTGGTCACTCCGCGCTCGGTGAGAGAACGGTGGAGTTCTCGCAGTTCACTCAGTCCGGTGCTCTTGGCACTGCCGTACTCATCCCGGGCTCGCGCTGCCTTGGTCGATTCCCCACCTAAGAGCTCCGCCTGCCGAATGCACTGGGTCGCCAATTCCGCGCAGGTGCGAGCGACAGATTCGGCTTCGATGGCAATCTTCTCGCTTTCGGTGGCCCCGATGCCAGCGACGACGGCCTCCCGATGGAGCAGCTCCATCGCGCTCCCAGCGCTCGGGTCGCGTTTATACGCGGCCACGGCTTCCGCCAAAGGATCCGCCTGCGCCGCAATCGCCGCCAATCGCTTCTGAACCTTCTCACGCGATCGTTGGATGGCATTTAGCGCCGTCTCCGTGGATCGAGGCGCGGGCGTAGAAACGAGGTCACTCACCTGGTCCCGATTACGCGGTAGAGCGGCCGAAACCGGGATCGTCACGGCAAGGGCGCCGAGGAAGAGGAGAGCAGTGACGAGGGCTGCGCACGTCGCGGACCGGGAAACTGCGGGCGGGCTGAGTATGCGAGTTTCCGGCGGCTGACAACCTTCGGGCTGCAGCACCGAACCGTGCGGTTCACGACAAGACAGGCGGCATAGATTGTCCATATGTCCGCATACTTAGTCCACATAGTACAACATGTCAACTGTCATAGACTATATTCCGTTTGGCACAATATTTTGTCCGCAGTCTCAATTAGTTGGTTAATTGTCGTTGACAGCGTCGTGTTTTTCCTCGTACCCAATAGTCTATGTCGGCCGAGCAAATCCCGGGAGGTAACAAAAAATCAGAAGGGTTAACCGAACTAGCTAAACTCTTAGAAAGCGCTTTGGAGCGGCACGGGGCCTCCGCTCGGGCCATCGCGCAACGAGCTGGGATTGGGGCGAGTCACCTCAGTAAGGTGTTGAAGGCACAGCGGACCCTGCGTCGAGCCAAGTTAATGATATTGTGTGACTTGCTCGGCTTGGATCGGGAGAAAGTGCTTCGTCTAGCGGGGTTAAAGACGATGGATCGGCCCAACCTGGATCTAGGGAGAGTCACTCTGTTGCGGTCGATGGAGAGGTTTACCCTAAACGTCGTGGTCTCCGCTCGCGCCTACGACGCTGCATTATTCATGTGGATGTGCGGTCAGCAGCCTTTAAGCGAAGTCGGCGTTGACTGTCGACTGTGCCGGGCGGAATGGGGTGCGATTCCGGCAGAGGTCGCTAGCTATACCTACAGTGTCGGATTGCATAGCGATCGACCGGACTTGTTTCGATTAATCCGTTGGAGCCAGTTTACGTTAGACCGAGGACACGCGTTAATAGGAAGAGGCCACGAGGGTGGGACCGGCAGCGCCGGAATCGAAGCGTTGCGTCATCGCGCTCGCGGAGAAGGACGTCGGCTACTTGTCATTGCGTCCGATGATTCACTCGTCGAGCTCGCGCAGTCCTGTTTCGGGCTGAGGGAGGCGTTTGAGTTCCGGATGATCTCCAACCCCGATGTAGCTTTGGACAGCTTTCAATCGGGAGCGGGAGATCTTTTCCTCGGAGGATTCGCGCAACGATTTGCGCTCCGAGGTGGCGAGTTTCACGAGATCGTCGGACACAGTCAGGAGTATCCGCACTTTTATGCCATGCATTCCCTGATTTGCTCGCAACGGATGGCGGAGGAGAAACGAGCCTTGCTGCATGCCATCGACGCGCTTTGGTATGACACCGCCCGGCGTCTCTATACGGAGCCCGAGTATCGCACCTTGGTGTTCCAAGAGATTGGCGACTTGCTCGAACGTCAGGCGATTGAAAAGCACGCGTTAACCCTGGAAGGCTTTCAATTACTTTTTAGTCCGGAGGGCGCAAGATACGCCGTCTTCGGACAAACACCGGCGCAGCTTTGGGAAGAAGCACAACGGTCCCGGTGAAAGGCTCGCCCGGTCGGGTGCCGGAACAAGTGTTGACTCTCTTTCCCGTGCCAGAAGTGTGGTCTGTAGGAACCCGCCATGTCTTCCTTGCTGATTCCAAGACCCATCTTATACTTATGGAGCACGGTGGCATCTTCTTGACATCTTATGACTTAAGGAGAGCCACAGCGAAATGGCCATGGTCTTTGGACATCTCATGAATTTAGAGGACGGTTCAGTCGATGCGTCGATTCGGAACGTTCTCGCAAAGGTCCCACGGCACGAGTTCGTCCCTGAAGCTCAGAAGGCTCGGGCCTATGAAGATTGCGCCCTGCCAATCGGCTATGGGCAGACTATTTCACAGCCCTATATCGTTGGCGTCATGACCCAGCAACTCGCTCCCCGACAGAGTGATCGCGTTTTGGAGATTGGCACCGGTTCTGGGTATCAGACAGCGATCCTGGCGGAAGTGGTGGCGGAAGTGTACACGATCGAGATTGTCGGCGCCCTGGCGAAGCGATCGTCGGCAGTGCTAAGGCGTTTGGGGTACCATAATGTTTTCATGCGGTACGGCGACGGTTTTCAAGGCTGGCCGGACGCGGCGCCATTTGACTCCATTATCGTGACCTGCGCCCCTGAGAGGGTGCCGGAACCCTTGGTGCGACAGCTTAAAGATGGCGGGCGCATGGTAATCCCCGTGGGACCGGCTGGGGATCAGCGACTTTGGTTGCTCGCGAAGGAAGGCGGGCAACTGCGGGAACAGTCGGTATTGTCCGTTCGGTTTGTGCCAATGACGGGAGAATCGCAGACGCGCAGCGGCTGATTTTTAGTCCCGCCAGGTTTCCAACAGTTCCGTTTTAGCTTTGACTAAATTGGGTTCAGACGCTCTGCTCTGGCCAGCAAACGAGCTGCAAGCGTCAAGCACCCTTCGCTTAAAACGCCTGGCAGTCCTTCCCGCAGATTCAGTTTCCGATTTCGTTATGTCCATTACCAGAAGTGTTTTATTGACCAGTGTCTGTCGTCCTTTAGGACCGCGTTACGGAGATGCCCCTTCGGTGGGGTATGAGTTGCTTTATGGCCAAGTCACCCGTGCGCAGGGCCTTTTCAGTCCGCGCACGTTCAACAGCTTTTTCGGCCTGGAATACATTGCGGAGAATCTGGAGGCGCCAACAGTGGTGCTGCAGTATCCGTCAAAGCGCGAATTGATTCGCGAACTCAAGAAGGGTTACGAGTATGTCGGCGTTTCGTTCATCATGGCCGTGATGCACAAAATGAAAGAGACGGTCGCCCTGATTCGGAAATACGCGCCGAACAGCAAGATTGTATTGGGCGGTTATGGAACGATCTTGGACGATTCGACTTTGAAGCCGTATGGAGATTATTTCTGCCGCGAGGAAGGAGTTGCCTTCTTTCGACGTCTTCTCGGAGAGCGAGAGATCTCGATGCCTTACAAGCATCCGTTGCTGGTGAGTTGGTTAAAGGTTTTCGGATGGAAAGTGTCCGCCACCGGAAAAATATTCGCCGGGTTGGGCTGTCCGAATGGCTGTGATTTCTGTTGCACCTCGCATTTCTACCAACGCAAACACATCAAGCTGCTTCCAGAAGGCAAAGATATCTACGCGGTCATCGAGCGCTATCTGGACGTGGATCCGAAGCTCGTCTTTCTGATTATCGACGAGGACTTTCTGTTGAATAAACAGCGCGCCATGCAATTTCGGGATTGCGTGCTTCAGAGTGGAAAAACGCTTTCCATCTTCGCGTTCGCCAGTATCAAGGCGCTCAGCCAATACAGCATGGAGGAGATTCTGGAAATGGGGATTGACGGTCTTTGGATCGGTTACGAAGGAACGCGTTCCAACTACGCCAAACAACAAGGACGCCCGGTTGCGGAGCTTTTTACCGAGCTGCGCGATCACGGGGTTACCGTCCTCGCCTCGATGATTGTCGGATTTGACTATCAAAACCGAGACGTCGTCGCGCATGAGCTGGAAGAACTTTTGAAATTGCGCCCCTCGCTCTCGCAGTTCTTGATTTATGGTCCCGTCCCGGGGACTCCCTTTCACGAGCGCATCTTGCGGGAGAATCGGCTCCAGGACATTTATACCGAGAACAAAGACTTGTTCTACCGTCGCGCTGACGGATTCCGCACCATGATCAAGCACCCCACGTTATCTCCAGAAGAGATTGAGGATTTGCAGCGCTGGTGCTTCGACGAAGATTTCCGCAGACTTGGGCCGAGTATCTACCGCACGTTAGAAGCACGCTGGCTCGGGTATCAACGGCTCAAGAACTCAGCCAATCCGCTGATCCGCGCCAAAGCCGCGTATTACGCGGAAGAACTGCGCGCGGCTTACCCATCCTTTCTTGCCGGGAAACTGCTTGGCCCTAGCCCGGAAGCCCGACGCAGCGTTCGAGAGTTACAGGTGAGTCTTCACCGCGAGTTCGGAAAGCCGACGCTTTTTGAACGATTCAAAGCAGGGCTTGCGCTGGTTTCGGCGATCTGGACTGCAGTGGCTCTAAAGCTGAATCTCTTCCAACATCCCCGTTTGGTCCGCACAACCTATCGCCAGCAAAACGAGCGCCGTGAAGACTCGGATTGGCTCGGCGAACTGCGGGCGGGGATGCAGACGCCAGCGCCAGCTCCAAGTTGTGCCCGCGGCAAAGCCTCGCGCGACGAGACGCTCGATCGGTCCTAGGCCTGCTGCTCCGGACATCCAGCGCACGCGCAACAGGGAAGAAAAAGATTCCCCGATCTGCCCGCGCCACGGTAGCTTTTGCGCCGTGGGAAAGAAACCGGCTCAACGACGCGCGGGCCGAGGCTCACGGCCTCACTGCGTTTGCTGGGTGGTTTGCCTCACGTTGCTGATGGTCGTCCCGACGGCTTTCGCCGCAGCCCTGCCCCGTTCCAAGTCCGTCACCGAATGGCGGCGCCTGACAGGCGCTAATCCCGCGCATGCGGAGGCGTTCCTCCACAAGGACGACCTGTGGATCGTTTTTTCGTCGGCAGGTGCAAAAGTCGAATTCAGCGCCAGTCTCGGTCGCGTGCGGATTCCCGCGGAAGGGTATCAGGTCAACTCGGCCTTGCTTAAGCTTCGCGAGCGCCTGGTCCCGAACCTTAGCGGCCGGAATTGGCGGGAAGCAACCGTGATCGAGGAACGGGAGTGGCAACAACTCGCCACGAATCTCGTGGAACGACTGACGCCGTCTGACCCAGGGCATGGCCGCTATTACCAGGGATTGATGTCGGACC
Source organism: Limisphaerales bacterium (assembly GCA_044225505.1). Taxonomy (GTDB): domain Bacteria; phylum Verrucomicrobiota; class Verrucomicrobiia; order Limisphaerales; family SIBE01; genus JAXMHN01. Next base: position 129,178 of record JBGAIN010000003.1, read on the forward strand.
GGCTGCTCTACCGGGACAGCCAAGGGATTGCGCGATCGACATCGATGACCGACGCGGCGAACCGCCTCGTGGTCGAAGCCCGCTTCTCCATCCAGGAAACACTCCAAATCCTGGCACGCCTGATGGAAGAAAACCTTGTGCAGGCCCACCCAGGGCGTTCCCTCTTCCTGATTCTGGCGCCTCATTCCAAGCGATTTCCTGAACCCCTCCTCCTGGACGTCGCCGGTCGGCAATGCATTTGGCTCTCGCCGGAGGGGTTGATCGATCCCGAACGCGGGCTCTCGTTGGTTACCAGTCGGGAAGGTTGGCGAGCACTCCTTTTGGAAGGGCACGGATTGGCCCTGCTCAAGAACCCCTTTTCCAGTGGTGCGCGGCTCGCGGATCTGGGTCTACAAACGGTCGCCCGTTGGCTCCGTCTACCTTTGCCTCGTTCCGCTTCGCCTCCGATCAAAGAATCCAAAGGAATGGACCTGGCTGATTGGGAACGCTGGTTGAACACCTACACCGGGACTCGCCCTGAATCCGGCGCGCTTCAATTGTTGATCGATGGCGAACAGTTCTTTCCGAGATTGCAGCAAGCAATCGCCCAAGCCACCAACGACATTCGGTTTGAGACGTTCATCTTCGACCGCGACGATGTGGCCGTGCAGATGGCCGAACAGTTACAGAGCCGATCCGCTGAAGTTCATACGGAGGTGCTCATGGATCGGTTGGGAAGCTTGGCCGGTGGCCTCTCCCCGCCAGGCACGCCGCTCCCAGAGGATTTCGTTCCGCCCGCATCGATCAGCAAGTTCCTGAGAGAGGATTCCCAGGTCAATGTCCACCATTTTCTTAACCCATGGTTATCCTCGGACCATTCCAAGCTTTATCTCGTGGACGGACACGCCTGGCTGGGAGGGATGAACATCGGTCGCGAGTACCGCTACGAATGGCATGATCTGATGATCGAAGTGAGTGGGCCCGTCACCGATTCTTTACGAGAATCATTTCGCCGTCACTGGGCTCATGAGGGCCCCTGGGGCGACCTTGGCTACGCGGCGGCGTTTGTTCGCCAGGAACTCACTCGCAAAACCGAGGAGAGCTTCGGTCCGTGGATCCCAGTGCGTCGTTTGCCCACTCGGACATTTTGGAAACCGTTCAACGCGGCCGTCCAGGCCTCCTTGCGCAAAGCGCAAAGCTACATCTATCTGGAGAATCCCTACCTGTTTGACCGCCGAGTGATTCGCGCCCTCGTGCGGGCCCGGCAACGAGGTGTCGATGTGCGAGTCATTCTACCCCGAGTGAATGATTTCAAAGCAGGCGCTCGCAGCAATCTGGTGACCGCCAACTTTCTGCTCACCCATGGAGTGCGCGTCTTCTTTTACCCTGGAATGACCCATGTCAAAGCGCTCTTGGTAGATGACTGGGCCTGCCTTGGCTCGGGCAATCTGAATCACCTCAGTTTGCGCTTGTCTCAAGAGGAGAACATTGCGACCTCGGACCCCGCCTTTGCGTCGAAACTCAAACGGGATCTATTCGAAATGGATTTTGCGCGATCTTACGAGTTAACGGAACCACTCGCGGTCAATTGGCTCGACTTCCTCGCGGACCTGGCGGCGGAAAACCTATGAGTCGATTTGGGGTTCGTTAATCTCTGCGGCGCTATTTGATGGCTGAGGTTACCTCGAGATCAAACGCTTCGAGCGAAAGGTTGATGTCGCGGAGAAATACAATCAGCGAGAGGATCAAAGCACCGACGCACGCGATGAAGAGCAACGCGATCAGCCCGGCGGTCTCCCACTGAAACAGCGCGCTCACAAAAAGACCGATAATAAACAGGGCCGCCAAAAGAACGCTCGCGGTTGCCAACGCAATCGCCAACCGAATCAATCGCGCCCGGCGGGAAAGGATTTTGAGTTGCGCGGTGATTCGTTCTCGATCCTCCGCAGAAGCGCGGCGGACCGAATCACAAAGTTGCCGCGACCGGTCAATGACACGCCCAAGTCGATTGGTCATCGATAGAAGAAGTAATCCCACCCCGGAGATCAGAATGACCGGGCCGATGGCAACTTGAATCGTGGGAACCAGATCCTGCAAGCGCATACCAGTCCTGAGTTTGCGGAAAGTGACGGCCTCTGCCCAGCGCAAAACGCGCGTCGGTTTCTGTGTTATATTCGCCGTCCATTCGTGGACCTAGAACGAAAACTGGAAATCCTTGCCGATGCCGCCAAATATGACGCGTCGTGCGCAAGCAGTGGCTCAGTCCGGCGTGACTCCCGGTCCGGACAAGGGATCGGATCGGTCACCGGGATGGGGATTTGTCACAGTTTCACGCCGGACGGGCGATGTGTTTCATTGCTCAAGATTCTCCTGACGAACTATTGCATCTACGATTGCCTTTACTGCGTCAACCGGGTTTCGAGTGATGTCCCACGGGCTCGATTCACCCCGAGTGAGGTGGTGCAACTCACGCTGGACTTTTATAAACGCAACTATATCGAGGGGTTGTTTCTGAGTTCCGGGATTATTCGCAATCCCGATTACACCATGGAGCAAGTCGTGGAAGTGGCTCGCCAACTTCGCATCGAACACGACTTTCGCGGTTATATTCATCTCAAGACCATCCCGGAAGCCAGTCGAGCGCTCATCGACGAAGCAGGGCGCTATGCGGATCGCATTAGCATCAACCTGGAATTGCCGACTCATTCGGATCTGCAACAGCTTGCCCCGGAAAAGCACTTGGATCGCATTGAATCCGGGATGCAGTACATTCACGAACGGGTTCAGGCTTCTGCCGCGGAACGCCAGACCAATCCGAGCGCACCTGTGTTCGCTGCCGCAGGGCAAAGCACCCAACTAATCGTGGGTGTAACACCCACCCCAGATCACATTATTCTGAATCGCGCCTCGTCCCTCTACACCAAATACCGTCTGCGCCGGGTTTACTACTCCGCGTTCAGTCCTATTCCTCATCCTTCTGTGAAGCTGCCCCTCAGGCCGCCTCCCCTGGTTCGGGAACATCGGCTTTACCAGGCGGACTGGCTGATGCGCTTCTACGGATTTGCCGCGGGCGAACTAGCCGAGCCGAAGTCACCGAATCTCGACCTGCTCATTGACCCTAAGCTCGCTTGGGCGCTACGGCATCGAGACTTCTTTCCTGTCTCGGTCAACTCTGCGCCTCGATTTCTGCTCCTCCGTATTCCAGGTCTCGGAGTCCGGAATGTGGATCGAATTCTAAAAGCGCGACGTTTGGGGGCCTTGCGTCTAAAGGACCTTCTGCGATTGCGCGTTTCGCTGCAAAAAGCAGGTCCCTTTATCGAAACCCCAGACTGGCACCCGAATCCGAAAGACTTAGAAAGCGACGCATTGATTCGCCGGTTTACCACACGTTCCGAGGAACAACTAGATCTCTTCGCGCCAACAGATCCCTCCGTTCATCACGGCCAGTTCTAGGAAGTCGGCATGCGCCACGTCCAAGTCCAAAACTCGTTCGAAGAATGGCGGGACACTGCCCGGACCTTGCTCAGACTCGGCGTGCCCCCAGACGACGTCCTTTGGGACACCCGTTCAGACCATCGGCCGCTCCTCGGTGGCTTGGCTGATGAGTTCGAGAGCGCTGGGCACTCTGCGGCGCCGGACCCTGCGCTGCGCGTTCCTAAAACGTTTCTGGAAGAAGCTCATGCTGCCGTCTGCCATTCTTCTCCCGGAAAATGGCCGCTCCTCTATCGGATGCTCTGGCGACTCCAGCATGGCGAACCGAAGCTCATGGAGAATCCGGCTGACGCGGATGCCCTCGCGCTCGACCATCTGCAACGAGAGGTGCGCAAAGACGTGCATCGCATGCGGGCCTTCTTGCGGTTCCGTGAGACGCGCTTGGAAGACCAGCTTTGGATGGTGGCGTGGTATGAACCCGAGCATCATACCCTGCGGTTGAACGAGACGTTCTTTGTCGATCGCTATGTCAATCTGCAATGGTCGATTTTGACACCGGACGAGTGCATGCACTGGGATGGGCAGGAGATCTCTTACAGTCCGGGCGTTGCTAAGTCTGCCGCGCCAACCGCCGATATCGTCGAACCTCTTTGGATCACTTACTATTCCACCGTCTTCAATCCCGCTCGCGCGAAGCGCAGTGCGATGCAAGCGCAGATGCCCAAGCGCCATTGGAAAAACCTGCCGGAGAGCGCTGCCATCGAGCCCTTGCTGCAACATGCCAGCGGACGTGCGGAGTCGATGCTGGCTCGGAGTGAACGTCTCGGGACAACCCACGCGGAGTTTCGCTTGGCTCAACCGCCGCCGGGTGCCTCGCTCGAGCAACTCCGCGAGTCGGCGGCTGTTTGTCAGGCGTGTCCGCTTTACAAATCCGCGACTTGCACCGTCTTTGGCGAAGGCCCTCCCGAGGCTCGCGTGGTCCTGGTTGGAGAGCAGCCAGGGGATCAGGAAGATCGCGAAGGCCGCCCGTTCGTCGGCCCTGCTGGAAAACTTTTGGACCGCGCCTTGAATGAAGCAGGGCTAGACCGTTCCACGCTCTATGCGACGAATGCCGTGAAACATTTCAAGTGGGAACCGCGCGGGAAACGGCGTCTTCATAAAACGCCCAATGCCCGTGAAATCGCCGCTTGCCAGCCGTGGCTGGCAGCGGAGTTGCTTCAGATCCGCCCAACGATAATCGTCGCGCTCGGTGGAACGGCCGCGAAAGCGCTGTTTGACCAAACGCTCCGCATCACCGAAGAACGCGGAAAAGTTTTGTCGTCCCGTTTTGGCCCGACCCTTGTGACGTTGCATCCCTCCGCCTTGTTACGCCTGCCGGATCCTACCTCATTCGAGTCCGAGTTCGACCGCTTCGTCGCAGATCTCAAGCTTGCGGCGTTGCCTTAGCAAAACTACCGGGTCGCGCCCGCCCGGCGCAGCCCGCCTGGAGGGGTCCAATAACGTCGATCACGAGCGAGCATCTTCGGCCTCACGCGCTCACGAATTCCAGTTTAAAGAGACCAACCTTCCCGATATTCGCGGCGGAGCCACTGGTTGGCGGATGAATCGTTGGTAAACTCCATCTTGGCTCCGTCCCACAAGAGCTTTTTCTGAGAGCGCGCCGCGATGTTCCCCAGCAGACAGACTTCCGTAACCAACCCAGAATGATCCACAAAGTTCGATCCAGCGGCAGGACCGCCACGAATGGCTGCCACCCATTCCTGCATGTGCCCAGGGGATCGAGGTAACGTTTGCGGCGGTCGTTTGTAGGATTCCATTCGCGATTCGGGAATGAGCCGCTCGCCCATCATCTTGCCGCGGTCACCGATAAAGATCGGATCCCGCATGGGATCATCGTCTTCCAGCTCGGACGGACGTGGTGGTTTTAGGCCGCCGTCGTACCACTCGATCGTGACCGGGGGAAGCGGCCCGCGTGCCGGAAACTCGAAACGCACGAGCTCTCCGAGCGGAAAGGTTTCAGAACTCAGTTTGGTCGCGCTCGCCTCGACGCTCACGGGATGGCCCAGACCCAGGGCCTTGAATACGGTCGATAACTTGTGAAGGCCAAGGTCTCCCAGGAGGCCAGTGCCGAAATCACGCCAATTCCGCCAGGTCCAGGGATGATACGCGGGATGATACGGGCGAGCAGGCGCGGGTCCGAGCCACAGATCCCAATCCAATCCGTCAGGCACCGGCGGCGTTTCGGGTGGGCGCCCTTCCCAAGCTGGCCAACTCCAAAAACGGGAGGGGTAAAAAAGTTGCACGGTTCGCACCTCTCCGATCGCGCCGTCTGCGATCATCTCCTGAGTCAGCCGGGCGGATTCCGATGCCTGGCCCTGATTGCCACACTGTGTTGCCACCTTGGCGCGTCGCGTTGCGTCGGCGATCTGGCGCGCTTCAGCGACCGACCAGGTCAGCGGTTTCTCGCAATAGACATGTTTTCCGAGCTTGAGTGCAGCCATAGTAATGACCGCGTGAGTGTGATCCGGTGTCGCGATCACCACCGCGTCGACATCTTCTTTCGTGAGCAATTCACGATAGTCAGCGTAGACCTGGCAACCACGAAACTGGCCCGAGCGTTGCCGTTTAGCGTATTCCTGATCGATCTGACGCCGGGCTGGTTCACGCCCGCACATTTGGCGCTCCCGGCCTTCCGACCAATTCCAGGAGAGGTACCCACCTCCATCGCGGTTGACGTCGCACACCGCGACTACCTGGACATCTGGAAGCCGCTGAAAAGCGAGCATATTCTGCAGCCCTTGGCCGCCAACCCCGATGCCGGCCAAGGTAATCTTATCGCTCGGTGCGATCTGTCTCGCACCGCCTAACACGTGCGCCGGCACGATCGCAAAAGCGGCCGCCCCTGCCGTGAGCCGCAAGAAATTTCGACGGGTAGAAAGGACACCCGCGTGGGCATTTCGATTGGGAAAGGTTTTCATGGTGCTAAGCGCTTAGGCGAGCTGTAACCCTCGCAGAGCAGAGGAGGAGACGTTTCGGTGCATAAGGCTCTCGCGCGCGACGGCACCCATGGATCTTTCCAACAAGAAACTAGATCAGCCCCGTCCAGGCGACCGTGTTTGAAGAGGACCACAATTACGACTTTGGTGTCCATCGCTCGCTCCGACTCACGTCGACGTTACGATTGCGCGCAGTAAAGGCAAGCGTGTTTGCCAGCGGCAAGCGCGTGGGTGTGGTTGAAAGTCGGTAAGGTCAGCCGCCATATGTTCCACGGGGCGCGGCTATGGCGAGTCCGACGAGCCTAGCCGCAGTAGCCCAACCCTCCGCGGAAACATTTCGCGTTGTTCGAAGAGCTCTTGAAAAGGCGGAACGCCTGCGGCTGGTCTGATGACACAGCCGCGGTCCTTATCGCACCCGAACCGCGTGGGACGATGTCGTGCTCGGTTGCGGTACGTCAGGTCAACGGGGTCAATGCGTCCGCTTCCGCCGTAACCAGCAAGGGTCCACTTGAGGGCTGCACCCTAGTGTCATCAAGGGGGTGTCGCCCGCCGAAGGCGAAAAAACGCTGCCTGACCTTCGGCAAAAATGATTCGCGACAAACTGTCCGCAGGTCCTACGGCCTGCCAAACGTTCGAACCGAGGTCGGAGGTCTTTTCCACAATGAAAGACCCTGGCTCTCCTTGCCATTGCAAGACCCATTCTCCACGGCCAGTTCCTTTGGAAATTGAAATCAGGATAGGCTCCTCGACCGCGAGCTGGCTCACTGTCACCGGACCAAACTCGGCGACATCCACCCCATGGCTGTAATGGCCGAACCAGCCGACAGGTCCGGTCCATCCCTCGAGCTCCCAGGAAACGAGTTCAGTCGCCCCATCCTGAATCTGAATGGAGAGTCCGGTGGACGCTGGGCGCAGGAAAACGTCATAAACTCGGTCCGGGATCCAGGTCACCGGATCCGTCATGTGGACGGTCGTGTTCGCCGTATTGGTGCTCGCGTAAAAGTCGTTAAAGAGGGGCGCCTCCACCCCTGGTGGCATGTGGATTTGGATCAGGCGCAACCCGGCAGGAGCGACGGCGCCCGACTTGTTGGTTTTGGCGAGAGCGCGCCAATCGAGCAGGGAAAAGCTACCGCGATCCTCGTAACCGAAGAGAACGCCAATCGCTCCATTTGTTCCGGTGCCAGAGATTCGAGTGTGAACTTCTTCCCGTGTGAGGGCCTGATCGAGCACCGCGATCGAAGGCGACACCCCGCCCTCGGCCCGCGTCACACCATTGCTGGAATTGTAAGTCCAAACCGGCGTATCGCGCTCCCCCGCTCCCACGCTGAAGTTGACGGACGACATCGGACCATTGGTCTGTGCGGGGAACGCTGCGAGCCCAGCCCGCTGGCGCAAATACTCCTCGACCTGGGACTGTTCGGCCTCGGTCAAGGTCCGATTGTAAACGATCCACTCCACCAGATCGCCGGAGAAGTGGTAAGTGGCGCTGAGATAATTGCCGATGACAACGTTGGTAGCAACCGCCGAATACGGGCGCCCGGTGGTCGTTCTGGAATCGATGACGGTTTTGCCATTGAGCACGAGCCGGTGATGATCAGGACCTCCGCCTCCGTAAACCTGGCTAAGCACGACCAAGTTCGTATCTCCCCAACTGCTGGCGGTAGCCCACTCAGCCGCGCCATCGTAATGGTAGGCATCGTCGCCGCCCCTGCGCGCCAGGGTCATCATATAGCCCGATGTATTGCGTGTTCCGAATGCGTAGATATAGCGGGTGCTGGTCTGCGGGTTGAGCCGCATCAACGTGAACACCGTGGCATTGCTCAGCGTAACGCCAAGATCGCCCTGCAATTGGTTGCGTTTCGCCGGATCAAAATGAAGGGCTGCCAGACCGTTTCCGGCATTCGCGATCCGTGTCGGCCGCGCTGCTTCAGTGCGCGAAGCAAAAACAAACCCATTTCGGGATTGATCAGTCCAGGAAATGACATTGGTGCCGTTGGTGAGACTCAATCCAGCGTCGGCACGCAGCCAAACGAGGAGGTTATCAGCCCCTGGAAGGGCATTGGGCAGCCCCGCTGCATCACTGATTCCCGATAAGAATAGGAGTGTCGTCCCCATTTCATGCAGATGTTGGAGAGGGTGGCTCAGGGTGAAGGGACTGACACTCAACAACGTGGCAAACTCCTCGCGCGATCCACCCGGATCAATCACCACCCAGTCGCCCACGGCGAAGAACGGCGAAGCGTTTGTGATACCCAAGTCGCGCAACCCCAACACCGGGATCACCGTTGAACCCCGAGGCACGTCCTCGGTGATATAGGTGTAGGGGGCGATTCTTAAACCTGAGCCAGGTGGGCCGGTGCGGATCTGATCTGCGCCAACAGAACGCCATTGCCCGCCTTGTGCACCCGTCGGAGTGGGCTCTGGTTGGTAACCATCCGCGATCAACTGAGCGAGCGTGGCCGCCATTTCGGCTGCCACCCCGCTCGTGGGAACGGCGAGCGCTGCCGCTGGCCGGGGCGGGGTGCTAGACAATCCAGCTCTCCCATGCTGCAGGTTGACGCTCGCAGGACTCTCCAATTTCTGCGTCTGAGTCCCATCGGCAGGTGGCGTGTAGACTTGGGGGCCTCCATCCGGTCCGACTCGAACCGGAGCGCCGTTCCTGCGATCAATCAGCGCATCGAGTTCCGAGACCAGGCGAGCGATCACGGACGCTTGCACAAGCGACGCGACATCTCGTTTGACGCTTTGAGTGACATCGAAGATCACCCGCTCCTTGCTGAAATTCTCAGTCATCGTTCCCGCCAGGAATGCGAACTGATCGTCACCCACTTTGATGGCGTTATTCAGCCCGCCCTCCACCACCGACAGATTATCGACAAACTGAGTCACTAGCAGCTTGCCCGAGGGCGTTGTGGCCAGCATTTTGGTCCCTTTGCCACCCATCTCTTTCGGAGTACAACAGCTGAGAAAGGAAGCCCGGAGCTTCTCCAGGTAGAAAGTGAAGGATTCGCCATGCTCCAACAATCCCAAAGCCCGCAGATCTCGATAAACGAGAATACGGGTTAGCAAACTCGGCATACTTCCATCCGGGAGGAACATGCCCAGGAAATCGATGTCACCCGTAATCGGAAGGAAATTCCGCGACCCCACCGCATCCTCCATCAACAGCCGATACGCCACGCGCTTCTGTCCAAAGGGATCCGTGAACGGGATTCTTTCAACTCGGGCGGCCCTTTTGGCGCCGCTGTTGGGCAGTAGATACTTGCCCAAATCGAACTTGCCCATTCCGATGCCCTGCTTTTCCGCGTGAAAATCAACGTCGATCCCCTCTCGTTCGTAGCGCTGGAAGTTCTCAAGTTGTTTGGGCCATTCTTCCAATTGGAACTTCAGGCGTTCCTCCGCTAACGCGCGTTCGTTCTTGACGAAATCGTCCACGTTATCGCCCTTGTCGAATTGCAGTTCAGGAAGTTTTCTCAAATACTCATCAATCTTTTCCTGGTAACCTGGCTCTCCGGGATACGTCCGAATGGGCGGCTCCGCCAGCACAACTTCCCCCTCTAAATGTTCCGGAACGCCGAGGTATTTGCGGTCCAGGTCGGAGATGTTCTTGGCGGGCACTCCCCCCGGTTTTGGCAAGTGCGTGCCGGCGTCGAGTTTTGCCTGAGATAACGGGCTGCGAGAACGGAAAGGGAGGACGACCCCTCTCTTCTTCGAGACACCCATCACCGCATCCACGACTTCCCCAGAGACACCATGGCCGTCCCGATAGATTCTCGGCATATCATAGGCATCGATTCCCACGGGCAAAACATCGCTCTCGGGCAACCGCGAGAGATCCCCGTCATGCTTGGCGGCAAATTCTTCTACCAAGCGAGGCAGTTCGTCCTTCTTCTTTTGCAGGGACTCGCGCAGCGCAATCGTCGCGACGTCTTGAGAAGCCTCGCGAACTGCCGCTAACACACGGTAGGTTGCTCGTGCCGCCACGATTGCCTCCAGCGCCATGTCGGCGTTCTCCCCTGCCGCCTTGACCACGTATGCTGCCACGAGGTTCAAGTCTCCTTTTTCCAACACGGTTTTGGTGTCATTGAAGGCTCGTTCCATCGCCGGCAAGATGAGGCTGCCAATGTGGTCGATATCTTGCAGCGACTGCACGCCCGCGGCTTTCAAGGCGCTAACGTCATTCTCAATTTCATTAGCAAGTCTCTGCTTGGCTGCCTCGTCCCCCGCCAGGGCATAAATCGTTTGCCAGAAGACCCATTGCTTCCATGCTCTCACTCGCTGGCTCAGCAAAATGTATTCCCACGCCGCTCCCGCCGCTAACGCGGCCGTATCGATGGCAAACCCGCCAAAATTGTACAAACCCTGGGATAAGCAACACGAGAGGGAGATGTTGTGGGAAAGATCCGTCTGACATTCCGGGCATGGATCGAAGACGGGCGGCACTTCCGCCAGTGGAACTTGATGCCGACCGGACCACCCCTCGCTCGGTTCCTCCACCACTTCCACCTCAAACGGCGTCGCTGGCCTGGGTTTGGGAGTTTCGCCAAAGACAAAGCCCCGAACTTCATAGTTCAACGTCAACCAAGTGTTCGTGGGAACCTCCAAGGTCGGCGCGATGGCGGTGATGTCGATGGTCTCGCCTGGGGCCAGGACAAACGGCGTCGGACCTTTTGGCGTTTGCTCGCCGCTGCCCTTGCGGACGACGAAGCCTCCCACTCCGTTGCCTAGTGTGGTCGGATAAATGACGACGCCCACGGTCTTTCCTTCGTCCACGATTTGTCCCTGAGCGGAACGAATCCGAGAAACATTCTTGAGCGAGCCGAAGACTCGCACGAGCTGGCCAGCCTTATAAGGCCGGTCCTCCACGTCAAACCGCGCTTCCAAAAGTGTTCCACCGCCGACCTTCACGATGCCAGCGCCACGCTCCTGCACGCCAGCGTCACCCGCTTTGCCTTGCAACAGGATGGACGCCTCTGCGTAGATCCGATCGCTGGCGATGTAGACATTGGTCTGGAGCACCGCGTTTTCCGCGCCTGGCGCAATCGTTCCGAAGTCGCCAGGCGGCACGTTGGTCGCCACCAACCGGGTCCCCCAAATATCGGCGCGATCATCCAAACTGCGGATCTGAATGGGATCATCGACAATCACCGCCTTGACGTCAGTGATGGTTTGCTTGGAAACGTTGGTGATTCCAACGATCAATTCCAACCGCATATCGAGCTCGTTGGTCTTGCCGTCATTGTTATTGTCCGTCCCCAATAGGATCCGAGGCGGTCGTTGTTCAATGCCCACGATCAACGCCGTCACCTGGCCGCGCTGCGTCGCCGCGGACCCGGACACAACCTGGCCTGCCTCGTCCCGGCCAGCGACGGACGCGGAGGCAAGAGTGAAAGAACCGACGCCAACCGTGCGCAGCGTCCAATCGAAGTCCTTCTTCTGGCCGGGTTGAAGACTGCCGATGTTGGTCACAGCCGGGGTGCTAACCACGGTGAAAATGCTGGGAACCACCAGAGGCGGACCGTTGAAGACCAAATTTGTTAAGGACCCCACCCCATCGGAGGACGCTTCCACCGTCACACGCACCTGAAATTCCTCCTCCGGTTCGACCCGGTTTAGCGAATGCTTGCTGAACAGCTGCATCGAAACGAGGGCTCGAGGCGCGGCAATTCGCACCTCCCGAGTCGCATTTCCAAAGAGTCCATCCGGATTCGTGGCCGTGAGCTTCACATTGAAACGTCCGGGTTTCGTGTAGCGGTGGATTTGAATATCGCCGCTCGCATTACTATTGTCCGCAAAATCCCAGGCGTGCGTGAGCAAGTTCGCCTCTGGATCTTCCGGATCAACCGATGTGGCCTGAAACTTTACCTCACCCGGCGTGGATGGGTAGAAGGTGGTGGTGAAGTTCGCTCGCGGCGGAGTCCGCGTCAGGGTGGCCTCCCACTCGGGCAAACCTTCGCCAATGGTGAAGTCGCAGTTGACGTCAGGCCGATCTGGGCCTGACCGGCCATTGAAATAGCAATAAACCTGGAAAGTCTTCTTCTGGCCGTCGTCGACCAACCTTGTGGACCCCGGATTCTGAATCCCAGTCAGGCTGTAACGATATGCACTGACATTCGTATAATTTTTGAAAACATCCCACACCGCATACAACTGAACCCCACAGTTCCGACCGCTCCCATCTTCGGTCGTGTAGTTGTAGTAGCGTCGCTCCTTTCTAATTGGGATCTTGAGTGTGAGATTGTTGGTTTGCTGGGCTTCCGCCTGCGGCGACAACAACGCCGCGAGAACGAGATAGACTATCAGGACGGCACCGGTTCGAAGTCGTTCGTAAATCATGCGGTTACGCTAGTGCTCCTATTCTTGTCGGAGGGTATTCTAAGCCTGCGCCGATTATCACCGGCTTTCAGAAGGCCGCAAGGTATTTTCCAGGACTCTGAGACGCAGGCCGCCGCTTTGAATTGCCCCCACACGCACAAGTGCACGCTCAGCGTTCCCACCGGCCGCACCTCGACCGGTCAACCTTTAAGGGTGCTGGCCGTCCACCGCTTCCCAAAAGAGTCGCTTTCTGACCCGGATCTGGATTAGGCTTACGGCCATGCCAGTCCCGGCTGATGACAACGCAAAGGCGTCGGCTCAAGGCGTTTTTGCCACGACCCACAGGAGCGTCGTCCTGGCCGCTGGCCATCAGTCCTCACCCGCTTCTCAGGATGCCCTGGAACGGCTTTGCCAAACCTATTGGTACCCGCTCTATGCGTTCGTCCGCCGTCGTGGATACCGTCCCGAAGACGCGCAAGATCTGACCCAATCATTCTTCGCCCGGGTTCTGGAAAGAGACCTCCTCCGACGCGCTTCTCCGGAACGCGGCCGGTTCCGCTCCTTTCTCCTGACTTCGCTGCAGAACTTTCTGGCCGATGAATACGATCGATCAACGGCTCGTAAACGGGGGAGCGGTCAGCCCTTAATTTCGTGGGATGCACTGGACCCGGAAGCGCGCTATGCTCTTGAACCCGCAGGGGAATCGTCCCCCGACCGGCTCTTTGAACGCCGGTGGGCCACCACCGTCCTCGAACTCGCTTGGAAGCGGTTGGAAAACGAATATCACGCCGCTGGCAACCGCCTGCTTTTCGATCGGCTCCGTCAATTCAACTCCGTCGAGCAGAGCCCGCTGGGCTATAAACACGTGGCCAATGAACTTGGCATGCCGGAAAATACCGTGAAATCCCACGTGCATCGCTTGCGGCGCCGTTATCGCGAACTGCTTCGCGAAGAGATTTCCCAAACCGTGGCCAGCCCTGCGGAATTGCCTGACGAAATCCGTTATTTGCTCGCTGTGCTCGGCCAGGAAACCTGATCGGCGAAAAAGTCTGCAACCGGAGCCGGACGATTTCCGTAACAACCAGTGATGACGGAAATCGACACGACGCGACGAACGATGAGCGCCCCTCGCCACTGTTCCCAGTGCGGCCGACCCATGCCGGTCGATGTCGCGGCGGACGCGTGTCCCGCCTGTGAACTCACTGGGGCCCTGAGCGAAGAAGCGCAGGAAACGTCGGTCGTTGCCTTCAGCCCCAGCGCCCGGGCCGAGGCACTCGCGTCAGCCAACACTCCCGATCGAGACTCAGTTCGGATCTTCGGCGACTACGAAATCCTGGAAGAGATCGCCCGCGGCGGAATGGGAGTGGTCTATAAAGCGCGCCAAATCAGCCTGAACCGGATCGTGGCGTTGAAAATGATTCTCGGCGGGCTGGCGACTAAGGAGCTCATCCTGCGGTTCCGGACGGAAGCATCCACGGCCGCGAACCTGCATCATCCCAACATCGTCGCCATCCACGAAGTGGGTGTGCACGAGGGCGAGCATTTTATCGCGATGGATTATGTCGACGGTCCCAATCTCGCCAAGGCCGTCGGACAAGAACCACCCCCGCCTCGCCAAGCGGCCTTGCACCTGAAAGCGATCGCGCAGGCGATTCAATTTGCACACGATCGAAATATTCTCCACCGCGATCTCAAGCCGGCCAACATTTTGATCGACGCCAACGGCCAACCTCAGGTCACCGATTTCGGGTTGGCCAAACGCTTGGATTCGGACACGGACCTAACCCATACCGGCCAAGTGCTCGGCTCACCCAACTACATCCCGCCCGAGCAAGTCAAAGGCAGCCGCCACCGAGTGGGACGGTCCAGCGACGTTTACGGCTTGGGTGGAATTCTCTATTTCTTGCTCACCGCTCGCGCTCCTTACCAGGCCGAGACGTTTGCCGACCTGGTCCATCAGGTTCTTCACGCCGAACCGCTGCCACCGCGTGCGCTCAATCCGCGAGTCCCCCGCGATCTTGAGACGATCTGTTTAAAGTGCCTGGAGAAGGAGCCGACGCGGCGCTACGCTTCGGCCCACGACGTCGAGAGGGAACTCGAACGGTTCCTGGCGGACGAGCCCATTAAAGCCCGGCCTGCTGGCGGAGCCGAACGAACCTGGCGCTGGTGCCGACGAAAACCGGGGCTGGCGGTGGCGTTGGCTTCCGTCGTCGCTTTGTTGGCGGTGATCGTGATCGGCGCGCCTGTTGCCATCTTTCGGATTGAACGCGAACGGTTGCGCGCGGAGAAGGAAGCAAACCTTGCCCGTTACGGTCTTTACCTTGCGGACATGAGTTTAGCGCAACAGGCCATCCAGGAGGGAAACCTGGGTCGTGCCCGGAGCCTCCTGCTGCGTCATCAGTCAAACAATCCCAGCGACGACTTTCGCGGTTGGGAATGGTTTCATTTCAGCCGCGAAAGCCAGGGCGATGAACTGGCCATTCTGGGCCAGCACGCGAGCGAGGTTGCTGGACTGGCGGTGTCTCCAGATGGCCAATGGCTCGCAAGCGTCGGCGCTGAGGGCGACGCGTTGCTTTGGTCAGCCGCAACGCTCAAGATCCATGCGCATTGGAAAGTCGAGGGACGTATTACCGCGCTCAGTTTCGCACCGGACAGCCAATCGCTCGCGCTGTTGAGCCATCCTGGCGGCTGTAGAATCTGGACGCTAAGTCCTCCCCGGGAAACCGCTCACTTCCCAGTGCCACAGTCCTATTTCAGCGGCGCGCTTGCCTACGCTCCGACCGGCGAGACTTTGGCAATTTCGCGGGGAGACGGGACGGTCGAACTCTGGAATCTGAAAGAAAAGGCGAGGCAGGCGGAACTCGCAGCAAATGTCGGTTCGGTGATCGCCCTGACCTTTGACCCCGCGGGCCAGATGTTAATTATCGCGGGCGACAGCGGAAAGATCCGCTTAAAGGACATTAAAACGCAAGAAGAGGTCGGCCTCCTGGAGGGGGGCGGCGGGTATCTGGCATCGTTGGTCCTCTCCCCGGATGGTTCTCAACTCGCCTTTGCCAGCTACAACGGCACCGTCCGAGTCTGGGATCTGGCCTCCCGCCAACTGAAGGTCGCGTTGACCAATCATACCGCAGCCGTCATGGCCGTGGCTTTTTCCCCTGACCGCACCCGACTAGCCTCGGCGGGCGCCGATCAGACGATTCGTTTTTGGAATACAACAAATTGGCAGCCGGCCGGATTGCTCCGCGGTCACGACAGCGCCGTGCGCGCGATTGCGTTTCTGCGCGATGGTCAGACTCTCGCATCCGGTGGTAGCGATCGCACCCTGCGCCTGTGGCACGCGACCCCGCGCGCCAAAGCCGTCCCTTCCATTCAACTCTCCAATCATGTCGCTTCGATCGGTATTCTCCCGCACCGACGCCAAGCCGCCGCAGTGAGTTGGAATGGACAAATCCACATGTTCGACCTGTCGACATTACAGGAAGTCGGTGTCATCCAATTGTCCATCGATACTTCAGATGTGTGGGGCGGAGCCACGTTCCTTTCCGGAACGCCGCTGGCGATCGGAAATCACTTGGGTTTTGTCGCGCTCTGTGATGCAGAACATCTCCGGGAAGTCGCCTCATTCCAGGCTCACTCCGGTCGCATTCGAAGCCTGACCGTTTCGCCCCAGGGCAAGACTGCCGCAACCATGGGCGAAGATGGCAAAGTGAGGCTCTGGGATTTGGATCCTGCCCCACGATTGCGCGCTGAACGGGAAGCCTCCGGCGCCTTCTGGATGAGCTTCTCACCGGACGGACGGACCTTGGCCGCCACTCTCGAAAACGGTTCGATTGCGCTTTGGAACGCCTCCACTCTAAATGACCCCGTCCAATTCGCGGGTCATCAAGGTGCCGCGGTTGGAACCGCCTTCACTCCGGACAGTCGCTTGCTCGCCACGGCCAGTTGGGATGGCTCAGCCAAAGTGTGGGATATGGCAACTCACCAGCTGGTAACCACCGTGCAAAGCCAATTCCTCGGTGTCAATAACGTCGCTTTTTCCCCGGACGGGCGCCGTCTCGCGGTCGGAAGCCAGGACGGTTCGATCAAATTCTGGGATACGCTCCTGTGGCAGGAAGTCGCCACCATCCGGGCTCACTCTGGCGAAGTGTGGGACATTGCTTTTCTACCGAGCGACAACACCTTCGTTTCCGCTTCCCGTTCCGATTTGCGAGTGTGGCCGATCCAGCCAAAGGCCCTCGACCCGACGGGCGGACCGCCATGACCACACCCTGCACCAGCCAAGCCAGTCATTTCGGGTAGAGGCGCCGTTCCAGTAACCCTTTCCCCGGGGAACGCCCAGGCAGCTCCCCAATACTCAATTCAATCACTTTAGAGCCGGAGTCCTAAAACCGGCGGCGTCATCCCTCTGTCTCGTGACAGAGCAGAATCCCGCCAACAAGTCACATCAACGCAAACCAAAAGCAACCATGATCATTCAATCAACCCTGCGCCATGAGCCATCTGCCACCGCCAAGCCGTTTATCCAATTCCAGCCCGGGAGACACCTTGTCTCCCTCTTTCGAAACGCGATGGGAGCGTTTCTGTGCGGTTCAGCCGCCTTCGCCGAGCCGGCCATCACGTCGCAACCGGTCGCTCAGTCGGTCAGCCTTGGGGCGAATGTGGCCCTGCAAGTTCGCGCATCGGGTGCCTCACCGCTTGCGTACCAATGGCGTTTCAACGACCTGCCAATCGCCGGCGCCACGTCGAATCGGCTCGAACTGGCCGGAGTCCAACTTAAAGACGCCGGCAGTTACGCCGTCGCCGTGTCCGATGCAACCGGCGCCGCTGTTCTCAGTCAGAAAGCGACCGTGGAAGTCGACCCTACCTTCACCAAAGTCACCGCCGGTGATCTGGTCACCGTCCCGCGCGACCTGAGCGCTCCGGCCTGGGGCGATTACGACAACGATGGAGATATCGATCTCTTCGTGGCGGCGGTTTCCGGTCAGGATCTCTTTTACCAAAATAATGGCGATGGAACCTTCACGCGCCTGGCTGCGTCCGAGGTTGGCCCGATCATCGGCACGGGCCAAATCAATCTCGGCGTGTGGGCGGATTTCGATAATGACGGCTATTTGGACTTGTTCCGAATGAGCGCGAACGGACTGGAAAGGCTCTACCGCAACCTCGGCAACGGCCGCTTCAATCTTTTCACCAACACCGCGTTCGCCAGGGACATCGATTCGGCTTTTGGCACGGCCTGGGGCGACTTCGATCAGGACGGTTTCGTCGATCTGGCCGTAACCGTGGGCGACATTAGCGGCGGCAACTACGCTCCCAGCCAAATCCTCGCCCGCAATGACCGCGGCGCTTCATTCACCCGCCTGGTTGATCCTCAGTTAGGCAGTATCGTCACCGAGCGGGGCGGCGGCAACGCGTGCGCCTGGGCCGACTTCGACGAAGATGGTGATCTCGATCTTTTCGTTGGCAATAATCGCACCGGCGCCAACAAAGCTTTCCTCTTTCGAAACGAGGGTGGCGGTCGCTTCACTCGGTTGACCGAAGGGCCCATTGCGAACGACCTCTGCTTCCCCTTTTCCGCGGATTGGGGCGACTACGACAACGACGGCAACCTGGATTTGATTGTGGGAAACGCGGGGGGACGCCGCAATTCGCTGTATCATAACCTGGGTCGTGGGCAATTCGAGCGCGTCGAACGTGGCAATATCGTCGAAGATCCAAATATCACGAGCGCTTGTGCCTGGGCCGACTATGACAATGACGGATTTCTCGACCTGATCATCGGCAACACCGGGAAGGACTTTCTCTATCGCGGCCATGGCGATGGCACGTTTACTCGCATTCTCTCGGGAAGCCCGTCCAACGACAGTGGCCCAAGCAATGGCCTGGCTTGGGGCGACTATGACAACGACGGGTTCATGGATCTCTTCGTAGCCAATGGTGGATCGCAACTCAGCTATCTCTACCGGAATTCGGGCAACTCCAACCATTGGCTGAAGCTAAAACTCACGGGCACGGCCTCCAATCGGTCCACCATCGGCGCCAAAATCCGCCTGAAAACCGTCATCGCGGGACGAGAAGTCTGGCAACTGCGGCAGATCGCGGGCGGTCACGAAGTAGGCCAAAACGATCTCCGCCCGAATTTCGGATTGGGCGACGCCACCGTGGTGCAAGTCATCCGAATTGAGTGGCCTTCTGGCGTTGTCCAGGAACTGCGCGATCTTCCCGCGAACCAGATTGTGCATGTGACTGAACCTGTCCGATTTGTCCCGGAGGTCGTTCTACACAGCAACGAAGTTAACCTCAAAGTGACCGCGTGGCCTGGCTTCGATTACGACGTTGAACAGTCCGCCGATCTGAAAACCTGGACGCCCGTCGCCGGGGTAACGACCACCAACAACCTGATCCGCTTTGAAAATGACGGAGCGGCCATGCCGCGCCAATTCTTCCGAGTCTCAGTCCGCGACGGCCTTAAAATGAGCGCTCCGCAGAATTCCGCCACACCTCCCTGATCGATCCAACTCCATTCTCATCCTTACGGACCGCGGCTGTGTCGCAGACCAGCCGCAGCCTTATTCATCTCAACCATTCATTCCTACGGCATTAAACACTTATTCTGCGGCTGATCCTTCGGATTCAGCCGCGCCTCCCCGGCAAACTGAGCATGGCTCCTCACAACTCAAGCCTTAACTGCGCCCCTTCCGGACGTCGAAAGTGGGCCACGGACAAGTCCGGACCATGCTCCGCCAACCTCGCGCTGCGTCGCGCCACATGGAACATCTGCCCCAATTGCTCCGAGAAAATCCCTTCCCCCCGCATCCGGGAATTGAACTTCGGATCATTCAACTGCCCGCCACGGATCGATCGAATCTGGCCTAACACTTTCTCCTTCCGCTCTGGGAAATGCTGGGTCAGCCATTCCTGGAACAAATCCGCCACCCCATGCGGCAAGCGCAATGGGACGAACGCGGCAAACTGCGCTCCCGCGTCCGCCGCGGCTTTTAGAATCGCTGGCATTTCAAAATCCGTCACGGCGGGAATCACCGGTGCCAAAAGAATTCCCACGGGTACTCCAGCCGCGCGGAGCTTGGCGATTGCTTCCAGCCGACGCTTGGGTAACGACGCTCGCGGTTCGAGTCTTGGGGTTAAGGTCCCGTCGAGAGTCGTCAGAGAAATGTGCACTACCGCCGCCCGGAATCGTGCCAATTCGGCTAGCAAATCGATGTCCCTCGTCACCAAATGATTCTTCGTCACGATCCCGACCGGGTTACGGAATTCGCAGAGCACTTCCAAACAACGCCGGGTGATTCGGAACTGGCGTTCGATCGGTTGATAACAGTCCGTCACCCCGCTCATGGCGAGCGTTTGGGGTTCCCATTTCGGCGACATCAATTCCTGGCGCAGCAGTTCCGGGGCGTCCTGTTTCACGAGGATCCTGGTTTCGAAATCGAGTCCGGCGGAGAATCCGAGATACTCATGGAACGGCCTGGCGTAGCAATAAATGCAGCCATGCTCACAGCCCCGATATGGATTGACGCTGGCGTTGAATCCCACGTCCGGACTGTCGTTATACGCAATGATCGATTGCGTCGCGTCCCGGAAAAACTTCGTGCGCGGCGCGCGCTGCTCCTCCGGTGGACCTTCCTCCTCCACCGGCTCAAAGACAATCTCTTCGAACCGATTGGTTGGATTGCTCGAGGCGCCTCGACCTCGCACTGGCCCACTACTCATATGATGAGTCTCGCTCACGCCAGCACCCTTGCCAAGAGAGAAACGCGGATCTAGCCTCACGGAAAAATACGTTCCATTCTGTCCGCAACTATGGCTCGGACATCCGGCGCGTTTACTCAGCGCGGCATGGTTGAGCTGACTCTCAATGCCCGTTACACGTGGCGACGACGTTTGTCATCCTGAAAAATGCTCCGCGTTTGCGAGCCTGCCATCTTGGCAGGATTAATGGCAGGATGAGTCAGAGGTGGGAGCTGGGACTCGGTTCTAAGTCGTTACACTCCGTCCGGACTTCGGCAAAACCTTAGAACACCCCTGGTTCGATCGAGGTTTGCTCGCACAGAGCGGTATCCTGCCAAAATGGCAGGATACTTGGCAGGATACTTAACAGCCTTCACGATCCGTGAACAATGTACTTGGTTGCTCGGGCGGAGCCGGCTCTTTTCACCAGGCCGAGTTCTTGGAACCTGCGCAGATGATGCATGGCTGTACGGTAGGGCAGTTCTTGCGCCTGCGCATATTTGGTAGAGGTCGTGGTCCGCTGGGTAGCCAACCATTCCCAACCGAAGCGCTCCGCCTTGCTGAGCTTTTCCAGGACAGCAGGGCCCAGAGCCTCAACAGCCGCTGCTCGGTGCCGATAGATGGTCAGATTGAGATAGACGCCGTCGTACGTGTAATTCGGCAGGGGCAAGGCATACTTGACAGCTGCTTCGCCGAAAGACCTCATGCCAAACCCCCTACCTTCGACCAGCTTCGAGCCGCCGAACGCGAACTGCAATTTTGGATTTCGATTGAACATGGGAGCGGTAAAGGATTGTAGTTGCTCAACTGTAATGGGCAGCAGCGGAGGGCCCGGGCTGCGGACTGTCACAGTGTCGGCAGTGAGCGCCAGATGACAAGTAGCGCCCGCAAGATCGTAGTCCCGATGGACTAAACCGTTGATGACGGCCTCGCGAACTAGCTCGAACGGCAAAGCAGGCCGCTCTGAGCGAGTCATGCGGCTGCGATCTATTACCTGCGGGAGCCTCGTGTGCAGCCATTCCTCGAGAAGATCGGGGATGAGGATGGCAGGACCGTCGAAGTTGTGGATCTCGTGAGTCCCGTCGGCGTAATGAATGCTGGCGTTCAGGCCCGCGTGGTGGATGACCTCTCTAGGGGCTTTTCGGTAATCTGCGTACGTTCGCGGTAGCGGGACAAAGCATCAGATGAGAAATCAGCAATGCTAACGCCGGCCAGCGGTTCGTCCCACCGGGAAAGTAAAGAGGGTGTCGCCGTGTTACCTTTATTGGCTTCGATGGCGCGTTTCAGAGCTTGAGCAATAAAGGTCTTGTTAGCCTCACGGATTTCGTCCTGGAGGTCACGGTCGAAGAGGCGTACCGCGATGCCGTTTTGTTGCAGGTAGCGGATACCCTGGCGGTCAACGGCGGGATCGGGGTCTTCAATGCCAACCCAGACTTCTGCGATTCTCGCATTCACGATGCGCTCGGCGCACCCGAGCTTGGGGTGGCATATCGAATACCAATGACAAATGCACCGGCTTCGACAAAGAGAACTATTCGTCTCATGGATTCTGGTCGACCCGGGCGGATCGAGCTTCCGTCACCGGACCAACGACTGGTCTGTTTACCTTTACCGGTTCGTTTGAGTTAATCGATCTTCAGGTCGCTTATAAACTCCGCGTCGTCGGAGAATCCGCGCAAGGCGAGCTGGGAATACATGACAAGGCGGACCACCTCGCGGACCTGAACGAGTGACCAGCTGTGTCCTGGAAGGCGCAGTGTTTGGTGTCGGGCGACAATCGAATCCGCCAATACATCCCTAACGCGACCGAACGTGAGCTGCAGGCCAAATGGCAACCGTCTCAAAGGCAGCAGGCCAGCACGCTCGCAGATCGAGTTCAGAACATCCCGCCTGCGATCATCCGGGAGGAGACCGGTCAGCTTGGTATCGGGCGTTACTTCACCGCGCGCCACTCCTCGTTCCAGGAACGCTTTCCGCAATCGGTTGAACGCGCGGACTGCGAGGCACCCCTGGTCCTCTGGTCCAGGCGACCGAACGTGCTCGTAGATGCATTGTGCGGATTGCCGAGTCTTGAACATTCGCTCCGCCTCAGCATCCGAGATCGAAATGGCAAAGGCATCCTCCCAGGCCATGATTAGTTCTACTCCATCGAGACCCATAGAGTTTAGCTATTTGACGAAACACTCCGGAGCGTAAACCGCGTGAGATCGACTCACAAGCCATTTCCCCTGAGCGGCTTGCATCAGTAAAGCAGATTGCCGGCGTCTTGAAGCCCTTTGTTCCATTGTCGCCACAGTGCCTCTGAAGCGGATCGCAACCACTCCGCGATTGCTG
>JBGAIN010000003.1:151991-164664 GCA_044225505.1 Limisphaerales bacterium
CTGTCCTCTCCAGCTCAAATCCTCGGTGCGAATTCGGCAGGACAAATTCCAAACGCGAAGTATCAACCCAGCCAGACAGTCGAGATTGGGACAATTACGCCGACCGCAATAAGCGGATGGGCTAGAGCGACACGAACGACGCCGACCACCGGTGGCACGAACAAGAGCGACAGCGCGCGGAAGTGAAGGGCAGATCACGATTAAGAGCGAAAGCGGGATCAAGAGTACGAGGGGATCCCGCAGGCCGGAGCGAAGAGCCAACTCTCTTGAACAGAAGTTAACGAAGATAGCCAAGAACTGGAATTCACCATTTCTTCGTTCACTTCGTTTCCTTCTGTAAAAAAGGAGTTTTCTCACTCTTAATCGTGCTCCTGCTCTTAATCACTCACTCCCCTTGTGGAAAAGCTCGCTGCAAAAGCTCCGGTGAACAGTCCGGCAAGGCGAAAGCACGACCGACCGTCGAAGCTCGGGCTTAATTAGAGCCATGGCTGGTTTCGACCATCGCCGACTTGATCGGGCGATTGTTTCTCACGGCGTCAACGATTCGACGAACCCCGTCCACAATTGCACCGGGTTGCTCAAACGGAACTCCGTGTCCGCTGTTGGTGACTGCTATCAGCAGGCTGTTCGAGGAGCGCGTTGCCAAGTCTGCTTGGAGACGGGCGGAATTCGCCTTGAACTGATTGAAGTCCTCCACGGTCATTCCGTTCGGAGGTTTTTGGCCTTGATACCCGGCACTCATCACCAAGAGCGGCAGATTGCCTAGCGAAACACCTCGGACTTGGTCTTGACTCGCCTTTATTCCGAGCATTTCTGCGTACACACCGGCTGCTGCCTGCGTGCGAGAAAACAATGCTGCACACGTTTCTCGGACAGCCGTTGGGATATTTGGATCTGGCTTGATCACGAAAAGCCGGGCCACACCAAATGGAGCCAAAAACTGCCCCAGGCGCATCAGCCTTTTTCCATTCGACCAATCGCGCTTCTGCGACTTTAGCGCCACAGATCCTTGGTCTTCATGGGGAGCATCAACCAGAATTATACCTGCGACCTCATTGGGATAATCATGGGCGAACACTCGCACGTACGTCCCCCCAAGCGAGTATCCAACCAGAATATATGGGCCTGGGAGACCAGCTTTCTGCAAGAGTGCGTGCAACTCCTTCGTTACCTGTTTGCCATCGCGAGGAGCAGGACACATGTCGCTCCAACCTGTTCCGGCACGATCGTAGGACAGAACTTTTGTGAATTTGGCTATCTCGGGCTGAACGAGACACCAGGTGGGGGTGGATCCTCCAAGACCGGCTTCCAGAACAACCGTGGGACCTCCTTCGCCTGATACTTGCATATGCAGCTTGTGACCGTCGATGTCAACGAGCTCGCCTGGTGGAGGAAAACGCCGCCAATCTTGAACGGACGCGACCTTTTGATAAATAGCCCCACTCGCTGCCAGCAGGAGCAGCAGCGCCATCATACCAACGCCGAAACGCTTCATCCACCGCCAGAATGGCCGAGGCAAGCCCTTCTTTTCGCTGACTGCGCCAGGTTCAAATTTCATTGGGAATGAAGAGGTTGATTTTCGCCGTCCTACGGTTGGTGTGTAGGGACAGTATGATATGAAGGAGCTGGAGTAAACCACCTTTTACCAGCGTGCCGAAGCAGTGTAATTGCTACCGTAAAGTGTGCGCGTGATTTCTGCTGCAGCTTATCGGACGACTCACTGACTTTGTTGCTCGCTCGGTCGCAGCCCGCTGCGCGGATACTCCCTTGCTGGCGACGCGCCACTCAGCCTTTACCTTGGAAACATCGTTCATTGCCGATTCTTCAACCGGCTCCTCGAAGTCCGCGTTCCCAATGAAGTCGCTGGGCCTGGAGGCTCGCAGACTAAGACTCCGTGCGCACAAAAACTCAATGCGCGCAGAGCGGGCGCCGCCGAACAACTCCGATAACAAGACTCCCTTCAGCTTGACCTCTGTCGCCAGCAGTGCAAATCGGTGCTAAGCTCAGCAATGCCCAAAGGGAATCCTGGATTACACGCGCTCCCTGCCACCGCTCATGAAGGCGTGTTTGCGACGACGCATTGGAGTGTGGTGCTGGCGGCGGGCGAGAGGAATAATTCGGAGGCAGCCGCTGCTCTCGAAGCGCTGTGCCGAGCTTATTGGTATCCCCTTTATGTCTTTGTCCGGCGCGAGGGTCATACGCCAGAAAACGCGCAGGATTTGACTCAAGATTTCTTTTATCGCCTGTTGGAAAAGGATTACATCGGGAATGCAGACCGCCGCCGTGGGAAGTTTCGCACGTTTCTGCTGGTTTCGTTGAAGCACTTCCTGATCAATGAATGGAAGCGATCCGGTCGCCTCAAACGGGGCGGTGCTTTAATTGCCTTTTCGTTTGATTCTGAAGAGGTCGAAGAACGCTACTCCGCCGAACAAATGGACGCCTCAGACCCCGTGCATAGCTACGACCGACAGTGGGCGGTCGCGTTGATCGAACAAGTCCTGTCTAGGTTGCGTGGGGAGTATGGCGCTGCGGACAAAGCCGAGCTCTTTACGGCTTTGAAAGCGTTTGTTTGGGGTGAGACGGATGTCGCTTCCTACGCGGAGATCGGGAGGCGCCTGAACCTGAGCGAAGGCAATGTGAAGGTGGCGGTGCACCGGCTTCGGCAACGATTTCGCGAAGTCCTGCGCGCTGAAGTTGCCCAGACCGTGAACCGACCTGAAGATGTGGAGGAGGAGCTGCGCTATCTGATTGGCGTCCTGAGTTAAACTCAATGGGCCATAGCGCCAGTTCTTGACCCAACTGTAACCTCGGATGGATGACGTTGTAGGAACGTCGTAGAAAACGATACGGCTGGAGTTTTCCAGCGACATGCCCGACCCGAATTCATGCCCGCGTTGCGGAGCCAAACTGATCCCCCAGAACTCCGAGGGTTTCTGCACGCGCTGCCTCCTGGCAGAGGGGCTGGCTGGTTCTCCGGAAGAGCCAAAGGAAGCCGTCTCTGCAGAAGGTCATCCCCACTCGACCGAAAGGAATCCGCCGCCCCCGAACCAGGACCAAGCTGAGGTTCGCACCTTTGGCGATTACGAGCTTCTCGACGAAATCGCCCGCGGCGGGATGGGGGTGGTTTATCGCGCGCGGCAACGGCGACTTGAGCGGATCGTGGCGGTGAAGATGATTTTGGGTGGGCCGTTCGCGAGCAAGCAGACGGTGCAGCGGTTCCGGGCGGAAGTCACAGCGGCGGCCCTTCTTCAGCACCCGAATATTGTGGCCATCCACGACGTCGGTGTCCACGACGACCAGCATTACTTCTCGATGGATTACGTGGAGGGACAGAATCTGTCGCAGCTCGTCAGTAACCGGCCCTTGCCATCGCCGCAAGCAGCTCGCTACGTCCAATTTATCGCTGACGCCATCCACTATGCCCATGGCCAAGGAATTCTACACCGCGACCTCAAACCCTCGAATGTGCTGATCGACTCCGCCACAGACCAACCGCGGCTCACGGACTTTGGCCTGGCCAAGCGACTGGATGGCGAATCCTCATTAACCGATACCGGCCAGGTGCTTGGTTCGCCGAATTATCTTTCGCCGGAACAAGCGGGCGGCAGGTCCGGCTCGATCGGGAGGCGGAGTGACATTTATTCGCTTGGAGCGATCCTATATCACCTATTGACGGGACGTCCGCCATTTCAAGGTGAAACTCTTTCGGACGTGTTGAATCAAGTCATCCATGACGACCCACTCGCCCCTCATCTCCTCATGCCTGGAGTAGCGCGAGATCTGGAAACCATCTGCTTGAAGTGCCTCACGAAGGAGCCAACCAACCGGTATGAGACGGCAAAGGATTTGAGAGACGAACTGGGGCGATTCCTCCGGCATGAGCCAATCGAAGCACGCCCGGTCAGTCGCCTCGAGAAAAGCTGGCGTTGGTGTCGGCGCAATCCTGCGATCGCGGGGCTCAGTGCGACCACTTTCCTGCTGCTGGTCGCACTTGCCATTGGCCTGCCTATCGACTCTCTGCGCGTCAAGCGTGAGCGCGAGCGTAGCGATCAGACTTCCTATGACTCCGATATGCGCCTGGGACAGCTCGCTTGGGATGAGGGAGATCTTGGTCTGACGCTAGATCGCTTGCGGGCGCAGCTGCCCGCAACAGGCAAACGGAATCGGCGAGGCTTTGAATGGTTCTATCTCTGGAATCTCTGCGAGGGCGAGCAATCGATGGTCCTGACGAACCATACGCATGCCGTCAGTTGCGTCGCGTTCTCAGGCGATCATCGCCTGGCCACGAGCTCGGTCGGCGATCCGGTGCATATTTGGGAGGTGGACAGCGGAAAGCTGTTGATGAGACTCCCGGAACAAAATGCAACCTCGCTAGCTTTCGCCCCTGACGGTCGCACTTTGGGCGTGGGAGGTCAGGATAAAGCCACCGTTTGGAATATTGATACCAGATCGAACATTTTCGAGCACGATGCACCCCTAGGGAAATTCCAAATCGCGTTCTCACCGGTGGGGCACTGGATGGTCCTCGGCACCAACTCTGGGTATAGGCGTTTTGGCTTGGACCTCGGAAGTGCCGCGATCTGGGATTACGTCACTCACGAATTAAAGGGTTCGCTCCCGATCGGTGCGGGAGGCAATATTGCCGTTTCTCCCGAGGGCGACCGACTTATCACGGGAAATTCGGATCAAAAAACCAAAATCTGGGATCTGGCCACCCTGCAGTTGATCCGGCTACTGGAGACGGGTCCTTTGAACGCGATGGCGCTGTCTCCGGATGGCAGAACGCTGGCAACGAGCGATGGCAGCGTTCGGTTTTGGGAAACGAAGACCGGCAAGCTGAGCGGCTGGCTAACCAACTATACGGAACGGGTCTGGAGCTTGTCCTTCTCGCCGAAAGGACGGCTCCTGGCGACGGGTGGAATCGATCAAATGGTGCGCGTCTGGGATGTGCAGACATGCCAGCCAGTGCGACAGCTCCGTGGACACGAGAGCGAAGTTCTCGCCGTGGCGTTTTCGGCCGATGGCAACACGCTGGCAAGCGGCAGCAAAGATCGCACCGTGAGACTCTGGAACCTTGCACCGAAGCCTTTGTCGACCATGATTCCGAACGTGAGCTCGCGTCCGATCTTTTCCCCAGACAGTAAGTTCGTCGCAGCCGCTCTGGAGCAGGGAGGAGTCGGTGTCTGGGACACGGAGACGCTGCAACCGCGCGCAGTCTTCGCGAACGCCTTTGACCCGGTTGCGTTCTTTCCGGACAGCAGCTCGCTCATCGCTCGCGGGACAAACTTCTTCCTGGGGACGTTTGATATCGCCGCTAAAAAAGTCGTGCTAATCACTCCGGGTAATCCCGTGGCGGTACAGAAGTCGCTTCCGGCGCTATCGCTGGACGGCAAAATCCTGGCACTAGGTTATTCCGACGGAAGGGTCAGTTTCTTTGACGCCAAGAGCGGAGTCTTAATCAAAACAGAGGCGAATGCTTTCGCCGGCCAGGTTTTTCGAATGGTGTTCTCACCCAATGGCAAGTTCCTCGCGGTGGCAGGGCGGGAAGTGGAGGCGGGCCGTCCGGGCGCAGCCAAGGTGTGGGATGTCAGCACGCTCACAATGGTAAAATGGCTGGTGGCACATGGCGAGGTGGTTCTAACCGTTGACTTCATGCCCGACAGCAAAACACTCGCGACCGGCGGCTGGGACAACGCGATACGCTTGTGGGATATAGGCACCTGGAAAGAAATTGCTCCGCCTCTCATGCACAAGGAAGTGGTCAACGCGCTGGCCATATCGCCTGACGGCAAAACGGTCGCTGCGATTTCGAACTATAGATCTTTGAACCTATGGAACCCCGCGACGAGCCGAGAACTGGCTTTGTTCAAGGCAGCGGGCGTGCAGTATCTCCTGTTTTCTCCCGACGGTCAAAACTTGGCAACATTCCACGGCACCTCGCTGCGTTTCTGGCGCGCTCCGGTTCGAGGAAAGAATTAGAGCAAGGGCGAGTCGCTCACCCCCTGAATCGTCTCTACTGGCACTCAACCCGTGCGATTGGAACTCGACCACCTCTTTATCCTCACAAGCGTGGGCAGCCCCGAGGCCAATCGGTTGCCGGCGCTCGGCATTGTTGAGGGACCGCCGAATACACATCCAGGTCAAGGCACCGCTTGCCGCCGGTTTCTCTTTCAAACCTCTTACCTCGAATTGCTCTGGATCCAAGATCCGGTCGAGGCACGGTCCGATCTGGTTCGCTCCACACACCTTTGGGAACGATGGACCCATCGTCGTGACACCGCATGCCCTTTCGGCTTTGTCTTTCGCGCTGGATCGGAAGAAAAGCCCCCCTTCTCGTTTTGGGATTATCACCCCCCCTATCTGCCCCCGTCCATGCACATCGCCGTCGGGACCAATGCGCCCGTCCTTGCAGAACCGATGCTGGTCCACGCCGCATTCGGGAGGGAACGATTGCAGAATTCCGCTGAGAGCTTGCGCACCCTCACCCGCGTAGACTGCTTGGTGCCAAGTGAGGTCAATCCCTCTCCTGAACTACGCTCGATCATGGATTCCAGTTTGGTGCGTTTTCAGAGAGGCGCAGCATACCTTCTGGACCTCGGGTTCGACGGCGAGATGCAAGGGAACAAGGCGGATCTTCGACCCGCGTTGCCGCTCATTCTCCGCTGGTGATTTCGCTGATTGCCATGGCACAGCGAAACTTGGCCGATTCACCTCGGATGTAACCTTGCCTCGGTAACGTTGTAGAAGCCGATGAACAGTTCCAGTTCCGGCCGCAGCCAATGCCTTAGAACCAGGCGTGTTTGGATTGAAGTCTTCCATTCACGGTCGGCCATCGGGAAGAAGCATAAAATACCGAGACTCCAGTTTATGAATCGACAACAACGATACCGTCCACTCCTCGCTGTCCTATGTTTGGCGACTCTTAATTTATGTCAGCCCATCATGGCGCAAAAGCCGCCCGAACTCGACCTCCGGCTGTATGCCGGTCTAAGAATTACAGGAGTGGTCGGGACGATTTACTCGGTGGAATACGCTGCCGATCTTGCCGGATCCAGTGATTGGCGCTGCCTGGCATTTCTCCGGCTACCCGCCACGAACTATCTGTGGACCGATCCAACCGTGCCCGCAGTGCGATCGCGCTTTTACCACGCGGTCGAATTCGCGCCGCCCGCCAATCTCGCTTTTATTCCCCCAGGCACATTTAGAATGGGCAGCCCCGCGAGCGAGGTCGGTCGAAACCCCTCAGACGCACCCGGCGACGAAGGCCCCCAGACCGACGTGACGATCAGCCATGGGTTTTGGATGAGCAAACACGAAGTCACGCAAGGGGAATACCTGTCGGTTATGGGAACAAATCCGAGCAAGTTCAAGGGTGACACCAATCAGCCGGTAGATTCAGTGAGCTGGTTCAACGCGACGAACTACTGCAGCAAGCTAACGCGGCGCGAACGAGCGGCCGGGCAGATTCCAACCAACGCTGTCTATCGTCTGCCAACGGAAGCCGAGTGGGAGTATGCTTGCCGGGCGCAGACATCGACCCGGTTCAACTATGGTGATGATCTGGATGCCGCCAAGCTGTCCGACTACGCGTGGTATGATGACAACAGTGAAGCCATGAGCCACCCCGTTGGACAAAAGTTGCCCAATGCTTGGGGATTGTATGACATGCATGGCAACCTTGCGGAGTGGTGTCAGGATTGGTATCGGACTTATCCCGGCGGGATTGCCCTAGACCCACAAGGCCCGGCCACGGGTTCCGCTCGAGTAGCCCGCGGTGGCCTTTGGTTCCGACCCGCCAACTATTCTCGGTCGGCGTTCCGCATCGCAATCGACCCGGAAGCCACTCTGGATGGCGCCGGCTTCCGCATCGTCCTGGCTCCGGGTGAGTCCTAGACCAAAGCTCTTGAAGCGGAGCAGGAGTGCGCAGGTAGGCCTAATCCTACTCGACCAATACAGGGTGTTCACAATCCTGCTCTTAATCACCCGCCATCCTTCGCGATGCTCCATAACGCATCCTCACGAAGCGCGGTGGAGAATATAGGTCCTTGTCCAAGCAACACCAGAACTCAGCCGATTCGACCATGATCGGATCGCGGGATTTATCCTGCCAGAAGCCTCTTCTTTTGGTAACTCACTTTGGGAACGGACCGTTCCCAAACGCTCAAACCCGTTATCTTACGCAGCGCAACGACGTCGCCGACCAGTCGCAGAATTCAGAGTTTCCTCCCCAATAGCCCGATCCCGAACATTGCAGCTGTTCCTTCGGATACAACCGCACCCCCATCGTGGTTAGCGGCGACGCTCTCGCACCC
This sequence comes from Limisphaerales bacterium, assembly GCA_044225505.1. Classification (GTDB taxonomy): domain Bacteria; phylum Verrucomicrobiota; class Verrucomicrobiia; order Limisphaerales; family SIBE01; genus JAXMHN01. Next base: position 160,304 of record JBGAIN010000003.1, read on the forward strand.
AAACCCTCGCATTGCAGTCGTCTCCAGTTAACTTTAGAGTAGCTCACAGCTCCATGAAGAGAATCTTGTCCATTCTCGCCAGTCTCGTTGTCCCAGTCTCCGCGGCTGAGGCTCCAGATTACGCGCTGGAAGTGAAGCCTATCCTCGAACGCTGCACCGTCTGTCATGGCCCGGAAAAGCAAAAGAGCGGATACCGTGTCGACGTCCGCGACCTGGCAATCCGCGGTGGTGACAGTGGCCAGCCCGCCATCGTGCCGCATCATGCCGCGTCGAGTCCGCTCATTCGCTATGTCAGCGGTGAAGACGAAGAGACCGTCATGCCGCCGAAACAGAGCAGCCAGCCACGTCTCACAGCCGCAGAAGTCTCCGTGCTGCGCCGATGGATCGATGCGGGACCCGCCTGGCCCGACGCTTTGGCTGGGAATATCAAGAATGCGAAGCCGCACTGGTCACTCACGCCGCTCGTCCAGCCGCGGATCCCAAGCGGACCGGCGCATCCGGTCGACGCGTTCATCGAGGCCAAGCTCGCGGAGAAAGGTCTTACACCGTCGCCCGAAGCAGACCGACGTGCTCTCCTCCGGCGCCTCAGCTATGATTTAACCGGATTACCTCCCGCCCCTGAGGAAATGGACGCCTGGCTCGAGGACAAGCATCCGGGAGCCTACGAACGGGACCTCGACCGGCTCCTGGCGTCGCCAGCTTACGGCGAGCATTGGGCCAGACATTGGCTCGACGTGGCCAATTACGCGGATACCCATGGCAATGATCATGATTACGCCCGTTGGAACGCCTGGCCCTATCGGGATTATGCCATTCGATCGTTTAACGAAGACAAACCTTACTCCCGATTCGTGCAGGAACAGGTCGCGGGCGACGCGCTTTATCCGGACGATGGCCAGGCTACGGTGGCCCTTGGTTTTCTCGCGGCTGGGCCGTGGGATCACACGCTCATGGTCACGGTGCGCGAGGATACGGTCGATCATCGCATGGCGCAAAATCTCGATCGCGATAACATGGTCAGCACAACGATCGGCACGTTCCAAAGCCTGACGATCCATTGTGCCCGCTGCCACGATCACAAGTTCGATCCAATTTCTCAACGCGACTATTACGCGCTGCAGGCCGTGTTCGCCGGCGTCGATCGCGCCGATCGGCCGTTCGATGACGATTCCCGCACGCAAATGGAACGGACCCGGCTGCTCGCGAGAAAACGCGCTTTGGAAAATCCCGAGCCGGCCCTATTGGCCACGCTGGAAACGCCGGAAGTCCAGCAGAACGTCAACGCCTGGGAGGAGACCTGGGCACGGCGTGAACAAGCCTGGACGCCACTGGAAGCCCTCAGCGTTGTATCCACCGGAGGCGCCGCCTTGACCAGGCAATCGGACGGATCCTGGTTCGTCAGCGGCACTCGCCCAGATCGCGACACCTATATCGTCACGGCGCAACGTCCTCCGGGAAAGTTGCGAGCGCTCCGGCTGGAGGTGTTGCCTGACGAACGGCTGCCGCAGAAGGGTCCGGGTCGATGGGATAACGGCAACTTCCATCTTTCGGAGTTCCGGTTGTTCGCGGCTCCCAGCGCGGCGCGGGAAGGGGCGCGATCCGTTGCATTTTCTCAAGCGTGGTCAGACTTCGATGAAGGCCCTGCGATTTCCGCGGCGCAGGCCATCGACGGCAAACCCGAAACGCACTGGGGCGTGCATCCGCGCTATGGAGTGCGACACGAAGCAGTTTTCGAACTGAAAGGACCGGCGGTCTTTCCCTCAGGCACGATCGTCACCGTTTTGATCGAACAACAAGGCGCCACACCTGGCCATGGCATTGGGCGGTTTCGGCTCTCCGCGATGGGTGACGGCCCGTCCGAGAGTCACTTGCAACCGCTGCCGGCCGACATCGCCGCGCTGCTCCAGGTGCCGTCCGGGGAGCGCACACCCGCCCAGCGGCAGGCGCTCGCCTTGGCCGCCCTCAAGATCCAAAATCAAACAGCGTTGGCCGCCCTCCCCCCACCGCGCATGGTCTATGCCGTGACTCGGGACTTCCCGCCGGACGGTCCCAACTTCAAGCCGTCGTCACGTCCGCGCCCGATTCATTTGCTAACGCGGGGCGACCTGAGCAAACCCGGTGACCTCGTCGGGCCCGGGACGCTGGGCTGCATCCCGGGAGGACGCGGAGCTGGCCGTGACCGAGGCGGAAGATGAGTCCGCGCGCCGGGCCGCCCTCGCGTTTTGGTTGACGGACCGAGCGAACGCACTGACTTGGCGCAGCATCGTCAATCGGGTTTGGGGCTATCACTTCGGGCGCGGTCTCTGTGACACACCGAACGATTTTGGACGTATGGGAGGCACGCCGAGCCATCCGGAGTTGCTCGATTGGCTGGCGGTTTGGTTCCGGGATGAAGCGAAAGGATCGATCAAAGCACTGCACCGATTGATCCTGACCAGTCGCACCTGGAGGCAAACCACTCTCGCCAGCCATGGCGCGTCGATCGACACCGATAATCGGTTGCTCTGGCGGCAGAACCGGTCTCGCCTCACGGGTGAAGAAGTGCGCGACACCGTGCTCGCCCTCGGTTGCCAACTCGACACGACCATGGGAGGCCCCGCCGCCGTTCAGTTCATTGATCGCGGCGATGCCACGTTCAACTCCGGCGGTAACCCAGCTTTCCTGGATTACGAACACTTCGATCCGGACGCACCGGCATCACGCCGGCGTGCGGTTTACCGCTTTCTTTTCCGCACAGTGCCTGATCCTTTCTTAGATGCGCTCGATACACCGGACGGCGGCGCGCCCACTCCTGTGCGTGGGGCTTCAAGCACCGCGTTGCAAGCCTTCGCGCTATTGAACAACCCATTTCTGATCCGGCAATCCGAGCATATCGCTGCCCAGGTCGCGGCGCAGGGTGAATCGGCCGCAGAGCAAGCCACGGCCGCGTTCCGCTGGATTTGCTCCGCGAGCCGCGGGCGGCGGAGCGAGCTGGTTCGGCGATTACATCGAGGCTTACGGGCTGGCCAACGCAGCGCAACTGCTGCTCAACAGCAACGAATTCCTTTACCTGGACTGAACTATGGAGAATCCACTCACACGCCGGGATTTTCTTCGGCAGTCTTGACCTCCGCTGCCAGGGATCGCCCTGACCGTTTGCTGCAACGGCGATGGGCTCGATGACGCAATGTTTGGCCAGTCGGAAAGGCCAGCGGGTGATCCAACTCTTCATGAACGGCGGTGCCAGCCAGTGCGACCTGTTCGATTACAACCGCACTGATCGCCCGGCACGGCTTGAAATTCGAGCCAGGCACAGGCGAGCGCGTCGAGGCAAGCATCAGCACGCCCGGAGCCGTCATGAAGAGTCCGTTCGAATGGGCGCAGCACGGTGGGTGCGGACGCTGGGTCAGCAGCGCGTTGCCGCATTTGTCCAAGCACGTGGACGATATGGCTTTTCTGATGGCCATGCGCTCGGCGTCGAATGTCCATGGCCCCGCTGCTTATCTCCAGACCACCGGCTTTCTGCTCCCGGGATTCCCCTGCGCCGGGGCGTGGATTTCTTACGCGCTGGGTAGGTGCCGCCGGATGAACGTGCCTGCTTTTATGTGTTGTGACGCGCGAGGCCTGCCCTACAACGGGCGCAGCGCGTTTACCTCTGGATTCCTCCCCGCGAATCACCAGGGTTTGATCATTCAAGCGTCCGCCCCGCAGCCGATCACTCATCTGCAGCCGCCGGCCGCCGCTGGGCAGATCACGCCGGAAAGCCGCGTCGATGGACTCGCCCTTCTCGGGCAACTCAACGCTGCCTATGCCGCGGAGCGGCCTGACGACTCCCGGCTCACGGCGCGCATCCGCAGCTACGAGCTGGCCGCGCGCCTTCAATTGACTGCACCGGAACTGCTCGATCTGCGGGGCGAGACCGAGCTCACCCGAAAGTTATACGGCCTCGACCAACCCGAAACGGCGGACTTTGGAAAACGTTGCCTGCTCGCCCGTCGTATGATCGAGCGCGGCGTTCGTTTCGTCCAGGTGTGGAGCGGCCAGGGCGGGGGCTCAGATAATTGGGACAATCACAGTGACATTCCCAAAGAGCTCACTGCGGCGGCGCGCAAGATGGATCAACCCGCCGCCGCCTTGTTGGCCGATCTCAAAGGGCGCGGGCTCCTGGAGGATACCTTGCTCGTTTGGACCACCGAGTTTGGGCGGATGCCCTTTAGCCAAGGCAGCACCGGACGCGATCACAATGGAGGAACATTCGTCTCCTGGTTCGCAGGCGCCGGCATCAAGTCGGGCACGGCTTTCGGCCAGAGCGACGAGTGGTCGTGGAAAGCCGTGGCGGACGTGACCACGACCTACGATTTCCACGCCACCCTTCTTCACCT
>JBGAIN010000157.1:0-19171 GCA_044225505.1 Limisphaerales bacterium
ACCTCGTTATGGTCTTGCGTCGGACAGATGGGCATCTTCTATGGCAGACGGCGGTGCGTGAAGAATGGCCCCACGAAGGCGGGCACGAGACCGGTAGTCCGGCCTCGAGTTCCCCGGTGACCGACGGGGAACGAATCTACGCCTCGTTTGGGTCGCACGGCCTTTACTGTTTGGATATGGACGGAAAGGTCATCTGGCAAAAGGACCTGGGGCGTATGCAAACGCTACACTCTCACGGCGAAGGGAGTTCTCCGGTGCTCTCGGGAGATACGTTGATCCTGAATTGGGATCACGAAGGGGCGTCCTTCCTCTATGCGTTCGACAAGCGAACGGGGAAACAGCTTTGGCAGGTGTCCCGCGATGAGAAAACGTCCTGGTCTACGCCTTTAGTCGTTCGCGTGGATGGGAGACAGCAAGTGATCGTGAGTGCCACGAAGAAGATCCGAGGGTACGACCTTGAGACGGGTTCCCAGCTCTGGGAATGCGCGGGGCTTACCGACAATGTCGTTTCGTCACCCGTTTACACGGATGGACTTTTGATTTCCGGGAACAGCTACTACCAGCAAGCGATGCTGGCGATCCGGCTGATCGGAGCGCGAGGAGATTTGGCACGGACGGACCATGTGGTTTGGAAGCTCAACCGTTTGACTCCCTATGTCTCATCGCCCTTAGTCTATGATGAGACGCTTTATTTTCTGCGGCATAACCAGAATGTGCTTTCGCGCTTTAACCCCAGAACTGGGAAGCCGCTGGCCGAGCCGGTACGTCTCGAAGGCATACGCGATTTCATCTTCGCGTCGCCAGTCGGCGCCGCGGGACGCATCTACGTGACCGGACGAGATGGGGCGACCGTCGTACTGCAACATGACCGGGAGAATGCGGTCCTTGCGGTGAACCGGCTAGATGACTCTTTCAGCGCATCGGCCGCACTAGCGGGGCGTGAAATGTATCTTCGCGGTGAGCGTTTCCTATATTGTCTGGCAGAGGTTGGAAAGTAGGGGTCAACCAGCGCGGTGGATCTCACGATCGCGCGTTACGGTCGGAGACGCATGCTCCGGGCCGAGATCCAGACAGTGCTTGGGACACGCTTCAACGCACGCACCACAGTGGATGCAGCGCAGCCGATCGATAATCCATTGCTTTTGAGCCCGCAGGACACGCAAGGCGGCCGTTGGGCATTTCTTCGCGCAGACGGTGCAGTAAACACAGTGCTCTTGCTTAAATAAAAGCTGACCCCGAGAACCTGCGATGAGCCGGCGTGGTTCGAATGGATAGCGGCTGGTGGGCGGCGACGTGAAGGCCCATTTCAAGACCAGCTTGCTCATGGCGAAGTAACCCATATTACCTTTCGGTGCAACTGATGCAGGGGTCGATCGTGAGAACGATCACGGGCACATCCGCCAGCTCACATCCTGGCAGCAACTGAAGCATTGCGGGCAGGTTGGCAAACGTGGGTGTGCGCACGCGAAACCGGACCAGATGTTTCGACCCGTTTGCCTTTAGATGGTAGATGACTTCTCCGCGGGGTTGCTCGGTTCGGACTATGGCTTCGCCCTGAGGATTGCCGCTCACTTTCACGGAGATTTCACCTTGCGGCATTTTGGCACACGCTTGCCGGATGAGGTCAATGGATTGAGTTAATTCCGCGCAGCGGACCGCACATCGAGCGTAACAGTCTCCTTCAGTGCGGACGATGGGCTGGAAGTCCAACTCACCAAAGGCGGCATAACCCTCGGTGCGAATGTCCTGGCTAACGCCGCTTGCTCGCGACATTGGTCCGACGCACCCAAGCTGATAGGCATCTTCTCGCGAGAGCACGCCTACTTGGCGAAGCCGCTGTTGGACGGAGCGATCATCAAGAAAGACGTGGACGATTTCTTGGATATCTGCCTCGATCCGTTGCAGCGCTTGGAGGATGTCTTGAAGTGCGTTGTGGTCGATGTCGCGCCGAACGCCGCCGATTTTGCAGGAGCCGAAAATGACTCGACCTCCAGTCGTGGCTTCGATGATATTTAAAACGCTCTCGCGCACCCGCCAGGAGTGCATAAAGAGACTTTCGAAGCCTATGGCATCGGCCATTAGACCTAGCCAGAGGAGATGGCTATGGAGCCGAGAAAGTTCTCCCCAGATCGTTCGCAGGAATAGCGCCCGCGGCGGAACGGCAATATCCATCAACGTCTCGACAGCCTGACAGTAAGTCTGTCCGTGAATAAAACTGCAAATCCCACACACGCGCTCGGCGACGTAGACAAACTCCACGTAGTCTTTCTTCTCCACGAGCTTTTCCAGTCCCCGATGGATAAAGCCGATCGATGGCATGGCCTCGACGACCTTTTCGTCCTCAATGACAAGGTCCAGGTGGACAGGCTCTGGCAAGACCGGATGTTGGGGTCCAAATGGGACGATCGTGCGCGACATAAGGTCAAAGTGGAGCGCTGCTTGGGAGGGCGACCGCACGCGACGTGGGTTGCACCGCGGAAGCCGGCTTCGAGGGGGGAGCTTTGACCTTGGCGAACGGGAATTTGACTGCCGTCTTGTAAAGGTTTCCGCCAAAGTCGACCGCCATGCCATTTACTTGCACCTGGAACAGGTCATGCAATTCGTTTTCGTAGAGCATGGCGCAAGCGAAGATGGAACTGATGCTTGGGACTTGCGGGCTCGATCCCGATAACAAAAGCCGGAGATGGGCAAGTTGTCCGGCAAGGTCGAACGTGTAGGTGAGTTCAACGACTTCCGGGAGTCGAGTCGCGCTGATTTGGACGAGGCGAGATCCGCTTGCTTGCAGACCTTGCACTCGATTCAACAGCGTTTCAGACGTGATCGGCTCAAGCTTGGGCGGGTGGTGCATAAAGATCGCGTTGCAGGTGGATCCAAGTAATGGCAGGGGTAAAAACCTCGGTCTTGTATTCTCGATAACCCAATTTGTGAAATCGCCTGAGATTTCTTTCGCTTTTGCTCCCAACGTAGGTGGCATGGCGTTGCGCGCCCGGAAAGTAATGTTCAATCTCACGGAGCAGTTTTTGGCCGATACCGCGGTTTCGAAAGTAGGGATGGACAATCAGTTGGCGAATATGCAGCGTCTCCAGTTCTGCATAGCCACGCACGGAACCGATGATCTTACCGTTAACGACGGCCTTCAGGATTTGTGTTCTGCGGGGCACGCTCCGTTCTGGGGTGTTTGCAGACTCCTGCGGAATAGCCATTTGAAGCTCCGTTGACTCAAACTCGGCCTCCAGTTGTTCGAGGGTTTGCTCCAGGGCAGGCAGGCTGTCGTCGCCATAGATTTCTGCCTCGCTTTGATAGGCGATTTTTTGCAGGGCGAGGATTTCGGCGGCATCGGCTATTCTGGCTCGTTGAATGAGTACTTTGTCGAGAGAGTTCGCGATCGATTGCATCGCTCGCTGTTTCTCTTCCAAGACGGCAAGTGAGCGAACGACACCGTCGATGATTGCCTCGGGGCGAGCCGCACATCCGGGGATGTAGACGTCGACAGGGATGGCTGTATCCACACCGCCCGAGATATTGTAGCACTCGCGGAAAATGCCGCCGCTCGCGGCGCATGAACCGATGGCTACGACGACTTTGGGCTCAACGAGTTGGTGGTAGATGTTGCGAATGACAGCTCGGCTCTGTTCGTTCACGGCGCCTGTCACCAGGAAGATGTCTGCATGCTTCGGGTTACCCGTGTTTACGACGCCGAGGCGTTCCACATCGAACATCGGAGTGAGACAAGCGAGTGTTTCAATATCGCACCCGTTACAGCTCGAAGCGTCGTAATGAATAATCCAGGGAGATTTGCGAAGGCTGGACATGGCAAAGTTACCGCAGAAGAGAGAGAATTAAAATATTGCCGAAGCCGAGGAGGACGGCCACCAGCCAAGCGCTTCGCAGGGCCGTTTGCCATTTCAGACGGGCGAAGACATTATCGACCCAAACGACGAGAAGGAAGACGGCGACGGAGACGATCAATCCAAGAATCGGCAATGCCGCAAAGAACAAATAAACCCAACCGAGCAACAGCACGATTTCATACCAGTGTGCGATTTCAATCATGGCCAACGTCCGCCCGGAGAACTCCGTCGTGATGCCGCGCACGAGCTCTTGATGCGCGTGGTGCGAGCTGGAGAGGTCAAATGGTGATTTGCGGAGTTTAATCTCCAACGTATAGAGGAATCCGAAGAAGATCCCGGGCAGGGCGACCACCAGGAGGCCAGGATGGCGCGCGATCTCGTGAACGTAAAAGCTCTTTGTGGCCATGTACATTCCAACGGCCGTCAAGAGCACCATCGGCTCGTAGGCCATCATTTGCAGAAGCTCACGTTCCGCACCCAAGAAGCTGTAAGGCGAACTCGCTTTGTAGGCGCCAAGAACGAAGAAGATGGCCCCCAGCGTCAGCGCAAAAATGACCAGGAGCAAGTCTGAGCCGCCAAAAAACAATGCGCCTGTAAAAATGACGAGGAGCAAAAAGAAAACGATGAAGTGATTCTGTGAACGGCGGACTACAACGTTCTCTTTTTGGCAGAGCTTAAAGACGTCATAGAAGGGCTGGAGTAGCGGCGGGCCGAGGCGAGCTTGCATCCTAGCAGAAATGCGGCGGTCCCAACCCGCCAACAGACCGCCCAGCAGCGGGGCTCCGACCAAAAAGACAAGGATCCTAATCCACGCACTCATAACACAGCGATCACAAACATAAAGGCTATGAACGAGATACTGGCGATGGCGCCCCATTGAGCGAGCCACCCTTCGTTAAGGAGACCGCACAAATAATAATTGCTAAGACCCACATCCCTTGGTCGATTGGCGCCGCCCAGGAACCGCAAGCTGCTCTGGAGGTTAGCGCCTGAGAGGTAGGCGTCCGTGACACGGACACCGCGTCCGTAATTCAGAAAGCTCACGGGAAACAGTAGGACCATGAGCATCATTAGGGTCATCACCAGCACATTGCCCGACGCCATCGAAGCCGAGCGTCCATAAACGGACACCACGTAGACCTCAATCAGATGGGAGGAGAGAACCGGGAAAAGGAGACAGGTCAACAACGTCGCGCCAGATAGTCCATACAGGATGGTCAATTCTCCGGTCGCCAGGCGCGGCAGGGGCGTCGAATCGAGCCCTAGCACTTCCAGCAGTTTTCCCATCCATTTCACCCAGAAAAAGAGGGTGGCGGCACTGCCAAAGACGATGAACACGGAGAGCGGGGCATACGCGTCGATCACGGCCTTGAGCACGGCCCATTTGCTGATGAGCATGCCAAAAGGGGCTAGGAACATCCCGGCCATGCCGATTAACATCATGACTGCGACTTGGGGCATGCGCTTGATCAGGCCAGCCATGGATTCAATATCGCGGCTGTGCAACCGGTGTTCCACAACGCCAACGCAAAGGAATAAGAGGCACTTCGACACGGCGTGGAACACGATCATCAGCACGCCCGCCCAGACCGCTGCGTCCGTGCCAATGCCGCCGCACAGGACAATGAGTCCGAGGTTAGCGACTGTTGATTGTGCCAGCACCCGCTTGGCGTCGCTGGTAGTGATAGCCGCGAGAGACCCGACGAGAAAGGTCGTCGCGCCGACGAGCGCCACCATGAGCCCCACCTTGGTTCCTGAAATGACGGGGGCCATCCGCAGAACGAGGTAAACCCCCGCCTTGACCATCGTGCTCGAGTGCAACAGAGCAGAAACTGGAGTCGGAGCCACCATTGCCCCAAGCAGCCATGGGCAGAAGGGAAGTTGCGCGGATTTGGCAATCCCCGCGAAGCAAAGCAAAGTGGCGGGGAACATGACTAAAGAAGCTTGCGAGTGAAGAAGGCCCTGCAATTCGCATGTTCCTAGATTCTGTTGGCACCACTGAATCGCGATGCTAAACGCCAAGCCTCCAGTTAAGTTCATCCACAGGGCACGGTGTGCATTATCGCGAGCTTGAGCGGTTCCGGTGTAGCCGATGAGCAGAAATGAACAGAGGGTCGTGATTTCCCAGAAGAAGAAGATCCAGCGCAGATCGTTGGCGAATACGAGTCCGAACATCGCACCCAGAAACGCAACCAGCAGCCCGAAGAAAAGAGGCTGGCGATCGGGAGTTTCTCGGTGAGCGTGTGCGTGATAGTCTCGCATATAACTCAAGGCGTAAACGCAAATGCCGCCTCCAACCCAGCCGTTGATGATGGCCATCAAAACAGAGAGCTTGTCGATGAAGAGTGGGGTGTTGGCGTGCGCAACGGAGCCGCTGCTAAATTCCGACCAAAGGCCGATGGCCAGCTGCGCAATGATCAGTGTGAATACACCTGGTTTGCGGTCTCTGAGGCCAACCCAACCCAGGTAAGCGGCGATACCCATCTCAAGGACAAACATGACGGCATCCACGGTTGAACGGGGAAAAACGGTGGGAAATTCCATGATCGGGCCGGGGGCTTTCAGGAGCCCTAACGTTCCGAAAGCGACGGTCAGAGTTACCGCAACGACCGCGAATCTGCGGATTACGTCGGACCGGATGAAACAAAGTGTAGTTCCCAGCGCGATTGGCGCCAGGATTAAGACCCAAACGAGTGTCATGCTGAATGTCGGCACGCCGCTGTCTTCATCGCGTCACAAGCGTCGCCGACACGCACGCCGGAATCAGTCAGCGACAGAAAGGGTGAAAGCGAGGCTATGCCGACAAGCGCCGGTCTACTACACTCATCTTGGCAAAGCTAGAACGTCCTTTGGCAATTCCATCCCGCGGAGACTGTATCAACAAGGTTGATGACCCCAGTCACTCTCCCGGAGCTCATCTTCAAAAAGTGCCATCTGTTCTTCGGGAGTCAGTGGTTTTGGAGTTGGCGCTGCCTCACCAGAGTCCGGAACGTGCGATCGGTCGCCAGCCGTTGGCGGAGTGGGTTGTTCCTCGGCCGGTGTCGAGGACGGGCGCGGTTTTGGGATAAGTGACATAGGCGGTAAGGGCTGAGGAACAGCGTCAGTTGGGTCCATGTCTAGCAGGCTGCGTTTTGCACCTATCCGACCTGTTGGAGGAACTGTTCTCTCCTGGTTGGCCTTTCTTGCTACGATTAGGCAAAACACGTCGCTTAAATTGGTCATGGTGCAACTCCAGTGTCTGGCGACGCATTTAAAATGGCGCAGCCTGCGCGCAAAGTCACGAGCAAAGCCGGGGCTCCGGCTGTATGGAAGCGACCTCTCCATGACCAGCCGGGGCGAGCGGGCTTCGGGCCGTACTCTGATAAGCCCGCCTTCAAAAGCCTCGCTTCGTTGGACGCGAATCTCAGCGCGACAGATAGGGACGGAGCGCAGCGGTCCAAAGCTCGTAACCCTGCCGATTCATGTGCAACTGGTCTTTCAAGAAAAGTTCAGGGCGTGGCTCACCGTTGGGTCCGAGCATCGGGGTGAACACATCCACAAATTGAAGTCGGCGGTCACCTTCAGTTAAGTGCGCGATACGGCGGTTCACTTCGCGAACGCTGTCACGCAGGCGCCACCGAGAAGGACTGGGTTTCACCGAAATATAGGTGATGATGGTCTCAGGGAGGATAGCGCGGATCTTTTGGACAAAAGCCTGATAATCTTGAGCTACTTCTTCAGGTTTCTTGCCGGCCGCCAGATCGTTGTCTCCGGCATAAACCACCACCTGTCTCGGTTGGTAGGGAAGCACAATCCGATCGGCAAACTGGATGCTATCGATCATTTGTGATCCGCCAAATCCGCGGTTCACGACGGGCAACTCTCGGAAGTCCTCCGGCAATGTCTTCCACATCCGAATGCTCGAGCTGCCGACGAATACGATGCTCCCTTTCGGGGGAGGATTGGTTTTGTCTTGCGCTTCAAAGTCGCGGATGGCGCTTTCCCATTGGGATGACTTGGAAGAAGGCGCCAGTGCGCCACAAGCGCGATCAACGAGCACGCCGCCTTCGATAACGGACCAGACGATCAGAACCGAACAGAGGATCCGCCAGAACGGGCGAGTCCAAGCGATGCCATGACCTATTGCGCGAAGAACTTGGGCACGTCGGCTCGAGGGTAAGGAGAGAGTCCTATTATCCATTCCTGAAGTATGGCGATTCGGTCGGGGATTGAAAAGCTCGCAACGCTTTTGCTTTGCGACCCCATCAGAATACCCTATTTTGAACGCCATGTTCAAACCGGCCGATTTGTTTGACCTTAGCCAGACGGAGCATGCGGGCCTCTTCGAGGGCTGCGAGTATGCTTGGGATGCGCTCAAAAACATTAAGGCGTATTTGGCCGCAATTACCTTTTCTGGGCTGCATAACAAGTGTGATGGAGTTGCTTATATTGGCGAACGAGTCTCCATTGGGGAAGGGACGGTGGTCGAGGACGGCGCGATGATTAAAGGCCCAGCGATCATCGGGAAAAATTGCCAGATCCGTCACAACGCGTACATCCGCGATAATGTTATCATTGGAGACGATTGTGTCGTCGGCAATTCTTCCGAGCTCAAGCAGGCGCTGCTCTTTAACCGATCGCAAGTGCCCCACTTCAACTATGTGGGGGATTCAATTCTTGGGTATAAAGCCCATCTCGGCGCAGGGGTTGTTCTGTCGAACTACAAGCTCGTTCCGGGCAATATTCAGGTCGAAATCGACGGGAAGCCCTTCGACACTGGACTACGCAAGTTTGGCGCGCTGTTGGGAGACAAAGCGGAAGTGGGCTGCAACGCCGTTCTCTATCCAGGCACAGTCGTCGGTCGAGGGTCTGTGGTCTACCCGAACGTCTCTTGGCGGGGAATCCTCCCAGCGAATTCGATCGTGAAGAACAAAGCGGAGTTCGAGGTGGTGACGCGTCGCCCCAGTTCAGGCTAAAGGTGGCATGACCAGTTTGGTGGAGCATCAGCCCGCTGGTCCGAGCGGTCCCCAAGACTTGGTAAGCCAGGTCGAGGCGATTTTTTCACCTGCTGGAATCTTGTCCAAGGCTCGCAATTTCGAGTATCGCCCTCAGCAACAGCAAATGGCCGTGGCCGTGGCGAAGGCACTACAGCGGCAAGATCACCTTGTCGTGGAGGCTGGCACGGGGGTAGGGAAAAGTCTGGCGTATCTCATTCCGTCGATCCTCTTCGCGGTCAGCAAGAAGAAGAAGGCGGTGATCTCAACCCACACGATTAATCTCCAGGAACAGCTCATTGGGAAGGATCTTCCCATGTTGGAACAGGTGTTGCCCGTTCCTTTCGCGTTCACAATGTTGAAAGGCCGCAATAATTATCTTTGCACGCGTCGGTTGCATAAAGCGATGCAGCAAGCAGACGGGCTCTTTACCACTCCTGAGATCGCAGAATTGAAACGTATTTACCTGTGGTCCAAGGAGACACGCGATGGGAGCTTATCCGATTTCGAGATCGAGCCAGATGCTAAAGTTTGGCAACAAGTCTGTTCGGAACGTGGGCTTTGTTCGCCAACGTTGTGCGGGCACGGATCGGAGTTCGCCTCCCGGAACGAGGTCTGTTTTTTTCAGCGCGCTCGGAGCCGGATTTTGTCGGCGGATGTGCTGGTGCTCAATCACACCCTCTTTTTCATGCACCTGGGCGGCTTGGAGGAAGAGGTGAAAGGTGGGGTGCTATTCAAGAACGACTTTGTGGTGTTTGACGAAGCACACACGATTGAGAACGTGGCTTCGAAACACGTGGGATTGAGCCTTTCCAGTGCCCAAGTCCGTTTTGCGCTGCATCGCTTGTGGAATCCCCGCACGGAAAAGGGCTTGCTTTTTTCGCTGCGGCAAGGCGCGGCAATCCAACGTGTTCAGGATGTCCTGGACGAAAGTGACCTGTTTTTTACGGCTGTGGAAGAGGCGTGCGAACAAATTATCCAGGGCCGAACCATGCCGGCTTCGGAGGGGGGGAAAGGGCGCGCTTGGACCGAACTGCGGGTCCGCAAGGCCGATTTGGTCGAGGACACCGTGAGTCTTCCCGTCCAACGTTTGCGCGAGAGCGTGAGCGATCTGATCAAGGTTGTCGAAGACAAGGACACGGCCCAAGAGTTGATGGAATGTAACCGGCGTCTGGAAGAACTCCGCGACGCCGTTGCGACGTTCGTGAGCCAGCGCCGAGAGAGTTACGTCTACTGGGTTGGGCGGAGTGGGAGAGTGCAGCGGAACGTCACCTTAAGTGCGGCGCCGGTCGACATTGCCGACTATCTCCGTGCGCGACTGTTTGGCGCGGATACCTCGATTATCTTGACCAGCGCCACGCTGTCAACGTCGGCCCAAGGGCCTGTTGCACGTAAAGAAAGTGGAGATGCCAATGGCCTCAATTACTGCGCCCGGAGGATTGGGGCGGACGCCGCTTTGAAGCTGCAGGTCGGATCACCTTTTGACTACGAACAGCAAATGAGGCTCTTTGTTGTCTCAAAAATGCCGGATCCGCGCGAGGTAGGTTATGAGGAGGCGTTGATTCGCTGGATCGAGCATTTCATCCGCATGACCCATGGGAAAGCATTCGTCCTGTTCACCAACTTCCGCCTCATGCAAACGGTCGGCGAAAAGATGGAGCCCTTCTTCGCTGAACTTGGCTTGGAGTGCTTCATCCAGGGCACAGGTATTCCTCGTACGTTAATGTTGGAGAAATTCAAAGCGGATGTGAATTCGGTGCTCTTTGGAACGGACAGTTTTTGGCAAGGAGTCGATGTTCCCGGGGAGTCCCTCTCCAATGTGATTATTACCAGGCTGCCCTTTGCTGTGCCGGACCATCCTTTGATCGAGGCACGGATCGAGGAAATTGAGGCTTCGGGCGGCAATTCATTTGCCGACTATTCTTTGCCGGAGGCGATTCTCAAGTTCCGGCAGGGAGCCGGTCGGTTGATTCGAACGACAACCGATCGTGGCATCGTGGTTGTCTTGGATAATCGGATCTTAACCAAGCGTTATGGCCAGGCGTTCCTGGGTGCGCTCCCCAAGTGTCCGCTTGAGATTATTTGACGCTTTCTTGGGTCAGGGCGACACGGATGCTAAATTTCAAGCATAACCCGCTTGTCTAAATGCGGCCTTTCACTCACACTCCCTCCATGCCTGAGATCGCCAAGTTTGTGCATAACGGGGCGGCGCGGATCACGCCCAAGATTCTGCGCGGCGTCCATAAGAAGCTGCCGCTGTTGAAGGTGGAGTTCGCCCAAATTAACGCGCCGCGCTTTCCTCATTTGGTTGACCAGCTCGAGTTCCTCGCCGACGTCGTTGAGGATTTCGCGGATGGCGCCGCTGACGATTTGCCGTTTGTTACGATTGCGAGTGCCACATTTGCTTTGATATATGCCCATCGGCAGATGGATTTGATTCCCGACACCATCCCGGAGTTTGGGCATGCTGATGATTCCGGCGTGGTGCGCGCGGTCCTAATAGAACATGAGCGGTTTCTTTCGGCTTACGCTGCCAAACAAGGGGTGAACTGGGCTAAAATCACCGTCAAACCATAACCGAACGGTTGGTTGAGGTGTGATCAAAACTGCGTGAGATTAAGGGCCGCCGTTGCGCCCTGAGACCAGCTGCATAGTCTCTCCATTTGCAGGAGCTCTTCGAATCGCGAGACGTGTTTTGGCAGATGGGTGGCTGAGTCGATCAGGCTTCGTCGGACTCGCCCGAGCCGAGCCCCATGGAAATACCGGGTCTCAACTTACGCACTCTTAAAGATGACCGGCCAGGTGCCGACTCATCGGATTGGTTTGCCGTGGCAGGCCTAAAATCTCAGGCAATCCAGGCCTGATTCCTAACGGAGTCTGAGACCCCTTCTGGGACATGGCGGACGCGAGGATGACCTTGCCTCTCGCGACCTGCTCGAGCTAACGTCCGGTTCGGTGCATCCAGACTCCAACGAGTTAGAGGCGCGATATGAACGGCTGAAACTGCTTTATCAGGTCAGCAACGTCATTCATTCCACCCTCGACGCCAGACATGCGCTTGAACTGATTCTCCGCGAGGCCGTCCGAATCATGCGCGCTTCGAGCGGTTCCGTCATTCTGTTGAACCCGACCTCCGGCTTCCTGGATATCGAGGCTGCCTACGGACTCCCGGACGATGCGGTTGGGTTGAAGCTTCGGTTGGGGGAAGGAGTCACGGGTTGGGTCGCCCGCGAAGGCAAACCAGCTCGGGTGGGAAGGGTTGCGACTGATCCCCGCTACATCATGGTCCGGCCCAACGTTGGATCCGAATTGGCGGTGCCGCTGGAAGTGAACGGCGAGATCCGAGGTGTCCTAAACGTCGACTCGGATCGGGAGAACGCGTTTAGCGCGGACGACCAGCGGTTGCTTGAAGATTTAGCGATTCAGGCCGCTAAAGTCATTCAAAACACCTGGTTGTACGAACAGGTCCGATTAAAAGCGCGTCTTTTCGAGTCGCTTGTCAGTGTCGGCCAGACCATCAACTCCACCGTCACGCTAGATGACGCACTTCAGGTCATTACCCGAGAAGCGTGTGTTTTGATGGACGCTAAAATGGCATCGCTCCTCTTGCTGGATGAGACTCAGGAATGGCTCGATCTGCGCGCCAGCCACGGAGCTGGGCCGGACTACGTCAATAAACCTCGGCTAAACGTTGCCGAGAGCTTGCTCGGCGTCGTCGTGCGACGCAAAAAGCCACTGCAAGTCGAGAATGTGCAAGTTTCCACTCGTTACCAGAATGTTGAAGTGGCTCGTCGCGAGGGATTGGTCTCGCTTTTGAGCGTTCCGCTCGTCTTCCGGGAACAGGCTACGGGAACGCTCAATGTGTATACCGACGAACTGCACAGCTTTTCCAATGAGGAGATCCGGATCCTTTCTGCGTTGGCGGATCTTTCCGCTGTCGCCATTGAGAAAGCGCGACTTTACGATCGTATTGTCGGTTTGGAGGAGGAATTGCGGCAAAGCGAAAAGCTCTCCGTGATCGGGCTGCTTGCCGCGGAAGTGGCCCATGAGATCCGAAATCCGTTGACGGTCATGAAGATGCTTTACCACTCGCTTGACCTCAGCTTTCCGTCCACGGATCCTCGATCCAAAGATGTGGAGGTTATCGGGCAAAAGATGGATCATCTTAATAAGATCGTGGAGCACGTGCTCGATTTGGCTCGTAGCAACGAACCCCAATTGGCGCCCGTCAATCTGAATCAACTCATTGATGACTTGGGATTGCTCACCAGGCACAAGTTGAAACACCATGGGGTGACGCTGGTCCGGAAGCTCGACCCGACGCTGCCAGCCGTCATGGCCGATGCCACCCAACTGGAGCAAGTCTTCCTCAATCTGACACTCAACGCCTTGGAAGCGATGCCTCGCGGGGGGCGACTCACGGTGATTTCTCGCCCGAGTCACGGATCGTCATCGAAACCGCGCGCGCGCGTCATGATCGCGTTCAAAGACACGGGCGATGGAATGTCTCCAGAGCAGCAGAAACGGGCTTTTACGTCACTTCTAAGCACGACGAAGCAGAAAGGGACCGGCCTGGGCCTGGCGATCGTCGCGAAGATTGTCGAAGCACACCAGGGCAAGATCCGAGTCCATTCGTCGCCGGGAGTGGGAACGACTGTAACCGTGATCTTGCCGGTCAAAGGAAACTAGCCATTGTCAGGTGGCGATGAGGTGTGCCCATGAAATTTGTTTAATTCCGGCTTCTGGAGTAATGATTGCATCATGGTGTTTATGAAACCGCAGGAAAACGAGAAAGGGCTCAAGCGGAGCCGCCGCACGTTGCCCATGCTAATTGTAGTCGGGGCGTTGCTGCTCGGTCCCTGGGCGCTAACCAGCCCGCAGGCACAACAAGTCCCCGTCGTTGAGCGGAAGCTCTCGAACGGCATGAAAGTGTTGATGGTCGAGCGGCGCGATGAGCCATCCGTGGCGGGAGGATGGGTGGCGCACGTTGGTAGCGCCAACGAACGTCCGGGGATAACAGGCATCGCGCATCTCTTCGAACATATGATGTTCAAGGGAACACCCACCATCGGCACCAAGAACTACCACCGAGATCTGGAAATCATCGCCGCTCAGGAAAAAGTCCGCGATGAAATGCGCGCCGAGGATGCGAAACTACGGACGGCTTATCGGCGAGGCGAAGTCGACGACCTGCTCAAGCCGGAGAATCAAAGCCCGCGCATGAAAGAACTCCAAAAACAGTTTGCCGATCTCATTCGGCAACAGCGCGAGATCCTGGTCAAAAATGAATTCGACCGTATTTATACGGCGGCCGGGGCTTCTGGCATGAATGCGTTCACCAGCCAAGACATGACCGGCTATTTCATCAATGTCCCTGCCAATAAACTCGAGCTATGGGCCTGGATGGAGTCTGAACGCCTTTTGCATCCGGTTTTTCGTGAGTTTTATGCCGAACGCGACGTGGTGTTCGAGGAACGGCGCATGCGGACGGAGTCGACCCCGTTAGGTAAATTTGCCGAGGAGTTCGAGTCGTTGATCTGGCAATCGCATCCTTACCACTGGCCCGTGGTCGGATGGCCATCGGACATCCCGGCCATTAGCAAAGCTCAAGCGGATGAGTTTTATTCGATCTATTATGCTCCTCAGAACCTAACGCTGGTCCTGGTCGGCGATTTCCAAAGCGGAGCCACAGAGCAACTCTGTGAGAAGTATTTTGGCCGTATTCCAGCGGGAACGAAACCAGCCCCCGATGTCGTCACGATGGAAGTGCCACAGTCCGCCGAAAAGCGGATGTCCGCCGATGCGGAAGCCAATCCGCAAGTGGACATTTACTGGCATACCGTGCCGTTTCAGCATAAGGATTCCTACCCCTTGGAGGTCTTAGCCCAGTTGCTTTCCACGCGGACAGGCCGGCTGCACAAGGGTTTGGTCCTAGGCTCGGGCGTCGCCACAGAAACCTACGCCGACCAGGACTCGCGCAAGTGGGCTGGGGTCTTCAATGCTGGCGGAGAAGCCCGCGACGGTCATTCGCCGCAAGAAGTCGAGACTGCCATCTACACCGAATTGGATCGGCTCAAGAATGAGCCAGTGCCACCGCTAGAATTGCAGAAAGTCAAAAACAATTTTGCGGCTGCTGAATATCGGAAGCTCGCGGCCAATTTTCCGATTCTGATGCAGGTGCTCCACAGTGAAGGCCTTGGCGATTGGCGCGAAGTCAACCAAGCAGCGCCGCTCTATCAGGCTGTGAGCGCTGCCGATATTCAACGGGTCGCACGCACTTATTTCACAAAGGAAAACCGGTCCGTGGCCGTTTACCTGCGTAAAGGATCTCCAACCCGGACCGAAACTCACGATTCCAGTCCTGCTGCCCAACCATGAAGTCTCTCTGTTGTCTTTCCCAAAACCGACCCTCGATCCGGGTCACTGTTGCCGGGGCTCTGCTCGTTTTACAAGGCTTCGTTGGATTGGCCGCCGAGGCAGAAGCTCGTTCGACTATTCCCGACCGGCCGGAGAAGCTGTCTTTTCCCCCGCTGCAGTACCAGCCACCGCGCGCCGCGGACGTGCGCGTGCGCTTGAAGGCTGGACCCGTGGCGTATGTGATTCCGGATCGTGAGCTACCGCTGGTGAATGTGGTGGTTTACGTGCGCGCGGGTGGATACCTGACTCCGCGTGGCAAAGAAGGACTGGAGGATCTGGCCGGTTACCTCCTCGCCCGCGGGGGCACGATTGACCGAAAGGCCGACGATCTAGAGGAACGGTTGGACTTTTTGGCCGCTCGCCTGAACTCTGCGTTCGGAGATACTCACGGAACCGTCAGTCTGAACTTGCTTTCCAAGGACCTGCCCGAGGGCTTGGGCCTCCTCCGCGAAGTCTTGTGTCAACCGCGCTTTCAGGAGGACAAGCTCGCTTTGCGCAAGCAACAACTCTTGCAGGAGATGCAACAACGAAACGATGAATCCGCCGCCATTGAATCGCGGGAACGTCGCTATCTCGCGTACGGTGAGGATTTTTGGGCGAATCAACTCCCTACCGCCGCTTCGGTCCAAGGCATTTCACAGTCGGATTTGCAGGGGTTCCATCGACGATGGATCCACCCCGCAAATTTCGTGGTGGCTGCCAGCGGCGATTTTGTCCGAGAGGAGATGATCCGCAAGTTGGAGACCCTGTTTTCGGACTGGCCATTCTCGGGAGACCGTTCTCCATCAATTCCGACCAATACCGTGTTTGCCGCTCCGGGCACCTACCTGGTCAACAAGGAGGTTAACCAGGGACGTGCCTCGATTCTCTTGCCGGGAATCCAGCGGGATAACCCGGATTTCTTCCCTGTGACAGTCATGAACGACATTCTCGGCGGTGGCGGATTCACCTCACGCATTGTGAACCGGGTCCGCTCGGATGAAGGCCTGGCCTACTCGGCAGGATCACACTTCCCTGGTGGGACATACTTTCCAGCGACCTTTACGGCGATGTTCCAATCAAAATCGCGGACGGTCGCGTATGCCGCGTCGATTCTTTTGGAGGAAATGGCCAGGCTGTCTGGCACCGCTCCTTCCAAAGAAGAGTTGGTCACCTCAAAACAGTCGTTTATCGAATCGTTTCCTCGCAACTTTTCGACCAAAGCCAGAACGGCCAGTGTGTTTGCCGAGGATGAACTGACCGGGCGGTTCGCGAAGGACCCGGAATATTGGCAGACATATCGCCAGAAGATCCAGGCCGTTACCGCAGACGATGTGAAACGCGTCGCGGAACGCTATTTGCAGCCAGAAAAGTTAGTCGTTTTGGTCGTGGGGCAAAAAGAGGAGATCCTGCGCGGACACCCTGATCATCCCGTCACCCTTCAATCTCTGACTCAAGGGAAGCTGATCGACCGTCCATTGCGCGACCCGTTGACAATGCGACCGATGAGCGATTCTGCCAGACAATAAACCGGTCCAGTGCGTGAGGTCCGAGGCTGGTGGTGGCCGCGCCCGCGGCAGGCCGCCCAGCTTGCATCAACGGCAGCGTAATTCCTCCAATTCTTCAGGTGTCCGAGGCCAATCCTTGCGAAGGAGCAGCGACAGAGAACGGTCCGCGAGCAGTTTTCCTCCGGTCTGGCAGGCTGGGCAATAGTTGGTCTCGTTGTTCACATAGCGGATCCTCTGAACCTTGGATCCGCAAACCGGGCAGGGTTGTCCGAATTTACCGTGCACTGCCATTTCTGGTCGAAATGCCGTGACATTCTCTGGAAAGGCATTGCCAGCTTGCGTCCGGAGGAGATCCTTCCAATACCTTAAAGTCGATTGACTGGCGGCATGAAGAGTCTCAAAATGTTCTGGCGACAGTTTGTGGGTCTGAACGACCGGGGATACCCTGGCGGCGTGTAGAATCTCGTCGGAGTAGGCATTGCCAATGCCACTGATAATGCGCGGATCGGTCAGCGCGCGTTTCACGGTGTGGTTCTCACGCGTGAGTGCTTCCCTGAATTGAGTAACGTTGCAGGTCAGAACTTCGAGGCCTCCTGGATCGATGGCGGCCAAGCCGGAGCCACGCTCGATCAGATGGAGCGAGGCGCGCTTCTGAGTCCCCGATTCGGTGAGAGTGAGAATTCCCGACTCAAACTGCAGGAGGGCGGCGGTGATTCGCTTTAGGGGTTTGCCTCCAGAATCTGACCAATGCAGGCGTCCTGCAATCATCAGATGCATCACCAGCCACAATCCAGAGGTGAATTCCATCACAATGCGTTTCCCTACACGATGCAATGCGACCACCGTTTCGCCCTCAACCGCGTTGATCGGCGGACGGACCGTGCGGAGGAGAAATGGACTGGCGACTTGGATCCGCGTCAGTCGAGTCTGGCGAACACGAGTTTCTAACGCTTCGATGTAAACTTCGATGTCGGGAAGCTCGGGCACAGGCCGACTTTAGCGCAGGGACGCTTTTGACTCCAGTCCGGCGCTCCAGGCGGCTGGAGGACAGAACTATCGAATCGCCCTCGGCTTGAATCATTAGGCGGCCCTGGGCACAGTGACGCCAATGAACCGGAGACACTTCGTTAAATCGGCGTTTTTGGGGATTGCTCCTTTGACCATTGCCGGGAAAGCGCCACACTCCCGTCCGTCCCTTCCGAGTCCGGCTCCGTTTGAATTCCATGAATGGACCCTCGCTGATTTTCGCAAGGTGCTAGACTCAGGCCGGTTGACCGCCGTCGACGTCGTTAAGAAATACTTGGAACGTATCGACATGGTGGATCGTCAGGGCCCAGCTCTGAACTCGGTCATCGAGCTGAATCCCGATGCCATCGCTGTCGCTCGCGCTTTGGATCGAGAACTGAAATCGGTCGGCCCGCGCGGCCCGTTGCACGGAATTCCCGTCCTGATCAAGGACAACATTGCCACCCGCGACCGAATGAAGACGACGGCCGGATCCTTGGCGCTCCTGGAATCGGTCGCCAAGGCAGATGCCTTTCTCGTGCAGCAACTCCGAGCTGCCGGAGCGGTTCTCCTGGGAAAAACCAATTTGAGTGAGTGGGCGAATTTTCGTTCCAGCCGATCGACGAGTGGATGGAGCGGTCGCGGCGGCTTGACCAAGAACCCTTACGTCCTTGATCGCAACCCGTCCGGATCGAGCTCCGGTTCCGCGGTCGCCGTGGCGGCAAATCTTTGTCCCCTGGCCGTGGGAACAGAGACGGACGGATCGATCGTTTCGCCTTCTTCCGTGAACGGAGTCGTGGGGATCAAACCGACACTCGGCCTGGTGAGTCGCTCTGGGATCGTGCCAATCGCTCACAGCCAGGATACGGCCGGGCCCATGGCGCGCACTGTCACCGACGCCGCACTGCTTCTAAACGCCCTGGTCGGTCGCGATCCAAACGATCCGATCACCAACGCGTGCCGCGCGGAATCCGATTACACCCGGTTCCTCGATACGAAGGGTCTTGAGGGCGCACGCCTGGGAGTCTGCCGGAAATTCTTTGACCTCACGCCCGAGGCCGGGAGGGTCGCGGAGTCCGCATTGAACGTGCTGCGAGAGCAGAGGGCCACGTTGATTGACCCCGCGGATGTGCCATCCTACGGGAAGTTCGGCAACGTCGAAATGGAAGTTTTGCTTTACGAGTTTAAGGCGGATTTGAACAAATACCTCGCTGACCTGGAACCGGGGCGAGGCGTAAAAACTCTCGCGGAGATTATCGAGTTTAACGAGAGCCATCGTCGCGAGGAGATGCCGTTTTTCGGTCAGGAAATTCTGTCTCAAGCGCAAAACAAAGGACCGCTCTCCGAGCCGGCCTATCTTAAGGCATTGGAAGATTGCCGGCGCTTGGCGCGAGAGGAAGGGATCGACGCCATCATGAATCAGCATCAACTCGACGCG
>JBGAIN010000158.1:0-19021 GCA_044225505.1 Limisphaerales bacterium
CATTTTGCAGCGGTGCCACCGGCGCTCAGCTCACAGTCGTCCGGATGAGCGCCGAAAACAATAACGCGGAGTTTCCCGTCAGAGACGGACGGCTTTCTGGGGGAGTTTTGGCTTTGTGCCAAATTGGCAATGGCGAGCGAAGATAACGACATCGCCGTGAGGGCCAGGAAGCGTCGGCGTGGCACGCGGGAGTCTCGGCGGAATGGTGGGAGGTTTTTCATAGGCGAAACGTGGTCGTGGAGCTGTCTTGACCTAAGCCCGTAGCGGCTATTGCTCCGAAGGGCAAGGATGAAGTGCAACCCGCAACGCCCCGGAACCAGCTATCCAATTGGGGTCGGAGTGGACGCGCTTTCATAATCTGACCCAGTTCGTCCAAGCCGGAAGAGAGGCAAAGTGCCTAAGCGATTGCATGATTCAATCTTACCACGCGAGCGTCCCTAAGCGCAGGGAGAATGCCGCGTGGAGTCTCTGAATCAAGCCTGGACTCGAAAGTGATCGGGCGTCTCCTTTGAAAACGGAAGAGCTGGCCACGACGGCCCGCTCTCCAGCTTGAAATAAACAACCGAGTCAGAACCCGCGCCGCCCACACCAAACGCTTAGGCGTGGTTGGCTCGGAACTTCCAACGAATAAAGCCTAGCAGCGAAACGGCTAACGCCAGGTTAATCGCACTGCCGGTTTCAGGAACGGAACTCCCACCGCCGCCACCACCACCACCACCACCCGTCGATGCCGTAAAGGCATAGGTGAAATCGTCAATGGTCAATGATGGAGTCGTAGAAACGATCGAGACGTTTCGAATATCCGCCGTATTCCTGGTGAATCCAACGAATGAACCCGCCGAAACCGTTGTGGATTCCAATGTTTGCAGGTTCGTATCTTGAATCTGCACGAGCACCGTGCCGCTCGTGACAAACAAACCGATCTTGATTGCATCCTTGCCCGCCGGCATAGCAACTTCCATAAAGTTCGCCCCTAGAGCGGTAAGCGGCGGGGTTCGAGGCGCGCCAAAATCGGACGGCAATGCCGGCCCGACAACGTTATTTGGGGATGCGACGTCGCCTGCAATTCCACCCGATGGAGCCAACACGGCTACTGGAGCGCCGGGATTACCGGCAGGGTTAGTCGGTGTTGCGCCGCCGGTATCGTAGGTCGGCGTGTTTGCCGCATCCCGCGTACTAAACGTCGTCGTTGTGCTGTTTAGTATTACCGGCGAATACGACGTAATGCTCGTCGCTGTCAGATTGTCGAAATTCTCGACGGTTGCGCCCGCCTTGAAGGCTGCAATCACTGACGGGTCTGTGGTTACGATGACGCTGGCCTGAATGGCCGAGGTCATCCCTAAGGCCGCGCCCAAAAGGACAATGGGCGTGCATGAGTGTTTCCGCAGTCGATCAGAGGAATGGGTTTTCATCATAGTTGATTGGTTGTCGTGAACGGGTGATCTGAGGAAACGACCGGGGCACAATCGATCATCTCCGTGAAGCCATAGTACGCCTTCCTCAAAAGCCTGGATATCAGGGAAACTCTGATTTTGGCGGGGGGTCAATTGCCCTTCCAGCTGGCTTTATCGCCCATCTGGATCCAAGAATCAGGAGGTTTCGAAACCTCGCCAGCACCGGTGGACGGATACATTCATGGTCGCAGAAGGGAGTAAAGCGATTCGGAATACTAGCCGCAGCGTGCGGGCCACCGCCGACAACAAGCTCCAGAAGTACACTTTGGGCAACCGATCGTTCGCTTTACACTCGCCCCAGACCGATTCCTGCATATCCCGACAAGACTTAGCGATTCAACTGCCGCCGACGGTCAATAATCACAGGGCTGAAATCGAGCCTGGAGATCAATTTGGGAATCTCGGAGAATTGCGGCCAGCGAGTCAGCCCCAGAATCGCCGCTGCGTCATGAATGGCATCCATGAGAGTTTCCGCAAAACGATCTGCCGGGCCGCTTTTTCCACCAAGGAACGATCGATTCGCTTTCCTTTGAATGGCGTGCCAAGCGCGATGAGAGTCAACTCGCTCTGATGCACTGCCCCTTTTAGATCAGTGGTCGCTCGAAAGGAGCGTCCCTGGTGTTTCTCCAGGAGTGGCCGTAGTCCTGCTTCATGGATTGGACACACTCCGGCGCTGATTTGATCGACCTGATGCTGATCGGGATCGACACAGATCACGTCATTCCTTTTTCCGACAGGCAGACACCCGAGACTAGACCGACATAACCAGCTCCGACGATGAGAAGTTCATCCTGTCTGCTTCCCGTCTTTGTGGTTGCGGTACCAATCGAGTGTCCTGGAAAGGCCCTCGCGCAAGGAAATCTGCGGATTAAACCCAAGCTCTGACTTAGCCTTTTCAATGGAAGGACACCGGCGCTGCGGATTGTCTGTCAGGTAGTCTGTTTCACAACTCCGTTGGTAAACGACTCTGCCACTGTATCCAAATTGCTCGCGAGCCAGTTCCACCAGCATCTCCGCCAGTTGGGACATAGAGACGTCCGGGGTAGTCGTGCCGATGTTGTAGGCCTCACCTGGCCGACCGCGAACGAGGGTCTTGTAGTAACCCACCACGGCGTCGGCGACGTAACAAAAGGTCCGAGTGGGAGTTCCATTCGAAAGTAAAATCAGGTCTCGGCCAGCGAGCAGGTCTCGAGCTAGATCCGGAATTATACGGCGATCGCTAAGGCGCAACCCCGGGCCATAATTGTTGAACGGGCGGACAATGGTGACGGGGATGGTGTATTGATGCGCGAAATTGACGCAAAGTGTCTCGCCGTACCGTTTCGATTCGTCGTAGCATGCCCGTGGACCGGTACACGAGACGTTGCCTCGGTAGGTCTCAGCCGTTGGGATCTGGTCAGGCGGCGGATCCCCGTAAATTTCGCTCGTCGAGAAGAAGAGCAAACCTTCGATAGAATTTCCGGCTTCCTGCTGTTTTTGGCACTTTTCCAACAGCAAACGAAGGCCATTGACGTTTGCGTCCATCGTCTCGATCGGGTGCTTGCGACAGAACGTGGGAGACGCGATTGAGGCGGCATGGATCGCATAGTGGATCGGGCCTACCTCCTCGGGCAACGGGCTTGTAATATCGTGCTTTAACAACCTGCAGTCAGGGCGCTTCGCCAACGGCTCCAGCCAAGCGGGTAATCCTCGGATGTAATTGTCGCAGACAATGAGCTCAATCTTGCGGTCGAGTGGATTGGCGTCGTTGAAATGCAACACGGATTGGACGAGGTAATAGCCGAGGAAACCCGCGCCGCCGCTAATGAAGAGGCGCTTACCCGCCATACGGCCGAATTCTTCAGCCAATTGCCGATTGATAAAGTTGAGATCTTTTTGCATTCAATGTGCCTACACAGAGCGGTGTTTTCAGGCGCTGCTTCGAACAGCATAACCTTTAAATGGGCACAGCTGGACCCATCCGATGGAACTTGCAATAATGACCCACCCCACTTGACCGGTTGGCGCCGGTTTTTTACTTATGTTGGTTGTAACACGGTGAGTCAGCGAGAGACAATGGGGCCGATCCTAGAACTGCTGTTAGGAAAAACCTATTGTCGTTACCCAGATGAGCCCGGCCTCAGATTCCACGGATCCACGGACGATTTGGACCGTTTGCGAGAGGATGGCTTAGGCTCTGCTTAGATCTTGCCCCGGTCGTGAAGGGCCAGGCCGTGCACCGTCGAAGGTTTGGATGAGAGAGTTTGGCAGCGCCGAAACCTCGCGGCGCCATCACCGTCGCTCCTGCGCTTGCTGCATCGCGTAAAAGAGAAGCTCCGTGGCATTACGTAACCCGAGCTTTTCCTTAATGCGCACTCGGTACGCTTCGACCGATTTGATGCCGATACGAAGTTCGTCTGCGATGCGCTTGGTCTCCAGGCCACGCCCGAGCAGTTGAAGAATTTCCAGTTCCCGATCGGTCAACTGCTCGAGGGGATCCGCGGTTTTTACCGAGCGTCCAATTTGATTCTGAATGATGCGATGTTGCATCGCATCACTAAAGTAGATTCCTCCTTCTAACACGCGGCGAATGGCAGTCAGGACGTCTCGCGACGGAGCGATTTTCGTGATGTACCCTGAAGCTCCTGAATGCATGGCCCGCATTGCGTAGAGCGATTCGTCATGCATGGAAAGGACTAGAATAGGAAGCGACGGACATTGCCGTTGCATGTCCTTGATTAATTCTAAGCCGCTCGATTTTTTCAGCGAAATGTCGAGGATGACGATATGAGGTTCCGTCTCTAAAATCCCTTGGAGGGCAGGGGGGCCATCCTCCGCTTCACCGCAAACTTCCAGATCTGCTTCGCGCTCGATCAATTGCCCAAGTCGTTCGCGGATCATCGGGTGATCATCGACAAGAAACACCCGCTTTTTGCCCACGGTGGGAATGGTAGATTCCGAACTCAAGAATTGCCCTTCCCATTGGATTGATCGAGAGAGCAGGTCACCAGGGTTCCGCCACTCGGCCCCGATCCGATGGATAGCGATGCCTCCATCATCCGCGCCCGATAACTCATGGTTCCGAAGCCCATACCCTTTTTTGAACCGTTACTTGCTTGCACGCCAATCCCGTTGTCACTCACTCTTAGGATCGGCTGTTCAGACGATCCGGCAAGTTCGATGTTAATCTCAGATGCTTGACTGTGCTTGACCGCATTATTGACCGCTTCCTGAGCAATCCGGTACAAATGCGTTCCCACAGCTTGATCTGATATCATTATCAAATTCGCGCTCTTGCAGCAACATCGAATCCCGGTGGTTTCCTGGACTGTCTGGGCCAGTTCTTCCAGCGCGGAGGTTAACCCATCGCCAGTCAGATCGGCGGGGTGAAGCGCCCGCGACAGATTGCGGATTTGAATGATGGCATCGTGAATCAATCGGTATATTTCAGTGGCTTGGTTCGCGCCGGAAACCCCTTGCTCTGCCAAAGTTTCGGCCAGCATATTACACGCATAGGCAGTGCTCACGAGTTGCTGGCAGACGCCGTCGTGCAAGTCCCGCCCGATTCGCCTTTGCTCCCGCTCGCTGATTTCGGCGACTTGCTTTTCCAGGGACCTGCGGACGGTAACGTCCGTCAGGACGATCACCGTCCCTTCCAATTCGCCTCCTTCATCGATGAGCGGCCGAGATCTCACCAGAGCCCAGATCTCCTGGTTGCTCCCGTCTGGACGCAAAAGCATCTCGGCGCCGTCCAGAGTCTTTCCGCCTAAGTAAAGAATGAGCGGGTGCGGCCGCTCTGGTCGAGATTGGTCGGTGGACGTCTCTCGCAATTCATGATCGTGGGCGGTGCTCATGAGTCGCCCCGTTTTCGCGCCAAGTCTTAACAGTTGCGCTGCTTCCGGATTACACAAGAGAACATTGGCGTGAACGTCCGCCACAATCACGGCGTCGCCCATGCTATTCAGAATCGACTGGAGAACTTGAGCCTGGCGTCGTAATGCTTTTTCTGATGCGCTCAACTCGGCGGTGCGCTTCTCGATTGTCGCGGTGCGCTCGGCTACTTTTTGCTCGAGCGTGCGACGCAAGGCGACCTCCATCTGTCGGTGTTGGGTGATGTCCGAGTTGCTCTCCAGCACCGCGACCGGATGGCCGAGGTCGTCCAGTTGCAACGTCCAACGCGTGGCCACATTGATTTGCCGTCCGTTTCGGCAGGTATGGACCAATTCCCCGCTCCATCGGCCGGCTTGTTTGAGCTCCCGCTGAATCTCCGCGAGCGGCTCGGGAAACTCTGTTTGCAGCAAGCTGTGGGTTGTCTGCCCGTGAGCCGTTTTTCTGTCCCAGCCGTACATTTCTTCGGCACCTTTGTTCCAGTAAGTGATTCGATCTTGAGCGTCGCGAACAATGATCGCGTCAAAACTCAATTCGAGCAGCGCCGCTCGTTCCGCCAAGGTCACCGTTCTCGCTCGCACGGTCTCTTCCAAGTCGCGGTTGGATCGGATCAAGCGCTGCTGGGCATTGGCCAATTCCGTGACGTCGCGGCCCACTGCGACTGCGCCTACGGGCCGGTCAGCCGCGTTTCGGAGCGGCACGACATCCCACAGGGCCGTTCGTTCCACATCGTCCGTCGAGCGCGACCCAATTTGAAGGTTGCGTAACGGCTGCCCAGTCTGTGCAGCCTGCAACACCTGCTTCCATTCGTTGCCGGCCGTTTGCGGCGTTAAAGCTCCAGCGACCAATGGCGCATCGCGGTTTTGGAGCCACTCGCGAAAGCTCGTCATCCCCACGGAAATCCGCAACCATCGGCCGGCTTCCGGGTTGCACAATCGCACCTGGCCTCCATCGTCGAGCACGACAACGCCATCGCTCATGCTCTCCAGGACCGACTCCAGCACCTCCGCTTGGCGTCGGAGGGCTGCTTCGGATTGGGCCAGTTCGCTGGAACGTGTCTCGAGGATGGTAGTCCGCTGGGCGACTTTTTCTTCGAGCGTGTCGTTTAACTCGCGCAGCCGCGCCTCAACGCATTTCCGCTGTGAAATCTCGTAGTTGAGTGCGGCATTCTGCCGCGCGGCGCGCGCGGTGAGTTCGCTGGCGATCAATAGCATTCCCAGTCCAATCACCGCATGACGTCCTCGGACCAACGCTTCGGCCGAATGCTCATTGTAGAACAAGTCCAGGCCCAGCCAAAGGCAGGCGGCAATTGTGCAGACGACGAGCCGCTGCCAACTTGGACAACCCCAGGCACAAAGCATTACTGGCAACAGCAAAAGGAATCCGAATGAAACGCTCGGACCCAATGCCAAATCCGCGACGGCGATGCCAACCGCCATCACCAGAGCCGTGATGAAAACGGAATCCGTGAGATTCAGCCGCCGGTCTTTCATTCTCGCAGATTGAATCTTGCCTTCGCCATTTGTCAATGATAGCGCGCCACGACAAGTCCAGGTGGGCTGCTTGTTGCCAGTTCTCGAGCCCATGCGCCCTTCTTGTCCTTGCACCCCGTCCACATCGGGCGCGTGCGTTGCACCGCTGAATCCTCCGGTTGACTAAAGCGCCTGAGCGTCGTAGAGAAGGGGACGAGCGTTCCGATGGATACCAATTCACCTAAGTCTCGTCGACCTGGGCTTCGACTGGCCCTCCGCGCGGGCGCCGCCGGGTTCATCCTTCTTTTGGTGGTTGTGGTCTGTTTTGCAGCCTGGATCGAGATGGTCAACGGAGACCGCTACTCCGGCAATGTTGTTTCCGTGAATCGGACCAACGTTACGCTGCGAAGTGAGGTGCAGGGACCCATCACGCTTCCACGTTCCCGAGTCGCACGGAACACATTCGGCAATGCTGAGAGCGTCGGCCAGCCGTTGGCCGCGACCAATCGCTCGTCCGGGTCTGTTCCCCAGACGTTGCCCGCCTTGGATCTCGCTCTGAAACAGCAAGCCCAGACCACCCTCAGTAATCGAGTGGCACCCATCCCAGAGGATCTCCTCGCCCAGGCTGGCCCCGAGGCGAACCGTCAGTATACCGAACTCCTCCGCGGGCTCATGACCGGGTCTCTGAGCGTTTCCGATTTACGCACGCGGGCTTTGCAAACCTTGCAGGAAGCAGAAGAGGTCAAGCAAGATCTGGGTCCGGAAGCGGATAAGATGTTGGATGGTTACCTCCAGATCTTGCGTGCGTTTGTCGACAAACCCTCGGGACGTTCGAACGCTCCCTGAACTCTCCGGACCGTTCCCGGGCGCCCGCGTTGAGAGGCCGAGGGGGGATTACGGACCGCGGCTGTGCCGTCCGACCCGCCGCCGCTTGTTTTCAGACTGCAGTTGATCCTGCGGCTGCAACCGCGCCCCAAGGACGGACCGCGGTTGCGAGACTGTTGCGGCCAGGCCTTGGTTAGACTCGCCCCAACCGCGCCCCAGAAACGATATCCCATTTGACTTCACCCGCGGAATCCCGGATGCGTGTAATCGGGGGGGAGCCTCATAGATCCAGCTCCTACCTCGCGCTAAGTTCAGAAATATGGCGACGACAACGCAACAGCAGAAAACGACCAGTGACTTTCAAGCGCATGGGGGCACTGCCTGCGAGGTGTGCGGGAACGAGTATGACAAGCCGCTTGAGATTGTGCACAACGGCATTTCCCACTATTTCGATAGCTTCGAGTGTGCGATCTCGGCCTTGGCGCCTGCCTGTTCACACTGCAAATGCCGCATTATCGGTCATGGCCTGGAATCCGGTGGCAACTACTTCTGTTGCGCTCATTGCGCTTCCAAGGCCGGTATCACGAGTCTGAAGGATCGCACCTGAGCGAGGACTTCCCGTGCGTTGACAGGGCGCGGCTGCGTCGTCGGATCAGCCGCAAAGTGGCAGCGGCATCTCGCCGCGGGTCGGGAATTCCGATGCTTGGTCGCTCGTCGAGAGTCAGGATTAGGGCCGGGAGAGCTCTGCCAATGGAGCCCAACCATCGTGTCATCAAAAGTGCTCGGGCTCTGGGTGCATCTCGACAGTACCACCCTTTGTTGGCGCGCGGACTTGAGGCCGCCGGACCGTCCGATGCGGCCAGCAAGGCGCTCGAATCCTTCGCGATCGCGGTCATTACTGCGGGCATTCCTGCGGGATAAATTCTAATGCCATTCAGTAATTGCCTCCTGGCGCCCCGGATGGGGCAACTCGAACAAGCTCGGCGTTTTGCCCGGGTTGAATGGGCGCGATTCCAGTCCCGACGGGACGGCCGAGGACGTGGCATTGAACGGAAGAACCGGAGATTAAGCGGATCACAAGGTCGTAGAACAAACGCCCTTTCTCGCCGCACTCAGCCGCCCCTCCGGGGCTTGGGCCCTCTCACTTGAGCACCCGGCGCTAAAGCGACCGGGCTTCTCTCATTCTGTCCCTTCCGGGACTGAATAGAATTACCGAATGGCATTAGGATAGATCCCGCGATCGTGGTGGTACTGTCGAGATACGCCCTCGGGCTGTTGTGAGATCGTGCGGGTATTGACAACACCGGAGCGTCCTTTTACCGTCCGGCAGTTCCCAGGCACATCACACTATGAAACGGACTCTCTTTCTAGGCCTTGCTTTGGCTTCGTGCAGTTATTACCCGTTCGATTCTCAAGCGGCGACCGACGTGGCGCGCCCCGGCGGTAAGCTCGCCAAGAGCGCGTCGATCCAATTAGTGGAAGTTGCGAGCGGTTTCGTTGACCCCATCCACGTGGCCAGTCCACGCGATGGTTCCGGCCGCCTCTTCGTTTGCGAGCGTCCCGGCCGCATTCAGATTATTAAGAACGGAAAAGTTCTGTCCGAACCTTTTTTCGACAATACCGCGAATACACTTTTTCAGTTTCTGGAAGAAGGGTTGTACTGCATCGAGTTTCACCCAAACTTCAAGAGCAACGGACTGTTTTACGTCAGTTACGCGGACATGTGGTTCAACGGTTCCACGTTCATCGTCCAATACAAAGTATCCTCGGAAGACCCGAACAAAGCGGACATGACCACCGCCAAGCCGATCATGCGCATTGATTTCCCTTACGCCAATCACCACGGTGGCAAGATCGCCTTCGGGCCAGACGGTTATCTTTACGTTGGCGTCGGAGATGGCGGCTGGGAAGGCGATGTGATTGAGGCCGGCCAGAACCTCGGAACCTGGCTCGGCAAAATGCTTCGCATTAAAGTTAACGAAGAAGGCGGCTACACCGTGCCCAAGGACAATCCATTCGTCAAAGCAGCCGAGCTGAAACAGATGACGTTGTTCGGAGTTCCTGAACTCGAGTTCTCCAAGATCAAGCAGCATGCGAAGCCCGAGATCTGGTCCTACGGACTTCGCAACCCGTGGACATTCAGTTTTGATCGCAAGACGGGCGATCTTTACATCGCAGACATTGGCCAAAACATGTGGGAAGAGGTCAATTACCAGCCCGCGGCGAGCAAGGGAGGAGAGAATTACGGTTGGAGCCTCACCTGCGGCGTCCACTCGTTTCCGATCGAAAAGGATCACGCGATCACGGGATTGGATATCACGTGGCCCATTGCCGAATACAAACACGGCCAAGACGGCGATTGCGTCGTCGGTATCGGCGTTTGCCGCGGATACCAATATGGTGATCTAGACGGCACTTACCTGGTCGGCGATTGGGTTTCAGGCCGGGTCTGGGGTCTGCAACGCCAAGGTTCCTCGTGGGCAATGCAGGAATTGTTAAATACCCAGGTCCAGCTGACTTGTGGCGGGGAAGATGAAAAGGGCAATCTCTACGTCGCGAATGCCACGAGCCAGTACGGCGCCTGGAAAGACCCGTTCACCAACACACCTGGCTCCGTGTGGCAGGTTGTCACCAGCACGCAAATCCCAGCCGGCGCCAAGACCGCTCCTTTGGATAAATGAAATCCCTGGTTTGGACCCTCATTCTTTCCAGCGCTGCTCTCAGTCCATTGCGCGCCGGAAATATCGTCGGGCTAGTGACGTTTCAAGGCACGAAACCAGAACGTAAACCCATCGCTCAGATCGCAGCGAACTCCTTCTGCAAAGAGGCATGCGCGGGCCATGAAGTGCTTTCGGACCGCTTTGTCTACGGCAAGAACGGCGATCTCGACACGCTCGCCAATGTGCTCGTCTACGTCAGCCACGGATTGGAAGGTAAGAAGTTCGAGCCACCGAAGGAGCCCGTCGTGATTGACCAGATCCGTTGCATCTACACCCCGCACGTCTCGGCCGTCATGGCCGGGCAGCCCCTGCGGATTCACAATAGTGACGCCACCTTGCATAACGTCATGACCCAGCCCAAGAAAAACCGCGGTTTCAACGATGGTATGCCTGGAACCGGCCGCGTCTTGGAAAAGGTCTTCGACAAACCCGAGCTCGGCGTCGATTTACGCTGCTTTATGCATCCGTGGATGCTCGGCTATGTGCACGTCCTGGACCATCCGTTCTACGCCATCACCAGCACCAATGGGACGTTCGAGATCAAGGGTTTGCCTCCGGGCGACTATGAAGTCTCGGTCTACCATGAATATCCGAAGTTCGCAGCGGAGACCAATAAACTCGCGGTCACGGTGGGGGCAGGGGACGATGCCAAACTCCAGTTCGTTTACCGAATGAGGCAAGACTAGCCATTCTCCGGCGCGTTTCAGGGAGCGCGGCTGTGTTCGCAAGATCAGCCGCATCCAAACCAGGCTGTTCAGCAAGCCGTCGCTCGTCCGGATCAACGGCCACGTCCGTTGCGGATATGAGATCGAACAGCGGAAATGTGTGCGGCCGCGGTCCGGGTTGTGCCGCGCTTGGCTACGCTCCGAGAAATGCCTGATGCACCGCGCGCATGGCTTGCTCGCCTTTCGTCAGGTCGATCACAACCGAAATCTTGATCTCGCTCGTCGAGATCATCTCGATGTTGACGTTTTCCTTCGCCAGCGTCTCAAAAACGCTCGCCGCCACGCCGGAATGGCTTCGCATCCCGACGCCCACGATCGAAAGCTTCCCTATCTTCTCATCGGCCAGCACCCCGCCAAAGGCGATCTCGGACTGCAACGTGTCGATCACCTTCCTGGCTTTCAGCAAATCGGCCTTGTCGACCGTGAAGGAAAGATCCGTCGCTGGGACACCCGCTCCGTGACTCACGTTTTGCACGATCATGTCCACGTTGATGGCGGCGTCCGCCAGTGCCTTGAAGATTCGCGCCGCGACACCCGGTTTGTCCGGAACGGAGACCAGCGTCACCTTCGCCTGGTTCTTGTCGAGGGACACGCCGCGAATCACCACATCTTCCATGCTTTGCGTTTCTTCTTTCACAATCGTTCCTGGGTTGTCATTTAGACTCGAGCGAACTTCAAATACCACGCCGAATTTCTTCGCAAATTCCACCGAGCGCGACTGCATCACCTTCGCTCCAAGGCTCGCGAGTTCGAGCATCTCATCGTAGGAAATCTCCGAAAGCTTGCGCGCTCCCGGCACCAGGCGCGGGTCGGCGGTGTAAACGCCATCGACGTCCGTATAAATCTGGCACAGGTCCGCCTTCAGCGCGGCCGCCAAGGCAATCGCGGTCAGGTCCGAGCCGCCGCGGCCCAGCGTCGTGATCTGCCCGTCCATCGTTTGCCCTTGAAACCCGGCCACAATGACGACCTTGCCCGCATTCAGCAACGCGTGCACTTGCTTAGGCGTGATGTTCTGAATCTTCGCTTTCGTATGGACGCCGTCGGTCACGATTCCTGCCTGCGCGCCCGTTAAGGAGACCGCGTCCACTCCCAGCGAATGCAGCGCAATGGCCGTCAGCGCAATCGTCGTTTGCTCCCCCGTCGCCAGGAGCATATCCATCTCACGCTCGCTCGGCAGCGGCATGATCTCTTTCGCCAGGCGAATGAGGCTATCGGTCACCCCGCTCATCGCGGAGACGACCACGACCACTTGGTCGCCCTGAGCCCGGTATTTCGCCACCCGGCTCGCCACGTTTTTAATGCGATCGGTATTTCCGACGGACGTGCCGCCGAACTTTTGGACAATAAGTGCCATGACCTGGGTCTTACACGGATTCGAAGTTTTCCACGCGGAGCATCATCGGCGGGGCTTTCACGACATCGAGCTGACGGATTAACTCCAACGCGTGCCGCATGGCCGAGTTGGGTGCGTCGTGAATCATCAGAATGAGCGGAACGCTCTCGCCGGCATGCCCCTCGGGTTGAATCACTGAAGAAATTCCAATGTTGGCCTGGCCAAGCACCGTCGCAATCTTAGCGAGGGTTCCTGGCTTATCGACCACGCTCAGCCGCAAGTAATAGCGCGACACCGCTTCATCCATCGGGAGCACGCTCCCGGTCGGATCGTGCGGCACAAACGGCGGAATGCGGCTCTTCGTCCCAAATTTC
This sequence comes from Limisphaerales bacterium, assembly GCA_044225505.1. Classification (GTDB taxonomy): domain Bacteria; phylum Verrucomicrobiota; class Verrucomicrobiia; order Limisphaerales; family SIBE01; genus JAXMHN01. The sequence goes on from JBGAIN010000158.1 coordinate 12,771, forward strand.
AAATCGAGAGCGGCATCCGCAATGTCGCTCAGCACCGCGCTCGCGGTCGCATCTTGGCCCGCGCCGCGTCCGTAGAAGAGCGTGTCGCCCACCACGTCGCCGCGCACAAAGACGGCGTTGAACACGCCATTCACGCTCGCTAACACGTGGCTGTCCGGGATCAGCGTCGGGTAAACCCCCACTTGCACTCGGTTGCCCACCTTCTTGATCACGCCCAACAGCTTGATGGTATAGCCCAGCTGTCCGGCAAAATGAATGTCCGTCGGTGTGATCGACCGAATCCCCTCCACATGAATCTGTTGCGGTCGGATCCAAAACCCATGCGCGAGCGACGCCAGGATCCCGACTTTATGCATCGAATCGTGGCCATCGACATCCAATGACGGCTCCGCTTCCGCATAGCCCAGCCGTTGCGCGTCCTTCAGCACCGTCTCAAACTCGGCCCCTTCCTGCTTCATCCGCGTCAGGATGTAGTTACAAGTGCCGTTGACGATGCCGTAAATGTGGGTAAGCCGGTTCCCAACAAAGCCTTCGCGCAGCGCTTTAATAATCGGAATTCCACCCGCCACGCTCGCTTCGTAGTAAAGGTTCGCACCGAATTGCTGCGCTGTCCGGAAAAGTTCCTCGCCGTGCGCCGAGAGCAGCGCTTTGTTCGCCGTGATCACCGGCTTTCCCAACCGCAGTGCCGCCAGGATCATCTCCCGCGCAATCGTCGTCCCTCCCGCCAGTTCCGCAATGAGGTGGACTTCCGGATCGTTCACCACCGTCTTCCAGTCCAGCGTCAGGTAAGAGCGGGGAATCTCTACCTTCCGTTGCGGCTCTTCATACGCTTTGACCGCGACCTTCGCCAAATGAATGTCAATGCCCAGGCGTGCGGACATTAAGGCGCTATTCCTCTGCAAATGCAGAAAGACACCGCTGCCCACGGTGCCGCCGCCAATAATGCCCAAGTTTACCTGTTTCATAGGGACGGAGAGATTGCCGCGAATCTGCCCACGCGACAAATAAAATTTGCTGTTTTTGGCGGGCTTCCATCGTTCCGGCCTGGTGCGGTCGGTGCAACGTCGGCCGCTGAATTCAACCCTATCGAGCGGCTGTGAACGATTGCACGGCCGAGGTCCGCCCGGGTTTTGCGAGCTTGGTGGACAAGATTCTCAGGGGGGCACCGATCCAGGAGCTATTTGCTCTCAAACGCAGGGGATGGACCTCCCGTGGCGTTCCGAGTTGAGAACGGTCGCTGGCGATCGCTGGCATTTGGGAGAAACACCGATGGACCTGGGCATCCGGCACGAAACACGGCAAAAGCTCTGCACAACCCCGGCGAACGATCCGGATTGACGCGAGAATCCGCTCTGGATCGTTCCTCAGTGCCGGGTGTCGGCACCCCAGCCACACTGGAGGATCACTGGAGGATCACTGGAGGATCACTGGAGGATCACTGGAGGATCACTGGAGGATCACCGGAGGATCACCGGAGGATCACCGGAGGATCAGCGGCAGTAGCGCGGCGTTGTTTCGACCGCAAACCGGACGGTCTCCGTCAGGTTTTCCCTCCCAACCTTCCAAGCCCATTAACTCCCAACCAGACCCGCCAGCCTTATCGCCGGTTGCTCCCAGGTCCTTCCCCCAAGTCCGGTAACCCTCGGATCCGACGGAATAACGCCGCTGAATCCCGGCTTTCCTGGGTCACTTTCTTCACTCGCACCGCAACCCGCGATTGCGTCCCGCGTGAAAAATCGATTCGCTTTCGCGACATCCTGGCCGACGCCACCTCTTTGGCCTCGGACACATTGGACGCCGACACTTCGTGAGTGATCTCAACCGTGGACGTGCAACGGAACGTGACTCGGAAACTCTTGGGCTGCGGCTGTGGTTTGGGAGCCTGGGCGGGCAGGGGAGCCTTCGATTTGTGGCGTTTCCCAGCTTCAGGCGCGGGGCGATCTCCCAGTTTCGGCTGTTTCAATAAGCTGTAGTCCAAGCCAATCACCCGTTTGCCGGCAAACCGGCGCAATGATTTCGGGAAGATCCAATAGCCCAGGTTTTGGCCTGAATGGAACCCCACCACCCCGAAATCCTTCTTCGTGCCCACCGTTTCCTGGGTCACAGTCAGGACGCGATTCGCTTCTACCGCCGCTTGGAAGCGTTTATCCTTGCGTGGGTTGAGCCACAAAGTGACAGGCTCAGGCTGGCCGCACGCCTGAACCACCAACTTCAACCGAACGGTCGATTTGGGAACTCGCATAACGTTCCAACGATTAACTCGACTTTGAAAACTGGCAAGTCTCCGTCATCGCGACCCCATCCCAGACCACCCTTGTGATCCGCGCTCAAAACGCCAAAAAAGGGCAACTCGGCCCCGCTGCTGAAGCCGACCGAAGCCCCCTCCTGGATTATAATACCCAGATGTGCAGCAGTTAAGAACGTTGGTGACAAAATGTCACCGACGTCCGATGGCCGCGCTGCGTTCATCATCGGCCTTAACTTCTGAAAAGCAGCAAACCCAGCAATCACCACCCATTCTCAGCGCCTTGGCCTCCGATATCGCCTCGCACAGACGTCCCCCAGGCCGATCACGGTCACGGACGGCCACCGCCGCAATCGCGCGGGCGGACACCGAATCAAATTCGGCTCGCCAGCCTCGATCCGCCGCCGACCCAGGACCGTCTAAACCATTGAGAGCAAATTGCTCCTGCGGCTCGGAAGTTCCGCTTTGGAAGGGCGATTGAAAAACCACTTCCCTTCAGAATCGGATATGATACGGTAACCGCACTTCGGAGCTTTAGGCGAGAACGGAGCCAAGTCCTTTTCGTCTTCGCAGTGCACCCGTAGCTCAATTGGATAGAGCATCTGACTACGGATCAGAAGGTTCAAGGTTCAACTCCTTGCGGGTGCGCCAGCCTTAGCAGCAATGACTTCCAAAAGATTCTAGGGTTTTTCGCTGTTTTCGGTGGAAAGAGGTTGTCCTCTTCGCGCTAGGTCAAGAGTTCGGCGTCCCGGCAGGGACGCGGTGACACTAGCCCGGCAGTTCCAGTGCCGGGAACCCGCGCAGAAGATCCCGAAGTCCCGCAGGGACGGGCGAAAGCCCCTGCAAGTGCCAGAAGCGACGTGTCATCGGAGGATCAACCGTCCCTCCCAGGGCTCAGACTCGTCGGTCGCTTGGGGTCTCGGCGCTAAAGCGTCCAAGCTATTCTCATTCATGCCTCCGGCATGCGGGCGAGAGACCCAGGCTTCGATTCCATTGGAACCAATCAAGCCCAAAGATCTTGTTATGGTCCGACGAGACCAAAATGCGAGATCGAACTGGGTGAGTCGCGAAGCTCGATCGCTCTCGGTGGTGACTTTTTGTCGACAAACTCAAAGGACCACCGCAGCGACTTGAAACCGATGTTTGGAACCCGTTGTAGGCCAGGTCTTAAAACACCCGTCCGCAAATTGCGGACGCTTCGCGGAAAGGCCGGAGGCTGGGAAAACCGAGAGTTGGGAACGGTCCGTTCCCAATAACGCTTCATTCGAGATACCCTTTGGGTCGAATGCTCGTGATTCTCGTCGGACCAGAGGAAATGGCTGAACAGGAAGAGAATAAGTGAGGGGAGGTGAGCTCAAAAGGGGGCATGGCTCGCTTTTCGCGCCCGAAAAGGCGTCCATAAGCTCTATAGCGGCTTCGATTCCATCGTAACGGATCTGGTCTGAAGAACTTGCTCTGGTCCGACGAGACAAACCAGAACGGAGCATCACGCCAATTCCACGGACGGCGCAAAGCACGCTCCTTAGCCGTCCGGTAAACGTGAGAGAAGTGTTTTGATTCATAGCCGAGTCACGGACCTCGCTCCAAGCTGGTTTACTGTCGCTGGAAAGGCAAGGGCTGGTAGGGAACCGGTGGCCATCGTTCCTGCTTCGGGGGAAACCGTCGAAGGGATCAGGCACGCAGAATTCCATATAGATGTTGACGCTTGAGGCGAGGCAGCGGGAGGTCCTTGGAATGGCGTGGAAACTGGGGGTGCAGTATCCTCAGCGGACGATATCAAGCATTGCCGGTGGACGGGAGCGGCAACCGAAACTTGAGAATGGCTTGTGATTACAGGCCCTGGCCATGAATCGCCGCTTCCTGGATGATGGGCGCAGCAGGCTACGCTGCCGGCCGTGTCCAGGAGTGGCTCAAGCCATCGTGAGGCACTTTGGCTGAACATCGAACATGCGTATCTTCGGGACTGACCCCTTTCTATTAGACCAGCCATATAACAGGAGCGGCGCCCCGCAAGGAATCTGCATGGTGCGGAGTTGTCTGCGAATAATTGTTAATTGTCTCCAACAACTGTTGGTTGCTCTTCAACGGTGAGGTGGATACGGTGAGAGTCACGCAGGCGTGGTAGGCCACGGTGGCAAGCGCCAGAGGCATCCAACAACTTAGGTTGGGGCAAACCCTGGGCCGCTCGCTATCGTTCCACGCCTGCGTGACTCATTCCTTATCCCGTTTCCTCGCAAAACGGTCAAGGGGCTCTTGCCACAATCGGCTAACACCTTATTCACCATCTGACCAAATCCTTGACTTTCCAGCGGCGCTTGCAATGTTCGACGAGGGCGTCATGCGATACTTCCTTTGGATCGACGATAAGCAGCAAGGGCCATTCGACGCTGGCGAGATTCGCGCCATGATTTCCGCTGGCGAGGTGTCCGCTGCTCCGCTCGTATTGCCTGAGGATGGCTCCTCAGAGTGGGCTCTCAAGTCATTTGCGGAACAGCCAGAGCCATTGCCTGAGGGCTGCTACTTTCTACAGGATGGCAAAGCCAGTAAAGGCCCCTTCACCATCGGCCAGATGCGCGCAATGTGGAACGCTGGCAGTATCACGAGCAAGACATTGCACCGTCAAACCGAGGCGGGGAGCTGGCAGCCGCTTTCCCTCATCTTGCATCTGTTAGAGCCGCCTCCTGTCGTCGAGCCCAAGCCGATTGCCGTTACCATCAAGCCAACGAAGAGCAGGGGACTTTACATCATTCTCGGGCTCCTGTTCGGCTGCCTGGGGATTCACAACTTTTACGCGGGTTATTACGGCAGGGGTTTCTGGCAGCTTCTAATTACTGTCGTCCTTGGCTGGGCCATCATCGGAATCGTGGCTACTGGGCTCTGGTCCCTCATCGAAGTAATTACGGTTCGATGCGATGGGACTGGGGAGGCAATGACGTAACGCAAGCGCCCCAGCATGCAGCCGGGGCGCCAACCGAACTGGATTGCCTTACCTACCGAGGAACTCGTGTCACGACGCTGGACGATTTCTGCAGCCGCCAAGTGAACCTCGCCACCTTTGCGTTTTTCCGGGAGCCGCTTGATGCTGCCCCGTGCGCTCGGTCAGACTCAGCGTCTTTTCACCGGAAGCGGCGTCCACTGCCTTCAGATCGCGTTCGGAGAATTATCTCCACTCCCGGGGTCGGAATTTCCTCCTCCCGCCTCATTGAAAACGATTCATTCGCCGAAAGGGGCTCGTCCGCGCTGGCGATGTTCAGTATCTCGAGCAGTTGGTGGAGCATAACCGCCAAGCGTTCGAGCGGGCTAAGCAACTTCTGGAAAAGATGCGCCGCCTCGCCAGCTCGAAGCGAAAAAGGTTGCTGCGACCCGGCAAGATCTGGGTGAAGCCCCACCGACTACTCGGTTCGACGAATGAGGCACGCGCTCCCGCCTCCACGTTCGATCATCGCAGTCGACGAATGTCTTCCGTGATTCTTTCAGTCAGACGCTCTAGCTCTTGGCGAGCAGTTCCTTCGATGAGACCATCAACCTCAAGGTTGTCTTTGGAGGAATCGTAAAGCAGCTTCCAATCCCGCTTCTCGTTGAACAGCGCTACGAGTTCTCTCCCATCTGGCGCGCGACCAATCAGCACGTAAGACATGTGCATCGGCCTTTCCTTTGGCGTCTCGAACGCCACGAGCACTCTAACTGCCAACCAGGCAGTCCCCGGTGACTCTGCTTCTGCTCGGCTAAACGGTTCGACGTCGCCGCTGTTAGCAGTGACCATTTTGGTCACATGGTTCTGCTGTGCCCATTCCGTCATTCCGAACCGAGCCACGATCGGGTCGACCAGGGCAGCGTAGCCTCGCCGGATCTCCTCCTTCTTGAGGGTTTGCGAGGTGAGTCGGTAATGTTCGGCCGCTTTAGCAGCAGCATCTACCTTCGAAGGCGCTGAATCAACAGGCAGAATCGCGGGGAGTGACGTCGGTGGATCAGCCTTTGATGTGGTTCCCACCTGCGACGGGGAACT
>JBGAIN010000337.1:0-2400 GCA_044225505.1 Limisphaerales bacterium
GATAATTCAGCTTTTCGAGCGATTGCAAACAGATCTCCAGGGTGCGTTCGCCGTTATAGCTGGCGACCACGACTGAGACGGACGGATAGCGCGGCAATCGAAAATAGGGAGCGTGCGCGAACTGGCGTTGAATTACGAAAAACGATGGTTTCGGTGAGCGATCCGCGGTTGTAAGACCAAAAGCCCAATCGACAACCTGCGCTCCTTCCTTATACCAATCGTCGGTGAAGCTATAAACAACAGCCCCCGCCAGTCCGCCGCGAAAACAGAGCTCGATCTGCCAGGATAGAATCTCACACTTCGTTTCCTCGCCTTCCCGCAAGCTATCGATACCGAATTCGCCGAGAATCAGCGGTTTGGAATCGGCGATCATCTGCAAACGGTTGAGGTAATTCTCCAGCGGCCTGGGATTGTGCAGATAAACGTTGTAGCAGACAAAGTCGGCGTTCTGGGCTTTTAGAAATTCGGTGGGCGGATAATTGCCAAACGTGCAAAGGCAGGACGGGTCCACCGCTTTCACCACCTCGACCAGTTCCTCGATGAAACCGCAAATCTCTCCGGCACCACTCCAGCGCACCACATCGGGCGGGATTTCGTTGACGACGCTCAGCGCGAAGACGGCCGGATGCCGGGCGCACGATTCGGCAGCTTTGCGCACCGCAGCGATGGCTTCAGCCCGAGTCTCCTCCGAATCCAAAAAGCAGAGATGCTTGTTCCACGGAACGTCCACCAACACTCTCAAGTCGTGCTCGAGCGCCAGGTCGAGAAACCAGACCGGCGGGGTGTAGTACACTCTCAGGACATTGGCGCCCAGTTCCGTCAGCAAGCGGAAATCCGAGACGGTCCGCTCCATCGAGGCAAAAAATTCGCCCTGGCTGTTCGGCGCGAAAGGCCCGTAGGTGACTCCTTTTACGTAGAACTTACTCCCGTTCAACCGCAAGAATTTCCCGTCAACCTCGACCCGAGATTTGTTGTTTGCTGAAGCTGGCACCTGCTTGCGGCCCGCGCGCGGAGCGACCCAATTGATCTGCGCCCCACGTTGGGACCACCGGAGGAGTTGACCTTACGCCCTCCGGCGTGTCAAACGTCACGAGGGCTTAATTTCGAGCCACGTTCTGTCGATAAACCATTGATCGACCGTAAACTTACAGCGCTGGCGGTATGGTTCGGAAGGGCTCTGCCGAGCCTGTGTGTTTGCCTTTTGCTTCGTTTTTCGTTGTCGCTTCTCGGGGCTTCCCAAAATGATGCGACCGAAGTGCGCGGAAGAGTCCTGAGTTCAGGACCCGCCGGTCACATGGTGATTCAAACGCCAGAGCGAAATCTTAAGATTGAGTCGTCAAACACCAACGAGGTCGCGCCGGGAATCCTGATCAACGCTGTTGGACAACTTTCCGTTCGGGAGGGAGAAGAGATTCTGACCAATGCCACCTTCCAACGCATTGGATTTCCGCCGGCCAAGCCGAATCCAGGAGAGCCCGCTTACACAACGCTCGACTCAGTGCGAAAACTACCACCGGAGCAGGCTCGCCTCGGCCTGCCGGTCCGTACGCGTGGCGTGATCACCTATTATGACATCAATTGGCAGGTCTGTTTCGTTCAAGACCCGACTGCCGGGCTGTACGTCAACCTTGAAGGCCACCCCCTGGATATCGCCCAGGGCGAAGAGGTCGAACTGGAAGGGATCACCGGCCCCGGAGATTATGCGCCCGTCATTGACCGCCCCACGTTCAAACGCCTGGGCACCGCGCCGCCCCCGCCTTCGCGGCTCTTTACTGTTGAGGAACTGAGTTCCGGACGTTACGACAGCCAATGGCTCGAGGCACGAGGAATTGTCCGGTCGGTAACAACCGATGACTCACATCTGTTTCTCCAGCTCTCCGGCAAGTCCGACAACTTTCGCGCGGTCATCCCCAACTATTACACTCGACCACCGCTTACCAATCTCCTTTTTTGCCGCGTCAAGGTCATGGGTGTTTGCGGCACAGATTTCAATGCGAAACGCCAATTAACGGGCATTCACATCTCGGTGCCTGATCCTTCGTACATCACGATTGAAGAGCGGCCTTCGATCGATCCTTTCAGTTTGCCCATTCGCGCGAGCGACGACTTGCTGCGCTTTTCGGCCGGAGATTTGATCGACAGTCGAACCCGCGTTAAGGGGGAGATCACTTTAGCCGACAACTCCAACGAATTCTTTCTACAGGACGGGCACGGAGGCCTGCGCGTGATCTCTGTGGAACCTATCCGGGTTCAAGTGGGTGACGAAGTGGAAGCGGTCGGGTTCCCTGTGGCCAGGCGCGGGATCGCCACTCTCCGCCATGCGATCATCCGCCGAACCGGTGAAGGGATCGGTGTTGTCGTTCAAGACACAATCGCTTCCTCCATCATGACTCCGGACAC
>JBGAIN010000338.1:0-2397 GCA_044225505.1 Limisphaerales bacterium
GCTTAAGAGTAAATCCTGAACCAAATTTGCGCAGATTAGTGTGTAGCGCCGGCCGCGCACGGGGCGCACCGGTAACTTGGTTAGGTCGGCTTTGCGCAATTCCAGGCGCCCTTCCACGCGGTTCTTCCGAGCATTCGCCGTCGCCACCCGGACGGCCAAGGCGTCGTTGTCAAACGCGCGCACGGGAGCGTAACCCAACTTAACTGCCGCAATCGCAAGGATTCCCGATCCTGTCCCGATGTCCAGAAACGACTCCGGATGTCCCGTTTTCCGCGCGCCCACGAGCGCTTCCAAGCAGAAGGCCGTTGTCGCGTGCTGCCCAGTTCCAAAACTCAAACCGGGATCCAAAGTCACCAGTGCCTGACCCGGACGCAATCGCCGTTTACTCCAACTCGGCCTGATGAGCAACGCGTGGCCAATCTCGATCGTCTTAAAATACTTTTTCCAGGAGGTTGTCCAATCTTCTCGCGGAACCTTCTGAATTCGAACTTTGGGACGACCAATTTCAAGCCCGCAATCCGCGATCAGGCGAAGTCCGGCCGTGAGAGCCTTGCGTTGTGCCTGAATACTCTCAACACGACGGTAAGAATAGACGGTTGCCACGCTCTGGACCTCTGATTCGGGAGCGTAGATCGAGGCGATTTCTCCAAAAACGCGTTCCAGTAAAGCTGCGGTCGCTTCTTCAGCCTCCCGGGGGATCGTGACCGATATCTGCCAGAGTGGGCCTTCTTTTATGCGCTGTCTCGCCATGGGGTAAAATTGAGGAGCTGAATTTCTATTTTAGTTGGGAGCCAATCGACGATGCTGACACTCGCATATTCGATATCGAAACTGTCCATCCGTCGCAAAGGCAAATCGAGCATCAGACTCAGCAACATCCGAGTGACACCTCCATGACAGACGACGGCCAGCGTTCGCCCGGGACCCGCCTTGAGAATTTCCCGCAAGGCTCTCTGAACGCGTTCACGAAAGTTCTCGAACAGCTCGGCTTCCTGGATTTTGCCGCGCTCTAGCTGGTCTAGCCAATCAAAGGCGCTCACACCGAATCGCGTTTGGATCTCATCCCAGCCACATCCAGTCCAGGCGCCAAAATCGACTTCGCGAAGTTCAGGGAGAACAACTGGCTCTCTCGATTGGTAGCGGAGAATCGCGTCCAAAGTTTGTCGGACTCGCTTCATAGGACTAACGTAAATCCCGTCAAAAGGAATTCGTTGGGGACTAACGTAAATCCCGTCAAAAGGAATTCGTTGGAGATACCGGCCCAGGGCATTGGCTTGCTCCTGTCCGAGGGGCGACAGTTCCATATCGATCCGACCGCCAAAAACACGGTGGTAACGCTCTTCCACCTCTCCGTGCCGGATAAGGCAAAGCCGAATGGGCGAATCCATAAGCGCAACCACGTCTAGAGAGGACGGGAGGCTATCGCCTGAGTCTGAAGTGCGAAAACCTGTTGTAGCCCGTGCTTACCCAGCGAAAGCATCGATGCGAGGTCGGCCTCTGTGAACGTTGCTTCTTCACCCGAACCTTGGAGTTCGATAAACTCTCCGGAGCTGGTCATGACGAGGTTCATATCGACTTCTGCCGCCGCGTCCTCGCTGAAGCAGAGGTCGAGCAGTGGTTGACCGGAAACCACGCCGACGCTGACTGCGCCGACTTGATTCACGACCGGGTCTTGGCTCAAGCGTTTCTCTCCGATGAGCCGTTCCATAGCTAGCCGGAGCGCCACATAGGCCCCTGTGATGGAGGCTGTCCGAGTCCCACCGTCCGCCTGCAAAACATCGCAATCCACCCAGATCGTGCGGGAGCCGATCAGTTCCAGATTGACTGCCGCTCGGAGCGACCGCCCGATCAGCCGTTGGATTTCAACCGAGCGGCCGTCCAATTTTCCTTTGCTGATATCGCGCGGCTTGCGCTGCATCGTTGAGTAAGGGAGCATAGAATACTCCGCTGTAATCCATCCGCCCGAAACCCCTTGATCCTTCATCCAACGCGGGACTCCTTCCTCTACCATCACGGCGCAGAGCACCCGTGTATTTCCCCACTCGACCAGCGTTGAACCCGTGGCGTTCGGGGCGATGTGGTTTTGGAACCGAATCGGGCGCAATTGGTCTCCAGTTCGGCCATCGCCACGCAGGACTGCAGGACGCAAAGGTTCAATCATCGCGGGAATCGTAGGGAGGTCGAACCTGCGGAGCAATGGCGAATTCTACCTAGTGTGGTGACCGCTAAGTCCTTGCACTTTCGCGGTGAGGGTTTTTGCGCGCCCGCAAGGCGCGAGCGAGGCGCAGACCCGTTGCGGTCTGTAACGAGCGAGGAACGCGGCGGGCGCGCGAAAGAACCGCCGCCCAAAGGGTTGCGCTGAAAATGGGTCCTGGCTTCGTTGCTCCTCGGTCAGGG
>JBGAIN010000339.1:0-2394 GCA_044225505.1 Limisphaerales bacterium
CCAGGATCGCGGGATTTATCCCGCAGGAATGTCCGCAGGCACGACCGCGATCGCGAAGGATTCGAGCGCTGCTGGCCGCATCGGACGGTCCGGCGGACTCAAGTCCGCGCGCCAACAAAGGGTGGTACTGTCGAGATGCACCCACAGATGGGTATATGCTGGAGGCCTATGCTCCGAACTATCAGGCCGCAATCGCGTATCGCTGCGGTTGCTCTTTTCCGCTCACGTCGAAGACGGGTTGGAGGTTGACATTTGCCACCAACGCCGCCCAGGGGAGGCCTTCTGGGCAAACCGATCGGCCGCGGCCGATCGGAACTCGGTCAGAACCTTGCGGCGTGCCCAAACGCCCCAACTCAGAGCCGTGATCAACCCTAGCACTAACCACAGCGCGGGAATCCAATAGGGTTTGGTTCGGAAATATTCATCGGCACTCATGATGCCGTTCGCCCACACCAACCCGCCAGCGATCACCGCAGGCGGCACAACCACTCGTAAGAGACTCGAGGCGGCCCCATGCGGCACGTTTCGCACGTGGAGTCCATTCCAGATTCCTAACCAGCCCAGCGCAAAGAGATCGGTGACGGAAAGGATGCAGAAAGCCGCTGCAATAAACCAACGCACGAGCGACTCGCGGCCGGAACTCCCTTCGCCGTTCCACGGTCCAAAGATCAGGAATGCGGACAGGCCAAGCGAGGCAACGAAGGGAATCCCAAGTTTTCTCCGGATGGCTTTCCATTGTCCCGAAACAATCGCGGCCACGGTTAGGGGCGTGGTGATGATCAGATCGAGGGCGCCGCTTTCCTTGTCTTCTGTAAGCCGCTGGGCGGCGGCGACAGCCACGAACAAGCGCAAGATCAGGCTGACCAGGATCAAACCCACGCCTTGCGCCGCGGCGAAACCTTCCCGGTCATCGCGGGCGGACAACGCCCAGAACGCGATGACGCCAATCACGAACATCATCCCGGCGGTCATCGCTCGGCCCCGGCCTGCCAGCCAGTAGTACGGGTTGGCGTCGAGCATGGAGCGGCGTTGCTCGTCGACAGGCAGAAATCTGCCGACAGGGTTTTCGACCCAACCTTGAAGCATAGGACGGGGAGCCTCCTTCGGTTGCCAGGAGTGCGGTAGCAACCGTGAAGCTCTGGCTAAAAGGAGAGCAGCGATAACAAATTGGGTGAGCAAGGAGCACCAGTAACTGGGTCCCACCAGTTGCGCGAGTTTGTAACCAAAGTCGAATGAGGTCATCATCGAGTAAATGGGACTGATCACGCCGGGGTCGAGGAGCAACGCGGACGTCCCTCCCATGGCTTTCAGCATGAAACTGAATGCCGCGGGCACCCCGGTCAGTAGGAGCATGGCGAGCGATGCGAGATGGGTCGTGACCCGTTGACCTCGGTAAAGTGTCGAGATCAGAAGACCCATGGAAAGCGAAAGGAAAAGGGTATTCAGAATGACGAGAACCACCCGCCAGAATTCCGCCCCTTTCAATCCTCCCAGGAGCAGCGGCAGAGACATGACCGGAAAGGTGGCCAGGAGACCATAGATCGAGCGCAGCGACGTTGCGCAGAGCTTGCCAAAGACGACGTCGTACCCTTTGAGGTCGGTCAGGAAGAGCAGCCCGAGCGTGTCCTCGCGCTTTTCACTGCTCAGGCAGTCCGCCGTCAGCGCCGCGCCGGCAAAAACTGAATAGGCCAGCGCCAGGTAAGCGAGCACGGCGAACACCTGGTGGCCTCCGACGTTGGCCCGCCCAAACCGTTCATAGCTATCAAAGACGAACACCGAGAGGATCATAACAACGACGGCCGCCAGCGATCGCGACCAGTACGTTCGCGACGCTCGGGCGGCCACCCGCAGTTCCCTCTCCGCAATGGGCAAAACAATCATGGAATCTAACCAGCGCTCCGCGAGCACGAAGCGGCACCGTGGTGCATTCTAAAATCAGACCGGCAACCCGCTCGACCCTCACGCGACCAAGCTGAAATTCGTTCAGGACGCCGCTATCCGTCAACTCCCGCTTTGCCCGGGAGCCGCGCGGTCCGGAATAGGGACGCGGCTGCCTCCGCAGGCTCAGCCGCCGTTTTAGGGTTCGTCCAGGGGGTGAGGAGTCTAAGAAGCCGGACAGAGCTGCGACTGGCGCTGCGCACACAGTCGCGGTCGGCAAGGAATGTCGTCTCACTCCGCGACGCCTGATCATTGACACGGGCTTGGCAATGAGAATGAATGAGGCATGCGTTGTTCTTCTCTGTCTCGTCGTGACTTCGTCCGAAGATTGGCTCAGGCGGGGGTGGTTCTAAATGCAGCTCCCACGTTTCTAACCGCGGCAACGTTGGAAACGGCCGGGCTGCCCAATCGGCTCGTCCAATTTCCGGGACCGTGGGCATTTCAACTGCCGAAGAG
>JBGAIN010000159.1:0-18529 GCA_044225505.1 Limisphaerales bacterium
ATTTCCGGTCCCGTCAAACGCCAGTCCCTGCGGATAGCTGTTCACGCTGGCGAACAAAGAGCCGGTTCCGTCAGTCGTGATCTTTCGAATCGTCGCATTGCTCGCATTGGCCACGTAAAGATTGCCGGCACTGTCGAAGGCGAGGCCTTGGGGAACGCTCAAGCCGTTGGCGGCGAAAAGCGATCCGGCACCGTCCGGTGTGAACTTCTGGATCGTATCGTTAAAATGATTGGCCGCGTAAAGGTTGCCGGCACGATCGAACGCGAGTCCATTCGGACCACTCAGGCCGGTGGTGGCGAAGACCGAACCGGTCCCGTTGGCGGTGAATTTCAGGATCGTGTTATTATTGAAGTTCGCCACGAAGAGATTGCCCGCGCCATCAAAGGCGAGGCCGGATGGGCCGCTCAGGCCGCTTGACGCGAAAATGTCGCCCACACCATCGGGCGCAAATTTCCGAATTGTGTGATTGCCCGGACTGGAGACGTAGAGCACATCAAGGCGCTCGGGAGGGATGCGCCAGAATCCGCTGTCCAGCGTGTAGCCGCCGCCGGTCATGGTCGCGCCCGCGACCGGCTGGTCTATGGTGCCGCTGAGGGAATAACCCCCATTCGTGCTCGTGCCGCCGCCACCGGTAATGGTGAACCAGTCAATGGAATATTCCTGTGCGGAAACAGTCGTGGCCGCGGTGGCTGCCAATAAGACTCGGCCCAATCCGAGGAATGTTGTGATGAATCTGTTCACATGCTTTGCCGTGTGAAGTTCGAGGCCATCCTTCGGTATCGAGTTGAAGCGCGTCAGAAGACAATCAGCATGAAATCAGATGAATTTGTATCATCTGGATTGTCGGCTGCAAACGTGAACACTTCCACGACATTGTTGGCGTTGTCAGGAATGCGATAATTTATTCCTCGATTGTAGGTGGTATCGCCGGGATCAGGATTGGAGTCGTATGCCACGGAGACTGACAGAAAACGACCTGAGACCGGGAAGGGAAATGTGATTCGATAAACGCCGTATCCGACTTGAGCGGCGGTGAACCCACAACCTTCGGTTGATGCGCCCGTAACGCCGTTGTAGCACCGGATGATTTGCCCGAAGCCATCCACGTTGAGCATGGCCTTGGCGAAGCCTCCCTTGTCAAAAGGCTGCGTCGCGGACCCTTGGGCATGCACGGCTGGACCTGCGGCGCTCTGGGCGTAGACCCCGACGCCACCCGTAGCCGTGGCGTTTCCATAGACGGCGGCGGTATTGGCCGCACTGGTTTCGGCGTGGAGTTTCGCCACCGGAGCCGTTGTGCCGATGCCGACCCTGCCGCTGGTCGTGATAGCAATGCCGTTGGCTGAAGCCGGTGGACCGGCCGAATTGGCGGCCAGCAGTTTCAGCGTGTCGCCATCAAATCGGATATCGGCGCGCTTGGTCCCACTGCCACTGATCGTCATGCCGGTTTCAGTATTCGGGGTGTGGAACTCGATAAAACCGCCGCCGGTTCCTCCTGGTTCCAAAAGCGTGGAGCCTTTGACATCCAGTCGGATGCCCGCCGCCGGGGTGGCCGTGCCGATGCCAACATTACCGGAGGTTGTAATGGCGACGCCATTAGTCGACGACGGCGGGCCGGCGGAATCGGCCGCCAACAGTTTCAGGGTGCTGCCGTCGAACCGGATATCCGCACGCTTGTCGCCATCACCATTGATGGTCATTCCGGTTTCAGAATTCGGACTGTGGAACCCGATGAATCCGCCTCCGCTTCCTCCCGGCTCAAAGAGCGTTGCCCCCGCAACGTGCAATCGGTTTCCCGAAAAAGGAGCGGCCGTACCAATTCCGACGCTGCCCGCGTTGTAATAGGCATTGCTGCCGTTGAGCGACCATACATTGCTCCCGGCAACTCCGGAGTCACGCCAGGTCAGATTCCCGCTGTCGTAGGAAAGGAATTGCCCAGGCGTGGGCGGAATGCCGCCGGTGTTCAACTGGCTTGCGGCCACGCTGCCGCTGGCCACCGTTGCGGCGGTCTCCGCGCGGATCGAGTAGGGCGAGGACGTGACCTCCTGCCGCGGGATCAACGGCACAAGAGCAGCGGCACCGACCGGACGCACCGCGATGTCCAGCCAGCGGGTCGGGCCGGTGAATACATCCGCGCCAAAATCAATTCGGGTTGCAAATAAACCATTGGAGATGTTGACGGGCTGGAGGGAGAGCGGACTGCCCACGATGGCGCCGCCGGTGGCGGCGTCATAGAGGGTAAACCGCATTTCATACGCGCCGTTCACAGGCACGCCGTTGAGATTCAGCCGGCCATTGTAGGTGAACGCCGTGGTTTGCGCACGCGCCAAACTCACAACTCCCAGGAGAATGAGCGCCACCCACAACGCAGGTTGGTTTCGCCGGGGCTGTGATTGGGAGAGTGGGTTCATAGCAATAAACGTGATTTCGCGGGTTGTGGAGGCGTGGCGCTCGGTCCGACATGCGCCAAATCCCGGCGAAAAGGCTCACGCGATTTATTTTTATTCTGTGCGCGTGATGAGCCTTTTTCTGGTTGAATGGCGCATACATGGGCGATGAACCGACTGCCATGACGCCCGCTCCTTCTGAACAATCGGTGTTCGCGGAAGCGATCCTGCTTCCTACCCCCGAAGCCCGCGCTGTCCATCTCGATTCCGCCTGTGGAACGGACGCCGCACTACGCCAGCGAGTCGAGGCGTTGCTCCGGGCCGCGGAGAAGGCCGGAGATTTTCTGGAAGAACCGCCGACGGGCTTGAGCAGCGGTCCCGGCTCAACCTTGCAAATGCAAGAACTCAGCGAACAGCCCGGCGACAAAATCGGCCGCTACAAATTGCTCCAGCAAATCGGTGAAGGTGGGTGTGGTGTGGTTTACATGGCCGAGCAGGAAGAACCCGTGCGCCGCCGCGTGGCACTAAAGGTCATCAAGCTCGGCATGGATACCAAATCGGTCATCGCGCGCTTTGAAGCCGAGCGACAGGCGCTGGCGTTGATGGATCATCCGAACATCGCTAAGGTCCTCGATGCCGGGGCGACCGAAACGGGCCGGCCGTATTTCGTAATGGAACTGGTGCGCGGCATGAGAATCACCGATTACTGCGATCAGAATAATCTCTCCACGGATGAACGGCTGAAGCTTTTCATCGAAGTTTGTCGTGCCCTCCAACACGCTCACCAAAAGGGGATCATCCACCGCGACATTAAACCGTCGAACATCCTCGTGACTCGGGACGAGCGCGCCGCCGTCCCCAAGGTGATTGATTTCGGCATCGCCAAGGCCACCACCGCCCAGCGCCTGACGAACAAGACGGTCTTCACCGCGTTCGAGCAATTCATCGGCACGCCGGCCTACATGAGTCCTGAGCAGGCGATGATGACGAGCCTGGACATTGACACGCGCACGGACATTTACGCGCTCGGCGTGCTGCTCTACGAATTGCTCACCGGCCGCACACCGTTTGACGCAAACGAGTTGATGGCGGTTGGACTGGACGCCATGCGCCGGACCATCTGCGAAAAGGAACCGGCGCGGCCTTCGACCCGGTTGAGCACCTTGCTGGCTGCTGATCTCACGACCGTGGCCAGTCACCGCCAGGCGGAACCCGGCCGGTTGGGCACGCTGTTGCGGGGCGATTTGGACTGGATCGTCATGAAGTGTCTGGAAAAAGACCGCACGCGCCGTTACGAGACCGCCAATGGTTTGGCGGCGGACATCCGTCGACATCTTGGCAATGAGATTGTCATGGCGCGTCCGCCCAGCAACTGGTATCGGCTCCAAAAATGGATACGGCGAAACCGTCTCGCGTTTGCCGCGGGCAGCGCGGCGATGGTGACGATCATGGCCGTGCTCGTCATTCTCATTGTCAGCAACGTTCGGATTCGGCACGAGACAGAGGCGAAGAATGCCGCGTGGTCAGCGGCACAGGCGAGCGAGCGTCAGGCCAGGGAGCAACTCTTTATGTCGTTGCGAAGCCAGGCCCAAGTGCGCCGTTACAGCAGACAGATGGGGCAGCGACTTGAAAGTCTGGCCGCACTGGAACAGGCCGCCCAGATTCGGATGGCTCCCGAGTTGAGAGACGAGGCCATTGCAGCGCTGGCGTTGGCGGACGTAAGCGGCGGACCTCGTTTGCCGGTGTCGCAAACAAACTGCCTCGCACTGGCTCTCGATGCGACGGGACGGCGTTATGCGGTGCTGGATCGCCAGGGGATGGTCAAGGTGCGCAACGTGGCGGACCATCAGCAGGTTCGCCGGTTTGATGCCGGTCGCTCCGTAAAGCCAGGTTACGCCCGCCTCGCATTCAGTCCAGACGGCAGGTTTCTCGTCAGTGAGGGCGATGAACAAGAGACGTTTGTGTGGTCGCTGGAAAATGGGGAAACGGTATTGAAGGATGCGGCCCGCGGGGCGGGCGCCCCGACGTTCAGCGCCGACAGCCGGTTTCTGGCGCTCGCCTCATCTGAGGATGTAATTTGTTTTGATCTGGCGAAAGGACTTCAGGTGAACCGGTGGCGTGCCGCCGGACGCATTCACTTCCTGCAATTCAGTCCGACGGATCAAAACGTCGCGGTCAGCTACAAGCAGGGACCGTGGGTTTCAATTTATGCCGCAAAGGAAGGCCGGCTTCTTACAGAACTAAATGTGGGAACAGGTGGGAACATGCTCACGAGCTGGCACCCGGACGGCAAACAGCTTGCCGTGGGCAGCACCGCTCAGGGGATTCAGATTTGGAACGTGGAGGAACAACGCCTCGTCGCGCGGCTGGAAAGCCACGCCGACGAAGTGAACTTTCTAACTTACCATCCGTCTGGCAACTGGCTCGCCTCGTGGACGTGGGACGCGGAAGTTTGCATCTGGGATCCGGCGACGCGCCGGCAGGCGATGCAGATCCCGTTGAAGGCCGAGTTGGAATTCAGCCGGGATGGGCGCTGGCTCGGTTACTTCTGGGCTAGCGAGGACTGTGCTCAATTGTTGGAGTTTCTCGCGCCACAGGAATACTTCACGTTGCAGGAAAATCCACCGCCCGGCACGGAAGTGTACAACGCCAGCGCGGTCAGCCCGGATGATCGTTTCCTTGCGGTCGCGATGGATGACGGGGTGCAGGTGTGGAGTTTGCACACGCGCCGCGCGCTCACGAAGCTGCCGTGCGGCAATGCGGAATCGGTCACGTTCGACGCCAACGGTCGCGGCCTATGGGTCTGCAGTGCGATGAACGGGCTGCAACACTGGACATTTCAATCGGCTGCCACGAACGGCTCAATCCCGGACGTCCGGCGAATCGAATTGCCCTTTGCTCCGGTTCGCTTCGCGTCGTTCCATAACGCTCAAACACTCGCCATCGCCAGTGACGACACAGGCCAGAGCGCATGGTTGGACACGGCCACAGATTCGATACTCCGCGCGTCGTACGAACACCCGAACGCACACTCGATCGCCTTAAGTTCAGACGGTGAATGGCTGGCCACCAGCGGGTGGCACTCTGATCGTTGCCGACTTTGGAATGTCGGGACCGGCAGGCTGGCGAAGGATTGGATTGTCGGAACGGAGACGACCGTTGAATTCACGCCGGACAGCCGCGAGTTACTGGTGTCGCGCGGTAGCGACTTTCTCTTCTTGAGTGTCCAGACGCTCGAAATCAGCCGAAGACTTGCACGGAAAACCGGGCTGTTCGTCGGCGACGTGGCTTTCACTCGCGATGGCAAGATGATGGCGATGGAAATGGCGCAGGCGGAGATTCACCTCAAGGAAACTGCGACCGGTAGCACCGTGGCGAAACTGAAAGACCCTTTCAGAGATCGGTCCAGCATGGTATTGTTCACGCATGATGGGACAAAACTGATCGCCTTCTCCAATGTCGCCTCCGCGATTCACATCTGGGATTTACGCGCCATCCGCGCTCGTTTGAAACCAATGGGATTGGACTGGAACTGGGCTGAATTTCCTGTCGCATCGGTCGAGTCGCAGTTCTTTAAAAAAGGCGCCTCGCTCGGCAGGGAGATTGCCGTCTCCCTGATCACCAATACATCCGCCGGCATGCCATGAGCGACGTCACACGGATTCTCACCGCCATCGAGCAGGGCGACGCCAAGGCGACCGACGAATTACTTCCGCTGGTTTACAACGAACTGCGCCGCCTGGCCGCGCACAAGATGGCTGGCGAACGCGCGGGCCATACTTTGCAACCCACCGCCCTCGTCCACGAGGCGTGGCTGAAGCTCGTGGATTCGCCAAATCAATCTTGGCATAACCGTGCGCACTTCTTCGGTGCCGCCGCCGAGGCGATGCGCCGCATCCTTATCGCTCGTGCCCGCCGCAAACAAACCCAACGCCGCGGACAGCGGGCGGAACATCTGGACGTGGATGAACTCGAAATCGCCAGCCCTGCTCCCGCCGACCAGTTGCTCGCGCTGAACGAGGCCCTTGATCGTTTCGCCAAACTCGAACCCCAGCAAGCCGAACTGGTCAAGCTGCGCTACTTCGTCGGTCTGAGGATTGACGAAGCCGCCGAGATTCTAGGCATCTCGCAGGCCACCGCCAAGCGTTGGTGGGCCTACGCGCGAGCGTGGTTGTTCGACCAAATTCAGTCCCCATCGGCGGGCATTCCCGTGCGCAGGGTGGGGGAATGATCACGAGGGTTCGATTCCATTCACCCGCTCCACTGGATATTCAAGTACTTACGTAGCCAGTTTCCCTTAATCTCCCGGGCCGCCGCTTTCCGACCTGCTTCGCGCCTTTCAGGCTTTACCAATTTCAGGGCCAATTTAGCGGACTGGCAACCCCTTTGTGAAGCTCAGTTTGTGGCCGGGTAACCGTCACTTTCTCACTTTCGAAGCTATCGAGCCGCATTCGCGCAACCGCGCATCAGGCAAGAGCTCTCAACTCCAGTTGCACCGGGAGCCATTCGGTTTGGCATTCGATCGGAAGCTGGGTGATTGCGGTAGTCACCGGCGATGAGCAGATGCTGGCCAGCGCTGGCCAGCTGCGGAGAAGTGCTACCACGTCCTTGAGGAACGCACTGACTCTTTCAGACGAGTCGCTCGAATCTGCATTGAGCCTCCAGGCCCCATCAATAAGCGCTGCCCCAATTCGTGTTGAGTCAATCGGTTGGCTCGGCGCAAGTTCGACCTTCGGCGAAGCTCCGAGCTTGGCTAGTGCGATCAGTTCTGAACGAAGTTTCGCCTTCACGGTCGTTTCGCCGAGTTGGGCAGCCACCTGACATGTTGCCATGATTAACTCCGGCAGCTTCGCGTTCGTCGTAAATTCGCGAGCAAGGGCCAACGTCGAGAGCGTACGACTAAGGATTTCCCGCCCGCCGGTACTGAACGTTCCGGATCCTCCCAGAAACTCGACCAACCCCCAAAGGCTTGCGTCCCCAGGGTCACGGGCCAAGCGGCCGATTGCGCTTTGGAGATCACAGAACTGTTCCAGTGAGGAACACATGGCGATGGCATCGGGGCCCAGTAGCCGGGGAAGGAAGTTTTCGCGCGGCACCGCCAGAAACGAATTCAGCCCATTAGAGTAGCGAGTGACCGGTTTCAAGAATGGTAAGCTTCCAATCTTTGTTTCCGAAACTAAAGTCGTAGACAATGCTTCTCGTACCCCACTTCCCATGATCACGGCTTCGGTAGTACCCTCGAAAAGGAAGCCCATGCCCCGTACCAGAAGGTCACCAGGATCGACATTTCGAGGGTGGCAAATGTCTCGTGGCCAGGAGCGGTGCACCCCCACATCTGCCTCGAGTTCCTGACTGTTGTCCGAGAACCAAGCCGTCATGTCTGCAGATGTGCCATGCGGGAGGATTGACTGTAACTGCCCGGCGTGGCTCCAGAGGGTCGCCAGACGGACCGCCATGGGCCAAGAGCAAAAATCTGGTCTCCATCCGAGTTGCATGCTTGCCCATCGCAGAATCGCTGAGAACTCCGCGGCCTCTGCTCCACCACGCTTGGGGTCGCAAAGATACGAAACGAATTCACGTACTCGCTCAGTAACCTCAAGCTTCGAGGACGAACGAAGCCAAAGTCGCCCCAGGTGTAGGCGTTGAACAAAGCTGGTCATCTCGCTGGCCAGCTCGCCGAGAAGCGCAGCCGCCGTCGCGCTGTCTTGCGAATCAAACTGCTTCTCCACCAGCATCGGTAGCGCAGTAGGTAAGCACGAGAGTCGCCGGATTGTCTCCTGCAATCCTTCACTTCGCAGTAAATCGGCGGCGGTTGAGTCGCGAATGGAATTGGTTTCCGAGGAGCCTGTCCGGAGGCGCAGGAAACGCGGAAGACTTTCAATGCTTTTCGGGACGAGCTCGCTGATTGAGATCATCCGCTTCCGCTCGAATGCGGATCGCAGTCCGGCATAGTAGTTTGCCATCGATTCGCTTTGATATTCCTCCAGCAGTTTCACACGCACGATTGGCTGAGTCGTACGGATGATCCTATCGATCGCTGCTTCGCGTTCTGCCGCATTTAAGTCGAACCACTCGGGATGAGCACGCAGCAGACGCGCCTTTTCGTCGACATGTTTGTCAAACAAAGGCAACATTTCTATCTCTGTCAAACCGTGCTTGAGAATACGAAGCGTTGTTGAAGTCGACCCTCTGGAAAAGCGCAATTTTCCTTTGCCGTCGATTGATTCTAGAGTGGCGCCTCCGTCCTTTGCCGCCCGCGCGACAGCAGCCCAGAACTTGTCATCATTAAAACTCATTCCTGCCATTTCGATTCCCGACCGTTGGACCGAGATTCCATATTCCTGGAATCTCTCGTCGGGAAGCTCAAGGGCGGCCCTGATCTTGTCCGGAAGATCCAAAATCAATTCTCCTACCAGGAGTCGTATACCCATCTCCTCTGAGCTCTTTTCGCCGTGCCTCGAGCGAGCATCTTGGATCCACTGATCTGCACTCCGGAGAGTGTCCGCAAAAAATCCAGCTGCAATCCTGGCCAGAGCTGGCATTTTGGCAGAAAGCGGGTTCAGTAGCCGCTCGGTAATCCAGCGAAAGAACCTCTGGCGTCGTTCGGTGCGGCTCTCGCGTGGACCGCTGAAGCGCAAGCCTTGGGAATAAAAGAGGCCAAGTGTGAGGCCTAGCGAGTGGAGATCCGTCTCAGCGCCCTGACGCGACTTGTAACACTGGCGCAGGACGCGGAAATCTAGGAACAGACTATTCAGGACCCAGTCCGCACGCGCCTCAGCTTCCTCAAGCGTGGCTGTGCCAGTCCAGAGTGCCAGCAGAGCTTCGGTAGCGGTGCGGGTAAACGCGAGCGGCAGCGCCATCTCCCGTAAGGTCCATTCGCCAGATGAATTCGCGGCCGCTTCCTGAAGTAAGTCACAGTCCAGTAACATGCTCGCTGTGGCCCGTCGGACCGCACGAAGCGCCGGCGTCTCCTCCACCATATGGTTCTGTATGTGCGCTCGGGAGAGATGGTAAAGAATCTCGTCGTCTGTCAAAGGTAGATAGCGGGCGTTCGCTGCCCGGAGGCGGAGAATCCAGGCGTAGTAGTTGGCTTCACTTAAAAGCCCTGTTGTTCGTAAATGCGCAAAGAGATCCACTAAACCCGCAAGCGGGGACCGGCCCGTGGACTGATACGCTTGTAAGAAGCGATCGTCACAACAGACGATTGATCCGACGGTCTCGCCAAAGTCGATCGTATCGTAAAGACAAAGTTCCTCCAGGCTGACACCCTCGGCTCCGGTTTCTGGCACCGGGCGTGTTCGGAAATGCGTTCGATACTTTCCGGAGTTCTGACCGCGGGATAGTCGGTCTAGGAGGTCCCCGATCTGCTCCATCAGCTTCCGGTTTGCTAGGTCCGACTCGAGTTCGCGCTTTAGACCTGAGACCTCTGAACTTCCGATGAAGACCTCACAGTGAGCTGCCAGATGACGAAGGCAATCTTTGGATGCCAAATCCTCGGCGACGCCGTGCTCGAGGTAAACAAACATCCCCTTCCGCAATAGTGGCGGTGTGGAAGCGAGTACATTTTTTTCGCCCCCCCGCTGCAGATGAGTGTCCGGAAGTAGACCAGCCACGTTCATTGCATCCGTTAGTGCAGTTTCCGAGCAAACAAATTTGAAATCTTCGGTTGGCAGGGAGACCGGTCGCGGTGGATGCCGGTTGCTGATCAGCGGAAAATGGTCCACGAGCAATCCCCTGTTACCGCGAACCCACTCGAGGATCCCACACCACTCGTCGCCCATTAGATCCTGCAGACGATGACCGGTGATCGAACTTACTTCCGGATGATACTGCTTTACCTTTCCCCCATCGAGCAGCGCCAGGACGGCTTGCTGGGCGGCGAGCCGATTGGGTTGACGATGCGTGAGTTGCTCAAGCTCCAGAGTCAATGCAGCTGTTACGTGGTCGGACACTACGATTTCATCGAATATTTGCTCGATCACATCCAGAAAGCCGATCGCGTGGCAGAGAAAGACACTGGTCACGTCCAAATAGATTGTCTTCTCGCCTGCCGGTATTGCAGCGGGCATCTGGGCGGCCCTGAGTCCGTGCCGGATCAACAGTGGTGGGCAGAGACGAGGATAATCATGTGCAGAATTGCGAATCGCAGTCTCGACGATCAGGCGCCCAAGGCCTGTTCGGATACGACCCGGGAGAATATGAATCGGCACTAAGCCTTTCGAGTAAAGCTCGAGAAGTTTTTCAGTTCCCGCATGGGATTCGCGGATGAACTCAATCATCTCCTCTATCGACAGTGCCTTAATTGGCGCCTCCCCGGATTGGGCCATGGCCGGGATCTCCTCCAGAAGATCAACGGCTCTTGATTCGACACCGAGTGCGAACGACTGAAGAGCGGCTTGGGTCTTTAGCACTGGGTCCTCTCCAATGCTGTTCACTGCTTTCTCCCACAGCTTTGCAGCAAGTGCCGGATCTCTGAGGCGTACGACTGGGGCCACCTGGAGCAGGAAACTTGCAGGGACATCAGTCAATTCTAGCAGTTTGCGAGCGGTCACTGCACTGCCGATTAGATCCCCTTTCGCCTGCTGCAGCGAAAAAAGACGGCCGATGTTGGGAAAGTTAGGCTTCTCTAGGACGAGTTTCTCAAGCTCGCCGATCGCCAAGGGAACTCTCCCAAGGCGTCGCAAACACTCCGCCCGCAGCCTACGCAGATCAGCCGCCAATTTCCCGCCGGAGCAAAGCCCATCGTGCGTATCCAGCAGGGAAAGCGTCAAATCGAAATTGTTATTATTAAAGCTGCCCTGAACCGCCAAACGCAACGCACTCTCCGTTCGGATCTCCACGACCAGCCGCTTCGAATGTTCGGCTATGAACGCCCAGTCAGCAGCCTGAGCCTTTGCCTCACAGCAGCTCAGCAGGAGAGCCGGTTCTCCCGTCACTGCGAATGCCTGTTCCAGATGAGCCGCTATAGAACGAGGATCCTGAGAGCTTCGCGGGTTCGATCGAACCACGGCTGATTCCAACGCTACCCTACGGTGAACGTCCGGTTCATCCGCGAGTAGTGCACTTGCTTCCTCGACGCGACCAAGTGCCGCGAGACATTGAATTTTGTGCGTCCGCCATGCGCAAATTGCGTCCCAACGACTGAAGCTACCTTTAGTCTCCGCTAAAATGGCCTCTGCTGCTCCGAATTGATCACTCGTTCCAAGCGCGATGAGCAGGGCCTCTACCTTCTCTCGATCAGTCGTGCCTTTGGCAATGCCTTCGCGCAGTTTTTCTATCGAGGACCTTCGGTTAAACTCGTAGTCCCGTTCACACGCCCAAACAATGGCGGGAGCGTAATCCGGCGAGTCAGACAGGATCGACTGGGCCAGACTCTGAGCATTCTCTTGATCCAGATCGTTGGCAAGGCAGGCAAGCTCCCAAACACGTAGTGAATTGCGATCTTGTCTGAGAGCAAGCGCCAGCAGTTCGCGGAACCTTGCCGCGGCCGAAGCGCGTCTCGCTGCGCTTTCGGGATCACGCTTAACAAAGCTCCAGGGTGGTGGAATCGGCCAGCTGAGGTGACTCCATGCGGGGAAAGCTGTTGAAACCGTGCTGGCATAATCCACAATCGCGGCGGTGAGGCGCAGGCCAAAGTGGTTTGGCTTAGACCGGAGCTCTTGCTTAACCAACTCCCGCGCCTCGTCTGGCCTTCTCATCAGCAGCATGGCCAAGGCTTTCGAGTGCGCGGTCTCTGCCGTCGGAGTAAAGTGCGGCGGTGGCGTAGCAACGCGCGCCAAGACTTCTTCGGGACGCCCAAGTTCAAGCAAAAGTTGAAGCGTTAATCCCACTCTTCCACGGTGCCCGGCACGGAAAGGAATTCGAGTGCAGCCTCCAACGTCGTAGAGTGCTTGAGAATCAAAGCTTCGAGCGCGCGTGTGTTTGCGGAAGGACAGAGTGCCTTCGCTGTCTCTAGCAGCTGCTGGGCAGTCGAAACATCGTCCAAGACATTCAGCGTGAGACTTGCCCGAATTCGCACCGCTTTCGCACGGATGATATCGGGCATGTCCTGCCAGGCCGCCGTCAGTTGCAGCGCGACAACCCGTTCGAGGGCTTCAACTCCCTTTCCTTCTGCGGCCAACTCGCGGACCCGGTCAAGATCTCTATTCCGCTCCTCGGCCAGCTCCGTCATGAGTAATCCTTGGCGTCGGATGACCGACCCCAGTCCCGCTATTGTCGCAGAGTCGGCCTGTTTACCTTGTGGACCGCAGATCTCGTTAACCCAGAATTCACTTTGGGTATGAGCCCAAACTACCTCGCGGTGTGGGCGAAGCTGGCGCTGCAACTTCCGCGCATCCCAAGCCTCGTATGCGATCCCGAGTTGCTCAAAGCGTTCAATCTCGATAAGAACCTGGTCCTGAACTTTCGTATCATCCGTCGGGCATGCCGCGAACGGTATAAAGCGCTTCAGGCGCCTCTCCTTCCAATGGTCTAGGTGTTTGAGGAATTCGTCCGACGCCTCCTGGACCTTTGATGCAGTGACGTCACCTTCCCAGCATTTGCATTGGCCAACGTCAATCCCGGAGCCATCTGCAAAAATCGCGAGGATATCAATACCCTTTTGAGCTTGGCCGTTCCTACCGTAGACCTGGCTATCCGAATACTTCGTATCTTGGTCCAGAAGCTCGGCGCATAGCGCCTGGAACTTGAACACTCCAAGTTCGTAGAACCTTGGCGGCACACTGGAATTCAGCCCAGGTGAAATCATGTATCGAGGGCGGCCTTTGGTAATCGGAGGCAAACCCTCTCCGCTGCAACGCTGACGAACAAAACAACAGCACGGGAAATCCTCATGACCCTTTCGTCTGATTTCGTCTGAGCACGGCGACACGTTAGCGAATTGCGGGGTAGAATGGAAGCTTGTTGGGTGCTCAGCGGCTTTTGAATTACTGCCGACCATCGCGTAGTTGGAACCACGTCGTTAACCTGACTGGTCGGACGGCAACACGGCTGGAGCGTGTTGCGGATGCCGAGAGCTTCGTTGCAGGCTTCAAACGGGCTGAGAGAACCTATTGGCAAGCAAACTGACCGCGAAGCAGGGCTCGCGTCAGGTGGGCCGCCGAGCTTCTCACGATTGAACTTCTTCCGCGAGGTCACCTTCGGAGCGCTGCTTTTCAGTTTCCGCGCGTGAGCGGAGCGAGGCCAGTTTGTTGGTGTCGCCAAACCAGGTGACAGCACCGCAGCGGGTGCACATCCGTGCCGTCGTTTCCACGTTGTTGTCCTTCAAAGTCCAGAATTTCGTCTTCTTCGGAACGAAGTAGACCAAGCCGGCTCCACGGACTTTGCCTTCGACCAACTCGTCGTGGTGGCAGATTGACGCGGTTAATGCGACATCGTTTGCGAGGGGTCGCGTAGCCATCACTTCGACCACCCTCAAATCCTTCCCGCGAGAATCACGCTGCGCCCTTTAGACTGTCGTCCGAGTCCTTGATGACGAAGCGGGCGCGGAGGCGTGCAACTTCGCTGGCAAGGCCGGCGAGCCGCACGGAATTCAACACTTCGTTGAAATCCTTATAGGCCGCTGGTGCTTCGTCCTTCGGATAGGTGCGACAGTTGGTCAAGATGTCGTGTGCCGCAAACTCATCATCCACCGTCTTTTGATCGAGTTCGCGGATGGCGGCTTTGCGACCCTTGGCCCGGCCCGCACCATGGTTCACGCTGTAGCAACTTTTGTCTGCACCCGGATCCGCGACCATGACGCAGGATCCGGCAGTTGGGTTACCGGGCAATAAGATCGGATGGCCAGTTTCGTAGAATGGCGTGTTCTTCAGCGCGAAGTGCTTCGCCGGGAAAGCACGGGTCGCACCTTTGCGATGCACCCAGCATTCCTGGTTATTCACGATTTCGCGGCGCGCGATGTTGTGGCTAATGAAATACACAAGCTTGCCGCGGGTGCCAGGAATGATTTCCTGGAACGCTTCGAGCACAAGCACGTTGATGAGCATGTGGTTCACGGTCGCGAAGTTCGCGCCGAGCGACATGTCGTCGATGTAGTTGTCGGCCTCCGGAGTTCCGAGTGGGGCATAGACCAATTCGCGATCGTTGCCAGGCAAGGGAATGCTCCATGCGGCAAACTTCTCCTGCAAGGCGCGGAACTGGTCATTGGCCAGCGCATAGCCAAAGCCGCGCGAACCGCAGTGAGAGAGAAACGCGGTGCAGCCATCGCGCAGACCGAAAACCTCGGCAGCGCGGCGAGCACGGTCGTTATCCGCTATCTGGACGGCTTCGCATTCGCCAAAATGATTGCCACCACCGTACGAGCCAAGCTGGCGAATCTTCTCCTCGAACTTCGGAAACCTGCCGGCGCTGATCAGCACGTCAAGCCGGGCGGCGAGATCGTCGCGCTGCCCGCTGTGGCCAAGATGGAAAGCGTCTTCGCAGTGCTCCGCCCATTCGGGTGGGATGCCAAGTTCAAGACATACACCTTCCGATGCGCCTTCAATCGCCACCCGGCGACCGAGTTCAGCGTTCACGTTGCGGCCCTTCTTTACATTGCGCTGGCCTTTTCCCGCGCCAGTCGGCGTCCGTTCCACGATGGCATTGATGAGCGCGCGGCGAACGGTTTTGTCCGCCACGGCATCCACGGGGAGATCGAGTTGGAGCAGGCTCATGGAGCATTTGATGTCCACGCCGACCGGCCCGGGATAAATGTGCGTCGGCGAAACCAGCACACAACCCACAGGTGCACCGTAGCCAGCGTGCGCATCAGGATTGAGCACGAGATCGGTCACGCCAGGTGCGCCGCGCGAGTTCAAAGCTTGTTCGATGCACTTGGCATCAAAGGCATCGCGGATCGCTGCCGTGCCGATGACGGTGATGGGTTTGCCCTTATCGCCCGGGGCGGGGATGAAGCCGGTGGCTTCGCCCGTGGGCTGGATGACCGGCGGCGTTGCTTCTGCATTCATAATGCTGCTTTCCGAATTGTTTCCCAAATAGACAGCGCGACAAGTTTTTGTCGAAACAATCGCTCTACCACTGAGCTACGGCCTCATTCATTGAGACCGACGGGAGTCGAACCCGCGACCGATGTAGTTCCAACCGCATTCGCGCCGAAATCATTTAACCGACGACCAACTAAAAAGCGCGACGACAAGGTTTGGAGAAACATTTCCGCTGCTCTATCCACTGAGCTACTCCAACCTTTAGAAGGTCGGAGGCCGGATTTGAACCGGCGACCGTCGGATTACATGTAGTTACTCCGGCATTCGTCGCGAAAGACTGTGACGACAAAATTGATGAAACGTATTAACGCGCTCTACCGCTGAGCTACGATCCCATCTGGTGGAATCGGTGGGACTCGAACCCACGACCTCGTCCTCTTTAAGGATGTAGTTCCATCGGCATTCGTCACAAAATCCCGAAAATGGCGACAAGGGTTGACGCGAATTCTCAACCAGCCTTGCAGCTGATCGGGCGGAATTTGAATCCGCTGGTTGCCAATGTATTCCCGTCTGCATTCGCCATAACATTTCAAGAAGCAGCGCGACAAATAGGTGCAGGACAGTTTTTCTGAGCTATTCCGTTTGCACGGAACCGGGATACGAACCCGGGGCCTCCCGGCTAGGTCGGGCGCTCTACCATGTAGTCCTGCGGGCATTCCCGCCGCTCCAAATCTCTCAAAGATCCATCACTGTCGAAACAGGCCGACAAATTTGTGCCGAGACTTTACAGTTGGGATGTAGTCCCAGGCGGCATTCGGCCCGCAAAATCATTTTCCGCTCAGACCGGCCACGCCCGAATGGACGTGGCCGGGCACACTTCCCTGATCGCTCACAATGGGAGCGATTCAATCTCACCAACCCAGTGATCGGCGCCGAGCCGGCTCTCGGCGAACGCCGCGACGACCTGGAACACCTGGTCGGAAAATCCGCCAATGTTCAAAACGTCCTCGCGTTCCGCGGCTTGCACGGTGGCGTACGGCTGGATGTCGATGCAGACCAACCGTGCCTGCGGATTGAACCGCTTGAACACGGACCACTGCCGCATCGTTTCCGTCCCGCGACCACCCTTGGCGTCCACCCACGACTCGTTGTCGGAAACGAACACCACCAAGTCGCCTTTCGCCTGCTTCTGGTTCAACCATGCGAGCGGCGCACTACAGTTGGTTCCGCCCCCGCCGATCGCAGCCAGCTTTTGCGCATTGGTCATCACACTGTCTCGACTGTTCAACGCTACGCTCACCACGTCCGACTCAAACGGAATCACTTCCGCCTGCGGGTTCTGGCGCAAGATGGAAGCCGCGACCAAGGCCGCCACATCTATGCACCGCACGGCGGTCGTCGCACCAGCGCGTTGCCCCGTCACGGCCGTGCTCATCGAACCGGACACGTCCGGGCAGACATACACCTTGCCGGCGATTCGCGGCACGTTCGCCGTCGCCACTTCCATGGCGTCCTGGAGGGCATCGCGAATCAAGTTCGGCACATCGCCACCCGCCGCCTTGAACGCCATCAACAACTGATACGGAAACACCCGGGCGCGCTTCACGGCGTCCGCGCTGGCAAGCCGGTTGGCGATTAATTTCACCATCGCCTCGTTCTCGAACACTCCATGCCGGGCAAAGGTGTTCAAGTTCATGCGCGTCATCTGCCAGGGCGCATTCTTGGCAATCGCAGTCCACTCGGCCTTTCCGAGATCCAACGCCGTTAACATCTGGAACGCGACATCCGGAACGACATCGCGCTGGCCAGCCTTGAACGCCTCAAACTGTTTCACGATCTCCGGTAACGATTCCGCCTGGTGCGGACGACCGAGCAAATAGCCGTAAAGCGCTTCGCGGGTCGGGTTCCCCGGCTTCGGATGAACCATCTTCACGAGGTCTGCCAAGGAAGGTGCATTTCCCACCGACGCCCGGAACAACTGTTCATCCGTCCGGGATTCGAGCCAGCGCTGCACGAGTTTCTTGGAGACCGTGCCGAGGGACTTGCGGCCCACGACACCTGAACGCAACACCTGCACGAAGTTGCGGAGCATCTTGCCGTCGTCGAGCACCCGGTCGAACACGGTACGGAGCAGTTGCGTATCCTTCACCGACAAAGCCGCGCACAACACCGCTGGCATATCCTTCATGAAACCCTTCTCCCGGGAATACACAGCGGTCTTGGCGATGAAGTCGGCATCCACCTCCTTGGCCAAGCTCAACACCTTCTGGAGTTGATCATCCGCCGAGGCGTAGAAAGTTGAGTTTAAGCAACCGGTCGCTGCATACTGGGCGAGCGCGTGCTTGGACGACAACGCGTAAGCCGGTCCACCGGCCTCGTTGGTGGTATCAGCCTTCGGGACCGACGCTCCCCGCAAGGATTGGAACAAAGTCTTGTTTGCCATAATCGTCTCTTTCGTTCTGCTGCCATCTCCTATTGCAGCCGCTGTGCCAGGCTGAAAATGGCAGGGAATGACTCGCATAAAACGCAATGGATACAGGCCAACGCTCGCGATTCTAAGGTTCAGAGTGATTCAGTTTGCCAAGCACTGGGACTAGCGGATAGGCTAAATCACAGGAATAACCGCTATGATACCTAGGAAACGGGTGGTGTTCGGCTTGCTCGGCAGCGTTCTGGACTCCGGGTTTCACGAAGAACGGTGGAAACGATGGCGTCCCACCATTTCCCTGTGCAAACACGCCGAGCTGCCCATCGATCGCTTCGAACTGATTTACGATCCCAAGTTCACCGATACCGCCAGAGCGATCATGGCCGATATCCCTCGGGTCTGCCCTGCCACCGTAGTCAAAGGTACGCCGCAACCGTTAGTCGACCCCTGGGATTTTGAAGAGGTCTATGCCGCCCTGTATGAATTCGCGCGCGGTTACGATTTCAAGCCCGAGACGGAAGACTATCTTGTCCATATCACGACCGGTTCCCACGTGCAGCAGATTTGCTTGTTTCTGCTAACTGAATCGCGGCATTTCCCGGCCCGCTTGGTCCAGACCTCGCCGGCCGACAACAAACGCCGGGGACCGGAAGGCAAGTTTGCCATCATTGACCTTGATCTTTCCAAGTATGACCGGCTGGCCGCCCGCTTTGGCAAGGAACAGAAGGAGGCGCGCTCGTTTCTCAAGTCCGGCATCGCCACGCGCAATAGGCAGTTCAACCGACTGATCGAACAAA
>JBGAIN010000160.1:0-18250 GCA_044225505.1 Limisphaerales bacterium
ATAATTCCTGGCCATGCGGCCGATCAGGGTGATCAGTCCGATGCCGAGCAACAGCGCGCCCACACTCCACCACCAGTAAAGTGGGCCTTCCGGGTGGTGAGTCCAAGTCCTGGGCAAAAAGAAGAGCAGGGGATCGGTGACGTTGGCTGCCGTGCCAAACAACCACTTGAAAACCGCTAACGAAATCACGGCGGGCAGAACGATCGCCAGCCCCGTGTAGAAGTTCGCCCGCCAACGTGCAAAGGCGCCGTTCATTCCCGGACCCTAGCCTTCCGGCAAAGCTGGCTCAAGCAGAACTGCTCGCCGATCCATTCGAGCAGGGCTGCTTCCACCTTTTTCATACGAACGCGCGCCGCTTTGCGGGAGTCGACATAGCCTTGGAAATGAAGCATCCCATGGATCAGATACCGAGTGATCTCCTTTTCCCAAGTGGTGCCGTAGCGTTGTGCCTGGCGCAGTGCTTCATCGACGCAGATGAAGATCTCGCCCTGAAAGCCTTCGGACTGGTTGGAGTCGTATCCAAAGGCCAGCACATCGGTCGACCCAGCGTGCCGGAGGAACTCTTCGTTCAGCCGGGTCATTTCGGGGTCGCTAACCAGGACCACTCCCAACTCGAAATCGTCGCCCCAAAAACGGGTGGCTAACGCTGCCGCAATCGACTTCAGCAAGGGCAGTTGAATGGCCCGGGTGCGTTGCCGGTTGCGCAGGTAGATTTCACTCATCGCGCTGCTGTCCGCGATGCTCTTCGTACGCGGCAATAATGCGCTGAACCAAAGGGTGGCGAACCACGTCCCGCTTGTGAAAAGAGACGATCGCAATCCCTTCAATATTGTCCAGGATGCGCGCGGCTTCAACGAGTCCGGATCGTTTCTGCTGAGGGAGATCTATCTGCGTGGGATCGCCGGTAATCACCGCTTTGGAATGATGCCCCAAGCGAGTCAGAAACATCAGCATCTGCTCGGTGGTGCAATTCTGCGCCTCGTCCAGAATGATGAAGGCGTTGTTCAAGGTCCGCCCACGCATGTAGGCCAAAGGAGCGATTTCGATCGTCCCGCGCTCGGTCTGTTTTTGGACCTCTTCGGGTGGCAACATGTCGTAGAGCGCATCCTGCAACGGCCGAAGGTATGGGGAAATTTTCTCGTACAGGTCTCCAGGCAGGAATCCGAGCGCCTCGCCGGCCTCCACTGCCGGCCGGGTCAAAATGATGCGCCCCACTTTTTCTTCGACCAGCGCCGCGACCGCCATGGCCACGGCCAAGTAAGTTTTGCCCGTTCCCGCCGGCCCCACGCCAAAGGTAATGTCATTGTGCCGGATGGCTTCAATATACTTCTTCTGGCCGACCGTTTTCGGTGCGACCGTGGCTTTTTTGACCGAGGTCTGGATCTTCTCGCCAGCCAAGCTCTCCAGGGCTTCGGCGCCGTCATGCTTGATGACATTCAACGCATAGGAGAACTCCCGGCTCCGGACGGGGGCACCAGACTTGATGGAGTTCTCGAGGAACTGAAACAACTGCTTCGCGTTCTGAACCGCGTCGGCGGCGCCCTCCAACTTGATCCACCCTTCGCGGGAGGTGGCCTTTACTCCAAGTTGTTCCTCGAGTGCCTTGAGGTTGCGAGTATCGTTGCTGAAAAGTTGCTGCGCGAGTCGGGCGTTCTCGAAATGGAGCGTCTCAGAAGCCATGATGGAAAATCCGGTAAAACGGCGGAATCGATGAAGTCGCGGGCTGGCCATCGTCATAGTTCCCGGCGCCCTTTCGGCACGAGAACCGGCCGGCTCCTTTAGAGGGTCTCATCGGCGAATCCAGCCCGCAATCGGCGCGCCAAGTCGGCCAGGGCCTCGGGCAAAACCGTCGTGCTGGCCAGCACAGGCATGAAGTTGGTATCTCCGGACCACCTCGGCACAATGTGGATGTGCAAGTGCTCCGCAATCCCAGCTCCGGCCACTTTCCCGAGATTCATTCCAATATTAAAACCGTCCGGTTTCATTAACTTTGTCAGCACAGACTGACAGCGCCGTGTCAGTCTCATCAAATCACACAGTTCCTCATCGGTCAAATCCGTGAGATTCGCCACTTCCTTGTAGGGTACCACGAGCAAGTGCCCTCCCGCATACGGATACGTATTCAAGACGGCGTAGCAAGTCCGTTCGCGCACCACCACATGATTCGCTTCATCGTCGTCCGATTGCGCGATCCGCGTGAAGAGCGAAACGCCCGCATAGGGCGGCTTCGGACCAAGGATATATTGGATCCGCCAAGGTGCATGCAAAGGCTCCATGCCCCGCACTATGCGAGAACGCCGGTCAAAAGGAAATTCGGAATGCGCGTCTGCCCCAGAAACATGCTTTTCAACAGCCGTATTTCTGCAAAGCTCGAAGCATGCTCCGATACACACTGCTTTTGACCTGCGCAATTTCCACGGCTTGGGCTGCGGAAGACGACGGATTTGTTTCGCTTTTTAACGGCCGTGACCTGACCGGCTGGGTCAATGTCAACTGCGCACCGGAGACGTGGTCGGTGCGCGATGGGATGATTCACTGCACAGGCCGCCCTACTGGGGCCATGCGCACCGAGCGACAGTATGAGAACTTCATCCTGGAGGTGGACTGGCGCCACTTGCAGAGCGGCGGCAATTCCGGCGTCTTCATTTGGGGAACGCCAATTGCCGCTCCGGGAGTTCCGTTCCTGCGCGGCATCGAGGTGCAAGTGCTGGATCACGGGTACGATGCCAAAGGAAAAAACGAGTGGTATACGACCCACGGCGATGTCTTTCCCATTCATGGTGCCACCATGAACCCGTTCGGACGTCACAACGGCTCGCGCAGCTTCCCGTCCGAAGAACGAAGCAAGCCCTCTCCCGAATGGAATCACTATCGGATTGTGGCCACGAATGGCGTCCTGCGCTTGAGTGTCAATGGGAAGGAGGTCTCTGGAGGATCGGACTGCAACTACCGAAAAGGATACCTGGCGCTGGAGTCGGAAGGGGCACCCGTAGAATTTCGCAATGTGCGGATAAAGGAACTTCCGTCGAGCGGAGCGGCTGCTGAAGTCACCGCGCCGTTGGACGCGGGTTGGAAGACAATGTTCAACGCGGTTGATTTCCGCGGTTGGCAGACCAATGCGGCGACGGTAAAGCGGTGGAAGATCGAGGGCGAAACCCTCGTTCTCCAGCCGGGTTCGGCCGATGCTGGCGCTACTCTCTGGGCGGATGGCGATTTCGAACGCACCGAAATCACCTTGGACTGCCGCCTTCCGAAGAATGCCCCGGTCACTCCAGCTCCGACTCTACAACTCCGATCGGCGAACGGTTCGACGGAGACTTTGGCGTTGTCGGGCGTTCAGCCGGATCGATTCGTGCGGTTCTTGATTCGAATTGAAGGGAATGTGGCGACGGTTTCGGCACCGGGAAAAGAGGCCCAACGCTATCCTCTATCGGCGAATGCCGGCCGGGTTCAACTCGGGTTGCCCGCCGGGTCAGCTCCGCTGACCTTTATGAATCTTTTTGCGCGCCGTTGGTGAGACTGTCCGGCGTTGGGTGCCACGACGGACACTCGTCCAAGCGTTTGGTCTGAAATGGTGATCGGACCGCCTCGAGCGCCAAGCGAATTCGGGTTTTGTGGGGCTTCATTGCTTTTGACCATGGAATTTACACGGAATTAATAGGGATTTAACACGGTCTGAATCCGTGTTATTTCCCTGTTATCTCCGTGTTAAATCCCTGTTATATACGAACGAATCCTCTAGGGGCGGGGGTGTACTCAATGATCTGGCGCCTCCAGGTCTCGACGTCGTGACGGGTTTTGTGCATTTCTAAATCGTTCCAATATAGGTAGTAATGATGCTGTGAATCGAGCAGCAAGCCGTCATGGATCGACGGAATCGTCGACGGTTCGCAACTTTCCCAGGCGTTGAGCCAGGACTTTCGATAGGCCCTTTTCCTCAGGACGGGATCCGATGCACTCTGGGAAAAGCATCACCAACGCCGACTCGAGCCGCCCCAGTTCACTCGCCCTGACACCGTAGCCTTGCGTCCGGAGAGCCGGTGCCTTAATCCTACGACCGGACCCGAAAGAATACCTTTGGCTGCCCTATTTGCGATAACGCTGTTGGTGAGTGCTTCCCTCCTGTTTTGGGTTCAGCCAATGCTGGCCAAAATGGCGTTGCCGTGGCTCGGTGGCACCCCCGCGGTTTGGAACACCTGCATGGTGTTTTTCCAAATGATGCTCTTACTGGGCTATCTTTATGCCCACTGGCTTGGCCAGCTGCGGTCGATCCGGCGTCAGTTTCTGATCCATGTCTCGCTGCTGCTCAGCGCGGCCGTGGTGTTGCCCGTACGCTTTTCTTCCGACGTGTTTGGAACGATGCCGGTGGCGACGAATCCCTGTCTCTGGCTGCTGGGATGCCTGCTTGGGAGTGCTGGATTGCCTTTCTTCGCCGTCTCGGCCAACGCCCCGTTGCTTCAGAAGTGGTTTTCGAGATCGTTGCATTCTTCAGCTGCCGATCCTTACTTCCTCTATGCTGCAAGCAACGTGGGCAGCCTTGTGGCATTGCTGGGATACCCGCTGTTATTGGAACCGCTGCTTCGGACAGGCCAGCAAGCAAGTTGGTGGACGGCAGGCTTTGCCCTGCTCATCATGCTCGTTTTTTCGTGCGGCCTCGCGTTGCTCTGGCAGGGGAGGAGCGGGAATCACCCAGCTTTCGCGACGGGGCCGGTGGGCGCGCTGACTGCTTTGGAGCGTCCAACGGTGCGAGAGCGCCTCCGTTGGTGTTTGCTGGCGTTTGTGCCATCCAGCTTGATGCTCGGCGTCACGACTTACCTGACCACGGACATCGCGAGCATCCCCTTGCTTTGGGTCTTGCCGCTCTCGCTCTACTTGTTGACGTTCGTCCTCGCGTTTGCCCCAGGCGGGCCGAACCGTTGGAAATGGTGTTTTCGGCTCCTGCCGCTCGGACTGATCGCGTTGTTTTACGTTTTGTTGTCCGAAGCGACCCAGCCAGCCTGGTTGTTGATCGCCGTTCATCTGACAGTGTTTTTCTTCGCGGCCTTGCTGGCTCATTCTCAGTTAGCCTCAAGTCGCCCTGCAGCGGTCCACCTGACCGAATTCTATCTTTGGATTTCCGTGGGAGGTGTCCTGGGAGGGTTGTTCAATGCCTTGGTTTCGCCCGTCGTATTCACGCAATTGGCCGAGTATCCCGCGGTCTTGATCCTGGCCGCCTCCCTGGTGCCTTCGGTCGGAAACTCCTCAGTAACGACGCGAAATCGATGGCTGGGCGCTTTGATGCCGGTGGGATTGGCGGCGCTCACGCTCGCTTTGGGATACTGGATTTTGCCCATGAACACAATGGCCCGGCCGATGCGCTTTGGACTGGCCTTTGGAATTCCTTTGCTACTCTGTTTCGTGACGGTCGATCGTCCGGTTCGATTTGCGTTGGCGCTCGCCGCGGTCATGCTGAGCAGTTCGATCCTGCCCGGGACGCACGGTCGACCGCTGCGGATGGAACGGAATTTCTTCGGCGTCCTAAAAGTCACGGTGGATCCGATCGGCCCATATTTCCGTTTGGTGCATGGGAACACGATCCATGGGCGGCAAGCGATGGATCCGGCCCGGCGTCGAGAAGCCTTGTCGTACTACCATTGCACGGGTCCCTTGGGACAGGTCTTCGCCGCTTACCAAGGTCACCCTGCGCGGACCAACGTGGGCGTCATCGGCTTAGGTGCCGGGTCGATGGCATGCTATGCTAAATCGACCGAGTCCTGGACCTTCTATGAGATCAATCCGGCGGTGGCAATGATTGCCAAGGACGCGCGTTACTTCACATTTCTCAAAGAATGTCAGGCTGGGCAGCTGGAAGTGCTTTTGGGAGACGCTCGGTTGCGCTTGCGGGAAGCGCCCGACGGGCACTATGGGCTGCTTGTCATTGACGCGTTTAGCTCCGACTCTATTCCCATGCATCTTGTCACCCGCGAAGCCTTAGCGCTTTACCTTTCAAAGTTGGCGCCCAATGGATTACTCGCTTTTCACATTTCCAACCGGTTGGTGGAGTTGGAGGGTGTTTTGGGTGATCTAGCCAAGGACGCAAACTTGGTCTGCCATGCTCACGACGAAATGGATTCGAGTGCTGACGAATTGGCTTTGGGCAAAGACCAGTCACACTGGCTGGTGATGAGCCGGCGGCGTGAGGATCTCGGCCGAATTGCTCGTGACTCGCGCTGGCTCCCGATTCGGGGGCACGCATCGGGCAGCGTTTGGACAGACGATTTTTCAAATCTCCTGGGGGCGATCAAGTGGAATTAACGAGGAGTCGGGTGCGGTCGTATCGGACGGGCGCAATTTTGGCGTGCCTGACCTTCGCTTTAAGCGGAAGCGTTCGTGCTTCAGGTTCTTTCGGATTGGACGGCACGGGTGGCTTTCGCCCATGGGTGTGTGCTAGTCTGGTCCCCAGAACGTTATGATCACACCCGCTGTTTATCGCATGGCCCGTTCGCGCGGCTTCCAATGGGTAGGCTTCCTTTTGCTGTTGCCTGGCTTGCTGGTCGGTCAAGTCGAGGTGAAAGGGCAAACCGAAAACCAGGATGTAATTCGTTCGCTCCGGGCGAAAGCGGACGGCGGCGATGCGCAGGCGCTGGCGTGCCCAAAGACCTGGGTCAAGCGGCGACCTGGCTCAAGAAAGCGGCCCTGCAAGGTTTCGCGCCGGGTCAATTGGAACTCGGTGTCATGTATGTCAACGGAGAGGGGGTTACCGAAGATTTGCGGGAAGGCTATGCCTGGTATTTGCTCTCCAGCCAGCAAGGGAACGCCCAGGCTAAAGAATACCTGGCCGACTTGGACCGGTCCATCTCCGGAGCCGATCGGGAAAAGGCTCGGGTCCGAGCCACGGAATTGGCCAAGCTTATCGACGCGGAGAAACGACCGAAGCAACGGCACGGATCGATCGGTGCGGCGACGGGCAACGAAGGGACGAGCAAAGCCCGGCGACCTGAATCAGGCGAGGCACCCAAGGTTGTCGCCCCAAGCGGGAAACCCGCCCCAACCGCCAAGGGCGGACAGGCCGCGGTGGAGGGTAAGGATTATACCATTTGGCAGCGAGTCCGGATACTCGACCAGAACGGGTTCGGGCAACCGGTGGAGGCATACAGCATTTTATTGCCGAAAGGCTGGCGCACGGAAGGAGCCGTTCGCTGGGTCATCAACGCGAAGTGTCCTGCAGACGCTGTGCAGAACAGGCTCAGCGCCGTGTCGGCCGACGGCGCGTTTCGGCTGGAGGTCTTCCCGCAGCACAATTGGCAATGGTACGATGATCCGATGCTGTTGCAGAACGCCCAGCAATCCGCTCAGTTTAGTGGGGGAGGGTGTCCGCTCGGCCGTCCATTCAATGCCGGCGAGTACCTGGAGCAGGTGTTCATGTCTGGGGACTTACGCGGAGCGCAATTGGTTGGCCATCATCCCAACGAACAACTCGCTGGTGTGATGCGCCAACAGGCAGACCAAGCGAACTCGGTTTACCGGGCGGCAGGCGTGCGACTCGAGA
Source organism: Limisphaerales bacterium (assembly GCA_044225505.1). Lineage (GTDB taxonomy): Bacteria > Verrucomicrobiota > Verrucomicrobiia > Limisphaerales > SIBE01 > JAXMHN01. The sequence continues at coordinate 7,529 of JBGAIN010000160.1, forward strand.
GTCGGCCCAGTGCGGAAGTCGGCCAGTTACGCTGGCCGGACGGACGGGTTGGAATTGTGCTTTGCGCTGTGGAACAGACCGTCGGCTTCATGCCCAACGTGTTGAACGGAGGCACCTACGCCAGTTACCAATGTCGGGTGACGGTTAAGACCTTCTTGTCGGCGCCGGCTGGTCAGGCCGAGGAGGCTGAGCGCCTCTTGGGAACAATTGTTGCCAGCACGCGCGTCAATCCGGAATGGCAATCCGCTGTCCAAGGGGTTTACAATAACATTGCCAAGGTCGAGCAGCAGGAAACTGCCAAGCGGGCCGCCATTTGGCGCCAGACCCAGAGCGAGATCTCCGATATCCAGCGTCGCACTTGGGAAAACTCTCAAGCTAGCCGAGATCGCATCAACGAAGCTTGGGGCCAAACGTTGCGAGGAGTGGAGAGTTGGAAAGAGCCAGGAGGTGGCAGCATCGAGTTGAGCTCGGGCTACAACGAAGCATGGAGCAAAGGAGACGGGACCTACATCCTGAGCAATAACCCGCTCTTTGATCCCAATGTGGCTTTTCAGGAAAACTGGACCCGGCTGGATAAGAAACAGTGACGGTAGAAGCTAGCGTGGCTATTCAAAAGCAGCCTCCGCAACGTGGACCCGAATGTCCGAGTTGAGATTTGGACACTCTGTTTCAGCGGTGCTGACCGCTTCGGGTTGCACTCTACGCTACTGCCGGAAAGAATCGCCCCATCATGACTTCTGCAAAAGCCACGCAGCTTCGCCGTCGGATCGAACGTCGTGCGCTTGGCCAGGTTCCGTCCGTGCTACAGGTTTCGGAATTGAGCGTCCGTCGCGGGGACGTGCTCATCCTGGACCGTATTTCCTGGGCCGTGCATCGCGGGGAACACTGGGCGATGCTCGGTGCCAATGGGTCTGGCAAAACCTCGTTACTGAGCGCGCTGACTGGGTATCTGATGCCGTCCGAGGGAGAAATTGAAGTGCTTGGAGAGCGTTATGGTTGTACGGATTGGCGTGAGCTGCGTAAGCGGATTGGACTGGTGAGCTCTTCCGTGCGGCAAATGATGGCCGACACCGAACCGGCCTTGGACACGGTCGTCAGCGGCAAATACGCCATGATCGATTACTGGGGCAAGGTCAGTCCCGAAGACCGCCGGAAGGCGCAGCGAATCCTGCAAAAGGTGGAGTGCCGATATTTGGAGAACCGTTGTTGGGGAGTCTTATCCCAAGGCGAGCGGCAGCGGGTCTTGATAGGCCGGGCACTCATGGCAGACCCTGCTCTCTTGATCCTGGATGAACCGTGCGCCGGCTTGGATCCCGTAGCCCGGGATCATTTCCTGGCGTTTATCGGGCGCCTCGGCGCCGGTCGGCGAGCGCCGACAATGATTTTGACAACCCATCACGTGGATGAACTGGTTCCGCTCTTTTCCCACGTTCTCTTATTGCGCGCAGGCCGAATCGTGGGCAGTGGACCGAAGGACGATGTTTTGACGTCGCGCGGACTCTCCGCGACATTCGGAGCGGCCTTACGGTTGATGAAGTCGGGCGTGCGGTATCGGTTGGAGCTAGGCTCTTAATGGCTCGCGAGGGGAGCGATCGCAATCGGCGGGAATCCTTGCGGCGTTGGAGCTCTCGGGTTGAGCTGGTCTGAGATTTGCTATTTTCCACTGGTCGTCTACTGATGAATGGATCACAGAAATCCAACTGAAACTGTCGTTGATACGAAACGTTTTGCCCAAGCACGGTTTGTGAACCTTTTCTCGTTCAATATCGTTGCGGCTCTTTGCCTATGGCTTTGTGGTTGGGGGCTTGAGGCCGGCGCGGTAGGTGGAGATGAGATGGCCCTCGGGCCCGCCGAGATGAGGGATGAACCCTTGTTCCTGACCTCGAGCACGGTTCAACCCGCAGCTGCCCCTCGTTTCACTCGAGGAATAAGCCGCCGCCGCATTGGGCTGCTGAATCCGGTCGCCGCCAGAGCTTTGCAGTCGTCCGCCCCTGAGATTGCGGTAACGCTGGACCTCCGGCCAGGCGGCCTGCAACGTCTCCAAACCGACGCGACCGGCCGCACGGACCGAGGCGTGCACTGGATATCTGGGACGTTGGAAGGAAGTCCAACCAGCCAGTTCTTCTTAGCGGATGCTGGGGGGGAGTTGGTCGGCTCCTTCTCTCTTCCTGGGACCGGTGCGTACCGTGTGCGATCCTCTGGGACAACGTATGAGTTGCTGGACCTTAATGTCGTTGAGCCGCCCGCGTGCGGCACGGTAAAGTCTCCACCGCTCGAACCAGAGTCAAGCGCGGTAGCCAAGTTTGGATGGCAACCAGTGAGTCTCGGGTCATCCGCGAACGGCGAGGAGCCTCGACAAATCGAGGTCATGGTGGTTTATACGCGCCAAGCCAAAGAGGCCGCTGGGGGATCGGCGGCGATCGAGGTGTTGATTCAGATCGGGCTTCTGGAGGCAAACAGCGCCTTTCAAAGCAGTCGATCGGGCGTCGAACTTCACTTGGTTCACGCTGTGGAATTGAACTTTCCAGAGTCAGGAGATCTGAACCTGGATTTGGCTCGCCTGCGGGCGCCGGGCGATGGATATCTAGACGATGTTCACGCGGTGCGAGATACGGTCGGCGCCGATTTAGTTTGCCTGGTCGTGGAATCGTCGAATCGTTACGAAGGCATTGCTTCTTTTCCGGAAGGCCCTGAGAGCGGGTTCTGCGTGGTGGACCGGTTTCATCTCACCGGGTATGGGATTGTCGCCCACGAGTTCGGACATAATTTTGGGTGTGACCATGATCGCGAGAATCGGGCTGGAGGGGGAAGGTTCGGCTATTCCTTCGGCCACCGCTTGGATGTTGACGGAGAGACATACCGAACTTTGATGTGCTACAGCCCAGGGTGGCCGATCGGTTACTTTTCCAATCCGGAGGTTAACTTCCGCGGCAGTCCCACCGGGGTTCCCGCCGGTGAGCGAGATGAGGCAGACAATGCGCGGACCATTCGAGAAATGGCGCTTTTCGTGGACAGTTATCGGGGGCTAAACGTCTCGCTGACTGAGCCATCTGCTCCATTATCTCTCCCTTTCGGTGCCAGCGTCGAATTGGCAGCGGTCGCGACGAGCAGCGAAGGCCCTATCCAGGGCGTGGAGTTCTTTGATAATGGCTCGCTCGTTGGGCAGGCCGAGCAAGAACCGTTTCGGACCGTGTGGAGTCCAACCAAGGCCGGACGCCACCTACTGACCGCGCGTGTGACGACCAGCGGAATGCAAGCGACTTCAACGGCTGTCACGGTCGGCCTGCGGCCCGAGAACGATGACTTTGCCCGGCGTCCGTTGCTTACAGACTCGAACATTGTGCTGACAGCGAGCCTTTCGGAAGCGACCGTGGAGGCGGGGGAACCGTTGACTTTTGAAGAGTCGGGCGGGACAGCCTGGTGGACGTGGCGGTCTCCAGCGGCGGGCACTGTGCGCGTGGCCGCGGCCAGTCCTGGAGTAAAGCCAAGGGTAGCGGTTTACCAAGGCTCCGATCTCGCGGACCTGCGCTTGGTTGCAAAGTTCGGGCCTCCGGCGGGAGATACTTTGTTTGAAACCGCGGCTGGGCAGGACTACCAGATTTCGTTGCAGGCTGGCGGAGAGGATCGGCCAGTCACACTCTACGTCACCATGGAAGACCCACCCGCCAATGACAACTTTGCGAATGCATTGCCGGTAGCGCAATCGACGGCAGCACTGATCGCGAATACTGTCGGCGCAACTCGTGAGAAGGGAGAGACCGCGATCGCTCTATCCACTTTTGGCCACACCGTCTGGTATGCTTGGGCTCCACCTGCGACAGGCCAAGCGAAGATTTCTTTAGGTCCAAGCCAAACCGGCGTTACCGGCGCATTGGCCGTGTTTGAAGGAAGTGATCTCCCCAGCCTACGAATCGTCGCGACTCCCGCGGAATTGAGTCAGGGGATTCTCGTTTCAGCAGGCAAGCGATACTGGATCCAGGTGGATGGACCGTATGGCGAATTCCCGCTCAACGTCAGTCTTGTTGGGACACCCAAGAATGATAACTTCGCGCAAAGGATCGCGTTGACCAGCATGGCTGGCTATTTGACCTTCAGCAGTGCCGGCGCAACCCGCGAGCCAGGTGAGCCAGTCCATGGCAACGCTCCAGGGGGACGTTCGCAGTGGTGGAGTTGGCGGGCTGCCGCGGACGGCGGACTACGGATGACCTTGATGGCACCGATCGCATCGGACAATCCCATCCCCATCAGCGTTGCGGTTTACTGGGGGAACAGCGTGACGAATTTGACGCTGGTTGCGGCGCACGATTTTGAAAACCGATTCCAAGAGAGCTGGGTGTTACCTGTTCTGCGCGGCACCAATTACCAGATCGCGGTTGATGGCGTCCCTTTGAGTTCCTCGAGCCCCGGGCTGCGTATGGAATTCAGGCAGCGGGCGAGTAACGACGCATTCCGGGCACGCGTGAGTGGGGTAGTGATACCCACTCAATTCTCGGGCACCACCATGGGCGCAACGTCGGAGCCGGGCGAGCCCGACCACGCCGGTCTGCCCGCTCGACATTCGGTTTGGTGGAGTTGGTCCTTTCGCACCAATGGATTGATGGCCGCGCTGGTCAGTAGTTCAGGCTCGGTGTTGCCCCGATTGGCGGTCTATTCCGGAACCGTTCTTACGAACTTGGCTCTTGTTGCGGACAACCGCGTTCCCGATGGCTTGTCCGGAACTTTAGTCTTCCCGGTTGCGTCAGGCACGAACTACCAAATCGTAGTGGACGAGGAGGTCAGCGCGTTCTCGTGTACGGTCAGGCTGCAGCCGGTGGTTGCCCCAACGAACGATTTCTTTGCGCGACGAATGGTTCTGCCTGGCACACCGCAGATGATGGTTAGCTCGACCATCGGTGCAACCTCTGAACCAGGTGAACCGGACCATGTCGGGCTAGGGAAACCACCGCAGTCGGTGTGGTTTACCTGGACGCCGCGAACGTCGACTCGCGTGTCGTTGCTGGCAGGCGCTAGCGCAGGAGTAGGATCCGTTGCGTCCGAGGGGATGGCAGTGTCACCGGAGCCTTATGTGTCGATCTACACTGGGACATCCCTTGCGGAACTGACGCCTGTCAGTGGAGGCACTGGCTCGGCCACATGGAACGCAGAACGAAACATAGCGTATCAAATTGCCATTGACTGTTCGCAAAGTGGCCCACAGCAACTTGTCTTATCGACTGTTGTTGTGCCGAATAACGATCAGTTCGAGCGCGCTAGCGTTATGCTGGATTCGACTTCGTTAATTCTTCTTAACCCGTCCCAGCTTCGCGCCGCGACGCGACAACCCGAGGAGCCCGTGCACCGCGGCGTGGGTAGTGGGCATTCGTTGTGGTGGACTTGGACGCCGCGTCGTTCGGGGATCTACATACTGAGTGATCGCAAAACGAGTTACCTTCCCTACGGCAATGGGATTCGTCCCGTCGAAACCATTTATCGCGGAACGAACCTGGCAAACCTGACAAGTGTTGCGAGTAACTCACGGGGAACCGTTCAATTTGCGGCGGAGGCAGGGATACGGTATTACCTGGCGATTGATCTAGACGAGCCGAGCATCCCGCTTCAGTTTTCGATGTCGGGGAGCCTCAGCGTAGATCTTTACCGCCAGCCAATGGTTCTAAACGCAGCCACCGCGCCTGCGGACAATATTCAGTTTGCGGTGGTCGGAGCCCCCGGTCAGCGACTGAGCTTGGAAACCTCCGCAGATTTGGTCCAATGGGTACCGATCCGGACCGTTCAAGTCTCTTCCGTCGAATTTAAGTTTCGCGAATTGCGCGGTTCGGAGGCCAAGTTCTACCGTGTCATTCCGTTGACGTCACCGTGACCTGTGGGATCGATCATCGCTGTTGTTCAGAACCACGAAACGAGCGATGACCAGGCTATCTCGGAAGCCGGCGGTGGCGGGCGGTGTTCTTCGCCCCGGTATCGACTAACCTTCGTCATCGTCTTTCACTGACGCCATTCGCTTGGTCGGGCCTCCCGCTCGGAGCCAGCCGTTTACGAACTCGTCCAAATCACCGTCCATCACGGCTTGCACATTGCTCGTCTGAATCCCTGTGCGCAGATCCTTGACCATGCGATAAGGCTGGAAAACATAGCTTCGAATCTGATTCCCCCATGAGATTTGACCCTTTTCACCGTAGAACTTCTCCATGTCGGCTTTTTGCGAATCCTGCCGCTGAGCATAGAGTTTGGAGAGGAGTAATCGCATTGCGGTCGCCCGATTCTGGTGTTGTGAACGTTGATTTTGAGAAGCGGCCACCAAACCGGTCGGTAAGTGAGTAATTCGTACCGCCGTTTCGACCTTATTTACGTTTTGGCCACCCTTACCGCCCGATCGGAATGTATCCACCTGGAGTTCCACCGGCGGAATGACGATTTCTCCTTCCTCCTCGATCTCGGCAATCACGTCGACACTCGCGAAGCTGGTGTGGCGCCTTTTATTTGAATCGAACGGCGAAATGCGGACCAACCGATGAACCCCACGTTCAGCCTTGCAGAAGCCGTAGGCATTCTCGCCTGTAATGAGGATGGTCACACTCTTGATCCCGGCGGCTTCGCCCGCGAGTGCGTCTGTCACTTCAACCTCCCACCCGCGCGATTCGCACCAACGCTGATACATTCGCAAGAGCATATTCGCCCAATCGCAGCTCTCGGTTCCGCCGGCTCCTGCGTTAATACTAAAAATGCAGTTGTTCTTGTCGTGCGGTCCGTTCAGAAATACGCTCAGCTCGAGAGCGATTAGATTCTTCGAAAACCTCGCTAGATCTTGTTCCAACTCTTGCTGAACTTGGGCCTGGGCGGACTCGGGCTCGCTCTCTCCGAGCTCCACCATGACTCTAAAATCGTCCAGCTGCTTTCCGGCCTGAATTAAGGGATCCGCCTTTTTGCGCAACGCTCCGGCTTCATCAATTAGCTTTTGCGCTTGATCTCGATTATTCCAAAAAGTGTCGCCCGCCATTAGGGCGTCCAACTCGGCCAAGCGTTTCTGCGCGCCCGGGACGTCAAAGAAACCTCCGCAAATGGGCCAATTTGTCTCCTAAGCTGGAAATCTGGACTTTAATGACGTCAAACATAAACGGGGCCAATTTACGGAAATTTCGAGCTTTGCCTAGGGATTTTCACATTTGTTCTGAGTTGTGGCGCCCGAGGAGCCTGGGCTCTTTCCGCTTAGCGTTTAGACAGTTTTACGATGGAGCCAACGCCGCCGAGTGTAACAGATTGGACTTTGACGACTCGACGAGCTAATCATGGCGGAACCAGCATGAATGTTCCCGAGATGATGCTCTGGCGCCGCTGCGCCCTCCTCGCAATAAATTTATTATTCTTAATGGTTTGGGGATTTACCAGCCTCGACAAACTCGTTCATGGAATACCTCCCTGGTTCTCTGACAAGTTCGGAAAGACGTTTCTCGCGACCTTTCCGGGCTTAAGCGCAGGGTTTTGGATCCTCGCGGGGGCGGAACTCGTCGGATTCGGCTTGGCAATTGCGGCCTTACTAGCGGGTGAATTTCTCGGACGGCGTCCTTTAAGGTGCCTAACGTGGATGCTCGTTTGGAGCCTCTTTGTGTTCGTGCAGCTCGGGTTTGGGCAATGGTTAACCTCTGAATACAATGGGACGGCGCAGCTGTTTACTTACTTTTGCGGGACGGTGATAACGCTACAATTCGTGACCTCGTCGATGCAGTCTGAATCGGTGGCGGGCCCTCCCAGAACCAGCTAATGGAGCTTTGAGAAGAGGCTAAGTATCAGGTTGGGGCAGGAGCCGAAGACGAGAGGTTGGGTCGAAGCGTTCAGCGAAGGTGTTCAATTGCCAGTTTTCGGCGGAAGAATCTGACGTCCATGGAGCTAGCAGATTTTGAGTGCGTGCGAAACTAAAGCGGGTATGTTATGCCCCATTACCGGGATCCTGATTTATGAAAAGACTGAACGTTACTCTGGCGGTGCTTTTGGCGACTGGCCTGCTGGTAATTCCGTTCACGGCCGCCGCCGCCGAAAAGAAGGCTGAGATCGAGCCGCCAAAGAAACTGAAAGCGAAACCATATCTCCGGAAAACTTGCATCGTGTCGGACGAAACGTTCGGCGGAGTTATGGGCGAGCCCAATGCCATAACTTACAAAGACCGCGAGATAAAGTTCGGCGGTAAGGACTGCAAAAAAGACTTCGACAAGGAGCCCGCGAAATTCATCAAGAAACTCGAGGCGGCCGAGGCCAAGGGTTCGAAATGGAATGTTGTTCTTGGGTAGCGACGGATAGGTCGAGCGTTCGGGATGTTATTCTCCCACTGATCCAAGATTGCGAGCCAAGACCACCGCAAGGGAATTCGATGTATCGTTCATTCCGGCAAATTCGCATGACCGCACCAGCTTTTGCGTTATTGGTCGGCGCCGGATTGGCCGTGGCTGTGGTGGTATTCATGGCGAGCCGCTCCGCAAGCGGCCTAGGGGGTGTGGGAGGGGCGGTTGTGGATTCCGACTCAGCCCGCGACTCGGCTGTGGCTGGTGTGACCGCGAAAGCACCGTTGTTGTCCGATGAAGTTTCACACCTGGAAGTTGCGCGGGCAGTGATGGTCACTGTGGAGTTGGACCTCGGACCGAAGACGTCGAGCGTCTCGGATGCGTTGAGCCAAATTGAGCGTCAATCAAAGCCGGACGACGGAAAAGGGAGAACTTTTTCGATCCTCGATGCGTATGGCGAACCTACCCGGGCCGGTAAGCTTCACCTCTCGATGCACGTCAGCGCCGAAAAACCCGGAGCGGCAGCGCTCGTATTTCGCCCAACGGGTGCACCTTTATGGAGAGCCCAAATCATCCAAGGGACGAATGCGCCAGCTCCTAATTTTGCAGCGCAGGGACTGGTTATTTTGCTCGACAATGGCGCGGGACAGACAGTCACGGTCGATGGCTCCAATCAACCGCGTTCGATCTTGGATGCGCGCGTGAAAGAAATGGGAGTATCAGTCGGAGAAATCTGGCCAGACGGAAGCCAGCGGCAATGCACCTTTCTATATAGCGCGTGTGGGTGTCCGGTCAAAGTGATGGCATTGCGAGTTGGCGAAAAGACAGTTCGGACGAGCAACGTGCCGGTGATATTTCCGGATGACCCCGCCGTTGCTTCGGCCATTCAGCGAATCATGCGCTGGGAGTAATCGTATGGTCACTCGTTTAATTGGTGAGCGCTAATGGGAAACAACTGAAACAGATCCATCAAGTCGTATTCGCGTTCCTCGTAACTGCTGTGTTCGGCCAGGCTTGGGCTGCTGAACCAGCCAAACGCACCGAATCGTCTGCGGTCAGCCCGGCTTCCAAACAGCCGTTCCACAACATCGGAGTTCAAGAGTTCGAAAAACTGCGCCGCAATCCCACCAACGTTGTGCTCGATGTTCGGACTCCCAAGGAGTTCGCGGCTGGACATGTTCCGGGAGCGGTCAATCTCGACGTCAATAGCGCGGATTTCGAAAAGAAAGCCGCCGTCCTGGATCCGAAAAAGACTTACTTAGTGCACTGTGGAGCGGGTGTTCGCTCGGTTAAAGCGTGCGAGAAAATGAGCAAGCTGAAGCTGGTCGAATTGTATAATTTGGAAGGGGGCTTTAAGGCTTGGGAGAGCGCCGGGCATAAAGCGGAGCGGTAATGGATCCATTCAGTGGGACCTGAGTCGATCGTTGCGAACGCGACGCGCGGGGAGGATCTGCGAGAGACTGGATCGACTCTGGAAGGTTCTCCCTCCGATAGATTTCCTGTAATGGAAGAATTTCCGATCATCGATTTACAGAGCGATCACTATTTCATGGGTGAGGCGCTTCGACAGGCGGCCCGCGCATATCAAGGCGAGGAAGTCCCTATCGGCGCCGTTGTGGTTCGATCGGGAAGGATCATCGCCCGCGCGTATAACCAGGTCGAATTACTCAAAGATGCAACCGCCCATGCTGAAATGCTCGCGATCACGCAGGCGGAGAATGTCGTTGGAGACTGGCGGTTGACAGATTGTACACTCTACGTGACGAAGGAGCCTTGCCCGATGTGCGCCGGAGCGGCTGTGCATGCTCGCCTAAAGCGTATTGTGTTTGGCGCGTCGGATTTGAAAAGCGGGGCTGGCGGTGGGGTGCTGAACCTTCTCCAATTTCCGTCTTTTAATCATCGGTGCGACATCAGTCGCGGCGTGCGGGAGGAGGAGTGCCGATCATTGCTGCAAGGGTTTTTCGTGGAGCAGCGAGCCAAGAAGCGACTCGGTGGGCAGATGGAAGACGGAGAGGATTCGTGAGGACCAGGTGTTTCGGGCCAACCGCACCGAGCCCTTTGTCGCATCGAGGTTTATGCATGTTGCGGTTCAGCTTCTTCTGCCCTTCTTCAATTCGTCGCCGTGGCAAAGCCAGAACGATGTTTGGCAGGGCGTGTCTTAGCCTTGAGAGCCAGACTGAGTGTGGTTGAAAAACTCGGACCTCTGCAGGTTAGGGAGCACGGTGCGGCACTCCAACCCCAAGTAGATCCAGTTCCGGTCACACGTGTCCTTCGAGCGGATCACGAGTAATTGCATTGTCCAGAGACGCAACCGGGCGCACGACAAAATTGTGAGAAAGAGTGGAAATAGAAGGGTTTAGGCTTGAAAGATGTCTATATGCTAGACATTCTTCTTAGCCATGAACTCGCTGGCTCATAAAAGGAAGCAACTCCTGCAGGAGATGGAACAAAT
>JBGAIN010000161.1:0-18246 GCA_044225505.1 Limisphaerales bacterium
AGTGCCTCACGCCGCCACAGATTGGAATGCTCTACCAGCGAAACGGAGAAGCCAGCCTTTTCCGTCGCAAACGTCACGCCCTGGATTTTCCGAGTATTTCCCACGCCAGCCAAGCTCAACGATTCCGTCCGCGATCCAGGCTGGCACACAGCCACTAACATACTGTCGCCGCCCTGCCGGAGTCCGACAAACCACTGTGCCGAAGGAAGCTTCCACTCCCTCGTCCCGGTCAAGTCGAGCGGATTGTAACAAAGGTCTGTCCCGACAAATGACGGGAGGAGACCGTAATTCAGTTCGCTATCTTCAATTCGAAATTTCGCGACGTTTTGTGGATCGATCCCAATCACGCCCCGGGGTGATAGCCACGCCGTGTAGGCACGGTCCCCGGCTGCCTCGGTCACATGAACCCCAATCTGACCGTTCGATTTTACATAAGAAGCCTTTGCTCCGGCGAAGGCAGGAGCTGGAAGAATTGCGCCGCGCGAGGCGATTGATTGCCCAAGCAAAGCGTAAAGGCGAACGGCCCCGTCCTCCAGCCGTATTTCCCCCGCAACTTGCCGATCACGAAAAACGGGCCTGCCTGCAAACACACGGGCAGGCTCCTCAATGACTGACCAAGCCGCAGTCTGTGTCCAGTCAAGATTGCTGTTCAAATTCTTGCCTGCGTCCCAAACCGTAGGCGTTGGGGTGTCCGTGGCTTGATAACGGGTCAACTCACAATCGTCCACGATCACTGGCGCTTTCATTTCCGACGTGCCGCCGTGATATTTGCGGTACTCGCTCGACATCCCTCCAATGACCAAGTTGAACGTTCCAGGACGATCCAGGGGGCAAAAAGCTTCCAGCGAAATCCAGCGATCCTTTGGAACCTTTAGATCCGTATAAGCAAAGGCAACCGCAGGTTGATCAGGATCCTGTAACACCAGGCTGATCGATTGGTCCGCCTCAGACTTGACCCAGCAACGCGCCACGTAAGCGCCCGAAGCCACGCCCGTAACGCGTTGTTCGACGGAGGTGTTTCCTGTGAGATACAGACCGAAATGCCCACTGTGACCCGCACCGTCCCGTAGCCCTGGACGCCCCTGATTGTCGCCTCGAACCGACCAGCCAGGCACATTTCCATCAAGGGTCGCGACTTCCTCAAAACCAGCATTAGTTAAGAGATTTTCGGAACCTCGGAGGCGCAACGGTTGAGAGAACAAGAGCAAAGCCTCAACAAAGAGAACAAGGAATCGGTAGTCTTCAGCCATGGCCCCCAAATCTAGCGATATCCCTGGCCTACTGACAATTGAGATTATCGAAAGCACCTCGGTGAAGTATCCATGCGGCGCTGCTCCAACCGCAGGCAAGAACGCGCGTTGATCGCCCTGAAAAGGTGTTCCCGTCTTTAAAGGGTACATCAATGATAAAGCTGGAGGGCGAGCAACGTCATCCGACCTTTGTCCCAGGACCCCTGCCAACAGATAAACTCCGAGGCTTTGCGTTGCAGAGCGTTTTCTGGATATGTTTTCAAGACGCCACGAAGTTCGGTTTGCCAATTTGGATAGCCACTGGTTATCAGTCTGTTAGACACATAGAGTCACGCTTCCAGCAGTCTTTGGAACTGAAACTCGGCAACTTCTTTTGAACATAAATCGCCCCGGGACGTCGAAGCTTTGCTGTGCAAAGTCGTTTTACTTTTTCGCCTACGCTTTCGTCCGGTTGCCTTGGTTACAAAGGCAGCCCCGGACTAATCCTATGACACGCCGACATTTTCTGCGCCGATCCGCCGCCCTTTCCTCGATCGCCCTTGGGGTCGGATTCTACGCCTGGCGATGGGAGCCGCACTGGGTAGAGTTCGTCAATCGCCCGTTACCGATTGCCCATTTACCGGAAGCACTGCGTGGGAAGCGCCTGATCCAGCTCAGCGATCTGCACATCGGTCGGCAAGTGGACGACGGTTATCTGCTCGAAACATTCGATCGGGTCCGGGAGTTAACCGCGGATATCGTGGTCTATACCGGTGATTTTGTGAGTTATGAAGGCGATCAGCTGGCCCATTTACGACGGCTTTTTGGCCAGTTACCTCGCGGTCGGCGTGGGACGGTTGGCGTTCTTGGCAACCATGATTACGGCGGCGGCTGGTCGCGACTTCAAGTAGCGGCGCAACTGGTAGATCTCGGTTCCTCCTCGGGAGTGACGATTTTGCGCAACTCGGTCGTCGAAATCGATGGCCTCCAAATCGTTGGTTTAGACGAGTATTGGGCGCATCAATTTCATCCGGAGCGAGTATTACCCAAGTTGAACACGACGAGGGCAGCATTAGCCTTAGCGCACAACCCGGACACGGCCGATCAGCCGGGCTGGGGCGATTACCGTGGCTGGCTTCTCTGCGGTCACACGCACGGTGGACAATGCAAACCGCCCTTCTTACCTGCGCCGTTGCTGCCGGTCAAAAACCGCCGGTATCAGGCAGGCGAGTATGAGCTGACCAACGGCCGTCGAATGTATATCAATCGCGGACTCGGCCACCTACTCCAAGTGCGGTTCAACGTCCGACCGGAGGTAACCGTTTTTACCCTGGAACCATTGGCCATGACTTAGACCACAAACTCTCGCGAGGAGGGACATAAGGAGACTTGGTTCGACACAACCTTCGCGGAGCTGTCTCCAGCCCTCGAACTCACCGGCTATTGTGCCTAAGAATCGCCGACACCCCCGACGATCAAGACCGGCACGGCATGGAGTGCTTTAGACGCATCGGACATTAAATTAACGGAGCGGTCAGAGCAATTCTCGTTTCGGCAAACCATCACCCCGCCATTTCAGCTTTTCCGCTAAAATGTCGTAGAAATTCATTTCTGGCAGGAAGGCAATCGGCACGGGCCGGTCCGATGTCTTTACTCGAATGACACTTGCTGGGTTCAGCTTTGCCAGGCTCATTCCGTCGACCTGCAGTTCGGCTGGACCCGAAGTCTCGTCGAGCTTCATTTCGATGGGTTCCCGCGAGCTCACGACCACGGATCGATTCGTCAAAGCTTGGGGACAGATCGGCGTTACGGAGAGAACGTCACACTCCGGGCTAATAATGGGGCCGCCCGCGGCCAGCGAGTACGCCGTCGAACCGGTCGGGGTGGCAATGATTAGACCATCGCACCGATAGTTCGTGAGACGCCGTTCTCCAATTCGCGCGCTAATACCGATGAGATGCGGATTCCCTCCGCGGGTGATCAAAGTGTCATTGAGCGCCCAACCTGTAATCGGTCGCTTTCCGCCTCTGATTTCCAGATCGAGCGTTGTGCGTTCGCTCACCACATAATCGGCGTTCACAATTCGGTGCATATCCTCCTGCACGCGCTGACCCCGAATCGATGTGATGAATCCAAGATAGCCAATGTTGATGCCGAGGATCGGCACTCCCGACCCCCGAAAGCGGTGCGCCGCTTGCAGCAACGTTCCATCTCCCCCAACGGCCACAACTAAATCTGCTTGGCGGTCGCTCAGATCGGCCATCTTGCGATACAGATTCTTCTGCGGCGGTAGGGTGTCGATCCACTCCTGGCGAATCCTCTCCCGATCGAGCGCCGCTTTAAGCGCCTTCGCTGTCTGGCGCGCATGCAAGCGGGTGCGGTTGATAAAAATAATAACTTTACTAATCTTCATGCATCCCAACCCAGTCTTTCCCCCACGGAAGGACTTGAGCAAAGGATACACACCCAACAGGAATTGGGAACCAATCGTGTTCGATTTTTGCTGGCTATCGCCTTTGCTCGTTCGCAAGCAACAGGTTGCAAAGTCAACCCGCCTTTTTGCCAGAGCAGATCGGTGTTGGGGGTGCAGCTTCTGTCCAAAACACGTGCAGATAAGCCAGCCCGTGGCATTGCTTGTTAGATTAAAACGGTTTGGCCGGCCGGGGCATCTCCGATTGCGGCGATTACGACTGAGACCGCAAAGACGAGCAGGCCGAGTGGCACCATTGGACAGAAGATCGACGGAAATCTCAGGTTTGCCTGGGACGTCAGCCACGCGCCATCGCAGGCACGCCATTGCCTCAGGCAAACCCGACAAGGCAGTTGATGTCATTCTTTGCGCGAAAGCCCGCGCTCCATATTCCATCCACCGCCGAGCGCCTTCGCCAGGAAAATCGTTGAGACGGCGCGCAGCCCCCGAAGCTGAGATTCCTGACGCTGCGCCTGCAAGGCCGAGCGTTGCGCATCGACGACGTCCAGATAATTTGACAACCCTTGTTCATAGCGCTCAGCCGCGAGGACGGCGGTTTCTCGCGCCGAGTCCACGGCTCGCCGAACTGCTTCGCCTTGAGATGTGAGAGATCCCAAGTCAGACAGTGCATCTTCAACTTCGCGAAAGGCCGTGAGCACGGTCATCCGATAGCTCGCCACGGCTTGTTCATATTGAGCCTGGGCTGCACGGAGATTCTCTCGATTTCGCCCGCCTTCGAAAATCGGGAAATGAACGCTGGGACCCGCAGAAAAGACGCGACTTGGCCAGTTCACCAAGGTCCCAAGGTCGGCGCTGGCCAACCCGGCGGCCCCGGTGAGCTTTATCGTTGGAAAGAATGCCGCCTCGGCGACGCCGATCCGAGCCGAAGCGCCTTGCACTATGAGTTCCGCAGCGGCTACATCCGGCCGACGCTGGAGGATGGACGCTGGCAGGCCTGCCGGGACCGGGGCCAAATCGTTCCAGCCGTTCGAAGGCGGCAAGGCGAAGCTAGCGGGCGGCTCGCCGCAGAGCACGGCCAACCCATGTTCGACTTGCGCTCGGCTTCGGCGGAGGGCATGCCAGTCCGCCTCGACATTGGCGAGCTCAGTTCGGGCGCGAGTTAGATCCACTTCATTGATGAGGCCCGCTTGACGTCGCGTGGCCTGTAATTGCATCGCATCACGCCGAAGCGCGATCGTCGATTGGACGATCGCAGCCTCGTCGTCCAGAGAGCGGATCAGGTAATAGCTGCGAGCTACGTCCGCGGTTAAGGTCAACAAAACCACTTGCAGATCGGCCTCAACAGATTTGCTTTCGGCTTTGGCGGCTTCTACCGAGCGACGAACCCGCCCCCAAACATCCAGCTCGTAGTTTAAATCGAACGAGGCCTGGAAATCGTCGCCCTCGAATCCTCGATTAGGCGCTCCATTTCGATTCTCGCTCAAGCGCTCGCGGGAATAGCCCGCCCCTGCCCCGATCATGGGATAAAGATCAGCGGCACTCTCGCGGGCGAAAGCTCGCGCTTCGGCAACTCTAGCGGCGGCGCGCCTAAGATCTTGGTTCGCCTTGACCGCACGCATTTCCAAAGCACTCAGGTCGGCATCGCGGCAGATTTCCCACCACTGTTCAGGCCAGACGAGTGTATTCGTTGCGACGTGCGTTTCCTTCCATTGTGTCGGTGTGGGGACGGATGGACGCGCGTATTCGGGTCCCAAACGACACCCTGCGGCAGTTCCCAAGAGCAGAAATCCTACCGTCCACGAGAGACGTATTCGAATCATAAAGTCCCTTTGGTCGCGGTCGATTTCTGGCAGTGTGGCGTCGCCAAGGCTAGAGAGGTCACGTCCGCCTTGACGAATAGATCAAGTTGCTGCCCCACATAGATGTGCCGATGAACTGGTTTCTCAAACGAATAGATCACCTGCAAGACGCGCGTATCGACTCGCTCCGTGCTCGCCCCTGTCAAGGAGACTTTGGGCACGACGTAAGGTTCCACGCGAACAAAGTGAAGTTCGATCGGCGCGAGGGTATCCCCTTTTAGATAAGCTGTCGCGGACTGTCCCGGTTGAAACCGGGCAGCGTTCTGCTCGTCCACGTCGGCGCGCACCTGAAGCTGTTCGAGATTGCCAAGGACGAGGGCGGCAGTTTTCGGTGTCGCCGATGCGTATTCTCCAGGACGGACGTTCACTTGTAGGATCGTGCCGGCGCGCGGTGCCAGAATCGTCAATCGTTCAAGTCGGATCTTCGTCTGGGTGACCTGAGCGTGCGCGGCTTTCAGTTGAGCCTGGGCAACGTTGACGTCGTGTTCTTTCGTTCGGACTTCTTCGGCGCTGACCGCTCGAGCGTCTTTCACCGCTCTTAAGCGAGCGAGTTGATCTTCAAGCCGACGGACCGTGGCGTCAGCCACCACCGTGTTTGCTTCATCGACCAGGAGCTGGGCTCGCAGCTCGCGATCGTCGAGCGCAAACAATGGCTGCCCCGCTTGGACAACATCCCAGACTTTGACGTGCACTTGGGTCACAAGGCCCGCGTCTGGAACACCAATGGAAACGTTTTCACTCTGGGCTTCCACAATTCCAGAAGCGGCCACACTCACGGGATAGGGTTTGGCCGAGGGCTCCACAGGCGGTGGAACAACCGGTGATTGTCCGTGAAGCCGGACAACGAGGGCGGCCGTGGCGCTGACGCCGGCAACGGCCAGATAGAACGTTGGTTTCTTGAGTAACATAGGATGCAGCTCAGTGTGGCGCGTGGCTACGCGCCGATGTGGTTTCGGTTCGATCAATCCGACCGTCTTCCATGAAGGTCATTCGGTCGGCATATTTGAAAACGCGGTTATCGTGAGTCACGATGATGACGCAGCGGTCCGGACTGGCCGCCACCCCTCGCAGGATTTCCATGACTTTGGCTCCGTTTTCGCTATCCAAAGCAGCCGTCGGCTCGTCACAGATGATCAGTCGAGGGTCATGCACCAAGGCACGCGCAATTGCGACCCGCTGTTGTTGTCCTCCGGACAGCATGTTCGGCCGATGCCGCATCCGGGAACCCAACCCAACCTTTTCCAGAACTGCAGCCGCTTTGGCCTCAGCGTTGGCGGCGCGTTCACCTTGAATCCGTAAAGGAACGCTAACGTTCTCGACACAGTTCAATGTCGGAATGAGGTTGTACTGTTGGAAAATGAACCCTATATTCTCCGCACGGAATCGGGTGACGGCGGACTTTTCCAAGCGATGCAACGGCGTATCGAACACTTCGACTTCGCCTCCGTCGACTCCCAGTGTTCCTGCAATCACACTCAGGAGGGTGGTTTTGCCGCAACCGGAAGGTCCGACCAACATTAGGAGTTCACCCATGCGCGCCTCGAAATCGACTTGCTTGAGGACTTCGGTGCGTGTTTCGCCCCGGCCAAACCCTTTACAGATGCCGCTGGCTTTCACGGCAACGCGGGAAGACGCATTTACGTTCGCAGTCACGTTCTCTGGTTACCACGTGTCAGTGGATGCGAAAATAGCGCTTCGGTATTAGACAAATTGCCCGTGCTTTCCGAACGATTCCTTGTAACCTTTAACCGCGCGTGTCTCAGGAAACGTGTGTTATGAATGACACCGTCAAACTGAACCAATGTCCGAAATGCGGTTCCCGGATACCGGCCGATGCTCCCCAAGGGCTTTGTCCGCAATGTGTTCTCTTGGGAGTGGCGACGCATTCGCTTGCTGAATGCGCAAATGCTTCGCTGAGCGAACTCCCCGCACTCGAGCGAGTTGCTGCGGCTTTTCCGCAACTGGAGATTCTGGAACTGGTGGGTCGAGGGGGCATGGGATTTGTCTACAAAGCCCGCCAACAACGCCTAGACCGGTTGGTGGCATTGAAACTCTTGCCCGACAAGCTAGCCCGTGATGCCCGGTTTGCTGAACGTTTCAATCGTGAGGGTCGCGTTCTTGCACGTTTGCACCATCCTAACATTGTCACGATCTACGACTTCGGACAGACGCCCGAATTCTTCTTTCTCCTCATGGAGTACGTAGACGGGGTTAACCTACGAGAGGCGATGCAAGCGGGACGGTTCTCACCCAGCGAAGCCTTAGCGATTGTGCCCGAGATCTGCGGAGCGCTGCAGTACGCCCACAGCCAGGGGATTCTCCATCGGGACATCAAGCCTGCTAACATACTGCTCGACGCTCGTGGACGGGTGAAGATCGCCGATTTTGGGATTGCGAAACTGATCGGAGAAGAAAAAGCCGACGTCACATTGACAGCGACGGGCGCGTCTCTGGGCACTCCCCACTACATGGCTCCCGAGCAACTCGAGAAGCCCGGCGAGGTAGATCACCGCGCCGATATCTATTCGCTAGGGGTCGTTTTCTACGAAATGTTAACAGGCGAACTACCGATTGGACGATTCGCTCCCCCGTCTACCAAAACCCCGGTTAGCACCAACGTGGACGAGGTGGTGTTCCGCACTCTCGAAAAAGATCGAGAACGCCGGTTTCAAAGCGCTGGCGAGATGAAAACACAAATAGAGCACCTTGGCGTTGGGAACTCAACAACACCGCCAAGCGCGAGCGCAGCGCGCGTCTCCAGTCGAGCCGTACTTGCAGCGCTGCTCGTGGGTCTGAGTTTTCCCGTGCCCATGTTGGTCGCCTTTGCCGCTATAAGCGGCAAGGGTGGGATCGGACCAGGCGAACTATGGCTCGGTTTTGGCAGCGTCGCTCTCGCTGGACTTGGTGGCACGATTCTCGGATGGCTTTCTCTTCACGAGATTCGTCAATCGGAAGAACGTCTCCGTGGACTACCTTTCGCCATCGCGGCCACCATGACCTGGCCCATGTTGCTCCTTGCTGCATTTGCCTTGGCCTTGCCAATGCTAGGGTTGAATCGTGTTGGTTCTTCGGGAATTCTTGGAGGCATCGGGCAGGTTCTTGCCTTGCTCGTTCCCGCTGGCATCCTCACCTTTGGATGCTGGGCCGTCTACACGACGGTGCGGTGGGCCAATCGTCTGCCAACCGCGCCACATCGCGGCGTTTTGAAATGGGTCTTCCTGGCTCTGCTACTGGCGGGAGCCGGACGAATCCTCGTAAACCGACCCTGGCTGTTCGCAAACGGAAACCAGCCCAGCTTGATGCCCGCTGGTTCACAGTTTAGGGAATCGGATGCCCCCGAGCGTCATGGCGAGATCCTCGCAGCTCGATGGCTGAAATCACCCGTCCCAGCCGTTGCCACCAATTTCATCCGATTCACCTTCACCACGGTCGATATTCTCAATGAAGGATCCACGCAATGGTTCGCGTTTGCCTATGCCGCCGATGTCAAAGGGGATTGCGAGGAGACCTTCAGGGTTGCCGGGCCCGTCGTTTTGACGCGCAAAACCGGTTTGCTTGTAACGCCGCCAGGGACATCCCCCATTCGTCATCAGCGCTTCCAGTGTCGAGTGCCCCCAGGGACAACGCCCGCGACACTGGCGAAGCTTAGAGAGGATTTTGAGAATACCTTGATTGCCAAATCGTTCGTGATCCCTGCGGGAGAAGAACGCGCTCTTTTCCGACTCCCTGTCGGTTTGACCGATGAGTTAAGTGTTGAGATTGGAGCTGCCCTTCGAAGCGAATTGCCGTGACCACAGACTCTCGTTCTCGGGAATTTTCCGCGACACATTGGACTCTCGTCTTGCGAGCCCGAGGGCAAACCCCGGAGGCTCGCGTCGCCCTGTCCGACCTTTGCGAAACCTACTATCGCCCGGTGCTGCATTTCCTCCAACGAGAAGGGCGGACAGCAGAAGAAGCCCGGGATGTCGCTCAGGAGTTCTTCGCGCGAATTCTTAGCCAAGGGGGATTTGATCGAGCCGACCCCGAACTTGGTCGATTTCGTTCGTATGTCCTGGGGGCGCTCAAACACTTCTTGAGCGACCGGCGAAAGCATGAAGGTCGCCTCAAGCGCGGAGCAGGAACCGCGACCAGATCGCTTGCACTTGAGGAAGGGGACGATTCCGATGGCACGCTGCAGATTCCCGACCCGTCACAACTCCCTCCCGATGCGCTCTTTGATCGAACCTGGGCTCTAACGGTGATGGCAAGAGCCTTGGATGCCCTGGAAAAGGAGCTGACGGCCAGCGGCAAAGGGGATCAGTTCGCCGCTTTGAAGCAATGGTTAGTCGGGGATGTCCCGACGCATTCCCACGCCGACGCCGCCCGTCAACTAAGCCTGAGCGAAGGGGCCATCAAGGTCGCGATTCATCGATTGCGGAAACGCTTCCGAGAAACGGTTCGCTCTGAAATAGCACAGACTTTGCGCGAACCGTCTCTCGTCGATGAAGAGCTGCAACATTTAGTTGCTGCTCTCTCTTGAAGCCCAACTATCCGCGAAACACCACCGCCGGTTCCAAGCTCCGAATCTTCCGAATTCCCAGCGAAGCCGCTAACCAGCAGATAAAGAGAATTGCGATCAGCGTGCCCAAGGGGAGTTGCCATGGCAGAAAAAACGGCGGCATCCCCTTCCCCACCGTGAACGTCTGAAGTAGAACCATTCGAGCCAAAACCCCATCCGAGGCGCCCATGGCTTTCAGGGCGCCCAAGTGTCGCAGGTTCTCGAGCACGAACGAGTAAAACGTCTGGCTGCTGATCGCCAGTCCGACGATGAAACCCAGCATGACCGTCGCGCCAAAGGCGACCGGAATGCCGGTATTCTTGATAAACCACCACACCGTAAGCCACATAAATTCCTCCTTGGTGTAGGCTTTCAGGCCCGTCGCCTCGCCGATGCGGCGAGCCACTAAGGCAGGGTCTTGCCCAGGTTGCGCTCCCGCGAGAACACATGAGAGCATCTTGCGGGTGCCCGGCGCGTATTGCACCGCCTGATCGTAAGTCGTAAAGACGTAAGGATTCCCTGAAAACGCCATGCGCGCTTTGCAGATTCCCACCACACGCGCTTCATGGTCGTTAATCTCGAAGACATCCCCGAGCCGAACAGGCTTTAATGGATCTCTGCTCAGTTTACTCATGCCGTACTCGTCAATGATCACGGTATTCGGCAAACGCAAGTCATCGAGGCGGCCTTGGGTGATCTGCTTGGGCGCTCCGGCGAAGGTGGTGGCATCCACTCCGATGAGTTGAACAAATTTAAAGGATCCATCTCTCATCCGCACACGAACCATCCCTTGATAAAACGGCGCGGCCCAAGCCACTCCCTCCACCGACCGGACTCGATTCAGATCCGTATCGCGCAGCGCCTCGGTGTCGTTGACCTGCTCGACCATCGGATCAACCACCCAAATCGGAGCGGCCACATTGTCGAGCGTCGACCCGGACCATTGCATGATTCCGCAAAAGATCGCGGCCTGTTCAGTCATCAAAAGTGCGGCGAACGTGAGGCCACTAATCAGCATAACATACTTGGCGCGGTCTCCGAGGAGCATTTTCAAAGCTAGATCGAGCATAAATTTTGCCTATGGTTGAATTGAAGTATGGTCAAGCGCTGGTTGAGTTCTCATTTAAGACGGCTCCACTCTTAACCCACGGAGAGATCACTCACCAATAGTGCTTCCGTATTATGGAGGGCCAAGCCGTGTTTTATTGCGGAAGATGCAGAGAGTGGAAGGAGCGGAACACGCTGGGATGACCAGCACTCTAGACAATTTTCTTAGACCGGCCGGGCGAGCCATCAAACGGGACCAACGCGTCCGCCCAAAGCTTCTTTGATCACGGGAGACCTGGCGTCAATAGCTCGGACCAGCAACGATTCCGTCCAAAACGCATAGGGAACACCCGCGGGAATCGTCATGACCTCGCCCGAGCGGACCTGATAGGTCAGTCCGTGGACTTCAAAATACAGCTCGCCCGCTAACACCAACGTAACACGTTCGCTTTCCTGAGCACTAACCTCGAACCGACAGTGCGAGTCTATTTCGGAATAGGCGAGCATCGTTCGTTCTAGCGGAACTGCCCACATCCGCACCCCGGAAGTATCCGCGCGGAGCTGAAGCAGGTCCGCGGGAACGTGCAAGCTCTGGTCACGGATATCCCGCGCCATGCATGCCGCCGTCTGGCAACAGTCTGAATGAAAGAGGGCGCTGGCTCGAATGGATGCCGGCACCAGGCTTCGCTCCACGCGCTCAAACCCAAGCTTGGCGAAGAACCCCTCCGCCTCTGTCGTCAAAAGGAAGATGTGCGCTGCACCCAGTAACCGGGCTGACGTCAGGATTCGCGTCAGCAAGGCCCGCCCCACGCCCGCACCGCGGTAGACGGGAGCCACGGCCAAAGAACGCAAAAGCGCCGACGCGCCGAAGCCTTGAACCGCAACCACCCCAATTGGATGCGAGTCCATTCGGGCAAGAATGAACTGAGGCAGCAAGGTCTCGACGTCATCCGTTGGCAATCCACATTCCCCGAGCAACTGCCGCACCGCTGGCAGATCGCTCAGCTCCGCGCGTTCGTAGGTAATCAGTTCCATAACTGCTTCGACTAACATTGTCCGCTAGTGCTACGCCCGTGAAAGCAGAAGCGCAAGCGAGTCCAATATGCGGAATCGCCCCACTCATAGGGAATATCGCGACCGCTGTGGCGAATTCTCCGTCCCGTGTAACCATTCATTGATCAGCATACTTCTCAAGCCAAGCGAGCTGCCAACAACCCTGGTGTCACAATGGGTGAACGTTCGAAAGCGGGCGCCTTCAGGCGTTCGCGCTTGCTCCTTCGGGTGTTGTCGCCTCGCGCCGCTCTCCCCTAAGTGGCGCGGGCGGTAGACGGCTTACTTAGCAACTCCAGAGCGCGAACAGCCGCAGCATTCCGGTTCTCAAACCCGGCCTTTTCAAAGATTCGGGCAATGTGCACTTTGACTGTATTTTCCGCACACCCGATGATGGTGCCGATTTCGCCGTTCGATTTGCCTTGGGCAATCCACAGTAGGACTTCGGCTTCGCGCGGTGTTAACCCAAGGCACTCCAAGGGCTTCGGGGATTCGAAATTGGGCTTAAGCTCTGCGCGGGCCACCGCCGCCTCTTCCTTTTCCCGATGCCGATCGAGGCGCGCGCTAATCGCGCCAAGGACTTCTTCGGCACTGGCCGGTTTGGTGAGGTAATCGTCCGCGCCGAGATTCATTCCCAAGCGCAAATCCTTTTTGTCTCCTTTGGCGGTTAGAAAGATGAACGGTATCGAGACGGTGCGAGGTTCAGTGCGCAGCGCTTCCAGCACCCGATACCCGTCCATCTCGGGCATGGAGACATCGCATAGGATGACATCGGGCAATTCACGTTTCGCCACAGCCACTCCCACGGGGCCATTATTTGCGGACAGCGGCTGGAATCCCTCCATTTCCAACATTAATACGAGATTCTCCAAAGTATCCGCCTCATCTTCGATCACGAGTATTTTCTTCATGCAACTCCTCCAAGGTCATGGTTGATTTTCTGGGCCGCCAAACAATGGGAGGCGGACCGTGAACGTCGTGCCGCTGCCTTCGCAGCTTTCGAAAGAAATCTCGCCCCCATGCATCTCGACGCAGCGTCGGACGATCAGCAAGCCCAGGCCGGTGCCCGGTATCTGTCGAACATTGCTGCCGCGGTGAAACGCTTGGAAAAGCCGTTTTTGATCGGACAGCGGGATGCCGCACCCGCTGTCGATCACCTGACAAATCGCATTACTTCCCTCGCGGCGTACGACAAGTCGGACCCGTTGCTCTGGCGGCGAGTACTTTACCGCGTTGGATAACAAGTTGGTAAAGATATGCCGGAGCAGACTCTCGTCTCCGATGGCGGGCAACCATGTCTCCTCGATGGCAATTTCAAGGGGGCAACGATGGCTCGTCGCGGATTGGATTTCGTCGCAGACTCGCTGACAAAACGAACGCAATTCTAGGTCTACAGGCTGGAAGGTCATCCGGTCGGTCTCCAAACGGCCGAGCACAAGAACTTCCTCGATCATGCCGGACATACGCCGGACCGCTTTGTTCACCGTACGCAGAAGTTGTTGTCGTTTCTCCAAAGGCAACCGTTCCTGATACCGGTCGAGATTGTCGACAGACGACATGATGACTTCCAAGGGTGTTCGAAACTCGTGCGAAACCAGCGAGACAAACTCGCTTTTTAAGTCGCTCAGTTCTCGCTCTTGAGCCAGCAATCGCAGCGCTTCTTCACGGGCGCTATCCAAACGTCGGTTGGCTTCTTCCAACTCGGCGGTGCGCGCAATAACGCGCTGTTCCAAGTCCTGGTTCAGCATGCGCAACTCCCCATTACGCGAAGCGACAGTCGCTGCCATTTCGTTGAACGCCAAGGCCAAGGTTCCCAGCTCGTCGCGTTTTTCAACCAAGGCTCGCGCCGAGGTGTCGCCGCCGCTCATTTGTTTAGTGGCGCGCGTCAGCTCCTTCAGCGGCTCAGCGATTTCACGCTGCAGCGTCGTCGCCAGAAAACCGAGGAGCAGCGCCAGGGAAAGCAAGCCTGACCACAAGACCCATTGCGCAGACTGAAACGCTTGACGCCGCAAGTGTTCACGGGGGACGGTGGTGAGGAAGAACCAATCCGGCCCGCTCAAACGCGCGAAGCTATAGTACGCTTGGCTACCCGCATCGTATCCAGAAAACTGGCGTTCGCCTCTCGCGCTTACCGCCCGATAGAGGCTAACCAACGTTGGTTCCTGGCTGTCCTGCATCCGGAGTTGACCTTTGCTCTGGAGTATTTCCCGAGCCTTGGTGGGATGCGCCACCAGACGACCGTCCTTGCGGAAAATGACATGCATCGCGCCGAGCAATCCACTGCGCGTGCCTTCCTCCATGAGGTGTTTAACGGAGAGATCATGACCAATGGATCCGAGAAAGCGGCCGTTCTGCAAGATGGGCAGATAGACTGAAACGACAGGCATATGGGTCGTCGGTTCCTCAATGACACCCGTCCAGCACGAACCTTCAGCGGGGACTTCCGTGGGCATGGCCAGCTGAAACCACTCGAGCTGGCTGGTGTCGTAATCGGCGGGAGTATCCCAAACCCACGAGGGAATGCGTGGATCAAACCCGATGTTGACCCAGCCTGGCAGAACGAAGTAGACGCTGGGAAACGAATCTACCCAGCCAGGCAACAACTCATTACAGATGTCTTGGGCACGGAGGACCTGCACCTGGAGCTCCGGTGTCCAAGTCACATTCTTATGCGCCCAAAGCGTTGAGTATTTCCGACCATCCGCGAATTCCTCTCGGCTCCGCCAAGCACCGTCGTCAAACAGGCGGAAGCGTTCGTTCCACTTTTCACGATAGTTCCCCGGGATCGGCGCCTCCATGCGCTTGAGAAACTGTCCACGCACCAAGGTGAGGTTGGCTTGCACCTGTTGAAACCCGATCTCTTCACGGCGGGCTCTCTCCGCAACATACGTGTCGAGATGTTTCAAGTCGCGCTGTTTGACCGCGCTATAAACGATGGTGTAGGTCACAGCGGTCGCTACGGCGATGACCAGGCCAGCTCCAGCGGTCACATGCAGTAGGATGCGCTGCGGGAGGGTCATTCGATCAGAGCGCTTGGCCCTCGCCACTTCCTTGCGTTGCCATCCAGTGCATCTGACGGAAAAGCAGACTGAAGCAATCGACGCCACGCGTTTCTGCCGCCATGAACTGCCGTTTCGGGAACCGGCCCATGAGCGCAGCATAACAGCGGATGGACCTACGAAAAGCGGATTCCTGTGATGTAATACCGAAGCACTATGGCCGCCGTGCCGAGGCAATGTTAGCTAAAGATCGGTAATGCATCGGCATTGGCCCAATGCAAGCCACTGTTGTCCATGAGCCAAAGATCTGAACGAGATGAATCCAATGCGGCGGCCCTCCCCGCCTGGGATGACTGTGATTTCTTTTGCATCCACCATTATGCGGGCGGTAGCGCCTCCCCTTGCGGGTGGCGCGGACGTCGCCACCAGATCTCACTCGATTCGGAGGGGCGCCCGTTACTCTGCCCGCGCTGTGGCCGGGCCACGCTCTTTCGGATTCCACTCGATGCGCCTAACGAAGATGCGATGTAGCCGGCCCTTGTTTAAGGTCGCACCGCACGTCAACACGCCGCGTCGAGCCCACCCATCCTTGACCCGATCGAACCCGAAGCCCGTATGCTAAACCCGAGCCACTTGCACCCGTGCGTCGTTGTAGCACGCACCGCCCGCCACCACATTGACGTGCGGAGGGCAAAGCGCCGTCGACGTTTGGCCATTCCGCGACGACTTACGCCATGCCCCCTTGGGAAGCCCGCACACGCCTTCCCGAAAGCGGTCATTCAACCGTGCGCGGCAACGCACCTCCCCCAGGGCATTAAAGATCCGCACCTCATCTCCTTCAGCAATGCCCCGAGCCGCTGCATCGAGCGGATGGATCGTTAACTGGAGCTCCGGATAATTGAACTCTCCCAGCGTGCTCGAGATCATCTGATTATTCGAGGCACTGACTAAAGCCAGTGGAAACTCCGCGGTTGGCATCGCCTGATACTGGAACGGCGCCGCCCCCAAGACGCTCGGACTCAGATCCACCCGCCCTTCGGGAGTGGCGGGGTGCACATCGCGGAATTGCACTGGGCCTCCGCCAGGGAGTGGCAGCGGTTGAATCCCTCCGTTCAGGATGCGATTGTCCGGACTGGCCGTTCCGCAAAGGGCCAAGGCACCGGCGACCTGGCGCATGCAAGCCGCTGTGTCCCATCCAAACGGCTCATCGGCAAAACCCATGGCGCGGCCCAGTCGCGCAAAAACCCATTCGTTCGGTTTGGCTTCGCCGCACGGGGTGATTGCGGGTTGCACGCCGCCCACAATGTAACTGCCGTAAGAACGCTTGATTTCGTGTTGTTCAAGAAACGTTACGGCTGGCAAGAGGATATCTGCAAAGTAGGCCGTATCGGTCATCACTTGTTCGTGCACCACCGTAAAAAGATCCTCGCGCGCTAAACCGCGCAAGATCGTGTTCTGGTCGGGCGCGGTCGCCACTGGATTGCAGTCATAAACGAACAACGATTTAACAGGCGGCGTGAGGTCGTCCACCAACAACTGCCCAAGTTGGCTCATGTTCAACACCCGCGTGGTCCATCGCGCGGGCGGAGAATCCGCACCGAAGACTTTGTCCAAATCCAACTTCACCGCACCGCTATTGGAAAAGGTATAGCCTCCACCGCGAACGCCGAACTTCCCGAGCAACGCCGGCATGGCTAACACCGCCGCCAGCGCTTGACCGCCATTCAGATTCCGCTCCATCCCCCACCCGACCCGGATTAAGGCCGGCGTGGATTCCGCAAAGACGGTCGCCAGCCGCTCGAGATCCTCCACGCGGACGCGGGCTTCGGCGGCGGCGCGCGGCAAGGTCCAGGCGCGGGCGGCCGCGAGCAAGGGTTCTAGACCGACCGCGTGGCGGTCGAGAAACGCAGTGTCCAACCGACCCTCTTCCTGCCAATGATGAATTAAAGCCAGCGCTACCGGCAGATCAGCACCAGGAAAAACCGGTAGATGCAGATCCACCTCGCTCGGACCAAAATTGCGGATCGGATCGATCACCGCAATGAATGCGCCGTTCTGCTTGGCTTGCTTCAGGTATGGAACCAAGTGGATATTTGAGACTTTAGGATTGGCGCCCCAGACAAGAATGGTCCGCGCGGAGGGATAATCCTGGAACGCCACTCCAGGCATTCGACCATACATGGCGTTAGCGACCGCGGTTGCCGGCGCCGCGCACAAGGTCCGGGCTAATCGCGACGCCCCGAGCTTGGCAAAGAAATACGCATCCAGGAACTCGTGGCTGAGCAATCCGTTGGAGCCATCGTAATGGTAAGGCAGAATCGCTTCCCCTCCCCAGCGCGCGGTAATCTCGCGAAACCGAGCCACGATGGTTGCCAGCGCTTCGTCCCAAGAAATGCGCTCGAACTTCCCTTCGCCTTTCGCGCCGACCCGCCGCTGCGGATATAGAATTCGCGTGTCGTGGTAAAGCCGACGATCAAACTTGCCGACTTTATTGCAAATGAAACCTTGGGTGTTCGGATGCCCATCGGGTTCCTCCGGCGCGGCCCGAATGTGGGTCACTCGATCAGCTGCCACGGTAACTTCCAGGGCGCAGGAGTCCGGACAATCCATCGTGCAAGTCGTGCGAACGGTTCTGGTCACAGCCAGACCATACCAACCACGCTTATCGTCTGCACGAGGAAATGGCGACGGACCATTCGGCAAGACCAGCCGCGCCTTGACTCCTGGGAGGTGCGCGACGGGTCAAAACACCAGGAGGTTGGAACACTCCAAGAGGCTGGCGCGCAACGACCAAGCTATTGCGCCAGGTCCGGCTTCGGCGTGCCGCTGTCCTCGGGGACGTTTCAGCCACAAGGGATGGTTCGTTTTGACTGACCAGAGGAACGGCGAGAAGAGCGGCAATCAACCGAGCCATTTTGGCCCGTCGCGCCCTTGATCCTCCAGTGATCCTCCAGTGATCCTCCAGTGATCCTCCAGTGATAACTGGCGTCATTGAGCAGGATCCAGGCGAGGGTCCAGGAGGATCTGTCGCTGCAACCCGCGGTCGCTTAAGATTCATTGCCAGGGGTGGCCCAGATCAGACCAGTCGCGTTAA
>JBGAIN010000162.1:0-18254 GCA_044225505.1 Limisphaerales bacterium
ATAGTTTTGGTGCCAGCCCGACCGACCGACTTTGCCGATACTCCAGGTTTTGGTTTTCCAGTGCGCTTTCGCGTGGAGGTCTCGGATGCAAGTGACTTCTCCCGACCGAAGCTTCTGCTGGACCGAACGGACGCAGATTTCCCGAATCCCGGCAATACCGCGGTGGTAGTTCAGGCGCACGGTGAAGAAGTGCGTTGGGTGCGTGTAACGGCGACACGATTGTGGGAGAGGACCAGTGACTATGTTTTTGCCCTGGCGGAACTCCAGGTCCAATCGGCGGGGCAGAATGCTGCTGTTGGGGCTAGTGTTGAAGCGCTTGATTCAATTGAAGCCGGTCGATGGAGCAAACGTTTCCTGTCTGACGGCTTTGACAGTCGGAAGCGACTAGATTTGTCCCAGGAAGCGATGGCGACGGCCGCTAAACAGAAGTCGCTCCTGGAGGAAGAACTGCAGCTTCTTTCGACTGAGCGAGCTGCTTTAGTGGTGAAGTTGGTGGATGAGGAGACGCGAAAAGAGTTAGCGGCGACTCAAACGGGTCTTGCTCACATCCAAGAACAGATGGCGCGGTTGCCGGCTCCCAGCCAGGTTTTCGCAGTTGGGAACGACTTTCCAAGCGCAGGGAACTTCAAGCCGGCGCGAGAGCCTCGGCCTGTGCATGTCCTGAAGCGCGGCGAAGTTAAGCAGCCAACACACTTGGCGGATCCAGGTTCCCTCTCTTGTTTGCCGGGATTGGAGTCGAGATTCGATCTTGCTGGAGCGACTGGGGAGGGGCCGCGTCGTGCTGCATTGGCTCACTGGATTACGACGCCATCCAACATGCTCACGCGGCGGTCCATCGTGAATCGAGTTTGGCATTATCATTTCGGCCGTGGCCTGGTTGAGACGCCGAACGATTTTGGACATATGGGGGCGCAACCGAGCCATCCCGAATTGCTGGACTGGTTGGCGTTTTGGTTCTTAGACCATGGCGAATCGCTTAAGAAACTTCATCGGCTCATCTTGACCAGTGCGGTCTATCGTCAATCTTCCGCACAGCGCGTTGAGGGCGCCCGCGTGGACTCAGAAAATCGATTCCTTTGGCGCATGAATCGGTCGCGGCTGGACGCAGAGTCACTGCGTGACACGATTCTCGAGGTGGCTGGTCGACTGGATCCCACGATGGGGGGGCCATCGGTTCAGCAGTTCATGTTCAAAGATGACCATTCGCCTGTCTATGATTACTCGCTTTTCGATATCGAAAGTCCTGCTGCCTTTCGGCGCAGCGTGTATCGGTTTATCGTGCGTAGCGTGCCAGACCCTTTCATGGAGACGATGGATTGTCCGGATCCCTCTTTGCTGACTCCCAAGCGAAGCACCACGATGACCGCGCTCCAAGCCTTGGCTTTGCTCAACGATCCTTTTGTGCTGCGCCAAGCGGAGGTATTTGCCGGGCAAGCGGTCAAAGCGGCTCCCGAGGACGTGGAGAAACAAGTGCAGGTAGTGTGGGAGCGAGCGTTGGGACGCCCGCCTATCGGCTCCGAATTATCCAAGCTTGTGGATTATACTCGACAGTACGGAACAACGAACCTCTGTCGATTGGTCTTTAACACGAGTGAGTTTGTGTTTGTCGACTAAGGCACCGAATGAAGCGGATTTCCACTCATTCCTGCGCATCGGGCGAAAGGCTTCTCCTCAACTTCGACCCGTCGCAGCGTATTGACCGGCGCGAGTTCCTTTGGCGATTCGGCGGTGGCTTGGGAGCTATTGCGCTGACTCAACTCCTCGGCGCTGAGGGTCTATTGGCGGAAGCGGCGCCCAAACCGGAATTTGAAGGAGGACTGCATCATCGAGCCAAAGCAAAACGGGTGGTGCAACTTTTTATGTCCGGGGCGGCCAGCCAATGCGATACGTTCGACTACAAGCCGGAACTCATCAAACGGCACGGGGAAAAGTTTGATCCCGGGGGAAAGGTGGAACTTTTTCAAAGCGACCCTGGAGCCTGTATGAAAAGCCCATGGGAATGGCATCAGTATGGCCAATCTGGAAAATGGCTCAGCGATTTGGTCCCGCATATTGGGAGTTGTGCGGATGACATTGCCTTTGTGCATTCGCTGGTATCCAAGTCGAATGTGCATGGGCCCGCGACGTTCATGCAGAATACCGGGTTTGTTCTGCCTGGATTTCCGCATATGGGGGCTTGGCTCTCTTACGGGCTGGGGCGTCTGACGGAGAATCTTCCAACGTTTGTCGTCTTGCCGGATGCGCGCGGCTTTGCGCCTAATGGACCGGCGAACTGGAGCGCCGGTTTTCTTCCGGCCGCGCACCAAGGGACCTTGATTCGGCTCGGGCGTCCGAATCCCATTTTCGATCTGTTCCCACCGCCGTCTGCAAGTTACTTGACGCCCGATGCGGAGATGCACAGTGCCAAGCTCCTCAAAGAGCTCAATCAGGATTACGCAGCAACGCGGACTGGCGATTCGCGACTCGACGCTCGGATTGCTTCCTACGAAATGGCTGCGAAGCTGCAGACGAGTGCTCCGGAAGTTCTGGACCTTTCAGGTGAGAGTGCAGCGACACGAGATCTTTACGGCCTAAACGAGAAGATTACGGAAGAGTTCGGCCTCCGATGCTTGATGGCGCGCCGGCTTTTGGAAAGAGGTGTTCGATTCGTCCAGGTCTGGAGCGGAGCGGACAACGGATTTCCGCGTCGCAACTGGGATAGCCACGAGGATTTGGCGCGCGATCATTTGGACATGGGAACTAGCATGGACAAACCTGCGGCCGCGCTGATCAAAGATCTCAAAGCGCGCGGTTTGCTGGACGACACGATTGTGCTCTGGACCACGGAATTCGGGCGAATGCCATGCAGTCAGGGGGGCAAAGGCCGGGATCATAATCCGTTCGCATTCACCAATTGGCTCGCTGGGGGTGGGATCCGAGGCGGCGTGACCCACGGAGAGAGCGACATCTGGTCTTACAAAGTCGCGTCCGATCCGACGTATTGTTATGATATCCACGCGACGGTCCTTCACCTTTTGGGCATTGATCACACGCGCCTGACATTCCGCAATAACGGCGTTGACCGGCGCCTTACCGATGTCCATGGAACCGTTCTCCAGCCGCTTCTCGCCTGAAAGTTCACACCGCTCGAGCATCCTCCCACCATGAAAACATATCCAAGCCGGGTTTATGTTCCGAGTCCTGGCACCGGGAGAGCGTCTCTTTCTGATCGTGTTCCCATGCAACGAGGACGGTGTCTGCGTTGGGCGTTAACACTGATCGAATTGTTGGTCCTGCTGGGGATTCCATCCAATGCTGGAGAATCGACGCGTTCGGCGGATTGGCCACAGTTCCTCGGCCCCGATCGCAACGGAACCTGCTTGGGGGCAGGCTTAGCCTCTTCGTGGCCAAAAGAGGGTCCCCGCGCCACTTGGCAAATGGACGTTGGCCGTGGATTTGCTGGGCCTTCTGTCCGTAGTGGAAAGTTGATCCTTTTTCATCGCTTGGAGGATCAGGAGACGATTGATTGCCTCGATGCGACGAACGGACTCCCGACGTGGCGCTTTCAGTACCCGACGCTGTATCGTGATGATTTCGGGTTCGATCCGGGGCCGCGCGCGACGCCGACCATCGCGGAGGACCGAGTTTATGCCGTCGGCGCCGAAGGGCAGGTCCATTGCTTGGACTTCGCAACGGGAAAGTTGCTCTGGAACCTCAACGCCAAAGAACAATTTCAAGCTCCGAAGGGGTTCTTCGGCATTGCATGTTCTCCTCTGGTCCGTTCGGGAAAGGTTTATCTCAATATGGGAGGCAGTGAAGGTCGAGGGATTGTAGCGCTTGACAGCAATACGGGCCGACTCCTTTGGAAGGCGACCGATGACGAAGCGAGCTACGCGTCACCGGTTGCGCTGACATTGGCCGGGAAGCCTCAAGTTCTCTTTTTCACCCGCAGCCGTCTCATCGCACTCGACGAGAAGACTGGCTTGACGCGGTTTGATTTTCCTTGGCGAGCTCGGGCTCACGCGTCGGTGAACGCGGCCACGCCGTTAGTGATGGGTGACCTTATTTTTGTCTCCGCCAGCTATCAGACCGGGGCCGCGTTATTACGAGTGACGAACGGAGTTCCCCAAAAGGTTTGGTCCTCCGATGACGTGCTCTCGAATCATTACGCAACCAGCGTTCATCGAGACGGATTCCTCTACGGTTTCCACGGGCGTCAAGAGTACGGTCAAAGCTTGCGGTGTGTCGAGCTGCTGACGGGCCAGGTGATTTGGAGCCAAGAGGGGTTTGGGGCAGGCTCGCTGATTGGGGCTGACAACACGTTGATCGTTCTTAAAGAAGATGGCCAGCTCATTCTCGCCGCCGCTTCGTCAGACGGTTATCGCGAGCTTGGACGCGCACAGATCTTGCCATCCGGAGTTCGGGCATGTCCGGCCCTGGCCGATGGCAATCTCTATGCCCGGAGCAAGGACCGGCTTGTCTGTGTCAGCTTGCGCACTCCTTAACCTGCCGACAATCCAACTCAGAGACGGCCTTTCGATCGTTCCAGCTTCGAAAGGCCGCCCTTGACCGCTGATTACTGCCGCACGCGATAGAACTTTTGCTGCCCGGACGGGGCAATCGAGAACGGACTAGCCGCCCCTTGAAGTTGAGTCCATGGACCGCTAATGCTGGACGCTTCTTCGAGTTGGCCGCCGCTTGACCATTCGACCACCACGTTTCCGGTCGCGCGTCGGACGGCCACGGTAGGCCCACCCACACTGGTTCCGAAATATTTGCTGTTCAGATAGGCCACGACCTGACCGCGAGTGACGTCGTTCAACCCTGCGTTGTAGATGATCAGCTCCGCAAGGGACCCTTTCAGGCGCGTGACGAAATCCGCCCGCGTTCCGATTAGAAGCGACGTTCCGGCATCATCTCCTGGAACGCTGATAGTTCCCGTGCCTTTAACCGCATCGCCGTAGTAATGGGTCAGTTTTCCGGCGTTCAGTTCAAACCCGATGATGGCAAATTCGTTGGTCGGCATGGGTTCGGACGCATCCGCGCTGCCGACGGCGGTGAAGCCGCCAAAAATCGCCCGCGGAACTCCGGAGTTCGGCAGCACGTAGTAATCGAACGGGCGTGGTTGACTTCCGTCGGTTTTCGACCATATGGCCCGGTAAGTGTCAAAATCCTCGACCTTCACGACGAAGAACGACGTTATATCTCGGGTCAGCCCAAGGGTGGCTGCTGCTGCGACCTGGAGGTAATCATCGTCCCCGTCGAAATGGATGGCGGGAAGCGCGTTCAAAACATTCGTTTGGAGGGTAGGCGCTTGGCTAGAAGCCAGGGGCGCAGCGTCGAACCCATGGCCGGAGAAATCCGCCCAGTTTGTTACAGAGCCGGACGCGTCTGTGGCGACACCAACGTCTGCACGCAGCCAGAGTCTTAAGGCCGCGGTGGCGGGCAACGGAATCGTCGTGGTCGAGTTGACGTGGATGGTCACAGGCGATGATGTGGTCTTGGTCCCCAGGTTATCAACCGCCACGGCGGTCAGAACAATGTCACCCCCGAGAGAGAGACTGGCTTTCGCTTGGTACGGAGAGCTGGTTGTCGCCCCGATGAACGCACCGTCCGCAAAGAATTCGACTCGAGCGATGCCGCCATCCGGGTCGGACGCGGTGGCGGTCAACGTCACATTGGTAGGAGCATTGAACGAGCCGGAGGCTGCTGGAGCCGTCAGCGCGACGGTCGGAGGGTTGTTCGTCAGCTCGAGGATGGCAACGCCATACTTGCCACCAAGGTAAGACGCGATCGCGCTAGCGTCCGCCGCCGTGACTCCTCGA
The DNA here is from genome assembly GCA_044225505.1 of Limisphaerales bacterium. Classification (GTDB taxonomy): domain Bacteria; phylum Verrucomicrobiota; class Verrucomicrobiia; order Limisphaerales; family SIBE01; genus JAXMHN01. The sequence goes on from JBGAIN010000162.1 coordinate 5,805, forward strand.
TCAAAGAGGAGCAGTTCTCCGATATGTCCGCGCATTTTGGTCACAAAATCGTCGCGCGTTCCGATCTTCAGATCGGATGCCGAATCCGTCGGGACTACTGTCACTTCTCCGCTGCCAAAGGGCTGGCCATTGACGTAGTGTGTCATCACGGTGCCAGTCTGGCTGAAGCCCAATAGAACGGGCGCATTGGTGGGAACACCGCCAGCACCATCCACAAACTGATTCACCCCGGTCTCATCACTGCCGCGGAAAACTCGGGGGATACCGCTGCTGGGCAAGAGGTAGTAGTCCGTGGGGCGGGGCACGTTGGCTGCGGTCTTGCCCCAGACCGCCCGGTAAGTGGCAAAATCGTCAAATCGAACCACAAAGAACGACGCGATGTCGCCTGTGATTGCGATGGAGGGTGAACTGGTCACGTTGAGGTAGTCATCGTCACCGTCAAAGTGCAACGCGGGTTTGCCACCTAACCCGGTTTCGCTGAAAACCGGGGCCATGGTCGTATCCGCCTGGAGCGCATTGTTGCCTTGGCCCGACTGATCCGCCCAAGCTGTGACCAATCCGGTCGCGTCTTTGGTGATGCCGGAGTCTGCCTTGAGCCACAGTTGGAGTCCATTCGTCACGGTTAAACTGGGATTCACGGTGCCAGAGGCAGTGACTGTGATCGGGGCGGAAGTGGCGGTTGCGTCTTTGTTATCGGTCGCGACGGCGGTAAATACAATTGTCCCAGGGGAATGCACGGCAACCAGTGCTTTGTATGGAGGTGCGGTGGCGGTGGCCACCAGGGAACCATTGGCGAAGAAGTCAACCTTGCTAATCGTGCCATCGCTATCCGTGGCGTTGGCGCTGATGGTTATTGTTCCGGGAATGGTGATAGATGAACTATCACTAGGTGCGGTCAAAGCGATCGTGGGCGGCTGATTGGTAATTCCATATTTGGTTTGGAGGTAATTGACGACATCGTTTCTTTCGTTGCCTGCCAAAGACTTGTCGTAGATTAACAGCTCAGCGATGTGGCCTTTCATCTTGGTGAACAAGTCGTCGCGGGAGCCAATCTTGAGAGGCGTGGCGCCATCGACTAAGGTCGCCGTTATTTCCCCTGACCCCACCGGTTGGGTATTCAAATAATGCGTCAGTGTGGTTCCGGCCATCTGAAATCCCAGGATGCTGAAATTTCCTGCCCGCGGCCGGAAGGTTGAATCGACTGCGCCAATATCCGAGACGTCACCACTGCCTCGGTAAACTCGCGGGGTGCCGGGAGGCGCTATATAATAGTCCGTCGAGGCTGGGATGTTCACCAAGGTTTTCCCCCAGACCGCGCGATAGTCCGCAAAATCATCAAACTCCACGACGAAGAACGACGAGATATCCCCTGTAATCTCAATGCTCGGTGCGCTCGCGATGTCCAGGTAGTCGTTACTCCCATCGAAGTGAACGGCAGGTTTTCCGTTCAAGGCGGCGGCGGTGAAAGCGGGGGCCGCGGTCTCATCGGTTTGGGCTGCGTGGTTGCTTTTTCCGGATTGATCCGCCCACCCTGTGACGGCGCCGGTCGCATTCGTAGTGATGCCTGCATCGGCCTTTAGCCACAATTGAAGTCCATTGGTTGTGGTCAGGCTTTGAGCCTGGCTATCCAAGCTTGGTAATAGTCCCAAAGTCGCACAAAGAGCGGACAGCAGTCTGATGGTAGCCCGTCGGGTTCGTCGGGAAGGGGAATAGAATAAGTCCATGGCTTGTTGTATTTTTAGAAAAATAGCGCCCTCACAGCACGCTTTGCTCTGCAGAATTACGGGAACAGGAACTTGCCGTGTTACCTACTGGAAGCGGTAACGCCTGTCAATCTGGAGTTGGCAGTTGCGGAAGGGAGAGTGACGAATCATCGGCCGCCGGCAACGCCGGAGCAGCTTGACGGTTGGAAGGCGGGCGCCGTCGGCTTAGAAATCCAGTCAGTCGCTCAATGCCTCCGGCGAGGAGCGACCTCAATGCAAACGAAGTCGGAGTTGGAGATGGCGCGAGGGCGTTCCTCGCGCCATGGGGAAATGAGAGCAAAGCAACCGTGCTTACTTTCCGAGCAAATGCTCGATGACCATTTGATCCAGGGCGGCGTAGTTGCGATCAGCAATCAGTGCCTGAGCCTGTTTTTCGTCGAAAGCTCGAGCTTTTTCGAGAAGCGCGAGGAAGGTTCGGCGGCTATTCTCGAGATGGGCTAACCAGTGTTCCACTTTTGTCGGTCGGAATGGGTGGACATCGAAGCAGACATATTCTCCCTTGCTCCCGTACTGGTTGCGTTCAAGCGCTCGCACCTGGTTGAAGGCGCTTCGAAGGTTATTGCTTCCAAATGGCTTGTCCTGATCGAACTTGAGCCCGTTCTGATCATTCAAATGCAGGGACCAGAGCTTGTTGAAAGCCATCGCGAAATCAATTTCGTCCGATGGATCGAGTCCGGCCAGAATGGCGTGTGCTGTTTCAATCAAGCAGCCCACCCGTTTGGGATCGCGCGTCAGTTGAGCGACTGCCAAGGCGTGGCCAATGGTAGGAATGTAAGCCTGGTCCATCGGTTCATTCGGTTTCGGTTCGATGGCAATGCGGATTTTCTTGTCGTAAGCCAGCATTTGATCGATCGCCTCGACCAGCATCTCGACGGACCGGCGCCCGTTCTTGGACTCGCGGAGGTAACTGCCTTCCCGTGCCAACCAGAGAACGATGAGATCGGTATCGAGGACTTTTGCGATGTCGATGCAACGCAATGAGCGTTCGATCGCATACTTGCGGCATTTGCGGTCGTTGCTCGTGTATGCTCCGTCAATCGTCATTGGGCTGAACCAAAGCCTGGGCGCGACCATCTCCGCGATGATGCCGGCATCGTCCAGTCGTTTTTTCAGCTGCTTGGCTTCCTGGCGCAACTGCTGATCTGATTTGCCGTCGATGTCCGGGACCGCGTCGTCGTCGTGGAACATCATGGCGTCGTAGCCGAGTTTTTTCAGCTGATCGAGCTTCCAGTCAAAGGTTTGAACGGGGCGCGTTGGCGGTCCGTAAGGATCAGCCCCTTCACTAATGTTCCAAGGGCCAAAGCAGAATTTGTATTTTGTAGGCATAGTTGGTTGACCGATTCTAAACTCTTTGCGGACGATGAAAACTCCAAACTTCTCCTCGCTTTGACTTGGATGCCTCTCTTCGGCAGATTGGTGCTCATGTGTATCCGACCGAGCGAGGTAACTCCTCTATGAGCGCCGACCGTTCAAAATTTGCTAAGCGACCCTTTCCTGTTCGCACGATGTTGCCGTTTCCGGGAAATCTCGATCGTCTAAGCCTCGCTTGATGTCGCGCAAGATTTCGTCATCGTCCGAGGAAGACTCGGCGTTGCAAACTCGCTCCCGATCGACATGGGAGGTCGTGCGACGGGTCGCGGTGTTCCTAAAGTCCTACAAGCTTCTAGCCCTGGGCACGGTAGGGTGCGCCGTTCTGTCACTTGGCTTCGCGTTTGTTTACCCGAAACTGATTCAGTTCGTGATCGATGATGTCATCGGGCAGAAACGCCCGGACCAGCTGGTGCCAGCCATGATGGCGTTAATTGCTGCCTTACTTCTGCGCGACCTTTTCAACAGCCTGCGCATCCTGGTCAATAACACATTTGAACAAAATGTAATCTACGACATGCGGCGTGCCGTCTACGCACGATTGCAGCGCTTGCCCGCGGGCTATTTTGACCATCGCGCTTCCGGGGACTTAATGACTCGAGTGATTGAAGATGTGAATTCGCTCGAGCGCGTGCTGATCGACGGCACGGAGCAGGGGACAGTAGCGATTTTGAGCGTGGTTGGCGTGCTTGCCGTCTTGTTTTACACCAGCCCAGTCTTGGCCTGGGTTGCCTTAGTGCCAATGCCATTTCTAGTCGGAGGCGCACTGTGGTATACGCTCACGGCACATCGCCGCTATCGGGCTCAGCGCCGAGCTTCCAGTGCCATGAATGCGTTGCTCATGGATAATTTGCAGGGCGTTCGTCAAATCAAGGCCTTTGGCCGTCAGCAGCACGAGGATCAGCGGTTTGCGCAACGGGCCGATGACTTGCGGCAAGGCACGCTGGGCGTAATGAAAATCTGGGCGCTCTATTCCCCGGCGATGAGCTTCGCAGGATCGCTCGGAATGGCTCTCGTCGTCTGGATTGGAGGTCAGCTCGTTCTATCCAATCAACTCACCCTCGGGGAGTTAGTTGGTTTCGGCTTTTACCTCGGTCTTTTCTACGAGCCGATCGCTCGGTTGCACGGGCTCAATCAGATGCTGCAGGCGGCTCGTGCCGCTGGCGAGCGCGTCTTTGATATTCTCGACGCGACTGAAGAGCGCGGCGGGGGGGCTCGTCGGCTTAAACTGAGCGAGCCTGTCCGCGGAGAAGTCATCTACGATCGCGTCGGTTTCGGCTACGCTCCGGACCGCAAGGTGCTTAAAGGGATTTCGCTCCACGCGCGTCCCGGACAGATGATTGCCCTCGTCGGACCGACCGGGTCAGGAAAATCAACGTTGGTAAATCTGCTCCCGGCCTTCTATGAGATAAACGAGGGCCAGATCCTAATCGACGGCCAAGATACAGCTCAGGTCTCGTTGGAGTCCTTGCGGTCGCAAATCGGGATTGTCAGTCAGGAACCGTTCCTTTTCAACGGAACCATTCGCGAGAACATCCTCTACGGCGACCTGACCGCGACCGACGAAGCGCTGCTCGCGGCTTCCCGTGCGGCGAACTGCCACGCGTTCATCGAGCGCTTGCCTGAAGGGTACGAGTCGCGAGTTGGGGAACGAGGAGTCAAGCTGAGTGTGGGAGAGAAGCAACGGGTAAGTATCGCGCGCGCGCTCCTCAAGAACGCGCCAATCCTCGTGTTGGATGAAGCCACTGCCAGTGTCGACACCGCGACCGAGCGGCTGATTCAAGAGGCTCTCGAGCGGCTCATGGCGCACCGAACGAGTTTCGTCATTGCCCATAGGCTGAGCACCATCCGCAAGGCAGACCAAATCCTAGTCATCCGCCACGGAGAGGTCGTGGAACGGGGGACTCACGAACAGTTACTGGCGCAAGACCAGCTCTACGCCAAGCTTGCTCGAATTCAGGACGTTCAGTTTGTGGAGCAAGGATTTGAGCGCCTCGCACCCGCCTAACAGGGGGCAGGACGCATCAAATCCCCTCGTTGCAGCTGTAAGGCGTTGATAATCAGCGCTAACTCGGTTGGTGACAATTGTCTCCAACGCTCCCGCTTTAGAGCAATTTCGCTAATTCCCGATGGTTGACTTTGCCCGTCCCTAATTTAGGGATTTCACGAAGATATTTGACTTCCCGTGGCACACACAGATTAGAGAAACCTTTGGCCTTCAGCACCGACCGCAGCTGATCAATCTGCAATTTGGGCTCGTTGGTAACGGCAACCAGCGCTTCGCCGCGGTCCTCGTCTGGCCTGCTAATCACAGCCACTTCACAGCGGAATCCAAACTCAGGACATGCTCCTGCCAACGCTTCTTCGACCGCCGTCAGGCTGACCATTTCGCCGCTTACTTTGGCGAAACGTTTCAAGCGCCCGCGAATATGAACAAAACCCTCCGGGTCAATGCTGACGACGTCCCCGGTATCGTACCAACCTTCGAGAGACTTGAACTTGGCGTTCGCGTCCGCATTCAAATAGCCTTTCATGACATTCGGCCCGCGCACGAACAAGCGCCCGCCGTCCGTCACTCCTTCGATCGGTTCGAGCTTATACTCCATATCCGGCATGAAACGGCCAGCGGCGCCGTAGAGCGGTTCCATCGGCGTGTTGACCGTAATGCACGGGCTGCATTCGGTGGCGCCATAGCCTTCCAGAATCCGAACGCCAAAACGCCGAGCCCAAGCATTTGCCGTCGTTTCCTGCAACTTTTCGGCTCCAGCGAACAGGAGGCGCAAGCTGCGAAAATCATACGGGTGAGCTTTGCGCGCGTAGCCGTTGAGAAAGGTGTTGGTTCCCAGCATGATGGTGCAAGCGCGGTCGTAGACGGCAACCGGCACAATTCGATAGTGGAGCGGCGAAGGATAGAGAAACACGTAGATGCCGCGAATCAGCGGCAATAACGTGCCGACGGTCAGGCCGAAGCTGTGGAAAAGCGGCAGTGAGTTGAACAGGCGATCATGGTCTTCAATGTCGATCATTGAAATCATCTGTCGGACGTTTGCCATGAGGTTGCGATGCGTCAGTTCCACTCCTTTCGGAACGCCTTCGGAGCCGCTCGTGAATAGAATCACGGCGGTTTCTGTATCCGAACCCGCCACTCCGGAGCCGGGCGCCAAGGTCTGTTTGAGTAACGCCAGGCCTCTGCTGAGGCCTCCGATGCGCGAGCGAATCTCTTCCAGGTAAACGATCTCTATCCCCACCTTGCGAAACGCGGCCAAGTCGAGTTTGGCGCGTTCCTCGAAGACGCGCGACGTAATGATGCGTTTGACACCCGCGAGTTGGGAACAAGCCAGCATGGTGGTGGTGCCGGTGGAAAAGTTAAGGATGGCAGGCACCTTCCGCGCCGACCATAAACTCAACACGGTGACGGGCATGGCGTTGACGTTGGGCAAGAGCACCCCAACGCGCTCTCCAGATTCAGGACCTAAAACCGCGCCCCATTGTTGCGCGAGAAGATTCGCCCCAACCATAAAGCGACGATAGTTGAGGCATTGTCGGGTGGCATCTTCGAGAATAAGATCACGCGGACGACGTGCGGCCATGGCTGCGATGGCCGCAAGCGGAGTGGCAGGACCGTGCGTCATCTCCACTTCAAACTGCTGCTGACGCATTCGATCGAGCAGCCAGACGGTCAGGCGTCGGCGGGCCTCGCTAGTGCTGACGTGGGCCGGGATCGGTGGTGTCCACAGTTCACTAAAGTGCGCAGTGACTTTGGGAAACCACTCCGTCCAGCCCTGGTGTCGCACCCAGCGGACACGGTTGGCGCCGCGAACATAACAGGTGATGACCTTCGCGTGAGTCTTGAAAAGAAGAAAGCCCGTGCCATCGAACAGCTTCATCAGCGATCCAGTGATCGAGATCCGTCCTTCGGCGAAAAGCACCAGCCGTCCTCCTCCGGCCAGGAATTCAGCCATCCGCTTTACGGCGTAGGGTGAGCTGGTGTCGATTGGGAACGTCAGCCGGTTGGCCATGACCATTCGATGAAGCCAGCTCAACTGGGCAGTCACACTCGACGTCACAAACTTCCAGTCCGAATCCAAGCAGACTCCGACAAACAACCAGTCCAACCAGGATGTATGGTTGGGGATGAGCAGCACTGGGCCAGGCGCTTGCAGGACCTTCTCGTTAAAAGCTGAGAAGCGGAAGAGGAAGCGTATAAGCCACCGAAGGATCGCTCTCATAGTTCTCTCGCTGACAGAGTTGGCAACTTCAGGCTCACCCTTGGCACGTTCCAGGCCTCCAGGGCCGGACGGATGGCGCATCGTTCAGCGCAAAATGTCGGTGGACTCATTGCTGTTCGCTTACGGTTCACTCACAAACCCTGCTGGTGGGGTTCAAATAAACTGAAAGTGCGATCCTTGCCAATATTAAAGGCTTTTCCGGAGAGACGTCCGACGCTAATGCTGTTTCGGTAATGAAGATCCTCGCTACCGCTTTTCTCCTCTGTTTCGCCTCGCTGCGACTTGGCGCCGAAGTCCTTGTAGTCGCTGATGAATTCCCTGCGATGCAAGTGCTCACGGAACGGCTTCGAGCCGAAGAAGGAGTCACATCCCGGCTCGTGGAGCAAGACCATCTGCCCGAATCGCTGCAAGCCTTCTCTTGCGTGGCGGTGTATATCCACAAGGACCTGATGCCGGCGGCGGAACGGGCTTTTATCGAGTATGCGGAGTCCGGAGGCCGGTTGGTCTTACTGCATCACTCGATCAGTTCCGGGAAGCGCAAGAACCGGGATTGGTTCACCTTTCTAGGGATTGAATTGCCCGAAGGAAAGGTGTCGCAAGGTGGCTACCAATGGATCGAAGACGTGTCCGTGGAATGGATCAATCTAGCGCCGGCGCACTATGTAATGACCCACAGGATCGAGTACCCTCGCGTTGCTCCGGGATTGTCGACAGTCCCGAACTCCAAGGCCCAAACAGCGCCATCGTTTGAGCTCCGCGGCACGGAGGTTTATCTCAACCACGTCCTGAAAGGCCCGCACCACATTTTCATGGGTCTTCGTTACGTAGAAAAGGGCTCTGGTCAAGTCTGGCAGCAAAGCACCGCGGGATGGGACCGACCGACGGGGAAAGGCCGAGTGATCTACTTCATGCCTGGCCACACTTCCAGGGACTTCGAAAGCCCAGTTTACGGCCGGATCGTCTTAAATGCGATCACGGCGAGTCCGGACAAGTTCCCGTAATCGCCGCTGGAGCGACTCGCCCTTTCTTCGATACGTAACGAAGGCGCTTCTCCCAGGTGCAGTGGGCCCAACTCCACGCGGTAGGAACTATTCGTTGAGGCCCCAGTGTTGGTAGGGATCAATCGCGCGTTTGGTGGTCGCGGCTCCTTCGAAATAGAGATTGTGCGGAGTTTCCCCAGCGTCTCTCGTGGGAGTTGGCACATGGCCCGGCAGGTAGCTCATGCCGGTGCGGGCGGCCGCTTCCCGAAGAAGCCTGTCCCAAGTCGTTTGATGCGGATGGTTTTCCGATTGAAGCAGCGCCAGGAGTTTCGGTTGGCCCGCCACGCAGGCCGTCCAGAGGCTCACCCAAGCTTGAAACATCGGAGTTGGAGGTTGATCCAGTTGCACGGAAACAAGGACCAATTGCGACGCGGCGACCGCTCCGGCAGCGGCTTGAGCGATACGCGCGTCTGAAAAATGGGAAATGCGCCACCATGTCGCTGTCAGCGGCGCTTCTTCGCCCATCGTCCGGAGAAGGAGTTCGTAGGCGGTTGTGGCCTGTTGTTGAGTGTCATCATCCTCGTACACAAGGGCGACGGAAAGCGACGTTCGAGTCGCTTTCCAGGCATCTCTCAACATGGCCTCTACAAGAGGTTTCACAGCCGCAACCTAGAGCGCGCCCGCGTGGCGTCTACACACAGATATTGGCAAAGATTAGCCGTATCTTGAGCTCGGCGGTTTTGAGCCAGAGCTCTGCCGCTTTAATCCGCCGGAGCGGCCCTAGCAAAAGCAGGCTGCGGATGTCTCGAGGCGCAGTCCACCAACCGAGGTTTCCCGCGGGATAAATCTCACGTTCCCATGACTTCTGTCTCCCGCGAAAACCAGGTCTCCTGAGGACGCAAGCGCTATGCGGACCACCCGCTCCGAGGCTCTCGTTTCACCCACCGGTTCAGCTCGGGCAGATTGGTCACTTTCATCCCTGGCCCATCCCACTCGACCTTTTGCCCAACACCTGCATACTGCGCCAAGTTCCCCAGGAGTGTAAACTCCGTGAGCTTCGTGCCATAAGCAAAGCCAGCGGCGGTATCGGTCCGGTTTTCCAGGCACGCCTGAATAAAGTCCGTGAAAACGTCCTTGGGGCGGGTCAATGTCTTCGGCGGTTCCGGAGTCTGTTTCATCTTCTCCATCGGCACGATATGCATTCTTCCGCCGTAGCAGCCGGTATAGATCACCCCTTTCTCGCCAACATACAGGGTTCCGTTGGTCTCAAATTCCTCTTCCGGGTATTGTTTCTGCAACTCGACCAACAGCGCCGGGATATTGCGCGCTTCCCCTTTGGCGGTCCGGAGATTGCCACTGGCCTCGGCGTTGGCCTCTTTTTTCAAGCCCTCGTACCAGTAGACCTTGACCGCTGGGTTAGCGCCCCGGGCCGGAAAATCCCAGCGAATACGACTCCCGGTAGGGTAGCGTTGGTCGCTGCCGCCGCGCACTTGTTCCATCTCGACACTGAGAGGGTGATCCAATTGCAGTGCCCAATAGACGCCGTCCAGAACGTGGCAGCCCATATTGCCGATCGAGCCGTTCCCGAAATCGTACCAGCCATGCCATTCATGCGGATGGAGATCATCGTGGAATTCGCGGTAAGGCGCCGGTCCAATCCACGACTCCCATTGCAGGCCTTCCGGCGGGGTTTGGTAAGGCGGGCGAGGTCCCACGCCGCCATTGGCGCGGTCAGTCCAGCTGTGCGTCTCGGTAATCTTTCCGATAACTCCAGCTTGGACATACTCGCAAAGCCGCAAATAGCCTTCTTCGCAATGCCCTTGGTTTCCCATCTGCGTGGCGGATTTGTGCGTTCGGGCGGCGTCACGCATCGCCCGGGCCTCGGCAATCGAGTGACACACGGGTTTTTCGCAATAGACCCCCTTGCCCAGGTCGATAGCGCGCAGTGCCGGGAGCGCATGATGATGGTTGGGAGTGGCGATGAAAACCGCGTCAATCTGCTTTCCAAGCTTATCAAACATGACCCGATAATCGGTGAACACTTCCGGCTTGGCGTCGGAGTTCCGGGTTTTCAACCACTTCAACACTGTGGCGTGGCGCTTTTCATCAGGATCCACCAGGGCCGTGAGAATCTGGCCACTCTTGCCGATGGCATTGTCCAAGTGAGTCATGCCTCGACCACCGCAGCCAATTTGGACGCACCGTAGTTTATCCCCGGAACCCGCCAGGATGGATGGCACAGCCAGGCTGCCAAACGCCGTCAACGCTCCCGTGGCGGCGAAAGTTCTGTGTAAGAAGGCGCGGCGTGTCAGAGTGGCTTTCATAGGCTTTTCAATGGCTAATGGGATTACAGTGAAGATCAGCGGCGTGCATGGTCTCAGGATACAAGATCTCGCCCGGCTCTGTCCACCCTCCACATGGGCGCGGGAGCAATTCAACTCAATTCGCACTCCGCGAGTCCTGTCGGCGACGAGAGGTTTCACCGAGACCGGCCTCTCGGTCGACGTGGCCGCAAGCGGGCACCGATCGGCGTGAGGATTCCGGTGGGCCAGCGGCACCGCGGTGACCGCGACTCCGACGAGTGCAAGTCCCGCTGGATCGGTCACGCGTTACGAAGTGATAGAGAGCGCGAACTTACGTCGCCGAACGGCGCGATCGCATCCGGAAGAGTTTCTGACCCACTAAAGCGAACACCGCCAGAATCAGCACAATGGTGAACAAAGGAGCAACCAACGCGAGCAGGGAGGTCAACACGGATCCCGCCAACTCCGCGGTCGCGAAGACGGGATTGGCCAAACCGCCGGTTGTGAGAGTGGATGCTCCCCGGGCCAGGATGGTGGAACCTTGGATCAAGCTGGCGGCGCCGCCTCCTGCAATCACCGCCAAGGTCCAACGCAAGAATGGACTGACGTCAGTCACAAACGAGGCCGTGACGACCGTCCCCGCGATGATCGCAGCCGGCGTTGCGATCGTGTCGAGAAAGTGATCCAGCCAAGGAATATAATAACCTGCGATCTCCAGTCCTGTCGCGGCGGACAGTGTGATCAAGCCTGGATAAGAGCCGATCCATTGAAATCCGGGGGCCAAATCGAGGTGCCCGGAATAGCTCGCCAGGCTCATGATGAACAGGGGGACGAATACGCGGAACCCGCAAGCGGCACTCAAGCCAATTCCAACGCAGAGGCTCAGGATGGTTTCCATAACAAGATTCTTATCCGCAGTCTAGCACGCGCCGGAGTCTTGTCCAACGGGTTACGATTGGGAAGGGGAAATGGAATGGCGGGACGAAGGGAATGGATGAGCCAGAGAGGACTGGGCAGCGCGGGATTCTGGATCGAATCGTGGTTCATTCGCTTTTCACAGGGAGTAAAAACGGAATCAACAGGGGAATAACACGGGATCTATCCGTGTTATATCCGAGTTATTGCCGTGTTATCTCCCTGTTATATACGGACGACGAGTGCGTGCAGAGCGCCCGACGCTCGGAGTCCCATTGTCTCTTTCCAAGACACACAATTGGTTGAAAAGAGACAGAACGCCAATCCTTGAAGGTTCGGGGGATTTGTCGTTGCGGCCCTAACCCGCTCGGCTCCAGGGCAGCATCGAATCGACGACGGGCCTCAGGGCGGCCGCTGACCCTCCTCGGTCGTGGCATGGAGCTAGCTGCTGGGCGAGCGGGTTTAGCGTTGAAGAAGTTAGCGGCGGATGTTCCAGGCCCGGACTGTCGGTGTGCGCGGTGCTGGCTTGGCAAGATTTACTCAGCAGCAAGACGAGGTCTCTCTCCGCGTCTTGGGAGTGCGTTTTGCGATTGACACCCGCTGAGTTCCGCACAGAATACCTTCAAGCTCGACTACGGCAACTGCTGTGCGCAATTACCTGACGACTTTGCTCTGGCATGAGGACCGGCTCTCGTCGCTATCCTCCAAATACCTCCTCGCGCTCGGGCTGCTTTCCACCGCGGCAGTTGCTCTGCTCTATCGGAGCCTCATCCAGTTCCTCGATGATTTGACATTTCTCCTCTCGGAGAATGATCTGGGAACAGCGTTGGTTCTCCTCACCTTTCTCTTGGTGATTAGCACGGCGCTCTGGGTGGTGTCCTGCTGTTTTGGG
>JBGAIN010000163.1:0-17709 GCA_044225505.1 Limisphaerales bacterium
CTTTGACGCCGTTCACATAAACCTCGTGCGCATTATCGACCCGCTCCACCCAGATCTCCGATTTCTTGTCCCTCCAATTCTCAGGCACTCGGACGACGCAACGGTACCAGGCCATTCCGTCATACCGGCTCAACTCACCAGCCGAGTTCTCTTCCCAAGTGCCAGGCACCCGCAATGGATACCAACCGCCTTCAAACTTCCCAGCCGTCGTCGGCACTGATGCGGGCGCGGGTGGCACAGGAACATCCAGCGTCCAATGCGTCGCGTTCACCAGCAGACGGCGAAATGCTGGTTGTCGAAAGTCCTCGGGACCGCCCAAGGACGTATAAAACACGCGCCGATGGTTGTTCGTGTTGACCCAAGCGACAGGCTCGACCTTTTGTTGCCCATCGACCGTAACGATCCCCGTGAGGAGGGGCTGCGTCGTCGCGGCCAGATTTCGGTTGCGATACAGCGAATGCCCAGAACGAAAGCCCGCTTTAGAAATTCCCGTGAGCACCGGATGGCTCGCGGATTCTTCCAGACCGCGAATGTCCGGCAGCAGTTGGTTGTCGTAATGCCCTTCATATTTGCCGCCCAGGATTTCCGTATCGAACGCGTCCCATCCAGCGTGATCGGCATCGGCAGGCTTAGCGCCAAAAGCGTGGCTAGCCGTGCGCAGTCCGATCAGCGGCTTCCCCGCTTCCAGATGTTGGCGAATGGCAGCGAGCATCGCGGTGGGTGGAGTTCGCCGGCGAACGCTGACGAGAAGTAGATCGGCGCGGGTGATGGCTTCCCAGTTTGTGAAAGTATTGCCGCCAGTGGGCGCGGCTTGAACAAAGTCCACCGTAAAACCGCGCCACGATAACTCTTTTTGCACGAATTCCGGGAGTGTTTCCCAGGTGTGATACTCGTTCTCGCCCACAATCATGGCGACGCGATGTCGGCGGTCGGCCTGAAAGTGAAAGGGTTCCCCACCAAGCAAGTCGGCGCTGGTCACGGTCGGGCACCAATACTTCTCGATGTGTTCGGCAACAAGGTCGGTTCCCACAAAGTGACTCACGTAAGGAGCGCTCCGCGAGTTATACATCGTATCGGTCATGTCGCGCATCAACACGACATCTTTGCCAATCGTCACCAATTGTCGGATAGAAAACGGCCGACCTAGAACGCACATGTTTTCATGGACCCCCATGACAATGACGTGATCGCGGGCATTCGCTTGCAGCAGATTGTAGACTTCTTCCCCGCTATCTGTGATAGCGTCCTGCTCCGCCACTTGCAGAATATCAATCTGTCGTTTCCACGGTCCACCACTTGGGCATGGCGGCCTGTCGTCGCATCCCCCGTCTGTATCATCGATCGGCAGAGGCGGCTCTTTGCCATGGTTGAGCGATTGCCAGCGAGTGACATCGGACGGCGGCGTCGCTTTTGGAGCGGCTTGGGCAAGCTTCCGCTGCGGCCAGTCTTTGTAGAAATTCATCGTGTCACTCGGGGCGTGAATGATGTAAACGCCGCGCGCCCGGGCTTCTTGAAGCACCCGGTTCATCCGCGGTGCCATTTCCTCCACCCGCGCCGTCGCCCCTTTGCACCAATGGCGGTCCCACATGTCACAAACGATGATCGCCGTTTTTCGCGGATCCCAATTCACCGTCCGTTCCACCACCTGGAATTCGTTGGTTGAAGGAAGAAGCGCGCGGCGAAACCGGGTGTGAAGTTCTAACTTTGCGTCGATGTCGCCGGCCAGGACCTGCGCCAAGTTGAGCAGAGTCAAAAGGGCCGTCCCGCAGAGAGTGTTCGCGTTCATTAGTGTGTCGGGTCCCAGTGCAAAGAATCGGAGACCCAATAACACAACCGGATGAACGAGTCATGCAGATTGTCCGAGAACGTGCAAAAGTGCAAAAGAGGTTTAGCGTCCTTGCCTAGTCGCAACCAGGCGCGCGCTAATCGTCCGAGCCGAGGTCAACTCCTCAGCAAAAAGAACGGAAATCTTAGATAATCCGGCGGCCAAACACGCGGGCGACCTTCATAAGAACAAGGCCGGCTAACCCGGTCCCAACGCCAATTCCCACCGACCGCACTGGGTTTCGGCGAAGTTGGCCAAGGACCGTCATGGCGATGGTCGCCATTTGCAGCTGGGTGCGCAGGCCTCTGACTTCCCGTCCGATGCGACCGCGGGTTCGCTCCACGTCCGACCGAATCTGGTCGCTGCTCCGGGTGTCTTTGGGCTCGGGAGGCGGCACCCGTTTGGTGACGACCGGAGCTTGGTCCAAACCGCCCTGTTTGATCTCTCGCAGCGTTTCGAGTGTCCGTTCCGGAACGAACGAGTTCTTCTTGAATGCGGACAGCGCCTTGCAGACCAAGATCCCGCCCGTAACGCCAGCGACCACTGCGATCGCTAAAAACCCCAGGCACAAGGCCACGCCGGTTTGAATCCCAAGCGTTTCCAATCCCGAGGCAATGAGAAATCCGAGCGCAATCATCAGGAAAGTGAGCGCCAAGCAAGCAACGAGACCGCCGAGAGCGAAATACACAGAATTGCGACCAAAGACAGACGCTTTCTCGGAAAACTCCTTCTTCGCAAGCTGCACTTCTTCGTGAAACAGGTCGCGAACGTCTTCGCGCAGTCCGCTCAGGAGACTTAGAAATGACCCAGCCTCGTGGTCTGGGAGGGCAGATTCCATGCGCATACTCTGTATAGGTTTTGGAGGGCTGTTGGGTGAAATTGTCAAATCAAGACAAGGTTCGATCGACTCCGGGGATGCGCAATCAGGGGTATCCCCGTCTTGGGCACTCAGAGAATCCACGGTTCCAGCTGTAAACGAAGGGATTGGAAATGGAATAACTTTCGCAAGACTTGGGAATAGAATGTGCTACAGTGCGCCACAAAATGCGCTTACCCTTCGTCGCAGCCTTGGGGTCAGGGATCGTTTCCTTCCTGGCTTTGGCTCCTTGCGCCTCGGCTCAATCCGAGGGTGGCACCCGGCATGTGCAGTTCCGCGAGGGACACCCTGGGGGATACGTCGTCCAGGTGCCCGACACGGCCACAATCCGGATCTTGTCGAAAGTGGCTACGCCGTGGCTCAACGCGCAGCAAGACAATGGATCGACCAACTTGGTGCAACTCGGCAGCCGGGTGGTGCTGCAACTGAAAGAGTCCGCTGACTTAGAAACGCTGCTGGAACAGCAACCGCTACGCTTGGCTCGTAAGATTAGTCAACGGCTTTTCATTCTCCAGGCAGTCGACGCGTGGCATGCCCTGGAGGCAGCTGAGACCCTCGCTCAGGATCCGCGAGTCGAACTTTGTTACCCAGTCACACGCCGTCCGAAACAGCTGAACAGCCCTTATGCGCCCAAGCCAACTGATCCACTCTTCTCCAACCACGGCAACGGCGCCGATTGGCAAGCCAATCTCGAGAATCGCGACACGAATGGAGTTCCACTCGGCCCGGATCTAAACGTTCGGTCGGCATGGCCAATCACCGAAGGCGAAGGCGTGACCATGGCATTGGCAGACGATGGTGTAGAACTGGACCATCCCGATCTCGCGGAACGGACTGCAGGCGCGCCGCACTTCAACTTTCTCACTCGAGAATCGAATGGCATGCCCTCGGGACTGTTTTCCTATCACGCGACTGCCGTCGCGGGCTTGGCCGGAGCGACAGCCAACAACGGATTAGGAATTTCAGGTGTAGCCCCAAAAGCACGCATCGCTAGCTGGGTCATTTTTGGAGCCAATGACAATCTGGTCGATGAGGAAGCGCTCATGGATATGTTTCAGTACCAGTCGAACGTGGTTAGTGTGCAGAACCATAGTTGGGGCAAGGTTGGAAGCGAGCAGCTACGAATCTCGTCGTTGGAAAATATCGCCATCTCCAACGCCGTGCAGTTCGGCCGAGGGGGTCGCGGAGTCGTCATGGTTCGCGCCGCTGGCAATGGCCGAGGCGACGGCAACGATGTCAATGAAGATGGCTACGCAGCGGATCCGCGAGTGATTGCAGTCGCCGCCGCTCGACTCGATGGGCGGGTGACTCGCTATAGTTCGCCGGGTGCTTGCGTCCTCGTAGCCGCACCGAGCGGCGATGAGAGTGGCGTGCTCGACCCCTGCATCGCGGACACCGCAAACATGGTGACGACAGATCGCCAAGGCACGCGTGGTTACAACCGAGATACCACCACCGTAGGCAGCGGTGACTTTACCTATGGCGTCAATGGTTTCAGCGGCACCTCCGCGGCGACGCCGCAGATCGCAGGTGTCGCGACATTAATCCTATCAGTAAACACAAACCTGACCTACCGCGACGTGCAGCAAGTCTTAATCAATTCGAGCCGTCATTTCGATCTATCCGACAGTACTCTCACTACCAATGCGGCCGGATTCCGAGTCAGTCACAATCTGGGATTCGGAATTCCCGATGCGGGCGAGGCCGTGCGTTTGGCTCGGACTTGGTCCAACCGACCCGCCGCCACACAACGGACTTTTTCCAACATGAATGTCATCGCCATCCCGGAGGTTGGATTTCACCTGCGGGTAGACGGGCCAGACGTCCCGGAAATCCTGCAGTCCATCCAGGCTCTCCCAGGCGCGGGGCCGCATCCTGAGACGACCACCGGACTCGTACCTCTGGTCGATGTCGGCACAGCCACCAACTCCATTGCCCTTGACCTCCGAGGTCGGGCCGCCCTGATTCAACGAGCTCCGAACTATTTTTGCGAAAAGATAACTCATGCCGCGCAGGCCGGTGCGACCCTGGCTGTGGTTTATAACAATCGCGGCGGCAACACTCGAATATTCATGGCTGAAACCGACCTTACGACGATTCCCTCCGTCTTCATCAGCCAGACGGACGGCGAAGCCCTGCGAGATTATCTCGCCGCTCAACCGAACGCGCGCGTCCAGTTGGTCCTGGATCCAGCACTCATCACGTTTGACGTGCCCGACACGATCCAATGCGAGTTCATCGGAGTTCGCCTCGATACGGACCATACCGCACGCGGCGATCTGCGGATTGTCTTGACCTCGCCGACCGGAACGCGAAGCGTTCTTCAACGTGTCAATCAAGATACGGTCGCTGGCCCGCGCGATTGGACTTACTATTCCGTTCAGCACTTTTACGAGAGCAGCTTTGGTCGTTGGACGTTAAGCGTGCTCGACGAAAGCGACCGCGGCCAAGGTTCCGTTCTGGGCGCCACCCTGTTGATCAATGGCGTGCCCATCGGCGATACGGATCATGATGGATTGGACGACAGCTGGGAAATGCAACAGTTGCATTCGCTGGGTTTCGGCCCGACCGACGACCCGGACCGGGACGGCCTTACCAACGCTCGCGAAGCCCTCTTCGGGACAGATCCAAACCGAGCGGAGTTTCTTTTGGAACTGGATCTATCCGTATGGGATGCTCGGCTAGCCCGTTTGAGCTGGCCAAGCAACACGAATACAACCTATCGGATCCAGATTGGGCCGGAGTCAATTCGGCCCTCAACGCTAGCCACCAACTTACCCGGAACTGCAGGGGAGACCGAATGGTTTTTTCCCTATACCGGCCTCCTGCACCAATTCTTCCGGATACAATCGGCGCCCAGAAGCAACTGAGCGCGACTGACTAATCATCACTTGCCGTAATTGCGGACGAAGTCGATGCATTCCTTGGCTTCGGGAACGTTATTCTCCCAGTGATACTCGTATTCAATCGAGATGTTGCCCTGGAACTTTTGCGCTTTTAGTTCATCCAAAACACCCTTGATATTTCCGACACCCTGACCGTAGGGGACATCATGGGCCTGACCAAAATCACTCTTGTCCTTGAGATGGCTGCTAATGATATGCCCCTTGAGAACCCGCAAGCAATAAACAGGATTTAGCCCTGACGTCTGCCAGTGACCCGTATCCGCACAAGCGCCAATCCGCGCATCCCGATCCTTTACAATCGATAAGATATACCAAGGATCCCAGACGCGGTAATTGGGGTTGTTTGGCTGGCGTGGGTGATTATGAAACCCAACTTGGATGTCGAACTCCTTGACCATCTTCTCAATCGTATCCATCGAGGGCACGGACTCTGTCGTGACGGCGCGCATGCCCATCTTCTTGGCAAACTCGAAAACCTTGCGGGCACCCTCCTCTTCTTTGGGAATATCGACCACGCCGTAGTTGACAGCGACAATCTTGCGCTCAGCCAACTTGGCTTTAACCTTCGCAATAGTCTCCTCCGAAGCATTGTGGTCCCATTTCACGTCGGGCTGTTCCTTGCTCAGTTTCTGGCCCGGGAAAAACTCGATCACACGTCCGCCCGTCTCTGCGGTCTTATCGATCGCTTCGAACACGGTGAACCGGTTGAATGTATAAGCTTGGCATCCAATAGCGAAGCCGCTCGTCTTGTTCTCCTCAGGAATCGTCACCTCCCCACGGGACGGGAGGCCGGAAAGCAGAAGAAGTCCGAGACTTAGATTAGCGAGGGAGCAGATTGTAGTTGTTCTCATAGCTTGTCGATGTGTCGCATCGACGCAGGGCGAAGCCTGAGCGTCGGCGGTGTTAGAGATTACGGCGCCGACGCTAGCAAGTGTCAAAGAAAAACCACTGACCGAGGACAAGTTACGGAACGACGACACGCAACCGCCGGCGATGGAGCTGACATACCGCGGGCGTTCTTCCTACTAACTCGCCATCTAATTGCACGCCCACAGGGGATGAGCTCGTGATCGTCACTTGCGCTGCCTGGAGGTGTTGTTCGGTGCTTCGCTGGAGCAACCTCGGTGAGAGGAAAGCGAGGGCATAGCGCAAGACCACCCACCAGTTCACTTTTGGAAAAACACAGACATCCAACAGCCCATCCTGCAATTCCGCCGCCTGAAACACAGGAATTGATCCTCCGTAAAACCGCCCATTGCCCAGGAGCACCAATGCCCCGTTAACCTTCCGCCCGTCCGCAGTCACCTCCAAAAGCACGGGCTTCTCCCGTAACGCTTGCATCCCTGAAACAACATAGGCCAATTGGCCAATTCGCTTCTTCAGGTTCCAGTTTAGAAGCTCCACCGCCCGCGCGTCTAGCCCACACCCAGCCATTTGTGCGAACCACCGCTTCTCTCGCCCATAGGCCGTTTGAAATTCCATCTCCGGGACATCGACGACCTTTTCCCGCCCCTGAGACAATACCCTCCACGCATTCTCAAATCGAAGCGGGATAGCAAGCTCACGCGCGAACACGTTGACTGTGCCCACAGGCAGAACTCCGAGGCGCACACGGCTGAATCCATCCGGCACGTCGGCAATCCCGTTCAGTATCTCGTGCACCGTGCCGTCTCCTCCCATCGCGGCTACAATCTCAAACCCTTCCTGAACCGCTTCCGTTGCCAGGCGCCGCGCCGCGCCGGCCGCGAGTGACGGCTTCAATGCGCAATCGCTTTCCAACGCATGCAGTTTGGCAATGGCACGACGTGCGCGTTCTCCCTTGGCAGTGGGGTTAAAGATGACACACACCCTACTGTCACCGCGGCGTGACAGGGTCGTGCTCATCGCCCCCTCGCCCGCCAAAAGCGACTCGGAGTATCTGGCACAACGAGAATCAAGGGCTGTGGCGAATTGGTGAGAGAGATCGACACGACAGTCTGCCAATTATTTAATCCCAAAGCATCCTTGGCTTCCAGGTCATAACTACTGCCGTCCCGTCCCGAAATCGTGAATACTAGTTCGTTTCCAGCGCGAGCCAAAGACAATGTTGGAGGAACCTCAACGAGCGTCCCAGCGTCATCCGAGAAATCCGGAATGCTATCTCCATCCGCATCGTTCGGATCGTCAATGGATAAGACCCAATCCCGATAGTCGTTCGCGCTTGTCGCTGGATCTCCATCTTCGAAATCAAGAAAACCAAAATAGTTCGTGTTCAAATTCGTATCGCGCGTAATCTCACTCGACTCGAATTCCATAGTCAATCCAGACGCGTTCGTTAGAGCGCCCACCTGCAGGATCAATCGGTCGAATCGGTTCGTCAGAGCACGCTGGAAACTCATCATCCCGTCTAGGCGATTCGTTTCGTTTGTCGATTGTGCTAAGGTCAGAACGGCTGTGATTCCGTTCGTCCCCGATTCATACGCGAGCGTGCCGGTATACTGCAACAGATGGAATGTATGGACGAAGGTAGGTAGCTCGCCAAAGGTCTCGCCGATCAAACTCAGCCGACACGTGCCAGTCGTCGAACCCGCCGCACGGCTCCATTGGGCTTTCACCGATCCACGATCAATCTGCGATACAAAAAGCCCCTGGGTTGTGGTAGCAGGAACCGCTTCGCTCACTTCGAAAAAGTCATCAAACCCGTTCTGGTTCGCATCCACATGCTCAGGCTGGTCGAATGCAATTTGCCCCGCGAGCCGGTCTGGAAACGTCAGATCGTCTAGCAAGAAATAAGTGCCGTGCGATGGGAGATTTGCCTGAAAGAGCGGAGCTACCTCCCCGTTCAGATCGGCAAAACTTGCGTCACTCGTCAACCGGAGAGTTGAACCCTCGCCGGCACCAGCCGCTGCCAGCTCGAATTGCAGCGAATTGCAGAACAATGTTACTCGGGCAGTCTGAGCGCTGCTTGAAATAAGAGCCGTGAGAAGGGCTGCCAGCAGAGCAAGTTTTGCTTTCATAACTCTTGATCCTGACCATTTGCCCGATCCCAAGGAGAAGCCACCACTTGAGACCTGCCAGTCTTGGACGGGGCATCTTACCAATGGAACTTTATATGGCATTAGTCAATGCCTAGGGCTCGTGGGAAGAAGCATCCAAACCGCGTCCGTAGGTCCATCACCACGCGAAAATTCATTGGAGTCTGTCGAGGCCGTGGAAAATAGGTGAGACGTGTCAAGGCTGGGTCCGCCCGGGAACCGATTTCGCAGGAGCCACACCGCCAGTGTCTACAAACACCGTTTCCTGGATCTTTCCAGGCGGGCGACTCTGAAAACGCGCCACCACCCATCCCAGCGTCCAGAATTAGCGCGGTCAAGCCAATGGAATAAAGAGGGAACCCGAGTGCCGCATCGGTGATTCAAGGCAGCACGATTCAAGAATCTCGGGCGTCAAAACAAAGAGGCTGGCCGACAACGATTAGCCAAGTAATTTATTGAAAGTCCTCCAGGTCTTGACGGCTCAAGTTGGTAGACCCTGAACTTCGGTCTCGCGGCGTCGCAGGGCCATCAACCGACCGGACGAGCGGAAATGGCCTGCATGTACTGAGCACGCTCAAACGCTGAGGGATGTGCGCAATTCTGCTGACTCATGCTCCCCTTGAGTTGCTCGACCGACTCGTAGTCGTGTTCTTGCATCCAGGCCGTCATCTCGGATTGAATGACTTTGAGCTGTTGCACTCCGTGACGCATCAGAACGGAACAAAGCATCGTGACATCAGCGCCGGCCATTAAGCATTTGAGGGCGTCGGTGCCTCGGTGAATTCCACTGGTTGCCGCCAGGCTAGTTCCGATCCGTTCGTAGAGAATGGCGATCCAACGCAACGGCAAACGCATGGCCATCGGGGTGCTGAAAAGAATATTGGGAGTCACTTCTAACGACTCCAAATCAATGTCCGGCTGGTAAAAGCGGTTAAACAACACCAAACCGTCGGCTCCGCCCTGATCCAAGCGTTTTGCCATGTTGGCGAAGTTACTGAAGAATGGACTGAGTTTTACCGCCACCGGAATCGTGATCTCCGCTTTCACGGCCTTCAAGATTTCCAAGTAGGTCTTCTCGACTTCGGATCCGGGCAAATCGGGGTCGGTGGGAATGTTGTAAATGTTAAGTTCCAGTGCGTCAGCTCCCGCCTGCTGGATCTGTTTTGCAAAATCCGTCCAACCGGTCAGGGTCGATCCGTTCAGACTGGCGATAATGGGAATATCGACCGCATCTTTCGCCTTGCCGATGTGTTTCAAATACTCCTCTGGACCGATCGTGAATTGATCTGGCTCGGGAAAGTAAGTCAGCGCTTCGGGATAGCTGTCCGTCCCGTGCGTCAAGTGCCAGTGCAACTCGTACCGTTCGTAACGAATCTGCTCTTCAAAAAGCGAATAGAGCACCACGCCCGAAGCGCCGGCGTCTTCCATACGCTTGATATTGTCGATCTCTTCGGACAATGGGGAGGCGGCGCAAACGAGAGGGTTTTGCAGGTTCAAGCCGAGATAAGTGGTCGAAAGGTCCATGGCTTCAGCAACTAAGGGTTACTAGATTGGCATTGAGAGGAAGGGCGCGCCCTGCCGTTTTCAAACGCCAGCAGGGCAACATAGGAAAGTGATGGCGGGCGGCCGGGCATTAGTTTGTCCCCGTGGGTTTAGAGGCCGCCGCGCTTGCGGAGGGGGCTACTGCTGTCTTGGGTTTAAGATCGCGCGCCGCCAAATACTGGTAGAATTGCCAACGGGCGTCGGCGTCCTGCTGAGATTGCTGGAAGAATCGCCGAGCTTCCTCGGGTTTGCTCTTGGCGAGCATCTTGAATCGGTTCTCGGATAGCAGATAATCCTGCAACTTGCCTTTGGCCGCTTGTGAATCGATCTGCAACGGAGTCTCGCCCCGCATCGTCCGACGTGGGTCAAAGCGGTAAAGCAACCATTGCCCCGTTTCTACTGCCAGTTTCTGTTGGCGGGCTCCCACGCCAGAATCGAGAGCGATCCCGTGGGCGATGCAGTGGCTATACGCGATAATTAGGGATGGACCAGGATAAGTCTCCGCCTCCACAAACGCTCGAAGAGTATGCTCATCCTTGGCTCCCATCGCCACGCTGGCGACATAGATATGCCCGTAAGTCATGGCAATTAAGCCCAGATCTTTCTTCCCGGTCGGCTTGCCGGCTGCGGCGAATTTGGCCACCGCTCCGCGGGGTGTTGACTTGGACATTTGCCCTCCCGTATTCGAGTAAACTTCGGTATCGAGCACTAGGACGTTGATATCGCGACCACTGGCCAGCACGTGATCCAAGCCACCGTATCCGATATCGTAGGCCCAGCCATCTCCGCCCACGATCCAAACGGACTTTTTCACGAGGGAGTCCGCCAAGCCCAAGAGAGCCTGTGCCTCCTTGGAATTGAGCGTTTTCAACTTCTCCTTCAAGGCTGCCACCCGCTCGCGTTGTTCGTAAATGCCCGCTTCGTCCTTTTGATCCGCATGGAGAATCGCATCAGCGAAACTGTCACCCAGGCTGCTCGCGAGTTTTTTCAACAGCTCACCGGCAAACTCTTGTTGCTTGTCCAGCGAGACACGGAATCCCAAACCAAACTCCGCATTGTCTTCAAACAAGGAATTGCACCAGGTGGGACCTTGGCCGCAGGAATTGGTCGAGTATGGCGTCGTCGGGAGGTTGCCTCCATAGATCGACGAACACCCCGTTGCGTTCGCGATCAGCAGCCGGTCACCGTAAAGTTGGGTGAGCAATTTGATGTAAGGCGTCTCACCACATCCAGCGCATGCTCCGGAAAACTCAAACAACGGCTGCATAATCTGCTGCTGACGCAATGTCGTGACTTTAACTTTGCGTCGATCAAGTTCCGGCAAATCCAAAAAGAAATCCCAGTTTGCCCGTTCCTGAGCCCGCAGCGGTGCCTGCGGACGCATGTTGATCGCTTTAAGCTTCGCTTCGGTTTTATTCTTGGCCGGGCAGACGTCGACGCAGATGGCGCAGCCCGTGCAATCCTCGGCTGCCACTTGCAAGCTGAAACGCATTCCTTTGAACTCGGGAACGCGTGCGTCCGTCGACTTGAACCCGGCAGGCGCTCCTGACAAGGCTTCACGGTCGTAGACTTTTGCGCGAATCGTCGCGTGGGGACAAATCGCGACACATTTCAAACATTGGATGCAGACGGCCTCATCCCACACCGGGATGTCCAAAGCGAGATTGCGTTTCTCATACTGCGCCGTCGCCGTCGGAAATGTGCCATCACATGGAAACGCACTGACGGGCAGATCATCTCCAAACCCAGCCACAATCTTGCCGAGGACATTGCTGACAAACTGAGGCGCGTTCGATGTAACGGGCGGAAGCAGCGGTCCTGCTCCATTGACGCGGGTGGGCAAGGCGACTTCGTAGAGGTGGTCGAGCGTGTTATCGACCGCCTTGAGGTTCATCTGGACAATTTCATCCCCCTTCTTGCCGTAAGTCTTTTTGATCGAGTATTTGATCGCATCGATCGCCTCATTGCGGGGCAGAACACCAGACAAAGCAAAGAAGCAGACTTGCATGATCGTGTTGATGCGACCACCCATGCCACTGTCTCGGGCCACTCGCGTCGCATCGATCACATAAAACTTGATGCGCTTCGCCAATAACGACTCCTGAACCGGCGTTGGCAACGTGCTCCAAATCTCTTCCTTCGAAAACGGCGTATTGAGCAAAAATGTCCCCCCGGGAACCAGGCTTTTTACCATGTCATACCGCTCGAGGAATGACGGCTGGTGACACGCCACGAAATTGGCTCGCGAAACCAGGTAGGTTGAACGAATAGGTTCCGGACCAAACCGTAAGTGCGAGACTGTCATCGAACCGGACTTCTTGGAGTCGTAAACAAAATACCCTTGGGCATAGTTGTTTGTCCCTTCACCAATTATTTTGATCGAGTTCTTGTTGGCGCCAACTGTGCCGTCGGCTCCCAGACCGTAGAAGAGAGCGCGAATCACTTTATCGGACTCAGTGGAGAACTCAGCGTCGTAAGTTAAGCTTGAATGCGTAACATCGTCATTGATTCCAATCGTGAAATGGTGTTTGGGAGCCGTCGCCGCAAGATTGTCAAAGACTGCTTTGACCATCGCTGGAGTGAACTCCTTGGACGAGAGTCCATAGCGCCCGCCGACGATCTTCGGCATTAACTTCAGCTTGCCCCAGCCGCTGGAAAGCCCTTCGCATAGCGCCGTGACACAGTCCTGGAACAAGGGCTCGCCTGTAGCTCCTGGTTCCTTCGTCCGGTCGAGGACGGCGAGCGATCGAACCGTTGCGGGCAAGACTTCGACAAAGCGCTTTGAATCGAATGGGCGGTAGAGACGCACCTTCACGATCCCCACCTTCTCACCGCGGGCCAGGAGTGCGTCCACCGTCTCGTGGGCCGTCTCACAGCCGGAGCCCATCAGAATAATCACACGCTCCGCATCGGGAGCACCCACATACTCAAATAGGCTATAGCGACGCCCCACTTGTGCGGCGAACTCATCCATGACTTGTTGAGTGATCGAACTACAATTCGCGTAAAATGGATTGACCGCTTCCCTCCCTTGAAAATAAGCATCGGGGTTCTGTGCCGTCCCGCGAAGCACTGGATGGTCTGGACTCATGGCCCGCGCCCGATGCTCCGCAATCAACTTGTCGTCAATCAGAGCACGCAGGTCTTCGTCCGAAAGCAACTCGATCTTCTGCACTTCGTGCGACGTTCTAAACCCATCGAAGAAGTGCAGGAACGGAATGCGGGTGCGCAATGTCGCCGCTTGCGCAATGAGCGCAAAATCCATCGCTTCCTGCACGGAAGCCGATCCAAGCAAGGCAAACCCCGTTGTTCGGACTGCCATCACGTCGCTGTGGTCGCCGAAGATCGATAACGCATGCGCAGCCACAGTGCGCGCCGTCACTTGAAAGACCGTCGGCGAAAGCTCGCCAGCAATCTTAAACATATTGGGAATCATCAGGAGAAGACCTTGCGACGCCGTAAACGTCGTGCTCAGGGCACCTGTTTGCAGCGCTCCGTGGAGCGCCCCGGCCGCCCCTCCCTCGCTCTGCATCTCCACTACCGACGGAATGGTTCCCCACAAGTTCCCCTTCCCCTCCGAGACCCACTGGTCACACCATTCTGCGATCGGCGAGGATGGAGTGATCGGGTAAATAGCCATCACTTCGTTCAGGCGATAAGCGACATTCGCTACCGCTTCATTTCCGTCCAAAGTCACGCTGCGTCGATTACTCATGTTCGGTCAATTCCATCGGGGGTTGAGCGGCGCGGCAACCAAGCCGTCTGTAGATGCGAGCGAGTTGCTCGAGAAGTGTGCCAAGCACATCATATCGAGCAAAAACTGGCCGCGGCCGCGCAATTGAGAGGGTCTCGCCTGACATCCGTTCACCTTTCAACCTAACGCTAAGCGACCGACGAGTTCGTCGCCCTCACCTTTTTTGGCAAACTAACAACCTCGGTTGCTGCTCGTGGTGTCGAAGGAAGCCAAGGTTCTCTTGGACTCTGGTGAGGCCTCTTCTTTAGAAGGTGTAGCGCAGCCCGACTGTCGCGAGATGGCGTGAGTACTCACGCGATTTCGTGAGGGGTTCGATCGCTTCGGAAATGTGACTGTCCGCCCACTCGTACGAATAAGCCGCTTCTGTTGACCCGTGGTGATGAACGACGTAAGTGAGCGACGCGGTCGGTGTGTAGACCCAATCAGAACGTTGGGCTGGAGGTTGCCACTCTCCAATGTACAGCGTAAACCCAACTGCGCTGGAAAGCCGCTCGTTGAAACGATGTCGCCAAAGGACATCGTTCTTAATGTCTTCGTAAACGCTAAAACTGGAGAAAGCTGGCATCTCGTAACGTGTAGCCCGAAGCGTTACTGAGTCCGACTTAGACAATGTCAAAGTCAAAGAGGCGTCCAGGTAGACCAAAAGATCGTCCGGCTGAAACGTAGGGTAGCTGCGACGCGCTTCATCGGAAAAATCCCGAATGTCAGGCCCAACCAGGACGTTCGCTTTTAGCCAATCGGTCAATCGCCCTTCAAAACCCACCAGGACTCGGTGATACGCGTTATCATAGGGGCTGTTGATGATCTTGCCGCCCGGTCCGAAGGGGCCGTCAAACTGCTCCTGCCGCCCATAACGATATCCAACGATCACGTGACCGTGACTCGCCCACGGAATTCCAATGTCCAACCCACCACTTACCTCCTGACGATCGATATAGTTCTCATAGACGTAAGAGCTGCGCAGCGGCGGTGGCACATATCGCAAAGTGGTGTCAAAGTCGTGGATATAACTAGCCGCAACGGGGCGAATGAAAAAATCTCCAACGGGCTGCGTGAGACGAAAGCTATTTCGGAAAACAAAGGCCGACCGGCGGTCGCGGATCGGAATGGCTCCAAGTGCCGGGACATCATCGGGACGTGCAAACGTCGGTCCTTCCTTACTGGCATCGATATACGTTGCCGTATTCAGAAATTCCCAAACCGTTTTATCGATGGCCCCTCCGAAATTGAGCGTTCCGCGATGAGCGACGTAGTCCTCCGATGAGTTCGCGTGATAAAAGCTCAGGTCTGGTGCGTAGGTCCCGCTGACGTGCAGCCCTGAAAACGGTTTGTAAGCGAGGCCCAACTTAGGCAGAAGGCTAGTGACCCACGAAGCCCGACTCTCCTGTGTCGGGTTTAAACCGGCCGCGCGAGCAGCCGCAAGGTTGGCAGTGTCAGGCTCTTTATCCTGGAGATAGATATTGCTATCAAACGTCTCTTTCAAGCTGGCTTCGGCCGTGAACTGCCAATTGGTCGCACCTGCCAGAACGGCTGGATCCGCGGCCAGGCTTAATCCAAAAACGCACAGGCTGACGACGCTTTCGACAGCACGAAAGCGGCGCGGCGAACTCGCGGTGAGCGACGCAGATTTAGTAGGAATCGATAAGGCAGTCCAGAGAGGTCGAAGGGTACGCATGGAGAAGGAGGAAAATGATGCAAGCTTTTGATTGGTTTCAAAAGTCTGATCATTTTCCATTGGAGTTTTCGTTCCGTCACGGAGAACGAGCCGTTTGAGGACCCGAGCCTTTGACGACCAGCGCAAGCAACGCCCCAAGGACAAGCAACGCCCCAGCCGTGATGAAGCTCGAATTGAAACTGCCGCTTTGCGCTTTGAGCATCTGCTGCAAGCGGCTAAGCACAAATCCCCCCATTCCCCAGGCTGTGAAGAGCAGCCCGTAGTTCACTCCAAAATGCTTAAGACCCCACAAATCCTTCGTGAAAGACGGAAATAGGGCAAGATTCGCGCCGTAATTAAAGCCGATGAGAGTTGCTAGAATGACAATGGCCGCTGGAGCCGCCTGACGCGCAGCCGTGACTGGGATCGCTGCAAACATCAATACTGCCTGTACCACAAGGACAACAAAGAGTGTCCAGCGCCGCCCGATGCGGTCCGAGAGTAATCCTGCCGCTACCCGGCCCGCTGCATTGCCGATGGCTAACACTGCAACGGCCACAAAAGCCCCTTGCCCCATACTTTGCCGTGCCATTCCGCTGACGCTGCTGATCACCATCAAACCAGCCCCAGCTCCAATGAAATAAGTAAGCCAAAGAAGATAGAAGGTCGACGAGCGAAGCATTTCCCCAGGAGACAGATTGACAGCTTCGGATTTAGCGTGCGTGAGGACTCCACTAGCTCCCGGCCGGACGTAGCCAAGAGGGGGATTCACGAGAAAAAGCGCCAGTCCGCACACCACCACTACCAAAAAGAGACTGTAAAACGACATGGCATTCAGAACGCCAAAATGGTTTAACAGATACTCGGAAAGAGGGGCGATGTAGACAGAAGCCAAACCAAATCCGGCAACGACCAATCCTGCGATAAGCCCAGTCTTGGAAGCGGGAAACCATTTCAAGGCGGGCGGCGTGGCGGAGGAATACCCGCAGCCAATCCCAACCCCACCGAACAACCCAAATCCAATGACCCAAGTCCAATAGTCGGTCGTTCGCGACGCGAGCCAGAATCCGAATCCAACCAATAGTCCCCCGATCAGTGCCGTCATTCTGGGACCAAACGTATCCTGACAGCGGCCAGCAACGATCATTGAGAAGGCGAAAACGAGGCAACAGAGCGCGTACGGATCATTCAGTCGAGCAGGTGCCCAACCGAAATCTTTCTCGATCGCGCCTTTAAACATACTCCAGGCATAGAGCACGCCCAAGGCCAGGTTAATTCCGGTACCGGCGAACGTAACGACCCAGCCTCGATGGAGGTTTGTCGACGTCGCCCCGACGGGCTGCACAATGGGAGATGACATGCGAGTAATCTGGTTCGGGGCCAGAGTACCCGCCTTCAGGCCAATTGGCGAGACCCCCAACTCGACATCGGCGAAACCGACTGACGACATTTTGTCCTGTTCTGCCCTCCGCAACGGTCAGGCAAAGACGAGGGCCATTGTAAGGCTCGAAGCCCGTTTGACTTCCCTAATTTTGGCAAATACTTCTCGTGTTTTGGGTTAGACAAGATAATCGCTTCGTTGACAATCTGCGCCTCACCGATTGTATCCCTGATAACGGCAATGGGTTTCATCAACCACCAGAACTCTGGCTTGACGCGTGACGCTGCCAGGATTACGCACAAGGCACGACCCCACAACGAGGCCGTCTGAGGACCAAAACCGATTTGTCACCGGTTTGTAATCCTCCGCGACAAATGACCGTCCAACATTTATGTCACCTCTTAACCGCCGCCAATTTGTCAAACAATCCCTCGCTGCCGTAACTTCGGCTTCGGTCCTGACTAGCAGTCGCGGGCAGAGTCCCAACCGCAAGGTCGTTCTTGGCGTCATGGGCCTGGGTGGCCGTGGGACAGGGCTGACTGGAATGTTTACAGCACAGCCGGACGTGGAGGTGGCCTATCTTTGCGATCCGGATACCCGCCGGTTGGCTGGGGCGACCAAGATCGTCCGTGACGCTCAGGAGCGGCCGGCCAAGTGCGTTCAGGACTTTCGCCGCATGCTGGAAGACCCGGCAGTCGACATCGTAATCAACGCTACCCCCGATCACTGGCACGCGTTAGGGACGATCCTAGCCTG
>JBGAIN010000164.1:0-17944 GCA_044225505.1 Limisphaerales bacterium
AACCAATGCGCTCCGCGATATCCACCGCGTCATCCGACGTGCGGGCCAGGTGTCCATCCAGAACATTAAAGCCGTAGGCGCGCAAGATCTCTTTCGCTTCGATCTCCGCGATTTGGGTCGCGCCGCTCCGAGTTTGCATTTGGATGACACGGGCCACGCGGCGGTGATTGACCGGGAACCGTGTCACAATGCGCGCAGAACGACGGCGCCACGCGGCGTAATGACACATCGCCCTTAACGCTGCCACAGCGCGATCGGGAGCGGGATAGTTCGGGATGCCCAGAGACATGAGCTTATCTTTGGCAGCCGCGACTTCCTTCCCGCCCATGAAAGCGGTCAGCAACGGTTTTTGCCCTTTGTGCGCCGCGGCGAGTTTCTCAGCCAGCTCCAGTGGCCGGGTCATATTCTGGGGTGTGGACACCACAATGATGCTGTCGATCTTTTCGTCTTGTTGGAGAATCTCGAAGGCTTTGACGTATCGGTCAGGGTCGGCATCGCCAATGACATCGACGGGATTCCCGACCGCGGCCGCAGCGGGCAGGACGGCACGGAGCTTGGCCGAGCTGGCGGGGGTGGGAGAGACCATCTTCAATCCGAGAGTCTCAGCAGCATCGGCCGCCATGATGCCAGGGCCACCTGCGTTGGTGATGATGCCGACGCGATCGCCTTGCGGGAGGGGCTGCATACTAAACGCCATGGCATAGTCGAAGAGCGCTTCGAAATTCTCGGCGCGGACCACGCCTGCGCGTCGAAAAGCCGCGCCGTAAGCGATGTCTGCCCCTGCCAAGCTGCCCGTATGCGACGAAGCCGCCTTGGCCCCCGCTTGGGTGATGCCCACTTTCAAAATGACCACGGGCTTGACCCCCGCGGCCTCTTCCGCAACCCGGAGAAACTTGTTACCTTCCTTGATGCTTTCGAGGTAACCGGCGATCACGTTGGTTTGCTTGTCCGCTGCGAGCGCTTGGATGAAATCGACTTCATTGAGATCGGCCTTGTTTCCAAAGCTGATGACCTTGCCCAGACCAAGTTTTTGATGGGCGGCCCAATCGAGGATAGCCACACAGAGAGCCCCTGACTGCGAGATCACCGAGATTCGTCCTGGTCCCGGCAACGAAGGGGCAAACGTGGCGTTCATCCGATGGTCCGTGTTCAAAACCCCGAGGCAGTTCGGACCCACCATGCGAACACCGTGACTATGGCACAAATCGACCAACTCCTGTTCCGCTTCGGCGCCCTTGGCACTGACTTCCTTAAAGCCCGCCGTGATCACAATGATCGATTTGGCTCCAGCTGCGATCGAATGTTGGATCGCTTCTTTGACCGCCTTCCCAGGAACAACGATGACGCTCAAATCGATCGGCCCGCCTTTGTAATCGGAGAGCACCCGATAGCAGGGAACACCGAGGATATCGCTCGCATCCGGGTTGACGGGGATGAGATCGCCCTTGAAGCCGCTATTGACGAGATTGGCGAGCAGCGCGTATCCAACCTTCTCCGGGTTGCGCGATGCTCCGATGACCGCAATCGCGTTGGGATATAAAAGCGTCTCAAGCATAAATCTTCCGTTCAAATTCAGGCTGGACGAGAGCCTCTCGGGACACTCACCAAACCTTGTTAAACTTTCTTCTTATTTTGATTCCAGACGAGGCGCACAGAGACTTTGTCATGGTGCACTTCGCCCTGGGCGCCAATGGAATTCGAACCTCGTCCTCGCGCCTTCGCTCATTGATACAAGGTTACTTTCCCCCTCCCGCCAAACGCAGCGATTCCTTAACCGTGGACTGCAACCGTTGCATCAAGATCGCCACGACGCGCCGCATCAATTCGTAGCCGAAATCCGTGTCCTGTTCGCACTTTTCACGCAAACGAGTGCCATAAAAGAAGATGGCTTCGGTCGGTTCAAGAGCACAGCCGTTGAAGTGCCAATAGTACGGAGCAAACAGCCAGGACCAGCCTAGCACTTCTCCAGGACCGACCGTTTGCACTGGGATCACTTCACCCGAACCCGTCTGCGACTCCACACTAATCTTGCCTCGGCGAACCAGATAGAAGCGATTGGCTATTTCGCCTTCTCGAAACACAATCTGCCCGGTCTCAAACTCTGTGAACATGGCGCATTGGTTCAGAATGCCCAGGTGGCTTGCGCTCATACCCCGCACAAAGGGGTGCTCTGCCACGGCTTTTTCCAATTCAGAGGGAATCATCGTACGACTCGAAAACCTTGGCTGTTTTACAGAGATGGATTAAACGTCCGATTTAAAAGCGCTCAATTTTACGAACTGTTTTTGGGCCGCTTGCAACCGGCGGATCAGCACCTGGGACAAACGCTTCATAAGCTCAAACCCAAACTCACGATTCCGTTCGCACGCGACCAGCAAGTGAGCCCCATTGAAGGCAATCGTCGAAGTCTTTTCCAGTGCCCGAGCCTGGAAATGCCAAACATACGGCGGAAACAGCCAGGACCATCCCAAAACATCTTCGCCACTCAACTCTTGCACCATCAAGGTGCCGGACGGCGACAGGCGGGTCTCCAATCCAACTCGGCCACCGAGTATCAAATAGAACCGATCGGCCACATCTCCCTCCTTAAAAATCACTTCCCCAGGGGGGAACTCCTTCGCTTCCGCACATTCCGAAAGAATTTCCAGATAGGGCGGAGCCAAGCTCCTCAGGAACGGATGCGCTGCAATCGTTGTCTTGAAGCTCTCCATTAGGGATTGGCATTTATTCGACTGTCTCGCCGCTAACGTCGCCCAGATCCTGACTCTTGTGCTCCACGTTCCTTGGCGACTGTTTTGCTTTTTTTGCAGGACATGCGCGGCGAGTGCGGCGGCTCATCCTGCCGCTCGTCTTCAAACCTTCTCCTGCCGGTTCCTTACTTCCTGAGGCGCACCCCTATCCGAAGGGCCAGTAGCAGGATTTGCGATCGGTCTATCGGTGCCAATCGGAAAGCAGACATTGCTGCCCTGAAACCGAATCGTCCGAATCTGCCTTCGTGGGTTTGAGTCGGTGACCGGTCCCTGACTTGGCGACTACTCGGCAATCCAAACGAGAGTCCCCGCCGCCAGCCGATCGAACAGCGGCATCAAGTCCGACCCCGCCAAGTGAATACAGCCACGCGACGCGGGACGTCCAAGACTCGGCTCCTGCGCCAACCCGTGAATATAGATGTAGCGCGCACGCGTATCGACATTCCCGCCTTGGTTCCATCCCGGATCGAGCCCTTCCAGCCAGAGAATGCGATGCGCAATCGCCGCCTCGGGTCGGCCTTGCCAGGTGAGCCCGACCGCTTGCCGGCTCTCAAACACGGTTCCCACGACGTGCCCGCGCCCGACTTTTTCAGCGATCCGATGCAGGCCCAGGGGGGTACGATTAGACCCAGCCTGTTGCCCGGTGCCAAATCGCGACGTTGAGGCGCGAAAGCGTTTCTGTAAGCGATAGGGCTGGTTCCAAGGTGGAACCGTCTCGAACTCGTTGGCACCCGTCCCGTGGCCCCCAACCCAGCGCACGGCCTCTCCCGGCCTGAACCACGGAGAACTCGCCCTTTCAAACCATTCCACGCGCTGAGGGCGAACCTGTGCCACCAGAATGGCTTGGGTCAAGGGGATATCCAGTCGACGGCAAGCCAAGCGGAGTGACTGGGGAAGCCTCCCCTGCTCCGCCAGCGGTTGCTCATTCCCTGGCCATGCTAGCAGCCCGTTCATACAGCGTTGAGTCGCTTTCCCAAACGTCTCAGGGCAGGTCGGTTATCCAACGCTTCGCGGCGTTTCGGGACTGCTCAAGCTTAACTTCTTAATCAGAATCTTCGACTTGCGCCCGCTCACTTCGTCGCATTTCGCGCCGGGACGGCGGCAAATCATCGGGAGACCCTTCCACGAAGCCACCTTTCGATTGAAAATAAGTGAACGCTTGGGTGGAGAGGGCCAAAAGCTCGTTCAATCCCAGTTCGCGCGCCCGGTTTCCGCAAAATTGATCAACTTGCGGCCGATCCCCTGATTCTCGTGCGACGCTTTCACATAGAGACACGCCAACTCACCCATTTTTTGGTCGGGATAAACGTGGAGAGCGACGCATCCGACCGGGTTTTTATCAATTTCAAAGATAAAATAATCAGCGAGCTGTTTTTCAATGGTCACCCGGGTGCGCTTGACGAGCTCGTCACTCGCCACGGAATCCTGAATGAGCATCAGGATGCTGCGCACATCTTTCTTCAAAGCGCGGCGGATTTGTTGGTATTCGCTCACGTAGATGAGCGTGCCGATCCCTTCGTTGGAAAATATCTCGGCTAACAACCCCTCATCGACGCGCCCATTGATAACGTGAACCCGTGGAACGCCCGCGCGGCACGCCGATACCGCATGGATCGCTTTGGAAATGATTTCCGGCGACAATTCGTCGCGATGCTGAGCGATCAGGTTCTCCAAATCGCTTGCCAGCATTTGGCGAAAGAGCTGGC
Organism: Limisphaerales bacterium; assembly: GCA_044225505.1. GTDB lineage: Bacteria > Verrucomicrobiota > Verrucomicrobiia > Limisphaerales > SIBE01 > JAXMHN01. The sequence continues at coordinate 4,457 of JBGAIN010000164.1, forward strand.
CTTGCCGGTATAATCCATCCTGAGTGGTGATGAAAATCAGCTTGATCGCTTTGAGCGCCTCCGCCGCCGCCACCGCTACGCTGTCCGAGTTGACCCGGTAAGTTTTGCCATCGCCGTCGAAACCAAGCGGTGGAACGACCGGCACAATGCCTTGCGCTAACAACGTTTGCAGTAATTCAACATCGACCCGCTCGACTTTGCCCGTGAAAAGGTGGTCGACGCCCTGAATAATCCCCATCGGATGCGCGATGATGGCGTTGGTGCACGCCGCACGCAAATCGTTGGCCGACAACCCTTCCAGGATTTCGTGCGTCAGCCCGGTGGCCGCCGCCAAAGCCAGCCGCAGCGTTTGCGCATCGGTAATCCCGCTCCCCTGCAAATCGGACGCCTTAATATTCTGTTCCGCCGCAAGTTTCTGGATTTGCGCGGCCGCGCCATGGACGAGGACCACTCGAATGTTCAGCGAGCGGAGCACCGCAATATCCAGGAGGATATTGGGAAAGTTTTCGTCTGTCACAATCGCGCCGTCGATACTCACGACGAACACTTTTTCGCGAAAACGCGGAATGTACTGAAGAATGCCTCGAAGATCCGTGAATTTCACCTGGAAGCGACGGGTTCAACCCTTATCTCGGACTGCTGCTGATTGATGTGATTGATGATGACGGTGCCATGGCACGCTCCCGAGTACCCTAAAGGGTCTGGCTGGGAGAAGCGAGCGCTTTACGCAGCGCCGCCAGGCAGCGGTGATTCTCCGACTCGGTGCCAATGGAGATCCGAATCCATTCGGGCAAGCCATACCCGCCCATGGGCCGAACGATCACACCGGATTTTTGCAGAGCGTTGAAAACGGCTGCACCGTCGCGGACGCGAACAAGAATGAAGTTGGCCGCTGACGGGACATACTCCAGGTTAAGTTTGCGAAACGCCTCTTCCATGAGACGCAAGCCAGCGGAATTGTTCGCGCGAGTGCGCATCGTGTGTTCGACGTCATCCAGAGCAGCTAACGCCGCAGCTTGCGCAACCAGATTGATATTGAATGGCTGGCGCACCTTTTCCAACCCGGCAACGAGTTCCGGCGCGCCGAGTCCGTAGCCTAGCCGTAATCCAGCCAGCCCGTAGATTTTGGAAAATGTCCTCAGAAGAAGCACGTTGGGATGTCGGCCAGCCCGAATCAACGCCGCCGAATCGAGGGGCGCGTCCAGAAACTCGATATACGCCTCGTCCAGCGCCAGGAGCACATGGGGTGGCACACGCTCGATAAACCGCGCCAGTTCCTCGGCCGGAACCAGCGTGCCCGTCGGGTTGTTTGGGTTGGCAACAAAGATTACCCGGGTTTGATCCGTGACCGCAGCTAACATCGCTTCAAGATCATGCCCGTACCGGTGGGCCGGAACCGTCACGAGCTTCCCACCAAACAAATGGGTCACGATCGGATATACCGCAAAGCAATATTGCGAAACGACAACCTCCGCTCCCGGCGTTATCAACGCGTGCCCGACGAACTCAATCACTTCGTTCGAACCGTTTCCCAGGATGAGGTGCCCAGGCGTTACGTTCAGTTTCTCGGCGAGCCGGTTCTTCAGGTAAAACGCATTGCCGTCCGGGTAGAGATGCACTTGCGTGATTGCCGCTTTCATGGCCTCCAAGGCGCGCGGCGACGGGCCGAGCGGGTTTTCGTTGGAGGCCAGCTTGATAATGTCGCTCGGCGCGAGGTTTTGTTCGCGAGCGACTTCCTCGATCGGCCGGCCGGGCTGATAGACAGGCAGGTGGTTCAGATTGCTATTCAGGCGCAGGTGCATAGACATCTTCAGAGCGATTCCAAAATGCGCTTCACATCCACATGTTCAGCGATCAAATCACGAATCAGTGAAATCTTGAGCGTATCATTCGGCCGAGTCTTCACGGTGAGATCGTGCACTTTCGAAGCCACTTCGTACGAATCCTCCTCCGCCAGCAAAACGGGGAATGGCATTCCTCGGACAACCTTGAGGACGCTCTCACTGGGACGCAAGTTACCCGTCAAAACGATTCCCGCCAAGCCATCCGTTTGAGTAAACGCGGTCGTTCCTGCCGCCAGAATGATGTCTTCCCGGTCGCCCGGAGTGATAATGAGCACGCCCGGCTTGAAAAAGTTCATCGCGTTCTGGACACCCATCGCCCCAACCACGACTTCGCTGGCCAGATTGCGGATCTGCTCGGAACGATTGAGCTGTTCGGCTCCTAATTCGTCTCGGATCAACTCCATCGTCGGTTTCGAAAGAATCGGTTGATGCGGCATAACACCGAGCAACTGCAACCCCTTCCGCTTTAAACCGCGCCGCGCAAAATCCGCGATGTACTCGAGCCGATCCCGATGCAGTTTGTTCAGGATCACCCCGATCACCTCGACCCCTTCGCGTTCAAACAACGCTTGATTCAAACAGACCTCGTCGATCGGCTTGCCAATCCCACCCTGGCTGACGATAACAACCTTCGCGCCCAGAATTTTGGCCACACGCGCGTTGGATAAATCAAAAACCGATCCCACTCCCGCATGGCCCGAGCCCTCGCAAAGGACAAAATCCTTCTCCCACGCCACGCGATCGAAGGCTTTTTGGATCTTCTTTACTAATGCATCGTAATTTGAAGATTCGAGATATTTGCGCGTGAAATCCGGTTCCACCGCAATCGGGCTCATATCCACCAGCGGACAGTTCAATTGATACACCCGATCCATCAGCACGGTGTCCTCGTCGATCTTCTGCTCGTCGATTTCGACAAAGCGTTGTCCAACGGGTTTGATATATCCCACACGGGGATGGCATTTCTGGATGGCAGCCAGCAACCCCAGGGAAGTGGTTGTTTTGCCGTCGTTCTGACGCGTCGCCGCAATAAAAAGGCGCGGAGTGGTGGTATTCATGGCACACGATCGGAAACCAAACTAAAAACCGGAGCTCGTCGTTGGAGGCCCGTGGGGGCCTTGCTGGAACGTAAACGGCGGGTCATACCCTATTCGCCAGGCAACCTTTGCCCAGCGTCCGGATACAACAGATTATAAGCCACCGACTGCACTCCGAGAATAGCGGCCACGCCCAAAATGTCGTGCGCATTCGATCCACGCGAGACATCCGCCGCGGGGCGATCCAGGCCAAGCAGAATCTGGCCATAAGCATTGGCCTTCGTAATGTGCTGAACCAATTTGCTGCCAATATTCCCGGAATTCAGGTCGGGGAAGATCAAGACATTCGCTCGTCCAGCCACTTTGCTGTCGGGCAGCTTTCGAGCCGCGATTTCCGGAACCAAAGCTGCATCCAACTGGAGTTCACCGTCAAATTCGGCCTCCAAAAGTTTCTGGCGCGCTTTCTGTTCCGCCAACGCCGTCGCTGCCTGGACTTTGCCGATCGATGGATGCGTCGCGCTGCCCTTCGTCGAATACGAGAGCATCGCCACGCGCGGCGTCACCCCGAGTAATTGCCGCGCCAGCTGCGCAGTCGAGACGGCGATGTCCGCCAACTGATCGACGGTCGGGTCGGGAATGACACCGCAATCCGCCATAAACATCACCCCGTTCTCGCCAAAGCGGCTGTCTTCGACCTCCATAATCATACAACTCGACGCAGTCGTCGCTTGGGGCGCCACTTTGATGATCTGAAAGAGCGGGCGCAAGACACTACCCGTGATCTCGTTCGTCCCAGAAACCAATCCGTCGCATTGGTGCATGGCCACCATCATCGCGCCAAAGTAATTGGGCTTGAGCATGATGTCTCTGGCTTCTTTCTCTCGAATCCCTTTGAATCGGCGCACCAATTCGAATCGTCGCGCAAAATTGTCCAGCTCTTCGCTTTCGGCAGGATTGATAATACGCACCCCTTCCAGGGAAACGTTCAAACGCTCGGCCGCCTCCTTAACTTGGGTCCGATCTCCCAGCAAAATAGGCACCCCCAAGCGGAGGGAGTAAAACTGTCGCGCGGCTTGCAGGACCCGCGGCTCCGTTCCTTCCGGAAAGACAATCCGTTTAGGATGCCGTTGCAGCTTGTCAATCACCGTGCCGATAAAGCGCATAGGAGAGTAAGTACCGGAGTCACCCCCAAACTGCAACCCTGGATCATCCAAACGGTCGGCGCGCGGCGGCCTGGGGGATCCCGCAGCGAATTATTAAGTATCTGCAGCGAAGCAACTTATGGACCCCTCGGACCTTTTCCTGACCATCGCCGGTTCCCCTGAGCCCCGGAAAGTTGCCGGGCATTCGGTAAACTGTTCAACACCAACAATGGAGAGCAGCCGATCGCCTCAGAGTCCGGCCGCCTTGACCGTACTCGCATTGAAGCCCATCTTCACCGAAACGGCCCCTCTCCTGCCGTATTTCTGCCGCTCTTCATTCGGAGGTGACCCACTGGTAACCCTCTTGAAAGTGGGTTACCAGCGGGAGAAGAGCGAAGGGAGAAGCTTAGAGGCTGGTTGAAAGAACTTAGCGGTCACCCCGCTAGCCCCTGAAGCAACATGCGCCAGTTTCACTCGAAACTGGCGCATTCTCGCGGATGAGCGGGGAGGCTAGTCGCCACTACCCTTGAGAAAACTATTCTGGGTCCGCTTCGCCACCCGCCTCACGCGACGGAGGGTTCGGCATTTTCAAGGGTTTGGAGCGATCCGAACGAGAAACGTTCAAAAAACTTTCGGGGAAATGTCCCACGGTTTTCCTTCGAGGTTCCCGGACGCCACGCCCATTGACTTGAAGAGCCCAGACCGATAACGTTTTTCGGAAAGGCCATCAACTCGAATGCTCGACGTCATTGAAAAACTGCTGATTCTACAGGATCGCGACCGCAAGATTTCCCACGTGCGAGCGGAATTGGCCACCATCGCTCCCCAACGGGAACGTCTGCAAATTCGGATCACCGATGCCCAGACTGCGTCCGAGGCAGCCAAGCTCAAGCTCAAGCAGTTAGAGAGCGAACGCAAACGATTGGAGCTGGATGTGGAAGCCAAGAAACTCCAGATCGAGAAATACGCGCTGCAGCAATTTCAGACCAAGAAAAACGACGAGTACCGCGCTTTGGCCAGCGAGATCGATACCTGTAAGGCGGCCATTGTCGGCTTGGAAGACCAGCAACTGACGCTCATGGAACAGGCCGAGGCGGTTCAAAAAGAAGCAACCGCTAGCGCTCAGGTAGCGCTCCAAGCCAAAAAAGAGGTGGAATCCCATCTCGCGGACCTCGCGAACCGGGAACAGGCCCTGGAAAAACAACTCGCGGACCTGGAAGCGGGCTACGAACAGCTCGAAGGGGCGGTGGCTGACGAATCGGTCTTGTCCCGGTACAAGCGGCTCCGGAAACAACGTGGGGAACGCACGGTTGTCGGCATCGAACACAGCGTCTGCGGTGGATGTCACATGAAGTTGCCCACTCAGATTGTTATTTCATGCCAGGGCAGCCAGGAACTGATCTGCTGCCCGAATTGTGGCAGGATCCTCTACTACACACCGCATATGGATCTCGCGGTGACGGAGTGATCGTGCGAATTTTTCTCCGGTCGAAACGTCTGAATGGTAAGCAGTCACAAGGCTGGATTTTCCTTTTGAAATCGGCTGCACATCTGAAATATTAGCAAAACGATCATGAAACAGAGCAACGACAAACAAAAACTTCTCCTGGTGCTGGCGCTCGGTGCAGTCTTGGCAAGCCAGACCTTCCTAGGTTCGACCCAAGCTTTGGCTGCCGACACCGCCGCAGCCGCTAAAGGTGACTTGGCCCCTCTTCCCTTGGAATTGCCCCAGCCCACCTTAAAAGGAACGCCCGATGACTTACCCACAGGTCCGGGAATCGAACCGCTCTCCGATAAACCACGCGCCCCATTCATGGCGCCGAAGGGAGTCAAGAATGTCGCCCTTCACAAAAAAGTGATCCTGAGCGACAAAAACCCGATTTCGGGCAAACCCGAGTTGGTCACGGACGGCCAAAAGGAAGCGTTTGACGATCAAGTCGTCGAAATGCACAAGAACTCGCAGTACGCCCAGATTGACCTGGGTGAACCGGCCACGTTATATGCGATCGTCGTCTGGCATGACCACCGCTGGTTACAGGTGTTTCATGACGTGATCATCCAAGTGGCCGATGACGCGGATTTTACGCAAAATGTGCAAACGATCTTTAACAATGACATGGACAACACGTCCGGGCGTGGCATTGGCAAGGACCGCGAGTATTTTGAGACCCAGGAAGGCAAGCTGATTGACGCCAAAGGCGTTAAAGGTCGCTATGTGCGGTCCTACACCAAAGGCAGCAGCTTGAGCGCGTTCAACGTTCATCAAGAGATTGAGGTGTTTGGACTGCCAGCGAAATGAACCGCTGGCTGGGCCTGGGATTGCTCCTGATCGCAGTGGGAGCATTGGCCCTGCGTTGTCCGCAGCTGGATTTACGTCCGCTGCATAACGACGAGGCGGTCAATGCTGATAAAATCAAGGGTCTCCTCGACAAGGGACTCTACGCCTACGATCCAAACGAGCATCACGGCCCAACCCTCCTCTACGCTACACTGCCTTTCGTTTGGCTTAGCGGCGCGCAGGATTACGCTCATCTGAGCGAATCGACCCTGCGCGCCGTTTCTGTTTTCTTTGGGGTCTCGCTGATTCTTCTCCTGGTTCTCTTGGCCGATGGCCTAGGCCGGAAAGCAACGATTGCTGCCGCCATTCTCACCGCCATCGCACCCTCCATGGTTTTCTACAGCCGCTATTTCATCCATGAAATGCTGCTCGTGAGTTTTACCCTGCTGACCATCGGCGCCGGTTGGCGCTATGCGAATCGGCCCTCGCTGCTTTGGGCGACGACCGCCGGCCTGGGAGTTGGACTGATGTACGCCACAAAAGAGACCTTCGTCATCCCGACCGCCGCCATGGGGATGGCCCTGCTCGCCACCCGATCGCTCAACGCCCGTTTCCATCTCGCTCCTCCGCTCGCGCTTCGCTGGAACCTGGCGCATGCGCTTGTCGCTCTCGTCGCCGCCATCGCCATATCCTTGGTCTTGTTCACGTCGTTCTTCACCAACGCCGCCGGTCCAATCGATTCGCTCCGCACTTATGCGCCATGGCTCAAACGAGCAGGCGGCGATTCCCCCCATATCCATCCCTGGTATTTCTACCTCCAGCGCCTTGTCTATTTTCACGAGAAGAAGGGCCCCGTTTGGACAGAAGGGCTGATTGTGCTCTTGGCTTGCGTCGGCAGCGCCGTCGCGTTCCGTCGACACTCTGAAGGTCACCCGCTCTCGGGTGAAGGTGGTTCGGAGCCCGCCGATTTGGAAAGGAGCCCGCTCACGAAGGATGGTTTGGCTCGCCCAACAGTCGCTCACTGCTATCAAGTCCAGCTCGTTCTCTTTCTAGCGATCTACACTCTGCTGGTGGCGACGGCTTACAGTTTGATCTCCTACAAAACGCCTTGGTGCATGCTCGGATTCTCGCATCCGCTGCTGCTGCTGGCCGGCGTGGGAAGCGTCGCGGGGATCCGGTCGATTCGGCAACGGACGCTGCAATATACCATGGCCGCGCTGCTCATGGTAGGCGCTGGGCACCTGGTTTGGCAGGCGTATCGAGCTAACTTCGTTTATGGAGCGGATCGTCGAAATCCGTACGTCTATGCGCAGACGTTGCCGGACTTGCTAAACCTCGTTCGGCAGGTGCATGAGCTGGCCCAGGAACATCCTGACCGGAATCAGATGCTGATTAAGGTCATGACACCTGACAGCGACTATTGGCCGCTCCCCTGGTACCTTCGAGACTTGCAGCGCATTGGGTGGTGGGACCGATTGCCCGCGGACCCCTACGCGCCCGTGATGGTCGTGGGGGCCAAATGGCAAGCCGCGCTGGACGAACGCTCGGAAAAAAAGTGGCTGATGGTACGCTACTTTGAGTTACGCCCCAAAACCTTTCTGGAACTCTACGTGGAAGCGTCGCTTTGGGAAAAGTACATCAACGCCCGGCAAGCGCGCCCAACGGTCGATGAGTGAAATTGCCGGGCCGACTCTCGCCGACCTGCGAACCAAGTCCCTAGACTTTCAAACCCGTTAAGTCAGGCTCGAGTTTCTCGCACGCTTTGAGCATTTCGTCCCAGCTAACTTCGCGATTCTGATACGCGGCAGTGCGTCCGAGGATCGTGACGAGATTGCTCATGACGCTGGGTGAGACCGTTAGGTTGCTGCAATCCTTACCAGTCACGTTTTGATGAAACGTCGCAATGTTGCGAACCGCTCCATCTGCATAAAGGTTGGGCGTATCTCCGTTGAACGCCTCTTCATTGGAACGAAGCGTCACCTTACCAGCGTAGTGCGTGTCCACGGTGCCTTTCATCCCGTAAACGCGACACATGATATCATCATAGCCGAAGCCGACTTGTTTCGAGCTGAAACTGGCCAGCACATTATTCGGATAGTAAAAGATGACTGCAAAATGATCCCAGCAACTGCCCACAAACTCCCGCGCCCGGCCACCGGTGCCATACGCGCGAATCGGAGGCGTGCGCATAAACCAGTTCACGACGTCCAAAGCATGGATATTTTGCTCGGTAATGACATCGCCAGAAAAAGCGCGGTCCAAGGCCCAAGCTTTCAGTCGTAATTCGCGGTCGTTAGGATTGGCGCGAATCTGGGCGTCCAAGCTCGCGAACATCGTGCTGGTTTGGTAATTGGTTTCAATGCTGACGATCGGTCGATCTCTCCTTCCTGCACGCGGCGCACGACCTCTGGTAAGCGGGATGCGCTCGCGTTTGAAATCGACGAGAAAGCAAAGCTTCTTTGCGGTGGCTTTCTTACCGCTAGCTTCGATGCTTTGGCAGCCTGGAACATCGACGGCTAACGGTTTTGCCAGGTAAACATGCTTCCCCGCGTCCACTGCGGCTGCGCTTGCTCGGGTGGTACGGGGGCGTTTGAATCACGACGGCGTCCAGATCGAGTTCCAGTAATCGCCGGTATCCTCCCAATCCGCTAAAACGGTTCTTGGCCGGAATGTTGAACTTATCGCCGACTTTACCGGCTCGATCCTCAAAATAGTCGGCTGCGGCAACGACTTGATACCCTCCGTTCTTATCAAAGAGATCGATGATCCACTGCCCTCGCCCGCCACATCCGATCAAGCCAATCTTAACTTTGTCCCCTTCAGCCGCGCGCGCCCTGAGGGGCTGCACGAGCGTGGCGCCCAAGGCCGCTACCCCAGTTTCGGCGAGGAAATGTCGACGAGTCAGAACGCGCTGCGAGTGACCGGAAGGGTTCGATGTTCCAGACATAACGTATTCCTTTGGCTTGTGCCGGATCAACCCTCGCACGACAGGCGACGGCTCATCCATGGCTATGTCTTAGCCCTAGCGGACCTCAGCGAGCTCGGCAAGTGAGAAGCTAACAGATCTTGAGCTCGGTCAACCCTCAGGCTTTGGCAACGCAGCCAGTCCACACCCAGCAATGACCCGCTACCGATGAGATTTCGGGAGCGCGAGCTCGCGTCGGCACCACAGAGTCGCGAAACCTTCCTCAGGCGATCAAATCTTCCACCACCTCGCCCTCGACGTCCGTCAACCGGAAGTCGCGGCCCGCGTATCGGAAGGTGAGTTTCTCATGATCGAACCCGAGCAGGCGTAAGATGGTGGCGTGTAGGTCATGCACATGGACCCGATCTTTCACGGCTCGGTAGCCAAATTCGTCGGTCGCGCCATGGATGTGCCCGCCTTTAATGCCGCCGCCCGCGAGCCAGATCGAGAACCCCCAATGGTTATGGTCCCGCCCTAAACCCTTGGTGCCAGTCCCGGGTTGCGGCAGTTCAACGGATGGCGTCCGACCAAACTCTCCTCCGCAGATGACAAGGGTTTCGCCGAGCAACCCGCGCTGCTTCAGATCGGTTAAAAGAGCCGCGATGGGCTGATCGCATTCGTGAGCGAGCTTGCGATGGTTCTGCTCGATCAAATCATGACTGTCCCACGGTTGCACATCGCCATGATAGCATTGCACGATGCGAACCCCCCGTTCTATCAGGCGCCGCGCGATTAGAAGCTGCCGCGCCTGCACGCCATCCCCATAAAGCTCGCGGATGGAAGCGGGCTCTTTGGAAATGTCAAACGCATCCGTGGCCTCGGCTTGCATGCGGTAGGCCAGTTCGAAAGCTTGAATGCGCGCCTCCAAAGCGGCGTCTTCCGGCCGGCTCTGAAGATGAGCCGCGTTGAGACGGGCCAACAAGTCGAGTTGGCGACGCTGCGCCTCGCGCCCCAGCCGGCGGTTCACGATGTTCTCGATCAATTCTTCCGGCGTGGTCTTCTTGGTATTGATGTGCGTTCCTTGATAGATGCCAGGCAGGAAGGCAGCCCGCCAGTTGGATACATCCGCAACCGGCAACCCAGGGCACATCGCCACAAATCCAGGAAGATTCTCGTTCTCCGTGCCCATCCCATACAGCAACCACGCTCCGAGACTTGGCCGCGAAAGACGTTCATCGCCGCAATTCATCAATCGCATTGATTGCTCGTGATTGGGCGTATTCGCATACATCGACCGAACCACGCACAGATCATCCGCATGCGCCGCGGTCTTAGCGAATAATTCGCTCACCTCGATGCCGCTTTGTCCATATTTCTGAAACCGGAAGGGCGATGGCAAGGCTGCCCCGGTGGGGCGTTCGGTCGTGAGGTTGCCACTCGGAATGACCTTGCCTGCATACTTCTCCAAGAGAGGCTTGGGATCGAAGGTATCGACCTGCGAAGGTCCGCCATTCAAGTAGATGTGGATGACACGCTTCGCCCGCGGCGCAAAATGAGGCGGCTTTGCGGTCAGCGGATTGGACCGACTCGCGCTCGCTTCGACCGCCGCGGCTCCGGTTTGGTTTCCGATCAAGCCGGCCAGCCCGAGCAAGCCCAGGCCTGTCCCCATCTGACGTAACATCTCCCGTCGCGTCACGAAGCTCTGGAAACGCTGGTGTTCCGAGATGTTCATAATCCGCTGGAAATCAGTCGTGGCTTAGCGCCCATAGCCCGTTTGCTTAATCAATAAACGTGAATTCATTGGACATCATCAGCACTTGAGCTAACTGCTCCATTGGCGAAACCGCTCCTGCCTCCGATTGTTTCGTCGTCCGGACCGCCTCCCCCAGGAATTGCTCCGCCCATCGGCGCTCTTCGCTCAGAGGATCACGCCCGAGCACCGCCCTGAACAACCCGCCAATCTCCAGACCGGCCGGCTTGGCTGAAATGGCCCCAGTCTGGTCGATTTTGCCGCTAACTCCCTCAACCAAAGCGCGGGCTTGTTCAAACGCGAACGGCGAGTTCATCGCAAAAAGCGCTTGCTGCGCGACGATCGTCTGCGGGCGCCGCTCAATCGACTGGTCCGGGCAGGCAAAATCAAAGGCGCGGAAAACCGCTGGCAGATCCTGCCGGTCGACCAAGCCGTAAATTGTGCGGCGGCAGTTCTTCGGATCCCCCGCCACGTCGGTCGATGGCCCACCCATGACAGAATTGAGCTGCCCCGCGACCGCCAGCATTCCGTCACGCATTGACTCAAAATCAAGTCGACGCCGGCGGGCACGCCACCATAAACGATCGTCTGGATCAACCTTGCGACAGTCCAGTCGATCCAAACTCGATTGTTGATAAACGCGCGAGAGCATTATCGTCCGGTGAAGGCGTTTGAGCGACCACCCCTCCTCCATGAAGGTCCAAGCCAGGTAATCGAGCAACTCACGCTGGACCGGGACTTCGCTGCGCGCCCCAAAATCGCTTGGAGAACTTGCGAGCGGTTCACCAAAATGATGCATCCAAACCCGGTTAACGAGAACGCGGCTCGTTAGCGGGTTGTCCCGCGCCACGATCGCCTTGGCTAAATCCAAACGCCCGCTGCCATGCGTAAACGGCGTTCGATCCTCTCCCGCCAGCACTCGCAGAAATCGTCGAGGGACCGCTTTCCCGGGCCGGGACGGGTTGCCCCGCACAAAGACGCGCGGCTCGTAAGCCCCAGAGAGATCCGCGACGACCATCGCTCGGGCGGGCGGGCGGTTGGTAGCGTAGGCGGCCAGGTGGTCCAACTCACGAACGAGTTTCCCGAAATGGTCCTGCTCGGCGCGCGACATCGTATGAGGCACGTCGCTCAGCGGGAGATAACCGGGCCCATCCTTGCTCTCCAGAACAGCGAGCAACTCACACTCCATTGGCGATAGCGGAGCCCGATCCGACTCCGCGCGCGCCCGTTGCGCCGCCTCGTAAACCGCTCCAAACAGTTCCCCATAAATCTGTGCCACCTCCACCTTCGCGGTGACAGATCGACCGGAAAACGCGGCCGCAACCAGCGGATTCCCCCACTCCCCGGCACCCTCGCGCTGCGGCTCAGCCGGGTCAAAGGCCGCAGTCCGTTGGACACAGTAACGGGCGAGAACGCCGCTAGCGCGCCTGGCCCACTCTTCCTCGGGCCCGGACATCACTTCCGCCCAAAGGGAAAAGACCGGATCCCTTTTTCTGGATCCCTCCTCCAAGTACCTCCGCCACTTCGACACGATTCCAGGACGAAGATCTTCCGGGGAAAGCGAAAGGAGGAAGGGTGATGCTTCAGAAAAATCCGGAGTCGGGGTGGACACGACCCGAACCAGGTAGTCTCCAGCGCGATTTCGGGCGGTCTCCGACAGCAACTCATGCTGGGCACTAAGATAGTCTTGCAGTTGAACGCGCGCCTTTTCGAAAGCTTTCTCAAACTCCAACCCGCCTGGCACCTGAGCGGGATCTTCAATCAACGGCAAGTCATAAGGCCGCTCGCTGCTGGCGAAAACGCCGTAGAGCGAATAATAGTCCTCGGTTGGAATCGCGTCGTACTTGTGGTTGTGACAGCGGGCGCAAGCCACGGTAAGTCCCAGGAACCCGCGCGTGACCGTGTCGATTTGGTCATCAATCTGATCATGAGGGTTGTTGTCAAATAACCGGCCCAGAGTCAGAAAGCCGAGAGCAGCCAACCTCCATGGCTCGACTTTGGGTTGCAACTGGTCCGCGGCAAGCTGCTCTTGAATGAACTGGTCGTACGGCGTGTCGAGGTTCAAAGCCCGGATGACGTAATCCCGATAGGTATAGGCGTAGGGCCGCAGCCGATCACGTCCGTAAAGCAGGACCAGATCCTTTGTTTCGGCGAACCGAGCGACATCGAGCCAATGTCGCCCCCACCGTTCCCCGTACTGAGGCATGGCCAAGAGACGATCGATCAACCGTTCGAACGCATCGGCAGACTGATCTTCATCAAACGCCTCAATCTCTGCTATGGTCGGAGGCAGTCCTATAAGGTCAAGGTAAGCTCTTCGAAGCAGTGTGCGACGATCCGCAGGCGGTGAGAGTGCCAGTCCAGCCTGATTCAGCTTCTGCACGATGAATGCGTCAATAGGCGAGAGCGATTCCCCTGCGTTGCGAATCGAGGGGATGACAGGACGCAGGATCGGCTGGTACGCCCAATGCCGAGCGGCGTCCGCGTCACTCTGTTTTTGCGCTGGTGCGGCGTTGAGGTTGGCTGCCTGCC
>JBGAIN010000165.1:0-17033 GCA_044225505.1 Limisphaerales bacterium
CAGTTTTGAATGATTCATAATGCACTCCTTTGATTTAGGTTTGTCTGGCAGTTCGGGACAAGGGATGCCTGCCCGATCTGAGGTCAAGGTACGTAACTGACTTACCGGATCAATCGTGTGCGCGGCCCGTTTTTGGGTTAGGCAAAAGCCTGTGGAGATTAATGGAGCTTGTTGACGAGGAGGAGATTGCGTCGAGTGCTCAAGGCTTGATAGCCCGGCGGCGGTGGCTCAGCAGCCATTTATAAAGTGCCGGATTGGCGTAGGTCTCGGTCCAGCAATCGTGCTCGCTGTTCGGATAAACCGTCAGTTTGGCGCGATTTCCCACTTCTTTCAATGCCGCTATCATTCGTTCGGATTCCAGCAGCGGCACGACTGAGTCTTTGGCACCGTGAAATGCCCAAACGCCCAGCGACCTTATCGCGCGAAGCTGTTTCGTGGTCGCGAGCAGCACTGGCAACAAAGTCCCACCGCCGCAGAGCGGGACAATGGCCGCGAACTTTTCGGGGTGGGCCAGCGCCAGCTCCCAAGTCCCGTAACCGCCCATGCTCAGTCCCGTGAGGTAAACACGGTTCGGATCGACGTTGTAACGTTCCTGCACGTCCTTCAATAAATGCAATAACAGTCCTTTAGACCACGCCTCACCTGCTGGGCATTGAGGAGACACCACAATGAAGGGAAAATCGGGTCGTTCCGAAACCAAGTGGGGAGGCCCATGGGCCGCCACTCTGGAGAGGTTCGCACCCCGTTCCCCGGCCCCATGGAGAAAGAGAAGCAGCGGCCAGGGCGCCGCGGGGGCACTTTCATAAGCCGCCGGCAAAAACAATAAGTACCTGGCCCGAAGGTCCTGGTTCACGGTCGATTGGAATTGCTGAGGCGATTGCTTGGCGTTCACATCAACTTCATTTTGGGGAGATCTTGCGAATCGATAAGCCCGACCGGCTCTTGACGGGCGTTCACGACGATTAAGTCGTCGATATTCCGTTCGTCGAAGACTTTGACAGCTTCCATCGCCAAAGCGTCCTCGTGGATCACAATCGGTCGTAACGTCATTACGTTTTTCAAGGGGCGACTCAAGACGTTTTCATCGCTTGCCATCCGTCTTCGCAAGTCACCGTCTGTGAAGACGCCCGCCAAGCAGCCTTGCGCATCAATGACGCTGACACTGCCAGACTTGGCTCGAGTCATGACCAGAAGGGCCTCTTTGACGGTGGCATTCGCGCTGATTACCGCATTGCGATCGCCCGTGCGCATGATCTCCCGAACACGTAGGAGGAGCGCCCGGCCAATCGCGCCCGAGGGGTGTCTCTTGGCAAAGTCTTGCGGACGAAACCCGCGCGCTTCCAGAATAGCCATGGCGAAGGCATCACATAACACGAGCATGGCGGTGGTGCTCGCGGTTGGAGCGAGGTTGAATGGGCACGCTTCGCGGGGAACTTTCGCATTTAACACCACGTCGCTGTAGCGCGCTAGAGTAGATTGCGGCGCCCCCGTGACAGAAACAATCCGGACCGAAAAGCGCTTTAGCGCAGGGAGGAAATGGAGCAGTTCATCCGTTTCGCCGGTGTAGCTCAGGGCCAAGATCAGATCTCCATCATTGAGCAACCCCAAGTCTCCATGCATCGCGTCGACACTGTTCATAACTACCGCGGGTGCTCCAGTGCTGGTTAAGGTGGCGGCAATCTTGTGTCCGAGATTGCCCGATTTGCCGATGCCTACAACGACGATTTTCCCCTTGTGGCGAATGGTCTCCACGGCGAGCTCGACAGCCGCGTCAAACGCTCCGTCCAGCTGATTTTGGACAGCTTTGATTCCCTCCAGTTCCGATTCGAAAACTTCCCGCGCTCGGTCAACGTGACTCACCTTGGCAGCTTGCCAGTGGGGGGCGGCACTTTCAATGTCGAACCGTCTTCCGGCTTGGAGCGGGACGCGGTGGGCATGGAACGAGGAACCCCGAGCAGGGCTGAAGGGGGAGCCTCCTTGTGAATCCCCGATCCGCCCTGCGCTTTCGCTGTTCCTCCGCTGAGTGGGCTCCTGGCGGCGTGGCTCCCACTCTCCCTTCCATGATGCGGCAGAACTTGATCTTTCTGGGGAAAGTCGGTTTTCTAGGCGCGGTTCATTCAACATGACACTCGAGCAAACTTCCAACGTGGCCGCAGTTCCCGAACGAGCATCGAGCGCCCGCGTTCTTTCCGTGGATGCCCTTCGCGGTTTCGATATGTTTTGGATCGTCGGAGGCGAGTGGATCGTTGAAGCCTTGCGCGATGTGAGTCCTAACCCCGTCACCGATTTTATCGGGACTCAACTGCAGCACGTCGAGTGGGAAGGCTTCCACTTTTACGATCTTATCTTTCCCACGTTTGTCTTCGTTATTGGCGTATCCCTGGTGTTGTCGCTGAGTCGAATCATTGCCCAGGAAGGGCGAGGAGCGGGCATCCGACGCGTGGTCCGTCGTAGCGTTCTCTTGTACCTCATAGGGATCTTCTACTACGGCGGCTTTTCGGCATCCGTGGATCACATTCGCTTGCTCGGTGTCTTGCAGCGTCTAGCCCTATGTTATCTTTTTGCTGGTTTGGCCTTTTGCTGCTTTGGTAGACGAGGCCTTGTGGTGACGTGCGTCACCTTGCTGGTGGGCTATTGGGCGATGATGACCTGGATCCCCATCCCGGAGTTTGGGGCAGGTAACTTTGCCGAAGGCAAAAACCTGGCGAACTACGTTGACCGGCAGTATTTGCCCTGGCGCAAATGGGACGGAGATCCGGTGTCTTTGCGGGTCTCCTGCTCAAGGCGGGCTCCATTGAACCACGGCGGAAAGTGACTTACTTACTGGTAGGGGGGGTGACGAGCATTTGTTTGGGATACCTCTGGTCCATCCAGTTTCCTATCATCAAGAAGCTTTGGACATCGTCCTATGTGCTCGTGGTGGGAGGCTGGAGCGCGGTGTTGTTAGGAGTCTTTTACCAGGTGGTTGATATCTGGAAAATGCAGAAGTGGGCGCAGCCGTTCGTCTGGATCGGCATGAACGCGATCACCATTTATCTTCTTCATGCCCTGATCGATTTCCAGAAATTGGCTGGGCGCTTTGTTGGAGGAGACATTCAAAAGGCTTTGAACGACCGCATCCACGGGGCGGGCTCTCTGCTGGTGGCGTTCGTTGCCGTCGTGCTCACTTTTGCCGTCGTCCGGTTCCTTTACCAGCGGCGCGTGTTCGTGCGTTTATAGCCCCTCGGCGAAATCCACATTCGAAAGCTGGCTGGTCCTATGATTGCCGTCGCGGTTTACGACACCAGACCGTTCGATCGAGACTCGTTGCAAGCCGCAAGTCAAAACACGAGTTTGGATTGGCGATTTTGGGACTTCCGACTCACCGCGGCCACGGCATCATCAGCCCGGGGGACTCAGGCGGTGTGCGCTTTTGTTAACGATCAACTCGACCGGGCGTGTCTCGAGGCGCTGGCCGCTCAGGGCGTCCGCTTGCTGGTCTTGCGCTCGACCGGATTCAACCACGTGGACCTAAACGCATCGAAAGACCTGAAACTGGTCGTCACCCGCGTTGCGGTCTATTCTCCTTATGCGGTGGCGGAACACGCTATTGCACTGCTCCTGACGCTGAACCGGAAGACGCACCGAGCCTACAATCGAGTTCGCGAATTGAACTTCTCGCTTCACGGATTGGTCGGGTTCGATCTCCACGGCAAGACTGCTGGGATTATTGGGACTGGGAAAATTGGAAGAATTGCTGCCCAGATCATGCGTGGCTTTGGAATGCGAGTGCTGGCGTTCGATCCGGTCCCGGGGGCGGACTGGGCTGCGCAGAGCGGCGTGAGTTACGTCCCGATTCCGACCCTCCTCGCTCAGAGTGACATTGTCTCTTTGCATGTCCCTTTAACTCCGGAAACCAAACACCTCATCCAACGGGGGACTCTCGAAGCGATGAAACCGGGCGCGTTCCTGATCAATGTTAGCCGTGGGGCGCTGATCGACACCCAAGCGCTGATTGAGGCGCTGAAGAGCGGCCATCTCGGGGGAGTTGGATTGGATGTTTACGAAGAGGAGGAAGGCATCTTTTTCGAAGACCTCTCCGGGCAAATGTTGTTGGATGACGAGTTGGCGCGATTGTTGACATTTCCAAACGTCATCATCACGGCGCACCAAGCTTTCCTAACGCGAGAAGCCCTGTCGGATATCGCCCGCGTCACTGTGGCTAACCTTGTCGCTTTTGGGCAGGGGCAGCCCTTCGTCCCCGGAACAGTTCTTACCGAGTGAGCCCTCAGGTCGGGCGCCAACGAGAGCCGTCTGGGAAGACGGTGACTTGCTGATACTTGCCGGCGCGCAAATCCAGTTCGATTAGTTTAGCGCCTTTCCGCAGCTTTTCGCCACCGTAGCCAGCGTGGCCGGTCGCGCGACCGTAAACTAAATCCACAGAACGACTCCGGACCACGTAGTCGTTGGTGTGATCATGGCCGCAAAAGCAGGCGAGAAGCCGGGTGTCAGCCGCGAGGATAGGAACGGCGTCGCCCGATTCTTTTTCGTGGCAGACAGCTTCTTGGCAAACTCCTGGGGTCTGGCCAGGAACGTAAAGCGTCTTCTGCTCTAATAGCGGGATGTGATAGAAAGCGAGGGATGGCACAGGGGAAACTCCCGTTCCCGCGAGAGCGGTGCGCGCGCCACGAAGCCAGTCCAACTGCCATGCCGTCAGCCCGTAACGGTTCGAATTAAGAAACCACAACTGCGCAGTTGGTAAACCTTTGCTTTCTTGCGTGTGAACTGCAATCGAGTAGTCGCCGTGGCTTGCGCCGCCTCGATAAAGTGAATGGCGAGCCGTTTCGAGCGCATCATGTCCCGTTTGATAGTCATCGAGGATATCGTGGTTGCCCCAGCAGAACGCCCAAGGCACTCCCAGGGGTTCGATCCAGCGTAAGACATGAAACAAGCTAGCCAGGCCCCGCCCGCCAGGATTGTCGTGCACAGCGTCGCCCGTGAAGACAAGCAGATCAGGGGAGAAAATGCGCACGAACGCTTGCCAGTCGCGCTCCGTCTGAACGTCGGCGTCGGTGATGGTAAGGCCTTCCTTTACACCGCAGAAGAAGTGGTTGTCCGTGAACTGAAGGATCCGAAGAGACTGCCGGTTCCCTATATCAAGCACCGCTGCTGAAGTTTTCTTGGCCGCCCGAGTGGAACGTCCAATCTCGGGTGGTTCAGCGGAAATTTGGGAGAATAGTCGCCGCGCCGAACAGGGCGCCGAAAGCGCCGCCAGAGTTGCTGGTCCGAGTTGAAGGAAATGCCGGCGGTTCATCGGGTGGTTACGGTTCATCGGGCTTGCTGTTTTACTCTTTGTTCGTCACTCCACGGTGCCTCTTGGAGGGCAAAAGTGGTTCTCTGCTGCTTGGTCAACGCTTCGGTGTCGAAGCGCCTTGCGCCTTCGCTGGCGCTGGCATCCCCGCTGTCGGCGCATCTCCCATGAGTTCCGCGACCTTCGATTCGATGGCTGCTGCCCAAAGGCGAAATCCCTCCTCGTTCGGATGCTCAAAGTCCGGCATTAAAGCGGCTGGGATACTTCCGTCCGGGCGCAGAAAGAGATAATTCACATCCATATAAAACACGTGCTTGCCGTCTGCGAGCTTGGACGCGATTTGATTGGCGGTCGCGAGCACCGCCCGCTCCGCCGTCGGCTTCTCCCCGCGCGGGAATATGGCCAGGACGAGAATCTTTGTTTCAGGTAGCTTGTCGCGAAGAGTTTGTACAATGGCCGTCACGCCCGCTCCGATCTCTTCCCCCGTGTTGGAAGGACCGTTGTTTTGCCCGATCATGACAATCGCCAGCTTCGGCGAGATCCCATCGACGTTGCCGTTTTGTAGCCGCCACAAGACTTGCTCTGTCCGGTCCCCGGAGATCCCCAGGATCACGCCGTTGCGCTTCGCGTAATAATGGTCCCACACCGGTTTCCCATCCCACCTCCAATTCCCGACAATCGAGTCTCCGATATATACGAGGTCGACGTTTCCCTGCTTCGCGCGTGCGTTCATGGCCTGATGTCGTGACCGCCAGGTATCGCTCCCACCGGGTGTTGGAACGACTGCCGTGTTCACTCTTCCAGCGGCGCTACCGAGCTGCGCGGCGTTGTCCGCCACGCTCGATGCGACCGTCCAGCAAGACACGAGGCAAAGCGCCAGACCCCATTGCGGGCGATGGCTGGTCACAACGACTCCTCTCGCGATAGAGCCGCTCCATTCAGCCAAATTCCACTCGCACACCCGATCGGAAAGAGACCAGCCGGAACGTGATGGAGGATAAGATGTGGCCTATGGCACGCTTCCTGGGTTAAGGAGAATTGCTTGGGCGTCGAGTTCATTTGCGGAATATTGTGCCTCTGCAATTGGCGAGGACAAGCATGGTCTGCAACTTTTTGAGGAGCACTTGCTCGAGTTGTGAGGGAGGGAAGCTTCCAGGGTAACGGGCGGTTTTACCGGGTGTGCAGCCGCTTGGATTGTCACGCCTGGACCCGCGATGTCTTGCTCGACCCGAGAGTGCCGATGTCCAAAAAAAAGGCCGGGCAAAAGCCCGGCCTGTGTTTCGTTAAAGTTAACTAGCGCCTTACTTCTTTGAGCGATAGAACTTCGTCGCCCCTGTCGGTGTGACAGAGAGCGGGCTTGTGCCCGGGACTGCGGTCCACGGTCCGATCACGGCGTCCGCTCCTTCGAGAGTGCCTTCAAACGTAATGCTAAGGCCTGTCCCAGCGCGATCGATGGAAAGGCCTGGTCCAGCGACGGCACCCGACTTGGAGTCCAGTTGGTCCGGAGTGAGGATGCCCTTGGTCACTTTCAAGCGATCGAGTTGTCCGGTGAATTGGAGGCCGAAGGTCGGTTCCGAACCGATGTAGAAGACCTGGTTGGTGCGGGTGAAATTCACACCGCTCGTATAGGCTTGAGTGTCGGCCAATGCGCCGTCCACATAGAACCGGAATTCTTTCTTGTTCTCGTGCACAACGGCGACGTGATGCCACTTGCCATCATCAGGGACGGCCGCTTTCGAGGATTGGTCTTTAATGCCGAGTGTTGTGACGAATAGCGTGCGGTCGGTGAAGATCGAGAAGGACAATGCGCCTCCTGGACCATTGTTGAAGTAGAAGACCTGCCGAGTGGAAGGATTACCCGCGATGTTAATCCATGCCTGCATCGTGAACGATGCATCGGCAGGGTCGAGTTTGACCTTGCCCGTCGGGTCCTGCACAACGATTTGCTTGGCCGTTCCGAAGCTCACGGCTGTGTCACCCGATTGCGCGCTCGGACTGGACGTGACCCACGCCGGAGCGTTTGTGCCTGCGCCAAAGGTGCCGATCAGTTTGCTGGCAGCGTCTGTAGTCGTTGTGCCTTGGCCTTCGTTAAACTGGAAGTCCAAGAGTTCTGGCGACTCAGGGGCAGCGGCCACATCGTAGAGGGCGAAGTTATCGATCCCGAAGTACCAGCTGTCCGTTCCGAGTTGCGCGAAGCGGATGCGAACGTCGGATTTGCCCGCTGCTTTCGGCAAGCTGAACACTTCGACGCGCTTGCCTTCGGTAGAATCGTCGTTGACGCGTGGAGAGATGTAAGCCGCGAGGTCCGCGGTAATCGGGGCGGCTAGGCCAGCCCCATAGTTGTCACCCTTGGCCACTCCGTCTACTTCCCAGTTGGCGGTGTCATCATTTTTATTGTTGAACGTGGCGACTGCATCGTAGGTGCCGTCCGCTTTCGTCACGATGTCCGGACTATCCAGGAAATAGACGATTGGGAGCCAGTTTGTTCCACCGTCGACCGAGTATTCAACTCCGCCCAGGCTATCCTGGTTTTGCTCATACAAACTGCTGAAGCTCAGGACGACTCCCTTAAACTGAGAGCAGTCGTAGGCCTTGGTCTCAATGAACTGCGCCTGGCCAGCATTGGTGCCACCGTCCGAGTCCGAATTGCAGCGGCCATCGGATTCAGCATAGAGCACATTGCCAGACATCAGTGTCACAACCGGCTTGCCATTGATAAGCTGGCCGGGAGCGACGTTGAAGACGCGGTCCCCGTCCACCGTTTGCACGTTATTGGTGCTGATGACCACCCAGTTCATGAAGGAGTCGGAAGTCTGGTCGGCCGGATCTTCACCAGCCGTGCACCTTGAGGAGTGATTGTAAGCTTTCCATCCGGTCGGCTGAGTTCCCTCGGCATACGAATCAAAGTTTTCCGTAAACTTCGGCTCAGGCAGAACAATGTTCTTCAGGTTCATGAACTGCCACGAACTGGAGGTGCCATTAAAGCTCAGTTCGGCTGTATGCAAATCCGACGGCAGCAAGAGAACATCCGCTGGCGTGTAGGTTACAGTGACGGACTTGCCCGTGCGGACCTTGCTGACGGTGACGGCCGTACCGTCCACTTTCAACGCGATCGAGGCGTCATCGACAGCCACGCTGGTCCCGTCGACCAGAACAATTTCCAGTTTGGAACCGACCAAGCTGGATTGCCGAGGTCCGGGCGGCGGATTCACGGACTGCACGTGCGGGGGCAAGGTGATGTTGGCGGAGCGGTAAGCCTTCAACCCACCATTGGCAGTGTCGTTGAGCAGAACATATGTATCGTCTGCTTTGACGGTGAACCATTCCAAGAATGCGCCACCGCCACCTTCCTCATAGATCGTTCGGAACGGATAAATGCCGGCCTTTTCCACCGTCACGGTGAAAATGGTGCCAGGCGTGCCTTGGCTGCCCTCGGACAATCCGCACGAGACAGCTAAGAAAGGATCCCAATAAGCGCCGGCCGTCGTCTTAAAGGCGTCGTCGCTATCCACACCCATCTTGGTATCGCCGGCTGGCAGTTCGATGTAAGTGATGACTTCCACGGCAATGCCATCGGTGCTGCCGTCCGTTGCCGGAACTCCGGGCATGAGTCCATCCGTATCGAAATTGCCGCCCGCGCCACCCTCTTCCTGATTTACATTAATGACGGTGGGAATCTCGAATTCGATAAGGGCGTTCGCAGGGCTAGGTGCTTTGCCCGCCGCTGTGGCGACACCGACGGAAGCCGGGTCGGCCAAGTTCGGCAGAGCGCTGCCATCCGCCGCTTTGAGTTGCCCCGCGAGAGCGGACTCCGTGCGCGCGTTGCCGTTGACTTGATTGGCGCTGTTGGCAAACACGCGCCAGATAAATCCGGGTTTAGTCTTATCCACCGCGCTGTCTGGAATCGCGGCGCTGGCGGGGATGGTAGCCGCTTGGACACCAGGCAGTCCGCCTAGTCCAAGGAGGCACGTGAGTGCGACGAATTTGATCCTTCGTTTTGGGTTCATGTCTTTTTTTAGGTGATGCTGATCTCGGACGTGGCACACAGCTAAAACATCCATCTGTGTCTATTTTCGCGATCAGAGTAACGACGGATACAAAGCTCGGCCGACGCCGAACAGATCCGTTCTAGCAGTAGTAAGCAGAGTGATGCAATGAGAATTCCATCCGAGGAGCTGTAGAGTTTTGGCGTCGATTCGGTGACGAATTCCGAGTGCGCTGCTCTCCCGTAACTGGAGAGGTGCCATTCGGCATACTTCTTCCCTGCCGACAGCGATTAAGAATACAAAATAAGAGCAGCAAACGCAGTTTTTTGCCCGCGGACGCCACGTCGATCTTCGCTCTAAGCCGGCTGTTTTCAGGGCTAGGCGAGAAAAACTGCCCCTGGCCATGTGGGCAGCCTCACGGACGAGCCAGATCAAGCGGTGGAACCAATGTTCAGGCCGACCTGGACGTCCCCACCGGAATCATTCCGGACCAAGGTGGCACCGTGGTGGGAGCAACCAACGATGGTTGCAGCGCGTAGACCTTTCTCGAGGACGATGGTTTCCCGAGCCGAATCGAGAAACTCGCATCCTTGAATCAGGACGCGGCCAGCGCGGGCGCGAATGCAAGCACTGCCGTTTTTATCGCGATCCCACCCGGTGAAATGACACGCGTTCAACATGAGCGACCCAGGGCCGTCGTGCCGCACCTGTTCCTGGGTATGTTCTGTTCCCCAGAAACCGCAATTCGTAAATTTCACCGGGCCACGGTTGTTTGAGCCAACTTCCACGGTCGACATGAACTGGCCGTTGGCAAACTGGACTCCCGCGTGTTCCTGGGTACGGTCGACGCGCACGGCGACGGGGCAGATGTCACTGCCAGACTGCGTGATCACCGCGTTGCCTGGGCCGTGCCCGAAGTCGTCGAAGTGAAAACCGATTTTGGGGAAGATCACAAAACTGTTGCTGATGAATTCCCAGTCGGTTTTTCCGATCTTGAAACCGACCAGGTTTTTTTCCAAGTAAGCTCGAATGTCACCTCCAGGGAACTTGGGCGCGAGCGCCATTCGGGTCCAGAAATTGGGATTGAAATGGACGTTTTCAATCCGGCCGATGTCGGTGCATTGGTCGATGTAAATGCCGGTCTTCAAAGGACACGCGAAGACGTTACGCACCAGGTGCAATTCGTTCCAACGACTGCCGACGTCGATCGCCTGATACGGGTTGGTCAGGGTGACGTCGAGGATCTGGCAAAGCTCGCCGTCCGCCCGAATGCTCCACGGGTACGGTGCCACCTCTGCCAATGTCTGATCTGGATAGTGGATAATGACGTTGCGCAGGACAGCGTTGGGCTTAAGCGTGACGAGCGGTTCGCCATCTGGTTGGCCGCGGCCGCCGATCGCCAGGAGGATAGTGCCGATCGGATGTTCGCTATGCGGAACCCCGCCGGAGGCGCCTGCCAGAGTAACCCCTGGAGGGACCGTCAGCGCACCTTGCAGCCGATATTGACCTGCGGGAAGGAAACAGACTGGCCCGCGGGTTGTGGCCGCGTCCAACGCGCGTTGCAGCGCGGCGGTATCATCCGATTGACCATCGCCAACTGCGCCTAAATCGCGGGCGTTGACCCCGGCCGAGTGCAGGGCAGGGGGGATGTCGGCCATCGCGGAGCTTGCGGTCGCTTGGAGCGTCGCTCCGGTGGCTGTGAAGCTGCCAGCCGCAAAGGCGTGCTGGAGGAAGTGACGGCGGGAAGTAGAAGATGGCATGTCCAGACCATAAACTATCAAGCCGCCTGATCAATGATAGGTTGATCTAACGCGGCGCATCGAACCCGATGCGCCGCGCGCCAGGGAACTGTCCTACTCGCTTACTTCCGCAGCCGGAAGAAGCGGGTGCTGCCCGAAGTGGGCACTGAGACGGAATTGTTGGACACGCCTGGAACCGCGGTCCAGGTGGGATTCATCAGGGTATCGGTGGCTTCGAGTATCAGGCCGGCGGTCGCGCTGGGCCAGGTGATCTGGAGGCTTCCCGATTGTACCTTCACGCTGATGCTCACCGATTCTTCCGTGGGCGTGCCGCCGGAAAGCGGCAGTCCCGCGGCCGTGGGGGCTCCCAGTGCGGTCAGCTCGGCATCCGAGAGTTTGCGGGAATGGATTTGGATGCTGTTGACGTACCAGATGCGGCGTTCGTCCTGGTCGCCATCGCCGAAGAGAACGGCGTATTCGCGCAAAGCGCGGCGTCCGTCCAAACCGTCCGTCTTCCAATCGTCTTGTTTGACACCATCGACGAACTTGGTGACCACCGCGGGCTTAGCGGCCAGGTCGACCGCGATCGCCACGCGATGCCATTCTCCGGCTTTGAAGATGCCAGTGCCGACGTAACCGCCCTGGCCCTGGCCGAAGTTGTCGCCCTGCCAGAAGAGATCGCCATCGCTGGTGTTATTGAGGTCGTCGACCTGGATCATGGAGGCAGCCCCTGGGCCGGCGGTATCCAGATAAACGTCCCAGAGCAGGGTGTACTGGTTCACCTTGGTGCCGCCGCCGTTCGGAGCGATGCCATGGCGCATGGTGTAACCGATCTTGTTGCTGAGGTCGCCCGGGACCTTCATGACTTTGGCCGGTTGGCCACCAATATCAGGAATGCCAAACGAGGTGGTGGTGCCGAAGGCCGTCTTGGTTTCGGTCGCGCCGCCCGCGCCATCGAAGTATTCCAAGGGATTGCCGACGGTTGCTGCCAAGGTCCCTTGCTCAAAATCCCATTGACCGCGCACTGGGTTCGCTCCACCCGAATTGACCGTGCTGGTGAACACCCATTGATTGGTGAATCGGTTAGCTGGGCTTGCGTTGTCACCATAAACCAACGCGAACCGATTGGTGGTTTCTGTCCGCGTGGCGCTTGGTTGGAAGGTGACCGTGGTGCGCGCTCCGGACTTGCTGACCGTGGGCGTCGCCGTCGAATCATTGAACGTTAGCTTGAGACTGGCGGGATCTAATTGGCTGCGATCGTCCTGGATTAGGATTTGGACTGGATCGGCAGGATTGTTTCCAGAGGTGCCCGGCCGTGGGGTGAGTTCGGCAATATAAGGCGCTCCTGCTCCAGGGGCGTTGCTGGTTCGAAATGCTTTGACCGCTTTGGCATTGGCCGAGTCATTCACGAGGATTTTTTCGCCGGTGACTGTGTCGATAGTATAGAGCTCGACACTGCCTTGGCGGCCGCTTTGGACGTAAACGAGGCGCACGGGATACAAGCCGCTTTTAGCGATGTAAAAGGTGAACTCGTTCTGGTTTTGCGAATTCTCTTCGAACGCGGGCGCTGTGGCGCGCACGTAAGAACCGAGCGTTTGCGAGAAGACATCGCGCGGGTTCTGGCCAATGTAAAAGGCGAAGTTGTCATCGTCATTCACGTCCACCCGCGAGGCATTCACCGTCACTCCGAACTTGTAGGTCCCAGCGTCCAATTGCAGGAACCCGAGAAACTCCGTGGTGAACTGGGTGGCATGTCCGTTCTGCCCGGGAATCCCAGGGAACGGGGCATCTCCCGTGAAACTGCCTACTTCCTGGTCCGTGGCGAAGTTGATGACGTCCACCGCGTAGCTGCCGCTGTTCGGTCCTGGGATCGACTCATCCTGGACGAGAGCCCCTTCCAAGTTTCGGAGCGTGCCGTTCAGTTGCTGAATGCCTCGAATAACCGTGGCGGGGAAGTTCGCCGGGTCATTGACCGCTTGGGCGTATTCGGGCCCTTGCACGGTGCGCGCGACAAACCCCCGCGTGGCGGCCGAGTCGACCGGAAGCGCGAGTGCGTCACTGACCGGCGTGAACGGTCCGACGGCAAACTGCCATTGTGTCCCCAGGTTGTTGGGAGTCGCCGCATCATCGGTAAAGCTCAAAGCCACCTTATGGACGGAGAGAGCGGCAAGGAGCGATGGGGGCGAGTAAGTAATGGTCGTCGTGGTGCCTTGAGTTGTGACCTGCGGCGTCACGGTGGCGTCGTCGAGCTTCAACACGATCGAGCTTTTCACGAGCTTGGTCGTGCCATCCTCGATAATCGCTGTGATCTGCGCGTTGGGCGGCACGAGGGAACGGCTCGGAATGCGGGCCGTATCCGGGTTGGGCGAGACAGAACTGACGTAAGGATTGGGCGGAGGGCCCGTGAGAATGCCGGTGGCGGATGGGGCTCCCAGGGCGGCAATCAGTCCATCGGAGAGTTTCTCATCGCGGATTTGGAGGCTGTTGATGTAGCCGAGCTCAGTTTCGCCGTTGTCGTCGCTGAAGAGGGAAATTGTATCAGGCAACGCATAGGCGGAATCGAGCCCGCTAGGGCGTTCTGTGCCGACCTTCACGCCATCGATGTATTTGTCGAGGACAGGCGGAGTGGCGGACAGGTCAGCAGCGAAGACGACACGGTGCCACTTGTTGTCCGAGATCACACCGTCCGATCCGGAAGCACCAATGCCATTGCCAGCCTGGACGAAGTATTCGGCATTCCCGACATTATCGATCTGCACGAGGGCACGTTTTTTGCCCTGCGAGGCGGCGGGGAAAAGCACATCCAGGATGATGGTATACTGGTTTACGAGTGACCCACCGCCATTTGGGAGGGCGCTGGTGGGAACGGCATATCCACCCTGGTCGGGAGTTTTGGGGAACTTCATGACTTGGGCAGGCTGGCCCCCAATGTCGGCGATGCCAAAGGTGGTCGTTGAGCCGAAAGCGGTTCCGCCATCTGTCTCGGCATCAAGCGCATAGAGAGGTTGCCCGATCGCGGCGTTCAAGTTCCCGTCAAAGTTCCACTGACCTGTGATCGCTCCGTGACTGTCCGAGACAGACGCGAGGGCGAGCACGGAAGCCAGGAGAGTTAATCGAGATAGGTTATTCATAGAAGACTTCTGCACATCCACGTGTATCTGGTCCACAATTGTGATGATTTCCAACGAAGTTGGCGCGTTACATCCGGCGCCTGAGACAACTAGGCGACGGCAAGTCGGGCATGTCAAGATCATTCCCGAACGGCGCGGGCTTCTACGGGAATTGTCAGCGTGTCTCGCCAAGAGATCCTCCGAGAAACTTCTGGATCAAACCATCGGGAGGGGACGAGCATTTGAGCCAGACAAAGCTGCGACTGGAGTGCTTCGCGCAGCCGCCATTGGCATTTCTTGACCCGATGGGTTGTTGGGAGACTTCCTTAACATTCCTGGCGAGGCGTTAAGACCTGAAATGTCTCACACTCCGTCGCCAATTTGTCAACCGAGTGTGCGACATTTCGATGGCTTGTCCGTCTGGAGAGCCGTTGCTCAGGTTTTTTCGAATCGATCTGGTAGAAGAACGGAACCAACTCGGTAGATACGACGGAGCATGTGTGGATGCGCGAGGCTCCGGCGGGAACCATTCGATGCAAGGCCGGTGCAAGGCCGGTGCAAGGCCGGTGCAAGGCCGGTCCGTGAGCGGCATTGAACCGGGGTTGCTGCGGCGTATCACCCGGGTTGGTGCGCTCCGACCGCCACGGGCTTGCGGTTCAACGCTGACTTTGGCTTTTGTTGAATCGTTTCTTTCGCGGGTTTCTCTTGTGCATCCAAAAAGCCCTCCGCGGTTTCAAACCATCCTCCAGCCAACGGATAGGACACCGCCGCACGGGCCAGTGAAACGTCGTGGAATCCAGGAAATGTTGCACACTTTGTCGACAAATTGTTCTCGAAGTGTGAGACATTTGCCGACCATAAATAAGAGGCGTATGGCAGATACGAGTCGAAGTTGGAGAGTCGCGCCATTTGCGGTCGGGAGGCGTTATCGGGTGCGCCGGAACTATAAAGCGTTCCGTGATTCATTCGTTGAAGGAGAGATAGTCACCTATGAGAACGACTCCTACAGCGCTTATCATGGCTACACCGGTTACATTTTTGGCCAGGTGGGAACGCATCAGAAACGGGTCTGGGATATTCACGATGACGACGATTTAGGAATCTGGCGCGAATTGTTTGAAGAGATGGTGTGACGACGAGTGGCATGCGGAGCGGTCGCCGCGCCAGTCCTGACTCTGGGCGTGGTGGCGGGTTGGTGGGACGGAGAGTTTTACACCGACCGCACCCTTCAATGGGCGGTGGCAGGTGGGTGGATGCTCCTTTGGGCGGGCGTTCTTGCGCACGATAACCGGCGGCTGCAACGCGACTCTTTGTCGTTGCTGGTAGATCCCAGTGTCTCTAGCATACGATTCGATGCACCGGTTCCCAACGGCGTTCGCGGATCAGTTCAAGGATGTTGCTCACTTTTCACTTCATGCTGGTCTTCTAAGACGTGCCACCGTGCTCGGCGCGCTCCGAGGATTGTTGGCGCTGTTAGCAACAGTGACCCACGTGTCGTCCCAAACGACGCTGAGGATCAATCCGGCTTTAGCCACGAACGCCAGCATCGCGTTGTCGTGGTCAGGCAACGCGCCTGCCTACGAGGTGCAGAGCGCAGAGAATCTCGGCGTGCCGAAATGGCGATCCATGCTTGTCACGGATCGCACCAATTCCGTTGTCCCGATGCCAGGACCGGCTGGCTACTTCCGAATCGTGGGATTGTCCAGCGGGTTCGTGCCGATCGACGAAACTCAGCGGTTCCAAATCCTTTCGAATATAACGGAAAGGATTATGGCGCTACCTGGCACGAACGGGGCGGCAGATAGCCAGGTGTTGGCGGCTTATCTGGCGACGTTCGATGAATTCATCGCCAGCGGTGTCACCGCGGATACATCCACCTGGGCGCGCTTCCGGGATGGGCGATTGGTGGTGATCGTGAACAACAGGCCAGCCGCCACGCCGGATGAGATTGCGGCCATTTCGCAGCTGGGTCCGGGACGTCCTGCCTTTCCAGTGCCTTCGGTGCCAACGGGAGGGTCTTTTCCGGGCGCGGTGGGTCCATCCCGTGACCGGATCAACACGATCGCCATTCGCAGAGGCACGCCGTTGGGGATTCCAGAATCGCGGAACGCAGTCCTGTTTAAGGCTTCTGGTCTAGGGCTGCTCAGTGACCCGCTCAAGAGTCTGGGGCCGGCGCTGAGCGCCCACGGCTATCAAATGCAAGGTGGCGAAGCGGGACTATTTGATCTGATAAATGTGGAAGTGCTCGGGGATGACATCGGCCTGTTCTATATCGATACGCATGGGATCGAGATCCAAGGCGTGATCCCTTTCGCGATGTTGACATCGACCTGGGCCGACCGAGATACGGACGCTCGCCTGAAAGCGGATTTCGACCGGGGAGAGGTTGCCTATGGCTACCTCGGCTCCGCGATCCTTCCAAAGAAGGGGACTGGCATCGCTATCGTCCCTAAACCAGTCTACTGCGTGCTCCCTCCCTTCGTCGGGCGCCATTGGAAGTTCGGCAAGAACAGCCTCGTTTATATGGATGTCTGCGACAGTGCGACGCCCAACGCCGCACCGTTCATCCAGGCTTGCGCGGCCGCGGGAGCTTCCGTGTATGCGGGTTGGACCGACGCGGTGGACGATTGGTGGGGCACCTATGCCGCCCGCATGACCATTGGCACTCTCCTGGGAGGGAAAGAGATTTACGATTACATTGTGCCTCCCGACCGGCCTTTCGACCGCGTCGCGGTGAAGAATTACTTGCACCGCGAGCGGGTCGATATTTCTCCGAGAAGCAACGCGGAACTGGTCGTGCTCAGTGGTTCGCTCGGCGGCAACGGCGATTTTGGGTTACTGGCTCCCAGCATTTTCCACATGGACATCGATGAAAACAAAGAGGAACTTCGCATGGTTGGATTATTTG
>JBGAIN010000166.1:0-17596 GCA_044225505.1 Limisphaerales bacterium
TTCCCTGCGCGCTCGGGGACGAGCCGTCGTGTTCAGCGCAATTCCTGGCAAAGCGACCTTCGATGCGTTTCGCCTCCACGTTCAGGAACTGGAAATCGCCGGGGCCTGTAACGATCAGGATCTGATTGACGCGGCGCTTGCGAAACTCTCGGATCCCGCACTTCGATTGGGCGAATTGATCACGCATCACTTGCCGTTCTCCGATTGGTCGCGGGCTTTCGAGCTGGCACGAGGGCGGAAGGACGAAACCTTGAAAGTGGCTCTGCATTTTCCGGAAAACCGATGAAAATCACCAACGTCGAAGCGTTTGTCCTGGAATCGCCCTATGAAAATAAGCCCCCCGCGGGCAGCGAGGAAGCCCATGGCGTCAAGCATTGTCTGCTCCTAAAGGTCAGTACGGACGAGGGCATCACGGGCTGGTCGGATGTCGAAACAGCGCCGCATGTGGGAGCGGCGGTGGTAGATGCACCAGAGAGCGGCGCGGGAGTATTCGAGGGGTTACGGCACTTGGTCCTGGGCGAGGATCCGTTCGAGGTGGAACGTCTCTGGGACAAGGTTTACCGCGGAAGCATCTATTATGGGCGCCGTGGTGTCGCCATTCAGATCCTTTCGGGCTTTGATGTCGCGTGTCACGACATCATGGGTAAAGCGGTGGGGCGCCCTGTCTACAAACTCCTGGGCGGCGCCTACCGAAGTCGAGTCCGCGCTTATGCTTCTACGCTGTTCCGGAGCACGCCCGATGCGATTCGGCGAGCGTGCGAGTTCTACTTGGGGCGTGGTTTTACCGCAATTAAGTTTGGGTGGGGCGTTTTTGGTCAGGATCGACGTCGCGATATTGCGCTGGTGGCGGCGGCGCGCGAGGCCATCGGCCCGGATGTTGAATTGCTGGTGGATCCAGGCTGGATGGTCAACCGCAGCGCTTACGAAGCGGTAGAGCTCATTCGAGCTCTCGAACCTTATCGGATTTTCTGGCTCGAGGACTTCCTCCATCCCGAATCCTATGAAGGGTACGCTCGAGTTAAAGCGGCCGGGATCCACACCCGTATTGCCGCTGGCGAACAGGAAGCCACCGCTTGGGGGTTCCATCAGCTGATTACTGCTGGGCGCGTCGACGTGGTGCAGCCCGATCTCAGCCGTTGTGGCGGCCTGAGCCAGGCTCGCAAAATCCTCTGGGAAGCCCAGCGCGCTGGAGTGGACGTTTGTCCTCATGCCTGGTTAACAGACTTGCTTTCCGCGGCCAGTCTGCATCTCAATGCCGTCCTCGAACGGAGCTTATTCCTGGAATATAATGTCTGCGATAACCCGATGCTCCGTGCGGTTATCCGTAATCCGATCGAAATGGACGCTTCCGGGACGATTCCCGTTCCCCAGGAGCCGGGGTTGGGCATCGAGATTGACGAGAACGCGGTGCGTCGCTTTTGCGTTAACACCCTTTGACGCCATGGAACGGATTACACGTGTTTCACTCGCGCCGGATCAAGCTGGTCTCTGGTTCTTGGGCCAGGCCGGTTACATCCTGCGATCGGCCGGAATAACTGTCACCATCGATGCTTACCTATCCGATTCCGTGGGCGCAGCAGCGGCCGAATTCGGCCGGCGGATTCCAGTTCCTCTCCCGCCAGAGACTTTGCGCACCGACGTTTTTGTCGTAACGCACGATCACCTGGACCATCTGGATCCGGATACGATCCTGCGTTATCCTAAACGCGACACCACCGAATGGGTCGCACCCCGCTTCGCCGCCGCCAAACTGATTGCTCTCGGAATTCCGGCGCCCCGCGTACACCAGGTCGAAGCTGGAGAAACATGGGCATGGCAAGGGTTGGTCGTGACAGGAGTGTTCGCATTGCCGACGGGTGTGGACGTCTTGGATACAACGGGCTACCTCGTGACATTTCCCAACGGCCGCAATGTTTACCATTCTTCCGACACAGCGTTTACGCCCTTGCTTTTGAAGGCGATTCCGTCCCATGCAGAGGTCAGTCTATTTCCCATCAATGGCAAGTGGGGCAACCTGAACGTCGAGCAAGCGGTGGAATTGGCCTCGGCGATGAAATCTCGTTTTGTCATGCCGAACCACTATGACATGATGTCTTTGAATGCGGAAAATCCCGAGTCGTTCCGCTGGTTTTGCCAGCAACGAAAGCTGTCTGCCCAGTGTGTCATCCCTGCAGTTTTGGAACCCTTCATCTGGTCTTGACTCTATGCCATCCTTCACTACAGATGCCGAACTTTGTCAGTGGATTTGCGCGACCCTCTACGTTCCCGCTGTCTGCGATGTCCTCGATTCATTGGGATACCGCGATCGGGCCATGCACCAACGCTTGCGGCCGTTGGACCCCGACCATTGCACTTTCGCAGGACGCGCCCGGACCGTTCGATGGATGGAAACCGATTATGTCGTGGAGGAGGATCCCTATGGTCTTGAAATTGATTTCATGGATTCTCTCGTCCCGGGGGACGTGCCTGTCCACTCCACCGATTACGCCGGCACAAATGCACCTTGGGGAGAACTCATGAGCACTCTCGCAAAGCGAAATGGGGCGGTGGGCTGCGTGTGCGACAGCATGATTCGGGATTGCCGCCGCATCATCCAGATGCGTTTTCCGATTTTTTACCAAGGCATACGACCGTTGGACAGCCAAGGGCGGGGGCGGGTGATGGCTTACGACGTCCCTGTTCGGTGTGGAGAAGTTTTAGTTCAAGCCGGTGAACTCGTCTTTGCCGACTTCGACGGCGTGGTGGTGGTGCCGAAAGACGTCGAGGGCCAAGTTCTGGACCTGGCCGCTGAGAAGGTTGGAAAGGAGAATGATTCGCGCCGGGAACTGCTCAATGGCCGTACGCTGCGCGATGTTTACGACCAATACAGAGTGCTTTGAGAAGTGGCAACGCACGCTGCCAGATGGCTCCCGCAGAGATCGCTCCGGCTCGCTACGGCCGAGAAGACTTGCGATCCGACTTGAAAGCAAGAGCGACGCCTGTCTCCGGGTCGCTCGGGGCCGCTGCAAGGTATTTGGGAATCAAATCCGCGACCGTCTCGGGTCGCTTTCCTTGTTCCAATTCGTAGGCACGGGCCGCAACGTCCATCCAGAGCAGCCGTTCGACGCGTTGCTGGGTGTTCAGCTTGTTCGCGCCGCTTCGGTAGTTTTTCTCTAAACTCTTTCTCATGAAAATGGCCCCAAACCGGCCGCGCCATCCGAACGTCCGGCGTCCCCAAGCCTTTTCCCGGTGAATCACCTGGTCGGCCGATTCGCTGCGGGCCTCAATGTCGGTTAGTTCCTGCAATGTCGCTTGGCACTCCTGAGAGTTGAGTTGGCCGATTTGCTTCTCGAGTTCCCTATAACCTAAGGACCGGCATGCGACACCGACGAGCATGTCAATCAAAACTCCCCCGCGACTGCACTCATGTCCCAGGCGAATGATGTCGAGGGCAGACGCAGTGGCGACGGCGGGTTGAGAGTCGATTGTTGCCACTTGGCTCTCCGCCTGCAACGCTCTGGCTAACTTCTTAAATTCGGCCAAATCCGCGACGTGAGTCTCGGCATACTTTTCGGAGTATTGCAGCGGGACTCGGCAAGGAGTTCGAAGGGCAGTCCGAAGTTTCGAGAGGGTCGCCGCGTTCGTCTTGATGACACTCCGAAGGACATCCTCGTCCCCATGGTCGAGGTCATTGCTTTCCCTGGGCAACGCCCGTCCCAATTCGATCAGAGTGACGTATCCGTTGGGGGCAGGGAGGGGCTGTTCTGTCGTGCGCCCAGAAGGCCCCCATATCAGCAACGCCACCACGGTGGCAATAACGACAAGCAGGATCCCAAGCGCCGCGCGTTTGCTGTTCATTGGACTCGACCTTAAAGGTCATGAGCCCCGGCGTCAGCTATAACGATGTTAGCAGTTTGGAATCCGTCGAGCGTTACATGCGGTGCGAATCTCGGACCTGAGGCGTCCCATAGGGGCTTCCTCGCAACGGCGGTGGACTCGCGCCCGGCTTTTAATCGTCGCGTCGGCCTTGGCCAAGCAGAAAGCCAATGACGAGCCCTACCGCGGCGATGACTCCGACGGTCATCCACGGGTTGTCATGGACCCATTCATCCGTTGTGTGCAGCGCTTCCTTGGACCGGTCCAACGCCTGCCGCGAACGCTCGGTCGCCGTTTCGGCCAAGTGCTGTGCTTTTTCGTAACCTTGTTGAGCCGCTTCACGCCCTTTGTCGTAAAGCTCTTGTCCTTTGCTCAAACCTTGATTGATCAATTTGTTTTCGTCCATAAATGTCCTTTCTATACCGCTCGGTTTCGGCCGGTGAGCAGGGAGATCACGAAGGCCACTAAGAAGACTACAAACAACACCTTGGCGATGGTCGCTGCCACTCCCGCAATGGCGAAGAACCCGAGCAATCCCGCAATAAGTGCAATGATCAAAAACGTGATCGCGTAATTTAGCATATGTGTTTTCCTCGTCCTAAGGAGCGCAGTGTCACTTTCTCCGCAGCTTCCTGTGAATGCAGTTTACGATGCCGAACATCAGGATGCATCAGGGCACTGGGATGAAATCGGACGTGCCAGCGGCACTAGCGAAAGGTAAGGCAAGACCCTAGCCGAAGGTTGTCTTTTGAATCCCGGTCTGGCACACCCAGACCATGCAATGGCGTTTAGGCTTTGCGATGGCCATCGTGACTTTGATCGGAAGGACGACCTTCAGCGCTTCGGTTCCAGCCAGCCTCGCCCCGGCGGGAGCATCGCTGGCCGAGCCCTCGCCCGTGGCATTTCTACGCGACTTCGCTGCCCAAGTGCTGGCGAGCGCCCAAGTTTCCTCGGGAAACCGAATTCCAGGAGGGCCGACAAATACGACTGGCCATGCGTTGCGCGTGCCCGGAGGAACCCAAAGTTACTGTCCGGCATTCTGGATTCGCGACGCGGCCATGATGCTTGGCGAAGACTTCGTCCCTGCGAGTGAAATCGAAGGCTGGGTGGGCGTCATTGCCGCCACCCAACCGGGCCAGGATGGTTTGCGTTTCGGGCGACTCTTCGTCCCCGGCTACAGCATCCCTGATCACATCACCACGGCGGGTGCGGCGTGTTGGTATCCCGGCGCTTACACCGAGCAGGGCAACGGTGCCTTTGGCTTCCTTCCACCGGCGGACGACGCCTTTTTCTTCATCCAAATGGTCCGGGAACATGGGCGGCTCACGCGCGATGCGGCGTGGTTTAGATCGAGATTCAAGACGGGCTGGGGGGAAGCGGCTCTGAGCGAGATTTGCGTCAAAGCGTTCGATTCGGTGGCGGCGGAATTCGAGACCGGCCTGGTGCGATGTGAGGCTGGCGACGAACGATCCAGGGTGGATTGGGGGTTTTGTGATTCTATTCGCAAGACTGGGTTGTGTCTCATGCCCTCGTTGCTTCGTTGGCGAGCGGCGCGAGACCTCGCGGAATTGTTCGACTCCGTGAACGACAAGCAAGAAGCGCGTCGGTTCGAAGCCGAAGCAACGAAGATCCAGCGCGCCATTCCCAGCACTTTCAGCCGTCTTGCACTCGCCGCGAGCGAGTCTTACACCGTGCTCATCTCCGCAACAGAGTTAGGACGAAAGGAAGATGTTTGGGCCGAGGCCTACGCGGTCTGGCTGGGAGTGCTTCCGCCAGACCTGGAAATAGCGATCGCGCGCCATCTGTTATCGCTTTACCGCTCGGGCGGTACGGTTCGGGAGGGGCAAGTGCGGCATCTGCCCGAGGCCGGGCAGTTCGGCGGGTTTTGGGAACAGGCGCAGTGCGAGCGCGGCACTTATCAGAATGGCGGGTATTGGGCCACACCGACCGGTTGGTTCGTCACCGCGTTGCGGAAAGTGGATCGGGCGGCGGCGGACCAGCTCTTTGCCGAGTATTACCATTATGTGCGACGGAATCGAGATGCTGGGGCACCCTGGGAATGGATCCAGCCGGAGAAGAATCTCCGCGTTAACGCACGGTATGGGTCTTCGATCGGTTTAGTTATGCACTGTCTGCCCGACGACATGGGAGCCAAGGGTCGGTGAGCACCGGCGGGGCAGGGGGGCTGAATGAGTTTTCCTTTTTCGTAGTATTTTCTTTGACAAGGCTTTCCCGTTGCGGTTTACGTGGTGGTAAGCCCGAAGATTAGCGCAGGCGGACCAATGTTCTCTGGTCACGCTGCGAACCGCTTTTCTCGGGCGACGGACCGTAGAGTTGGTAAACCTAAACGGAAGTGCCCTCATGAACTCCAAA
The DNA here is from genome assembly GCA_044225505.1 of Limisphaerales bacterium. Lineage (GTDB taxonomy): Bacteria > Verrucomicrobiota > Verrucomicrobiia > Limisphaerales > SIBE01 > JAXMHN01. The sequence goes on from JBGAIN010000166.1 coordinate 6,229, forward strand.
GAAATTCTACTTCATCAGCTCAGAACCGCTGCCGGGGCTGGGTTGGTCACAGTTGCGATGTGGCTTTGCGCAGTGAATGCGCAAGCTGCGTTGACTCATCGCTACAGTTTTGACAACGGTGTCACGGACTCGATCGCCGGCGCGAACGGCACGACTCAAGGGGACGTCACTGTTTCCAGTGGATCCGCAAACTTCCCCGGCGGGAGTAACGCTGACTATATCGAACTTCCCTCTGGTTTGATCAGTAACTACACCTCGGTCACCTTCGAGTTCTGGGCCACCGTCGCGGATAACGGCACTTGGGAGGAACTCTATGCTTTTGGCAACCAAACTGCGGGTGGCGAGGGGGCGAACATGGTCATGTTTACGCCGCACAGCGGTGCGAACCCTCCGGATTTTCGAATGAGCTACGCGCAAGCGGCGCCCGGTTACAACGATGAGAAGGTAGTGAACGGAGTTGGAATCCTCGACAATGCTGGCCCCACCAGTGTGGCTTGCGTTTACGACGTGCCCAACAATTCAATGGCCCTGTATACGAATGGCGCGCTGGTGCGCATTCTCTCGCCGGTGACCACCGGCACCAAGCGATTCTCCCTCACCAACGTCATCAATAAATTCTCTTGGCTGGGTCGGTCTCTTTACAACGCGGACGCCCCTTACAACGGCACAATCGAGGAGTTCCGCATTTATGATGCCCCGCTCAGCCCGCTCCAGGTCTATGTCAACAACGCCGCTGGCGCGAACACGGTTGTCACCAACATCGAGATTAGCTCGCTCACCTGGAACGCCGAAAAGTCGATGGTCGTCGGCTCGCGTCAGAATACAACCGTCACCTTCAACACGGCGAAGTACGGCAGTGTGACTTTGGCCGGAGCGACCGAAGCCACCTATTCATCGGCAGATTCCCAGATCATTCGCGTGACACCGCAAGGGCAGCTTTTTGCGCTCAAGGAAGGTTCCACAACGGTCTCTGCGGTTTACAACGGCACGACCAACAACACCGTGATCACCGTCACGGCTCCGAAACTTGTCCATCGCTATAGCTTCACAGCCGATGCGAGCGACTCTGTCGGCGGTGCCAATGGCACGCTCATGGGCGGTGCTACCATCTCGAACGGCGCTGTGGTCCTCCCTGGCGGGACAACTTCGGGCGACCCAGCCGCACCTTACGTCGATCTTCCCAACAACCTCGTGACCAACCTCACCGCTTCGACGTTTGAAGCTTGGGCCACCGACAATGAGAGCGCGGCTTGGGCCCGCATCTGGGACTTTGGCAATAGCGCCGGGGGCGAAGGTGTTTCCGACACCGGCAGCGCGTATGTCATGGCAAGCTTGCCTAACGGCAGCGGCGCGATTCAAGGAACGATCCACTTGAATGATCGGGGCGACGACGCTTCGGTGACGGGAACCCGTCCGGCTTCAGGCCAATTGTTTCACCTCGTCTGGGCGAGTGACATCGCCAGTCGCACCAGTTGGTTGTATCTGAACGGCCTACTGCTCGGCGCCAATGCCAACACCACCGTTGGGCCCGCGGATTTAGGAAAGACCGTCAATAATTGGCTGGGCCGATCCCAATTCAGCGGTGACGCCGCGTTCTCGGGAACCATTACCGAGTTCCGAATCTATGACGGCGCCGTCTCCCCATTGCAAGTTGCTCTCAACGCGGCGTCAGGCCCGGACACCATTCTGGCCGACCCGGGAGCGGTGCAAAGCTTACAGCTGAGCATCGGCACCAATGTCCTGACCAGCGGCGGGTTCCCTGTGCAGGCCACATTGACCGCGAACTTCGCCAATGTCACGAACGTGAATCTTACGAGTGTCCCAGGCGTTACCTACACGTCGAGTGATCCTGGTGTCCTGACCGTGACTGGCACAGGTCAACTCCGGGATATGGCTGCCGGATCCGCGACAGTGACCGCATCGTACGGCGGCAAATCAACGACTCTCCCCGTCACGGTCGGCAGTTTGCCCGGCCATACCGCGGCCACGCTGACTCATCGCTATAGCTTTAGTGAAACATCGGGAACGACCGTCAAAGACTCGGTCGGCACTGCGGACGGCACGGTCAAGGGGCTGGGAGCGACCTTTGCCAACGGACAGATCAGTTTGCCCGGCGGCACCGGATCGGGAGCAGACGCCGCGACTCTCTCTGGCTATGTCGACCTGCCCAATCACATCATCAATGTGAGCAGCGATCTGTCCGTCGAAGCTTGGGTCACCTGGGAAGGGTCCAGCCAGTGGCAGCGCATCTTCGACTTAGGCACTTCTGCGACGGGCGAGGATGTCTCGGATGGGAGCGGCAATTACTTGTTCCTGTCGCCGCAAGGATCAGCGAACCATTATCAGTTCTCCGTCCGCGATCCGAACGCGGGCAATGAACCGTCTCCGCTGATCGCGGCAACTGCCCTTCCGACCAACGAGGAAGTTTATCTCGCGGTGGCCTATGACTTCGCCAACAACATCGCGCGCCTCTATAGCAATGCCGTTCTCGTGGCTTGGAACACCGCTCCGATCGATTTGATGGCGATCGACGACGTCAATAACTGGCTCGGCCGTTCCCAATGGAACGATCCGATGTTCCAAGGTAAATATAATGAGTTCCGTCTTTGGAAGGGCGTCTTGCTCCCGGGCGAGATCGCAACGCATTACGCCGCAGGACCCGATTCTCTCGACGCTCTGCCGAAGGTGACCGCCTCAGTGAGTGGCGGTAATCTGTCGATCTCCTGGTCGGCCAGTGCGAGCGGATTCGTGCTGCAGAGCAGTCCCAAACTCGGTCAGGGAGCGACGTGGACACCGGTCACAACGGCGCCGACATCCGCTAACGGCACATCCACAGTCACAGTGCCAACCAGCAGCGGCACGTTGTTCTACCGCCTGGCTAAGTAGGTTAGCTGCAGACGCACACGTCTAATCTTACGCGCAAAGACCCGGGGTAACTCGGGTCTTTTTGGTTAGTCGCAAATTGACTCCCGGCCAAATGTCGGATATTTGTCTAACATGAGCAAGAAGGCGAAGAAGACAAACGCGACCACGGTCTCATCGCGGGCCTTTCAGCAGCAGTTCAGCCAGGTGGCGGACGCCCTTCGACCGGGAGAAAGTGTCACCGTCACGAAACATGGCGAGCCGATTGGGACCTTTATCAAAGTGCTAAAGCCAAAGCCAGCGCCTGACTATCTGGGCAACCTCCACAAACTGGGATACTCCGCGAAGGACGGGCAACGGGTGATCGACGTCATCCATGATTTATCCTGACCTTCACTTTGTCACCAGCATCCTAATCAAGGGCGACCACAGCCAGGAGGCGGCCCAGTTGCTTCGGAAAGTTCCTCATCCGCTTCGATTGAGTTTGGTTCATCGGTTGCAGCTCGAAAATGCCTTGCTCAGATTGCTCCATGGCTCCGACGCGAAACAGGCGGCCATTGCCCGGGATGGACTCCGAATTTGGCGCCAGTATCTCGACGAACAGGTTTTCCTAATCCAGCAATTTGATCTGGAACACGCTTTTGCTAAAGCAGCCTTGTGGAACGCAGCGTTCAGCATGCAACCTCCGAGATGGGGACACCTGGTCCATCCGGCCATCGCTTCTCTGGTGGAGGCCACTTTTGTCAGCTTTATTCCAGCTCTGCGCAAACGAGCTGCAGATGAGGGGCTCGCCTTGCTCCCGGAACGGCTTTAAATCCCCGCTGCCGGATTTCTTCCCTCAGCTTTGGCAATAGGAGCTCGGCTGGACCTGCGGGATCAGTCGCCTTGTTCCTGATTCCTGCTTCGACAGCGAACACTTGAACGGGGCGATCCGCCTTTTTTCCAATGCCACTTACGGGCGAGCGGGCTGAAGTTGCCGTTGCAACGATTCCACGTAGCGCTGTGCCAGGTTGTTCGTCGGACTGAGCTTGAGCACCGTCTCAAACTCCGTCAGCGCGTCGCGTGCCGACCCCGCTTTGGTTAAGGCAATCCCCAGGTTGAGCCGAGCCTCCAGCAAGTCCGGTCGCAGCCGCACCGCTTCCCGGAATCGTGCCACCGCTTCCTGGGATCGCCCAAGTCGGCCCTCTGCCAATCCGGACAGGAAATGTCCCTCGGCCAACGTGGGCGCTATCCGCACGACTTCGGCGTATTCCAAAGCGGCTTCCGCATGCCTGTTCATCGAGGCGAGGCAGCGACCTTTCTCCAATCGCAATCGGGGATCTCCTGGATTCAACCCGAGCGCGTCGCTGTAGTTCGTCAGCGCTTCCGCAAGCCAACCGCGTCGCTGACAGAACGAAGCCAAGGTTGCTAAGTCTTTGGGGCGGCGGATACGATTTTCCAAGGCTCGACGGAAACAGGCTTCGGCTTCAGCTTTTTGCCCGCGTGTTTCGAGGATTTGGCCTAGCCCCAGCCAGGCCATTCCGAAGCGCGGCTTGATCTCCAGGGCGCGACGATACTGGCGGATCGCTTCCTCCGGTTCTCCCAGCTTGGTCAGAGCTTGCGCCAGGTTCTGCAAGGCCCAAACATCCTGGGGATACAAGGAAAAGGCCCGTTGAAAACAGGCTGCGGCTTCTCGGAATTCCTGGCGCGCTGCCAGGTAGAGTCCCAACTCGGACCATGCTGCGCCACTGCTGGGCAGGAGCGCGGTCGCGCGCCGGGCCGAGAGGACAGCGCCGGCATCGTCGCCCAATTCGTGTTTAAGCGTGGCCACTTGAGCGTGGAGATCGGCATCGTCTGGAGCTTCTTCGAGCGCCGCCAACAGGCCGTTCAAGTGCTGCTTTGCCGCATCTCCGCGATCTCCCTCGCTTAGAGCCTCGAGCCTAATTCGAACGCGACTCAGAGTCCCGGCGTGGTTTCGCTGGGCTGTGAACGGTGCGTCGGTGTAGCGTTGGTACATGTCAGCCCAAGCGGCGCGCTCGCTGTCACGCGTCCAGGCCAGCCGTTTCTGACATTCGGCCATCGTGGCCCACGATTGGCCATGCGGCGATGCTTGAACCCATGGCGGCAAAAGGGGCGCGACTTGTGCCGCGATCGCTTTCGCCACCTCATAATTCCCAGCGTACGTCAGGTGCACATGGTCGTAGAAGAATTCTTCCCCGGGAAGCTGGCCCGGACTGGCTGCCGCTAACGCTCGTTCGGCATCGGCGAAGCCAATCCCGTCCCTCGCTCGCACCCGACCCATCTCGCGAATGATCTCATTCAATCGGCTGTCGCAGCGAAATCGCAGTGCGTCCAGCTCCCGCGCCGCTTCAAACTGCCGTGCGGCCTCGGCTAGCTCATTCTGCCCCAGCGCGCATTCGGCTTGCGCAAAGCGCAACTCGGCGAATCCATCGTCCATTCGCGCGGCCTGGCGGAGCAGGTCCGCAGCACGATCGAGCTGTCCAGATTCCAAGGCGCGATTGCCCTCCTGGTAGGCACGATCCCAAGCCGCCTTTTCTTCGGGAGTCAGGCCGGCTTTATGCAGGGACGCAAACGGGGGACAGGAACGGAGATTCACCGCCACCGTGCTGAGCACCACGGCCGCGCCGTGTCGTCGGCCCGTCTCGACGATATCGCCCAGATTTCGTTGGAAATGTTGATAGACTCTCTCAAGAGCGGCATCTCCAGACTTAACGGGGTGGTCCAGAAACATCTTCATTCCTCCCCATTCCGCGGGCCCGGTGTCGGCCTGAGACCGTTTCGCCAGGACCATTTGCACAGCTTGGGCTGTCCGATTTCTTAGCAACGCCAGACGCCCTCGCGTCAGAGTGAGCGGCGGCGTTTGCTTGCCAAAGACTGTGCCCGCTCCGAAGGGTCCCACCACTTCGTTGTTGCCCATGTAGACCACCCAGACGTCACCGCTGGCATTGGCACAGTCGCGGGCGATTGGCAGAATGACATGGGAGTTAATGCCCGTCATCGCCACGTTCAGGACTTCGAAGCGAGCCCTTGGGTAACGGCGGCTCAAGAGCGTTTCCAGCATTCTGGCCAGCCCAAACGACGGGTCTGGATCTCCATAGGCGGCAGACTCACCGAAGACAAAGACCCGCACGGTCTTCTCTGGCTTCACCACTGGCACTGCAAGAGGATGGGGCGTCCGCGCCATCTGCGCGCCGAAAAACCTCCACCCGAACTGATTGTTCTGCACGAAGTGCGGTGCGGGAAGCGGTTGCTGCAAGAGGAACGAAGTGGGATATCCCAAGCCGCTCAACCGCAGGACGAATTCTAGCAAGGCGAGAAGGCCCAGCGGCACCACCAACGCGGCTACGATTCGAAAACCCCACCGTCGCCAGGGACGAGAGCCACTCTGTCTTGGGACATACCCAGGGGCATTGTCAGCAGGATTGGAGCCGCGCGCGGACATGGTTGTTGCGCGCGATCATTCCCGCTGGCGCACCGAAATTCAAGGCTCTCCGTCCGGCCTCCGTCGTTGCTGGACGAAGGACTGCCCGGAGCGGAGTGGATCACCGGTGGTAAGCAAAGACCATCCCTTCGTTGTTCATGGTGAACGTGTCGCCATCAACCGTCCCGGTGGTTGTGCCTGCGCCTTGCCATTTCATCGTGAGCTTGGAACCATTGCAGGTATACGTGGCGGTGACTTCTTTGCTCGCTGGTTGGCCGGAGGGCAGCTTGAACTCGATCTTGCTTCGGCAGGTGCCGTCCGCATCGATCACGAAACTGCCGGAGCTGACCGTCATGGAGTGTCCGCCATGGGTGAGCGCACAAGGGACGGCCTTACCGTCGACGCTGGTCAATGTGTAAGTCCCTACGACCTTTCCGGCGTTGGCGGCAACGGTGGGACCGGAGTCCTCACACCCGGCCGCAATGAGAAAGACAGCCGGAAACAGCGTTGCGAAAGTCCGAATGAATGCATGTCGTACGGTTGGAGCGCATGGGGTCGGCTTAATATTCATGCTGGAAGAATAACTCATCCTTCTTCGGTCGCGACAATGCATAATATTGATGACCCGATTGAATTTATCAATCCGCCCCTTCCCTCGACCGAAAGCATGGGTGCGTTGCGAACTTGACGCCAGCGTCAGAGTTGGTCGAGATTCAGTCGAGACAGACGGTGGATGACAAAAAGGAATTGGATGCCTTCGCTCAATCCAAGGATTTCAACCGACGAAGGAAGCACTGTGAAGCCGCCAGGCTTCACACTGATCGAACTGCTGGTGGTGATCGCCATTGTCGCCATTCTGGCAAGCTTGCTCTTGCCTGCAGTCTCACGGGCCAAAGCGGCCGCCCTTCGGGCGCAATGCCAAAATAACCTGCGGCAACTCTCGTTGGCCATGTCCTTGTACCTTTCCGACCACCAGGTTTACCCCACGGAATTGCGGACAGCTCAAGGTTCGTTTCCTACCAACTGGAAACGCGGCCTCAATGCCTATGTCGCACGGACAACTGGGGGCGCCATTACCATCCCTGCTCCAGGGGTGACGTGGGATGAGACTTTTCAGGAGTTGTTTCCGATGACCCCTGTCTTTTTTTGCCCATCCCGGACCGGCAGTAAAGATGCCCTTTGCCTTGTGGCCGGGGCCGATACGCCCTGGACTTACGGCTATAATGCCAACGGCTATTCCGGAAATTCCCTTCCCTCCGCCGGGTTCGGGTTGTTTGGGACGCAAGATGGCGATCGCACGATTCCCTGCAAAGAAAGTGACGTCCGAACGCCTGCGAATATGATCGCGCTTGGGGACGGATTCTTTCGGACCGCGGACAACTTTGTTCTGGCGAGCAGCTCGCTCCTCTATCGGACCCCGATTTGGTTGATGTCACTGAGTAATTCTGTGGTGTTCGCCCGCAATGCCGAGATCAGGCACGTTGGCAAAGCGAACATGGCGTTCTGCGATGGCCATGTCGAACTAGGGAAGATCAAGGGTTTCTTCCTGGACGATTCTGATACCGCCCTCGCTCGATGGAACCGAGATAATCTGCCTCACCGCTAACGCTGGGGGCTAGAATGGGTTGGAAGTCGCACGGTAGCCCTTTCTCCAAATCATCGGTTGTCCAAGAGGCCTGATCCGGATTGCTAGTCCGAAGCACTAGGCACTTTGGATCCTGAGCCCTGCTTGGTCCTTGGCCATCCGTCGACGAGGCAAATGTCTCACACTCCGGAGACGTTTGTCACCAACCCTGGAATTGACCGGTTTGCATGCGAGGGCAGCGGCGGCTTCGCCCGTCATTCGGTCTAAACAGCCTGTAAACAGCCTCAGAACAGCATGAGAACAGCATCGCCATGCTGTTCTCATAGGGTTCTCATAGGGTTCTCATCCTGTTTGCATCCTGTTCTCTGCGGCATGACGGGTAGAAATTCGCCGACAAACCGTCCGGAATTGGAGTATTGAATTGCGGGGTCAGCCATCGGGACTTTTTGTGTTAGCACGGAGCCCACGTTAGGTTGGGTAACTGCACCCAATGTAGGAGCAATTTGCTCTCGTCCAGTTGCGACGGAGCTATGGATGCTTTAATCCTTCTTTAACAGGCAGTTAACCCCGGTGTCCGCAATTTGCGGACAGCTCTGTCCAAAGGATCAGCCACGGCGTTTTGGCAGCGAGAACTTCTCAGTCCTCGGACTTTTGGATGCCGAGGCAATGGGGTGAAGTGGCAAGCTGCTTCTAATAAACGGATTGCGTGGTGCATGTTCATTTTGGATGCGCGAACGAATGGATCGGGGATCCGGAAAACGGGTCATTAAGGGGCGCTTTCTGAAGAGTTGACGTTAGGGGATATAACCGTGTAACGCCAATAATATGAGGAGCTTGAATGAAGAAAGCTCGTTTTCGGATACCCTAACCATCCGTCGCATATCCAGTGGTTAGCGCAAACCGATTGGCGTCCACGTCGGGGTCGGAATCGGAATCGGAATCGAAAGGATGGTGCATGGGATTTGGTCATGAGCGGTTGGATGTGTCCCGCACTTCCATCGATTACGTGGGTTGGACCGCATCTTGGCCATGCTGACGAAACTCGGACAGCGTGGGTATACGATCGACGAGGAATCGGATGATTACAGTGATTTCAGGAACGATACCGATGCCGATAGCGACCCCGACTCCGAACGCAGCCGGAAATGAGCGCTAACCCTGCAGTGAACCGAGCAGCGGCGAGGCAGCGCTCCAAGATTCGGCTCGTCGCGGACGCCGCTGTCGGTTGACTCTGCGTTAGGCGGAATATCCACTCCATGATCACCAATAAGTTTGGATTCGCTCTGGTGATCTGCTTTGGGTGCTAGTCGTTACGTGGTATGTGAGGTGGCAGGTGCGAGAGCGTCGCGATGCAAAGGAGCATGCGGCTGAGAGCAAGGCGCAAGAACAGTTACTTCGGAATCTTCTGCGTCCTTCAGCATCAGCCCGGCGCCGACCGTTCACCTTGGCGCGGCTGTTATTCTTAGGGCTCGCACTGGTTTGCGTCACAATCGGCGTCCGGTCTGGGGCGAGCCTCATCGATACCATACAGACTACTGTTTTCATCCTTGTCACGGTCTTTGTTCTGATAGTCCTGGCACTCAGGTGGCTTTGCCGCCGCCGGCCATGGCTCCACAACCTCTGCCGCCCAGTTCCCGTCTCCGATGCTCAACTGGGGAAGCTGCGGTTTTCCTTTGGATTTGAGATGAGCATGTGGCGCGGCTCGATTACCCTGTTCTCAGGCACCGAGGTCCCACTGGCCATTGTGGGGAGTGCTGAGGGACCTGCCCCTGAAGCCTTGTCTATGGCGAGGGATCTGGCCGCTCGCTTACCTTCGTGGCAGGCCGATATTGAGAGGGCTCTCTTTGAGCATTACGAGCCATACGCCGAGGCGCTGGCATCTGGAGAGTTGAAGCATCGAGGTGACCCACTACCGACCATCATGAGACCAAGCGATGTCTGCCTCTAGTCTCTTGGGTTGGCGCCTCAATCATCCCTGTCGGTGGCGAGCTTGCGACGGCGCTTGACGTTATGGTGCCCTGGGACGAGGAGCACACGCTAGGGCTGCTCTTCAAGCGGGATGGATTTTTTTGACCTTTGTGGCAGCGTATGACAAAGATGCCCAACCACCGCATGGACCGGAACTGCTGCTCACTTCCGCTTCGTGCTTGCGCGGAAGGTTCTGAAGTTTAGCGTGACGACGTGAGCCTAGTCTCAGCAGCATTCGGTCATGTGGATCGTTGGGCGACACAACAACCATCTGGCGGCCGATGAAACACGTGAGTGAATTGCGGAGCGAACAGACCCCCAAAGCGTGGCTGGCAAGCGTCAGTTGGGCGGTGGTGTTCTTCGCAGCCGTAGCCCTTTTCTACACGGGGGGTGACGTATCCGGTCGAGTTTGCTTTCTGAAGGGCCTACTTCCGGATGGATCAAGGCGCCTCGCCTTTGTCGAGACGGTGTTCCGGCCCGTCGATTACCCCTACAGCCACAACAAGGTTTTCCGCGCTGGGTTCGACCGGAGCGTTGCACTCTTCATTCGAAAACAGGAGGGCCAATGATGAGTGCCATGCCCAACCAGTCGCCCGAACGAGCTGCCGTGTCCCGTCTCGGGGCGAGACCGCCGGCGGATTTTGGAACCACCAAGAACCGCCAGGCGGGCGTTGCTGGCGGCAGTCGTTCGGCTAACTGTTAGCCGTTTCAAGCACTTGCCATGAACGAAGCCCCCTTCCAGTGGCCCGAAGATGAGTCCGAAGGCGCCGCCCTTGCTCGTTCGCTCCTGATTAATGAGAGTGTTTCCAATGCCCGCTACTGGATCAATTGGGGTTCGCATTTGCTCAAGCATCCCCAACCCGACAAGCCGCCGGTTCGCAGTTGGAGCGCCATGGCCAAAGAGGATCGAGCATTTCGTGAGGTGTTCGCCACGCTCAACGACCAGCAACGGTCCAAGGTCATCGAGCTTTTGCAGCGCTGTATCAGCGGAGCCGTTTTTAGGTCGCTCAGTACGCTTGACGAGTTCCCGCACGGAGAAGCGGAGTTGTCCATTTGCGACGGCGTGTGCGGCTCGGGCACGCGCCGGTTCAAGATCGCACCGACCGACAGAGACTTGCACGACGATTTCGGCGAGGCCTTCGATTGCTCAGCCAGGACTCCCAATGAACCAGTCGGCTAACTACCGCATGGAGGAAACGCCAGATGAGCGCCTTCGTTCCAGATAGAGACTGCTGGCTCGGCGTTCCTCAGCCGGACCGTTCGATGAAAAAGGATGGCTCTCACGGCGGCACCAAGACTCAGCGCGGCTCAGCCGCAACCGAGGGCTGCTGGTTGTTTGTGCGTCGTATTAGCCGACCAGCTTCACCTCCGCCGCGCTGAGCCTCGGTGCCTCCGTGAGAGAAAAATTTGTCGAACCAGCCGGTCCTCCGACCGCGGCGCCGCCGCGTCGGTGACCTTATCGTTGGTAAAAAGCGGTGTCGGCGTCGGAATCGGTATCGGGATCGAAAGTATGCGGCCTGGGATTTGGTTAT